>JAZKDK010000091.1:1537-11425 GCA_040387615.1 Pseudomonadota bacterium | reverse complement strand
AGCAAATATAAGTTTCTAGTGGAGTTTTGGATTTGACATTCGCTTTACGGACTCGCTGCCCATTGGGTAGCGAATGTCAAATCCACTCCACTAGAGCCTAGCGCTGCGATACCGCTATCGCAACATGCGGTCCTCGCAGGGGCGCTATGTGGCAGGTCAGGGCGCGGGTATGGCGAGCAGGCTGGCGATGCTCTTGCCGCGGATGTCGTAAACCCGCGCGAACACCACGTCATCACGCTTGATCTCGACGACCACGGGCGCGTTCAGGCCCTTGCAGTAGAATTCGCCCAGCGTCATGGCGAAATCGGCCGCATGACTGTCCCAGCCGATTGTGAAATCCGGGCCAAGCGCGACCTGCGCAGGGCGCTGCGGACCGCAAACCGCAACACGCCACTTGCGGTTTCTCGGCGCGGGTTCCTGACGCTCCTCGATTTCCTGCCGCAGTCCTTCGGATGCCTGCTTGAGGGCGAGCCCCCAGTAATCGAGCATGTAGCGGTCGTCGGCGCCGCGCACCGTTCCGGCGATGTGATTGAAGTGGGTGTATTGATAGGGATGCAGCCGGATCATTTCGTTGAGCGGCAGCATCAATCCCAGCAGAAACATCATGGCAAACACGGCCTGCGCGGGGCGGCTGTGCTGCTTCAGCCAGCCCACGATGGCGGCAAAGGCGACACCGGCAAGAACGGCCATCGGCGGGATGACGAAGATGAAATGGCGGATGCCGTTGTAGAGAGCAGGGCGCTTTACCATCGCAATGATGAGCGGAAGCGTTGCGGCCAGCGTCAGCATCAGCAGGATGCTCTTGCGTCTGGTATCAACGTTTGACCGCAGCAACGCGACGAACGTGCCGGCGACACCGGCGCCGAGCAGGCCGAGCATCACTTCCGGAAGCTGCAACGCGAACAGCGTGGGCAGATAAGACCATGGCATGTCCGGCACCGAGACGATCGCACCGTTGAACAATTCCTTCCATGGCTTCTCGAAGAAATGGGAGAAATATGTCAGCGCGTGAAACGGATTGGCCGGATTGATGATCGCCCACGGCCAGATCAGGCCCATAATCAGGTAGCCCAGCAGTACGCCGGGCAGCAGAACATAAGCGACGTGGCCAAGCCGACGCGCGGCTTCACGCGCGCCATGCATGCGGACGTCGGAAACCCATATCGGCAGGAAGCCGATCACAGCATAGATCAGCGCCAATCCACCCAGGATGCGGCAACCGATCGACAGGCCAGCGCCGAGACCAATAATCAGGATCGTGTGCGGTGTGGGCGCCGGATATTCCTGTGCGAGCCGTACCAGCCCGAGCATCAGGATCACCATCGACACCGCGAACGGCGCATCCTTCGGGTTCATGAACATGTGCCCGTAGAATGTCGGACACAGTGCGAGCAGGGCTATGGTCGCGAGACCCGCCACTGGTCCGCCGACGCGCCGCGCGAGCCGCCATGTGACACCGAGGCCGATGACGCCGACGATGGCGCCCAGCAGCCGCCGCGTCTCGAACAGTTCAAGCGGAACGATCTTGTGCAGCAGTGCTGCCGCCATGTCGAAGCCGCCGCCGTACATGTAGAGATTGGCGAAGGACAGGGCGCTGGTGTCGGTGAAACCGCTGCCGAACATCTTCAGAAGCAGGTCGGCATATTCCGCGTGAGTGTAATCGTCCCAGCCAAGACCATAGTCCTTGAAGGTCAGGCCTGCGACCACTGCAACAACGGCCAGCACGGCGAGCGCAAGATCGTCGCACGTCTGTTCGATCGAGCGCCCGGCAGGCGTGTCGAGTGCCGATGTTGTGATGGATGACATCTCAGCTACTGGATCCAGCGTTCCCGCGCCTGCATATCTTCCGGGCAGGCTTCCCGGGAACTTTGTATCTCAGTTCGGTGTTTAGGTAATTGCCAATTGTGGCGCATTTTCCAAAATTGCAATGCAACATTGCAGTCAGGGTAAAATTACAACCACGCTCCAAATGCTTGCTGGGCAGATTAGGCCCCTGAACCTGAACGGCGCCTGACCGGCGGGCATTTCGTTCAGGCTTGCTCAATTACCGATTGGTAATACGCCTGCGATGAAACTATTATGGAACTCTATAGGTTGAGTCCGCTGGCGCGGGTCTGGAGCTTGTAATGATTGCGCTATTGATCGGCGGAACGGTCGTTCTGTGCATCGGCCTTCTGACGGTCGTTTTCGGGATTCCGATCAAGGAATTCAGCTTCGGCAACACGATGATCCTGGCAGGGGCCGTGGTGTCCTGCACCGGGTTGGTCCTGATCGGACTGTATTTCGTCGGCCGGGAGTTCAGGAACCTCGCGCGCCGTCTGGAAGCCGGTCTGCCTGCGCCAGTCATGCTGCCCCGTGAACCTGCGGCTGAGGCCCCCGTAATTCGTCCGGCGCGAACCCTGCCGGAACCGCCGGCGGCACCCCGTTCGGTGCCCCCAAGGCCTACCCGTGAAGAAAGGCCTACCCGTGAAGAAAGGCCTGCCCACGAAGATACATTGTTCACCCGCGACCAGCCGCCCGACGTGACCCGGGATCGGGACGATCTTACTGCCGACGATACCCACGATCCCGACCGCGCGCCGTCAGAACCGGCTGCCTGGGACGAACATCCGATCACCCGCAACCGCAATTTTGCACCGTCCAAGGACGAAGCGTTCGATCCGCCTGCCGAACCCGCGCCGCGCCAGCGTCGCAACATCATGTTTTCATCGTCCCGGCGCGATAAGAGCCGCGAACTGTCGCCGCGCGATGCGTCGTCGGATGAAGGTCCGCATCAATCCTCCGGGGAGGATACCCAGCGCGGTGATGCCGAGACGAATGCACCTAGCCGATTCGACACCGCGTGGCCGCAGTCCGGCAGACCGCGGCAGGAGTCACCCTTGTTTCCAAAGTCCCCGCTGCAAAACGGGCAGACTGCATCGCAACCAGCCGCCGATGACGCGCAGGAGACGCCTGAACCCGTCCGTGAGCGATTTCAGCTTCCAAGGCGCGCCGATGCGTCGTCAGTGACGATCGTGAAATCAGGTGTGGTCGATTCGATGGCGTATTCGCTGTATTCGGATGGCTCAATCGAGGCGCAGATGCCCGAGGGCATGGTGCGATTTGCCTCGATCGACGAGTTGCGCGCGCATCTGGATCAGCGCAACTAGGCGCGGATCAGCGCGGCGCTTGATGTCTGCCGTGCCCTAACGGCTGCGAAGCGTCGTTACAGCTCCGCTCGCTCATGTCATATCTTGCGCGCCACGATGTAGGGACGGGCCTCGTTGCCCTTCGTTGCGTGGTTTTCAGTGGCAAGAATGTCGAAGCCTGCGGCACATATATGCTGCCTCAGGTCCGCCGCCCGAAAGACTCCTGCATAGGGTGCTTTGCCGATCGCGCGCATCGCAGGCAGCGCAAACTTGATGAGTGGGTTCATATCCCCGACGCAGGGTGTCTTGGAGATAAACAAACCCTCCGCTGCCAGCGCGGCGTGGATGCGGCGCAGCGTGCCAGGCAGGTCGCGGACCAGATGAAGATAGTTGAATCCCAGAACCGCGTTGAACTGTGCCGCATCGGGTGTAAGCGCCTCTGCGGTCGCGGTGCGGAAGACAAGGGCCGGGACGGGGCCGGCGGCGTGTTTCTCATTGGCAATCGCGATCATTTCAGCGGAAATATCCGTCGCAAGATAGCTTTGAACATGGTCCGCGAGCCGAAGCGCCGTTGTTCCTGTGCCGCAGCCCAATTCCAGCACCCGGTCGTTGGGTCCCAGCAGGGCGCGGGTCCGGTCCAGCGTGCGCTCATAACCGGCCTGATCCGCAATCGCACTGACGGCGTACTTCCGTGAACTCCGGTCCCAGAAACGGGCATCACTCGCTGTGCTCATGGAGGGTATTCCTTTCAAGGCGGCTTAACATACGCGGATAATGCACGGCAGCTTTCGGTACGAGGCGAACCGCTGCGGCTTCAAATAAAGCGCCGCAGTATTCAGTTCTTCTTGTCAGACTGGCAATAGTTCTTCCATACTTGCCAAGTATAGACGCGGCCGACGGGCATCTGTTTGCTTGAGCTGGCTCGTTTTTGACTGCACATCCGATCGCGTCTGAAAGACATCACCATGAGCGAAACCGCCCCCAAGGGATTCGTCGAGCTGACCGCGTCGATCGTTTCGGCCTATGTCAGCAACAATGCGACGACGGCGGCCGAAATCCCGGCCCTGATCAGTCAAATCCACGCCGCGCTCGTGCGGGTCTCAACCGGCGGCACCGAGGCTGCGGCCGAGCCGGCCAAGCCCGCGGTCTCCATCAAGAAGTCGATGACTTCGGATTACCTCGTGTGTCTGGAGGACGGGAAGCGCTTCAAGTCGCTGAAACGGCACCTGCGCTCGCAGTACAACATGAGCCCGGAGCAATACCGCGAGAAATGGGGCCTGCCGGCGGACTATCCGATGGTGGCTCCGAACTATGCCGTGGCCCGTTCGCAACTCGCCAAGAAGATGGGTCTCGGCCAGCAGCGCCGGCGCCGGAAATAACGGGCTAGCCTGACCAATAACAGGCATGGACGATGATAGGCTTGTCTTGGCTTAGGAATAATTCCACATTGGGGTGATCCCGGAGTCAAGCGGGTATCACCTCGATTTTTTTCGGGGATCGCTGTCCCCGCGGTTTACATCGCCACTAGGATATAGGTATAAATTCCTAGTGAGGTCACGATGCTTGAAGTCCAATCGCTTGCTTCCGCTTCCCCGCCGCAATCCACCAACCCCCATGAACGGCATCCGGGCGACGTCTGCCATCTGGTCGCCGCCTGCGTTGCGTTCGACTTTGGCCTTGACGCAGCCACACTTGAAACCGGTCTGCGCGGCTCGCAGCGCATGGCGTTCGCGCGGCAGGTCGCGATGTATCTCGCCCATGTCGGCTTTGGACTGAGCTTTGAGGCCGTTGGACGGGCCTTCGGGCGCGACCGCACGACGGTCGCGCATGCATGCCGCGTGGTGGAAGACGGGCGCGACGACATCTGGTTCGACTGCCGTGTCGCGACGCTCGAACTGATCTGCCGCCGCGTGGCGACCGGTGGAGACGACCGATGAAGCGACAGCAAGGCCGCTCGTCAGGCTCAGGCAAGATTCGCCAACAAACGAAACAGGTTTCCGGCGATGAGGTCGGCGCATTCCGCGCGCAACATCTCGACCTGTCGGTGCGCGATCTCATGACGGAAACCGGCATGACGCAGGTGCTCGTCAACGACAGCGAAAGCCCGCTGGGATGGCTGGCGCGCCGCAAGGGTCGCGATGGCCGCGCCATGATCGGGCCGGATCAATTTATCGCCGGTGAACGCCTGCGCGCGGACTTCACGCGCGGACACCTGACGCCGCGTGTGACGTCGAGCTGGACCGGCATCGGGCGAACGCGCGGAGCCGGCGGTGGCTTTGAGATGACGGATCTGATCGTCGCGTCGCGTCAGCGCGTGCGATTGGCGTTGGAAGCTTGCGGCCCGGAATTTTCAGGGCTGCTGCTCGATGTCTGCTGCTTCCTGCGTGGCCTGGAGGATGTGGAGCGTGAGCGTGGCTGGCCGTCACGCTCGGCGAAAGTCGTGCTGCAACTGGCGCTCGACCGGCTGGCGCGCCATTACGGATTGCGCAGCGATGCAAGCCGCACCGGCGCGGCCATCAGGACATGGCTGGCCGACGACGCGATCTTCAAACCGTAAGATTCAGGAGGCAGACGCCAGCGTTTCGCGAGCGTCGTTCTTGATGCGCTCCACCATGGCGCGCAGGCCGTTGGAGCGTTGCGGAGTCAGATGCTCGCGGAATCCGAATTCGTCGAAAATGGTGATCGGATCGGTCTTCAGAATGTCCTGCGGCGTTTTTCCGGACTGGATGGTCAGCAGGATTGCAATGAGCCCGCGCACGATATGCGCGTCGCTGTCGCCCTTGAAATTCAGCACGGGTTCGTCGCCGTTCCGGTCGATGCTGCGCGACAGCCAGACCTGGCTGGCGCAGCCCTGAACCTTGTTTTCGGCAGAATGCTCGGCGTCGGACATCGGGGTCAGCGTGCGGCCAAGCTCGATGACATAGCGGTAACGGTCGTCCCACTCATCAAGCAGTTCGAAGTTGTCCCTGATCTCGTCGATAGTGGTCATGGCCGCCCGCAAACTCGTGTCAAATGTCTTGTGCCAAGGATACTGGCACGAGCCTTATATGAGATCGCGGAGCGTCGAAAGCCATAAGTTCCGGCCTTTTCGGCCCGAAATATCGCGCGTTTGGATGACTTTTATTGCCCAGCTGCCGTTCCAGCGGCCGGTGGCAGCCAGTCGATGGCGAGATCGTCCTGCGTCAATGTCTGGTGCACAACCGCGACGGTCTGGGATTCGTCAGGGTCGCGATCATCGGGCGCGCCAATCGAGCCGGTATGATCCGGAGCCTTCTTGTTGGCCTTATCGGTGGGCTCAGGCGCTTTCTTCTCGTTCTTCTCGTTCTTCTCGGCCTTGTCCGTGATGAACTGATAAACTTTCTTGGCGCCGGACTGGGCGCGTTCGCCGATCACGGTCGCAGCCTGTCCGCCCACAGTGCACGCCGCCGGCTGCCGGTTGCAGAACTGGCTCATGTCGGAGACCGCTGCGGTGGCGGCTGAAATAGCCTCCGATGCGCCGATCTGCTGACCCTTGTCAGCATCTGACGACTTGTCGGTCGGCAGCAGCACGAGCACCAGCCCCAGCCAGAACGCCATGCGAAGAAGGAAGAACATCACACACCCCGTCGATCGCTTCACGGAGTTGCTTCATCACGCTGAAGCGCTCCGCCCCGTTGCGATTGATCTCGCAATCATCATCCGTCGTATCAGACGCGGATAAATCCCGGGTTCGCGTGCTGTGTAAAATTTGAATGGTTTGATTTGGCGTAAATTTTCGATTGATAAGAAGCAACTTCGTTTTGAATGAAGCAGAAGTGCCTTTGAGCAGTTCATTCGCCATGCACGATTTCGAAACCATAACGCTGCGGGATGGAAACTTTGCGTTCACCATTCCGGCCGAATGAAATCGCCGATTTCGTACGAAAAGGCCCATCCGGGCGACGTAATACGCAATCGGCCGCGCGCCTTAGCGTTCGCTTAAGTTCACTCTGACACCATCGGCCAAACGAAAAACGGGGGCGTTCCGGCAGTCGACACGACGGCCGGCCGAGCGGTGAGAACAACGTGAGATTGTCCGGCATCATACGCGACCATCTGGACTCGCTGTTGCATCCAACAGCGCGGCGGGACTTGATGACGAAAGCCCGCCACCGCGCCTTCATCGGCCCGCGGCTGCTTGGTGGCCTTGCCGCACTTGCTTCGCTCCCGCTTTATCTCGCTGTTCGCGGAGCGCCGCAAGAAGTCGAGGTCATGGTGTTTGCATGGCTGATCGCACCCATCCTCGTCTCATACTATCTCTCGCGCACAGGCCACTATGAGCGCGCGCACATCCTGTCGTCGACTGCGCTGGCTGCGGTGGTCATGGCGGTGTGCATCAATACGGGAGGAATTTCGTCGTTCGCGGCGATCTGGCTCGTGGCGGTTCCGCTCGATGCGGCCCTGTCGGCCTCGCGGCGTGCCGTCGTTATCGCAGTTGCGCTGGCGCTCGGCTGCGCGCTGGGGCTTGTCATGATCGACGCCTTCGGAGCTTTGCCGGTGTCGCGGGTTCCAGCTTCATACAGCTCGCTGTTCGAGGCGCTCGGCATCGCAACGGCGACGATCTATGCGTCGGCGCTGGCATTCAGCGCCGAATCGCTGGCGCAAATGAGCAGAAAGCTGCTGATGGTCGAAGAGGAGCGGTATCGTCTTCTCGCGCACAATATCAGCGACGTGATTTCCCGGCACAGCCGTAACGGCGCGATCCGGTTCATTTCGCCTGCTGCAGAGGCTTTGCTTGGAACGCCGGCAGCGCTGCTGCTAGAGCACGGGTTGTTCGACCGTGTTCATGTCGCAGATCGCCCGGCGTACCTGACCGCTCTCTCGGAGGCTGCGCGCAGCGGTGACGAGCGTAGCGTCGAATTCCGGGTAAAACGCGATTCTCCACGTGACTCCGATCATGATCGTGCACCGGCTGCCGACTTCGTCTGGATCGAAATGCGGTGCCGGCCAATCGATGCGACATCGCGGTCGCTCGCCGGTCCGGATGTTGACGTTGTTGCCGTGATGCGCGACGTCACCGAGCGCAAGCTTCAGGAACAGGCGCTGGAGTTGGCGCATATGGAAGCAGAGCGCGCGGGTGCATCCAAGTCGCGCTTCCTCGCGACGATGAGCCACGAACTGCGGACACCGCTGAACGCCATTATCGGGTTCTCGGAAATGATCGTTCGCGAGAAAGAAATGATGATCGATGCGGCGCGCCGGCAGGAATATGCGCAGCTGATCAACGAGTCCGGCTTGCATCTGTTGTCGGTCGTTAACGGCATTCTCGATATGTCGAAGATGGAAAGCGGCAACTTCGAGATTCTTCCCGAACTGTTTGCCCCGCGCGAATCCCTGATCGGATGCTGCAACCTGATGGTTCTGAAAGCGCGCGAGAACGGTATCGATATTGTCACGCGCGCGCCGGCGGACTTGCCGCAGATCACCGGCGATCCGCGCGCCTTCAAGCAGATGATTCTGAATTTGCTGTCCAATGCGATCAAGTTCTCGGAACGCGGCGGCACGGTCACCGTCACCGCGGGCGTGGAGGGCGCGCGCCTGCTAGTTCGCGTGATCGACAGCGGCGTCGGTATCGGCACCGAGGACCTGAAGCGGATCGGCGACCCGTTCTTCCAGGCTGGAAAGACGTATCAGCGCCGCCATGAAGGTACCGGACTCGGGCTCTCCATCGTCAAGAGCCTTGTCGCGATGCACGGCGGCGAGATGACGGTGCAAAGCCAGATCGACGTGGGCACGACCGTGACCGTTGCATTGCCGATGGTGTTTACGCCGCCGGCCGAAAAACCCAGTAATATTGCCACCCTCGCGCCGCAACGCGCCGAACCTCAAGACTATCAGGTGAAGAAACGTGCCTAGACAGATCGCAGACGATGACGAGAAACCCCGCCGCCGCCGACGTGCGGCCGCAGTCGCGGTTGAGGCCGAGCCGGAGCGTGGTCTGATCCTGCGTGTTCTGCTGCACAGCCCGAAGGACACACTGGCGGCAACCGCGGCGCTCGCGGCTGTTATCGCCATCGTCACCAATGCGATGTTCCTGCAGGCAGGCCGTCATCCGTCGCCGATGTTCAGCACGGCCGCCGTGTCGTCGCTGTCGGCCATTGCACCTACACCCGCGCCGTTGCCGCGAGTCCGGCCGCCTGAAGCCGAGGCTCGCGTTGTCGACAAGCCACTGGAATCGGCAACGCTTGCGCCTGCGAAGCCGGTCGCAGCACCTGCCGCGCCACGGCCTCCCGCGCCGATTCATGCGGCAAAGAGCGATCCGGTCGGCGATCTGATCGTTTCGACCCGGCGCATTGCCGCGGTCCAGCGTGCGCTGACCGAGTATGGCTACGGTCAGCTCAAGCCGACCGGCGTGATCGGAACGGATACGCAGGCGGCGATTCAGAAGTTCGAGCGGGATCGCAAGATGCCGGTCACGGGCCAGTTGTCTGACCGCCTGATCCGGGACCTGACGGTTCTGACGGGGCGCCCGATCGACTAAGCGGCGTCACCCATCATGGTGAGATAGGCGGCTAACATCGTCGGCTCCGACTATGGTAGCAACTCCCTGTTTTCCATCCGTCTGATCGGTTCTGCCTCATGTCTCGCCTGAAATCATCCATCTGGGTCGCGGGTTATCTGCGGCGATGCCAGAGCGCCGGCATGTTCGGCGCTGTCAGGCGTCGTGGCGCGGAGGAAGCGGGTGCGGTGTTCGTGAAGATCGCTCTGATGGACGGCACGGCGCTGCTGTTCGTCCCGGCGC
>JAZKDK010000091.1:0-1437 GCA_040387615.1 Pseudomonadota bacterium | reverse complement strand
GTGTTCGTGAAGATCGCTCTGATGGACGGCACGGCGCTGCTGTTCGTCCCGGCGCTGCTGTTCGTCCCGGCGCCGCAAACCGCCTACGATGACAGCCGGCCTGTCGAACGTGTCTTCACGCAGTCGCCGCCGCAAGCCGTGGACGAAGCCGCCATCGAAGCGCGCCTCGCCAAGGAAATCAGTTTCGATCCCGATGTCTGGATTGTCGAGATCGAGGACAGGGAAGGGCGGCACTTCCTCGATCTGGCAAAGAACTGACCATTACCCGCGCGATGTTTCGCGCGTGGTGACGTGCGTGCCCGGCTGAACGGCGGGACGCGATTGCGCCGGCGCTGAACGTGCGCGCTGGCGCTCGTCGTCGTAAAGCGCGGGGCGATATTTTGCCCGCGTGGCGGCCAGTGCCGCGCCGCGCCACGCCGCAAGCATGATCAGCGCAGTTCGCAATTCGATCACCTCGTAGAGGCGCGCCAGCCGGTAGACGTCCATGACCGATGCGCCGAGCGACGGATTCAGAAACAACAGCACGCGCTGGTACGATTCACCCGGCATACCGAGCGCCTTGAGCGCGCAGGCCAGCGGTTCGCCGCCCGGTTCGTTGACGATCTGGACCGCAACCTTGGATGTCAGGATCAGCGCATCGGCGAGTTCGGCGGCAAAGCCGGCGGTATCCGCCGCCAGGGCGGTCTGCTCAAGGGCTGCAATTGCGTGCGTCGCGCGTCGCGGATCGACCGGTGTCGATGGTTTTAGCGGCGTGTCGGTCAGGCCATGGAGCATCTGGGCGCGCTGTGTACGATCGGCGGCCAGAAACATCTCGATCAGCTGCGCCGCATCGTCGGGCTGCATCGACATGGTCGGCGCGGGCATCATCGCAGGAGCAACCGAGACTTCGGGCTCTGACACGATCTCCAGATCCGCTGCCGGATCGAGTTGGAAAGTTTCTTCACGCCGTGACCGATCGTGTCGCGGAACAGCCGCGCTGGCCTCTGCCTTATGGGGGCTCAACTGCAGTTTCCAGGCAATTTCGTGCGGGGTATTCGGGTAGATGGCAAGCCGGGCCCGCACGGCGGCGCGTGTGGCATCGTCTACCTCGTCGATCAGGCGCGACGCCAGTTCGGCAAACTGCCGTTCCTCGTCGCGGGTATGGTCGGCGGTCTGGACATAGAGATCCGTCAGCACACGGAGCAGCGTCGGGCGAATATCTACGCCCTCGCGCCGGGACAGAGTCATCAGGCCATCGAAGCCGTGAAACATCGGGGGTGTCGTCATGCCGGATACGCGAGGTTAAGTCTCGGCCTGACGTTATCCGGCGCCTGTTAACAAGCCATTAACCATGCTCACTCTTAATGACCGGGTGCCGCCGATCCTTGAGCCAATCCTTGGGGAAAAGCAGGGCGGCCAGGAGAGATCGATATGGGCACCATTGTTGAATTTCCGGTC
>JAZKDK010000090.1:0-16373 GCA_040387615.1 Pseudomonadota bacterium | reverse complement strand
TGGCGGAGAGGGAGGGATTCGAACCCCCGATAGGCTTGCACCTATGCCGCATTTCGAGTGCGGTGCATTCGACCACTCTGCCACCTCTCCAGGTACCAAAACGGCGGTTTCCCGCCGGGTCGCGGGCGAGTTCTATGCGAGGACGCCGGTCCAGACAAGGCACCGGCGGCCATTTCGTGCCATTTAGAATGAACAGATCGGACCAGCGAACTTGAGCCGCAGAAGCCCGAAATCCACGCCACCTTGCACCAAGACGATGCATATACCGCCACGGCGTATCCGCTCGCCTCACCCCTTCTTCTTCTCTTTCGGACTGCGCATGGTGAAGCGCGCATTGCCGAGCCCGGTACCGATGGTGAGGATTCCCCAGCGCTTGTAGTCCTGCATGAAGGGAATTTCGCTTAAGCCCTGCACCACGCCGTCATTGTGCATCAGCACCGCTGTGTCGTGATCGCGGATACTCGGGATCAATTCGATCAGACTGGCGGGCAGGTTGAATTTGCTGCTTTCCCAGTTTCCCGGCAGGTTTTGCGCGCCCTTTTCAATGGACCCGTCCGCATCGATCGCGCCGGGACAGGAAACACCGATGAACGGTGCAAGCTTGAGGCCTTTATCTTCAGCCTCTTTCAACAGGCCTTTCAGCAATCCGGCCAGCTTCTTCACCGCGCCTTCGCGGGTCGGCTCATCGTCGGCATGACGCCAGAGTTCGGACTTCCAGACCGAGGCCTTTGACAGATCCGGCACCTTCTTCTGGCGGGTTTCGACCACGCCGCAGCGAATGTTGGTGCCGCCGATATCGACGGCGAGAAGACTATCGTGGCCCTCAAAAATCCATGACGGCGCCAGATGTGCGCAGCCGATCAGCGCCGCCTCATCCGGATGAAACCGGATCGGGATCAGGCTGACTTTTGCGCCATCCGCCTTGAGAATGATGTCTGCCCTGGCAATCGCCAATTCGCCGATCCGGCTCTGCCGGAAGCCGCCGCCGACGATGATCGCCTCGGTCTTGTCCCAGGCCTTGGTCTTGAGGAAGCGGCCCGTGACGTAAGCCAGTTCCTGCGCGAATTCCTCGATGGCGCTATGGATCAGTGCCGCGGCTTCGACATCCTCGCCGACCAGGATCTCGTCCAGCTTCGTCTTGCTGATCTCCTCGGTTGATTTGGCACCAAGCGGGTCTTTGCCATTTTTCTTCAATGGTTTCCGCCACTTATCGAGAATGTCCTGAAACGCGCCCTTGCTGGCGCGGTCACCCAGAAAACCGTCCTCGTCCTTGAGTTCGATGTTGTAGCTGTCGATATCGAGGGACGGGAGACGTGCCGCCCCATGATTGCCGATTCCGGCGGTCGTTAGTGTGTCTTCAGCCATTCCAATGTGCCCCTTGTCGGGGGATAACGGCGAGGGAACTGGATGGTTTCGGAGGCAGCTTGCCGCGGGTGGCCGGAGAGGCCCGAAAGGCTCGAAATCCCTTATTTCTGGCCGGTTTTTGGGGCACTTTTTCTTGACTCATGGCGTTTGCCCGGAGTAAGACCCCTCACCCGGCGCGGGAATTTCTCGCGCCGTTTGTTTTTGTGCGATCGGCCGGACCGCTCCAATACGAGAGCAGCCCCGACAGCGCAGAGATTTCGCGATGATCAATTGATGATCGCGGTGAACCCATAGCGACTGAACAAGAAGCCGGGCCGGATTTATCCGAGCGTCGGAATCGAACACGAAGGATAAAAACGATGTTCGCAGTCATCAAAACCGGCGGCCGGCAGTTCCGCGTCGTTCCGGATGATGTGCTCGAGATTGGCAAGATCGCCGGCGATGTCGGAACGATCGTGCAGCTTGGCGAAGTAATGGTGGTTGGCGGCGACACGCCGGTTCTCGGATTCCCGTTCGTTTCGGGTGCGTCCGTGGCCGCTGAAGTGCTGGACCACAAGCGCGGCCCGAAGGTGATTTCCTTCAAGAAGCGCCGCCGCAAGAATTCGAAGCGCAAGCGCGGCTATCGCGATGAAATCACGGTGATCCGCGTCACCGAGATTCTGACCGACGGCAAGGCCCCGACCCTGGGTCCGCGTCCGAAGCGCGAAAAGAAGATCGAGGCCGCTCCGGTGGACGGTGACGAGGCTCCGGCCAAAGTCGCCAAGAAGGCTCCGGCCAAAAAGGCAGCGTCAACAGCCGCCGCCAAGCCAAAGACCGCGGCCAAGAAAGCCGCGCCGAAGGCAAAGAGCGACGAAAAGTGAAATGATTCCGTCAAGGAATCGGTCTATAGCTTAAAGCGAATTTTGGAGACGGAGCCATGGCTCACAAAAAAGCAGGCGGTTCATCGCGCAACGGACGCGACTCGGCAGGCAAGCGCCTTGGCATCAAGGCGTTCGGCGGCGAGCATGTGATTCCGGGCAATATCATTGCACGTCAGCGCGGCACCACCTGGCACCCCGGCCTTAACGTCGGCATGGGCACGGATCATACCCTGTTCGCCAAGGTCGAAGGCAAAGTCGAATTCCGCGCCAAAGCCAACGGCCGCACCTTCATCTCGGTTATTCCGATGGCGGTTGCGGCTGAATAAACGGTAGACACATCGCGTCTGCCGGGTCTCGTTGAACCGGCAGAGCACTGGAAGGCTCGAAGGGGAGACGGGAAACCGGCCTCCCCTTTTGTTTTGCGCTCGTTTTGGGGACGAGCACACCAAGGAGCCTTACCATGCTGCTCGAAAAGCCAACGCCCACGCTGCGGGAATCAAGAGCCGTCGTCCTCGAGACCGATCGGCTGGTTTTGCGTCAGCCGACGCTCGCGGACGTAAAAGCCATTGCGCGTGTCGTCGGCGACAAGCGCGTGTCGATTAATTTACGCCGCGTCCCGCATCCCTACACGGCCGACGATGCGATCAGCTTCGTGACCACCATCGCCGCCACCATCGACACCGTATTTCTGGTCGAGCACGAGCGTGCCGCGATCGGGCTTGTCGGCGTGAGCTGGGAAAACGAAAACGCGCCGGAACTCGGCTACTGCTTCGGTGTCGATCACTGGGGCAAGGGCTACGCGACTGAGGCCGCGCGCGCCGTCATCGATTATGCGTTCGAGGAATTCGCCATCGACGAACTGCTGGCCGGAGCGCGGGTATTGAACCCGGCGTCGCGTCATGTGCTGGAGAAGTGCGGCTTCCAGTGGACCGGCGTCGAACTGCATCGCTTCCTGGCGCTTGGATCATCAACACCGGTCGATCGCTTCAAGCTGGAGCGCAGCGTGTGGGCGTCGCTGAGAAGCTGGAGCAACTCGACGCGGCGTTGATCTCTATCGGAGCGTGATCTGGTCCGAAAACCGGCTCTATACCACCGTCGGTGGGTTGGGCTCAGGCTCGCGGTGCATCACCGTCCGTTCGCGCAGGAAAATGTAGATTCCGGCGCTGGCGACGATTGCCGCCCCGATCATCGTGTTCGGCGATGGCACATCGCCGAACACCAGAAATCCAAGCACGATGGCCCACACGATCATGGTGTACTGGAACGGCGCGACCACGCTTGCGGGCGCAAGGATCAGCGAGCGGTTGAGGCACAGCACCGCCACGACGTTGACGACGCCGCTGATCAGCAGCAGGACCACGAGAAACCACGTCGGCGGCACGAACAGAAACGCCGACACCAGGCCACCGAACAAAAACGATCCGACCACCTGGGTCATCGCCAGAAAGATGTTCGACGTCCCGCGCACATAGCGCGTCACGATCATGAAGACCGACTGGCACAGGCATCCGGCCAGTGCGATCAGCGCCGGCCAGGACATCGTCGCACCGGTCGGGCGCAGCGCGATCAAGACTCCGATGAAGCCGATGACAACCGCCGTCCAGCGCCGCCAGCCAACATGTTCGCGCAGGAAAATCGCGGAGAAGGCAGTAACGAAGATCGGCGCTGCGAGATAGCATGTCGTCGCATCCGCCAGCGGAATGTACTTGATCGCCGTAAAGAACAGCATGCCGTCAGCGACTGACAATGCCATCCGCAGCACCTGCAACCCGGGCCGCGGCACATTGCGGACAGCCGCAAAATGATCGCGCGCGAGAAACGGCAGCAGGGTCGCGATCGCAGCAAAGCCACGGATGAAGAAAAGCTGCGCCGGCGGGTAGGCTGCGACCATCATCTTGCTGAAGACATTGACCAGCGAGAAGATCGTGATGGCCGCCAGCATGAACAGAATGCCCGCCAGCGTGGAAGAACGCGGCGTTATACTGCTCAAGGGCTTGAAAGGACTGGTCATGCGCATTAGCCCGGCGGGGGCACCACCACCGGCTCGTCATGCACCAGATCACGTTCGCGCAGGAAAATGTAAAGTCCGGCGACGATGATGACTGCCGCGCCCACAAGCATCGCCACCGACGGCACATCGCCGAACACGGCGTAGCCGAAGATCACCGCCCAGATGATCATCGTATACTGATACGGAACGACCACGCTCGCGGGAGCGAGCTTGAGCGATCGATTGACGGCGAGCGCGGCGGCGATGGAAATGCAACCTGCCACCGCGAAAAGGCTGAAGTCCGGCAGGCTCGGTGTAATCCAGCCGAACGGCGCCACGATCAGGCCGAACAGAAGCGTTCCTGAAAACTGCGCCGCCGTCAGCACAATGTCCGGCGTGCCGCGCAGCGAACGTGTGATGATCATGAGCGCAGCGAACGATGCGCTGCCGGCCAGCGCGATCATCGCGGGCCAACTGAACGCCTGTGTCGATGGCCTTAGCGCAATTATGACGCCAATGAAGCCCACGACGATGGCGCTCCAGCGCCGCCAGCCGACCTTCTCGCCGAGGAAGATCGCCGACGCCGCGGTGACGAAAATCGGAGCCGCGAGGTAATAGGTGATGACGTCGGCAAGGGGCAGATAGACCGACGCCGCGAAGAACGCCGCGACCTCCAGTGTCGACAGTGCCACCCGGACCGCCTGCAGCCCGGGTCTCTGGATGTTCCGGAACTCGGCGCGATGCCGCCAGATCGCCGGCGACAAAAGCACGAGGCTCGCCACCGCGCGCAGCAGCAGCAGTTGCCCGACGGAGTAGGTCGCGACGATGAATTTGCCCAGCGCATCGCCAAACGAAAACATCCAGACCGCCAGCAGCATCAGAGCGATGCCGGCAAGCGCAGCCGAGCGGTTTCCGGCGTCGGCGGAGATTTTCGCAAGCATGGTCATGGGGCGTCGCCGAATAGCGTTAATTCGTCAAAAAAACGAACCGATGAGGTCGTTTAGAAGGCGAATGGCGGTTCGGCAACCGTTACAAATGCAGCCTTTATCGCCATATCATGCATGAATGGGTTGCCGCTCAGGCACCCATGGCGCATACATTGGCGCATACATACAAGCGCGATCGGGCCCGAAAAGCCGGGCTTTTGCCGGTCGCGACGCAGCGGAAAACCGATGAAATTTCTCGACGAAGCCAAGGTCTATATCCGCTCCGGCGACGGCGGCAACGGCTGCGTGGCATTTCGCCGCGAGAAGTTCATTGAGTTCGGCGGCCCGTCGGGCGGCAATGGCGGCCGCGGCGGCGACGTCATTGTCGAGGTCGCCGACGGCCTCAACACGCTGATCGACTATCGCTACCAGCAGCACTTCAAGGCCCCGAAGGGCGTGAACGGCATGGGGTCGGATCGCCATGGCGCCAACGGCAAGAACATCGTGATGAAGGTGCCGCTCGGCACGCAGATTTTCGACGAAGACCGCGAGACCCTGATCCACGACTTCACCGAGGTCGGCGAGAAATTCGTGTTGGCGACGGGTGGCAATGGCGGTTTCGGCAACGCCCATTTCAAGACTTCGACCAATCGCGCGCCGCGCAATGCCAACCCCGGATTGCCGGGCGAGGAGCGCTGGATCTGGCTGCGGCTGAAACTGATCGCCGACGCCGGTCTGGTCGGATTGCCGAACGCCGGCAAGTCCACGTTCCTCTCGGTGGTCAGCGCGGCCAAGCCGAAGATCGCGGACTATCCTTTCACGACCCTGCATCCGCAGCTCGGCGTCGTCGGCATCGACGGGCGCGAATTCGTGCTGGCCGACATTCCCGGACTGATCGAGGGCGCGCATGAAGGCGCGGGCCTCGGCGACAGGTTTCTGGGACACGTCGAGCGTTGCCGGGTTCTGCTGCATCTGGTGGACGCGACGAGCGAGCATGCCGGTAAGGCCTACAAGACCGTGCGCGGCGAGCTGGAAGCCTATGACGGCAATCTCGCCGACAAGATCGAGATCGTCGCGCTCAACAAGATCGACGCTGTCTCGCCCGAGCATCTCAAGGATCAGAAGGCGCGGCTGAAGCGCGCGGCGAAAAAGACCCCGCTCCTGATCTCTGGCGTGTCGCGTGAGGGCGTGCCGGAAGCGCTGCGCGCTTTGCTGGCTGTGATCGGCGAAGCGCCGGTATCGACCAAGGCCAAAAGAGCGAACGAAACCGCGCCGGATGCAGAGCCGGAGCCGTCGGGCTGGACCCCGCTCGGCCGCTAACACCCTGCTCGCAATTTCAACTTATGCCTACCACACATACTGATTTCCGATGTCGAACCCCAAGCTCAAGAATTTCCGCCGCATCGTCGTCAAGGTCGGATCATCGCTTCTGATCGACGCCGCCGCGGGTGAAGTCCGCGCCACATGGCTCGCCGCACTGGCAGCCGATATCGCGAAACTGCATCATGCGGGCAAGGATGTGCTTGTCGTCTCGTCCGGCTCGATCGCGCTGGGACGAAGCCGCCTGAAATTACCAAGCGGCCTGCTCAAGCTTGAGGAAAGCCAGGCCGCCGCGGCCGTCGGCCAGATCGAACTGGCGCGCATCTGGTCCGGTGTGCTCGGCCATCACGGCATTGGTGCCGGACAAATTCTGGTCACGCTGCAGGATACCGAAGAGCGGCGGCGTTATCTCAACGCACGTTCGACCATCACCAAGCTTCTTGAATGGCGCGCAGTGCCGGTGATCAACGAGAACGATACTGTCGCCACCAACGAAATCCGTTACGGCGACAATGATCGCCTCGCCGCGCGCGTCGCCACCATGACCAGCGCCGATCTGCTCATTCTGCTGTCGGATATCGACGGGCTCTACACCGCGCCGCCATCGGCAAATCCAAACGCGAAGCTCATTCCCATCGTCGAATCCGTGACCGCCGATATCGAGGCGATGGCGGGCGCCGCCGAATCCGAGCTGTCGCGCGGCGGCATGCGCACCAAGATCGAAGCCGCGAAGATCGCAACCAGCGCCGGCACGCACATGCTGATCGCATCCGGCAAGATCGAGCATCCGCTGCAGGCCATCGCCGATGGCGGACCGTGCACTTGGTTTCTGACACCGGCCAATCCCGTCACTGCGCGCAAGCGCTGGATCGCCGGATCGCTTGAGCCGAAGGGCACGCTCACCATCGATGCGGGTGCCGTCGCGGCGCTCCGCGCCGGCAAGAGTCTGCTGCCGGCCGGCGTGATCCGCGTGGATGGCCAGTTCGCACGCGGCGACGCCGTGGTGGTGCGCGGACCGGATACCCATGAGATCGGCCGCGGCCTTGTCGCCTATGACGCGGACCATGCCGAGCAGATCAAGGGCCGCTCGTCCTCGGATGCGGCGCAAATCCTGGGTATCAGCGGGCGCGCGGAAATGATCCATCGCGACGACCTCGTGGTCGGCGGCCCGCGCGGCACCGACAGCGCCAAATAGCCGTACCCTGGCAAAGCCCGAGCACGGCCAATGGCCTAGCGGTCGACCCCGTCGGCCATTGGCCTATCCCGCCGGGCAGCCATGTTCCCGGCGTCTCGCCGGGCCCGGATTTCTGTGCTAGGGCATGGCCTTACAAGCATCCGACCCCACATAGACCGATATGTCCGCTCCGCTTAAAGCTCTCGACGGCACACCCGACCTGACCGCGCTGATGACCGACCTCGGCGCCGGTGCGCGCCGTGCCGCGCGCGTGCTCGCGCTTGCCTCGAGCGAACAGAAGGACGCGGCGCTGTCCGCTATGGCAGCCTCGATCCGCGCTAGCGCAAAAAAAATTCTGGCCGCCAATGCCGAGGACGTCGTTGAGGCAAAAGCCAACGGGTCGAGCAGCGCCTTCGTCGATCGGCTCGCCCTCACCGAGGCCCGCATCAATGCGATGGCCGACGGCATCGATGTGGTCCGCGCGATCAAGGATCCCGTCGGCATCGTCACCGAAAGCTGGACGCGGCCCAACGGCATGACCATCGAGCGCGTGCGTGTGCCGCTCGGCGTCGTTGGCGTGATCTTCGAAAGCCGCCCCAACGTTGCCGCCGATGCCGGCGCGCTGTGCCTCAAGTCCGGTAACGCCGTGATTCTGCGCGGCGGCTCGGACAGTTTCCGCTCGTGCCGCGCGATTCATCAATGCCTCGTTGAGGGCTTGGGCAAGGCAGGACTGCCCGAAGAATCGATTGCGCTGGTGCCGACCCGCGATCGCGCGGCGGTCGGCCTGATGCTCGGCGGATTGAACGGCGCGATCGATGTCATCGTGCCGCGCGGCGGCAAGAACCTTGTCGCCCGCGTTCAGCTTGAGGCACGCGTGCCGGTGTTCGCGCATCTCGAAGGCGTCAATCATGTTTACGTCGACAAGGCCGCCTCGCTCGATATGGCAAAGACGATTGTTCTGAACGCCAAGATGCGGCGGCCCGGAGTCTGCGGCGCGGCCGAAACGCTTTTGATCGACAAGGCCGTTGCAGAGACGCAACTCAAGCCGCTGGTGACGATGCTGCTCGATGCCGGTTGCGAAGTGCGCGGCGGCGACGACATCAAGCGCGCCGATCCGCGCGTAAAGCCCGTCACGGACGAGGACTGGGCCACTGAATACGAAGATGCCATCATCTCCGCAAAGCTGGTCAACGGCGTGGACGATGCGCTCGCGCATATAGCGCGCTACGGTTCGCATCATACCGACGCCATCGTCACCGAAGACGCAGCGGTCGCGGAGAAGTTTCTCAACGAAGTCGATTCCGCCATCGTGTTGCACAACGCCTCGACGCAATTCGCTGACGGCGGAGAGTTCGGCTTCGGCGCGGAAATCGGAATCGCCACCGGCAAATTCCACGCCCGCGGGCCGGTAGGCGCCGAACAGTTGACGAGCTTCAAATATCGCGTTCACGGCACCGGCCAAACGCGGCCGTGAGCGACCTCGTTCATCTGCCTCGCGCCATCCCCACCCATGCCGACGGCATGCGGATCGGTTTGCTCGGCGGATCGTTCAACCCGCCGCATGAGGCCCATCGCGCCATCAGTTTGTTTGCGCTGAAGCGATTACGGCTCGACCGCATCTGGTGGCTGGTGTCGCCCGGCAATCCGCTCAAGAACAACGGCTCGCTGCACGCCCTGCGCGAACGTATGATCGCCGCCGAGAAGGTCGCGCATCATCCGCGCATCGAGGTCAGTTGTCTCGAAACCGTCATTGGCACCCGCTACACTGCGGACACGGTTTCGTATTTGCGGCGCCGCTGTTCCGGCGTTCGCTTTGTCTGGATCATGGGCGCCGACAACCTCGCGCAATTCAACCGTTGGGAAAGCTGGCAGCGTATCGCCAGCATGGTGCCGATCGCCGTGGTCGATCGGCCGCCAGACAGCTTTCGCGCCTTGTCGTCCATCGCCGCGCAGACGCTGATGCCCTATCGCATCGACGAACAGGCTGCCGGAACGCTTGCGAGCCGCCGGGCGCCGGCCTGGACGTTTCTGACGGGCCTCAAATCGAGCCTGTCCTCGACACGGTTGCGGAACCCGGACGGAAGCTGGAAGGACGTCAATCCATGATGACGTTTTCCGGCAACAGCGCGCCCCAAATCATCGCGGCGCCATCTGGAAGATTGAAACGGTTAACCCCACATGCGTATGATGAACGTGGGCGTCGGGATTCGGCGCTCGCGATACAGTGAAAGGAATGGTCCCTGACCACATCTGTATTGTCCAAGGCTGCTTCGTCCAAGGCCCCTGCGTCAAAGCCTCGTGCCAAAGCGATGCCTGTCTCCGTCGATCCTGTTCCCGCCCTCAAGGCGCGACCTGATGCCGACGAAACGCTGAACCTGATCCTCTCCCGCCTTGACGATATGAAGGCGGAAGAAACGGTCACCATCGACCTCCGCGGCAAATCCTCCATCTCCGACTACATGATCGTGACCTCCGGGCGGGCCAACCGCCACGTCGGCGCGATCGCGGAGAACGTCGCGAAGGGTCTTAAGGAAAGCGGAATCGCAGCCCCTCACGTTGAAGGATTGCCCAACTGCGACTGGGTGCTGATCGATTCCGGCGATGTGATCGTTCATGTGTTCAGGCCGGAAGTCCGCGAGTTCTACAATCTCGAAAAGATGTGGACCTCGGACAAGCCGGCGGCAAAGGCGCGCTGAGACGCGGTGAGCCGGTGCGTATTCATGTGCTTGCGCGCATGTTAGTTTGCGCGCCATGCGCATCGTTGTCATCGCCATCGGCCGCCTGAAGCAAGGTCCGGAACGGGAGCTTGCTGACCGCTACCGCGAGCGGTTCGACGACATCGGCCGCAAGCTCGGCTTTCGCGGCCTTGAGATTCACGAGATTCCCGAAAGCCGCGCGCGCGATGTGGCCGCGCGGATGGCCGAAGAAGCCGCCGCGATCTCGGCGCTGATTCCTGACAGATCGTCCATCATTGCCCTCGACGAGCGCGGCGAAACCATCGACAGCGCTGCATTCGCGCGGCATCTTGGCCGCTGGCGTGACGAATCGGTTCCAACCGCTGTTTTTTTAATCGGCGGGGCGGACGGACTTTCGCCAGAATTGCGGCGCAAGGTGAAAATCAGCGTTGCGTTTGGCAAAGCGACCTGGCCGCATCAGATGGTGCGCGTCATGCTGCTGGAACAGATTTACCGGGCCGCGACGATTTTATCCGGCCACCCGTACCATCGCGCGTAAGACATGATCCCGAGATCATGCTCACCCCAGGATCGCGAAAGATCGAACTGCCCGTGACCGACGCGACAGGCAACACCACTCCGCTGACCGTACGCAGACTGGCGCGCGGCACAGTGCTGCCGTTGTCTCTGGTGATCTCGGCGTTTCATGTCGCGGGCGGGATTGCGCCGGCCCGCGCGCAGACCGCCGTCAAGCAGGCCGCCGCGCCGGATTCTGACGCGATCAAACAGCGCACGCAGGAACTCGACGCCGCCCGCGAGCAACAGAAAAAAGCCGCCGAGCTCGAGCAGAAACTGAAAGCCGATATCGCGGCCATCGGCCAGGACCGCACCAAACTCAATCAGCAACTGATCGGTATCGCCGGTCAGGTGCGCGATGTTGAAGGCAAGATGGCCGACACCGAAGGCCGCCTGCGCCCGCTCGATGCGCGCGAGCTTCAGATTCGCGCCGCACTCGAATCGCGCCGCGATGAAATTTCCGAGGTGCTCGCCGCCTTGCAGCGTGCTGGACGCCGCGCGCCGCCTGCGCTGTTCGTGAGGCCCGAAGACGCGTTGCAATCGCTGCGCACCGCAATGCTGCTCGGTGCCGTCGTTCCGGAGATGCGGACCCGCGCCGCCAAGCTCGCCAGCGATCTCGGCGAACTGGTCAGCCTGCGCAAGACTATCGCGGAAGAGCGCGACCGGCTGGCGGTCGACCGTGACAAGCTCAACGACGATCGTGCGCGGCTTGCTGCTCTGGTGCAGGAACGGCAGAAAAAACAGACGGACACCGAGAAGGACATGGAAGCGGAGCGACAGCGCGCGATTGCGTTGTCCAAGCAGACCGAAAATCTTCAGGATCTGATCGCCAAAATGGAACAGGACGTGAAGGCGGCCGCCAAAGCTGCCGCGGCGGCCGAACTGAAAGGCACCCCCGTCTCGCTGAACGGCAAGCCCAATCTCGGCGCACTGAAGGATCCGGCCCGATTGAGCCCGGCGATCGCCTTCGGTTCCGCCAAGGGCCTTTTGCCAATCCCGGTTAACGGCACCCGGATCCGCAGTTTTGGCGGTTCCGACGGCACCGGAGGCCAGGAAAAGGGCATTTCCGTCGCCACCCGGCCCGGGGCGCAGGTCACAACACCGTGTGATGGCTGGGTTGTTTACTCAGGCCCGTTCCGGAGCTACGGACAACTCTTGATCCTCAATGCGGGCGGCGGGTATCATGTCCTGATCGCCGGGATGGAACGTATTTCGGTCACGATCGGGCAGTTTGTTCTGACAGGAGAACCGGTCGCGACCATGGGGACCACGTCTCAGGTCGCGTCAATTCTGGCGGCAACGTCTAGCCAGCCTGTGCTCTATATCGAGTTCCGTAAGGACGGCACTCCAATCGATTCTGGTCCATGGTGGGCCGCAAGTGAAGGCCAAAAGGTTCGCGGATGATGCGCAAGACTTCCCTGGTTCTCCTCAGCGTCGCAGCAGGCGCGGCGGCCACTCTCTTCCTCACCCAGCCCCGCTCGGCGTTGGTGGGATCGACGGCGCGCGCTGCGTCGTCCGACACCTACCGTCAGCTCAACCTGTTCGGCGATGTGTTCGAACGCGTTCGCAGCGACTACGTCGAGAAGCCGGACGACAGCAAACTCGTCGAGACCGCGATCAGCGGCATGCTCACCGGTCTCGATCCGCATTCCAGCTACATGGATGCGAAGAGCTTCCGCGACATGCAGGTGCAGACGCGCGGCGAATTCGGCGGCCTCGGCATCGAGGTCACGATGGAGGACGGCCTCATCAAGGTCGTGTCGCCCATCGACGAGACGCCGGCCTCCAAGGCCGGCATCATGGCCAACGACATCATTTCGAATCTCGACGATGAAGCGGTGCAGGGCCTGACCCTGAATCAGGCCGTCGAGAAAATGCGCGGCCCGGTCAACACCAAGATCAAGCTCAAGATCATTCGCAAGGGCCAGGACAAGCCGATTGAAGTCACGCTGGTGCGCGACAACATCCGCGTCCGTTCGGTACGCGCGCGCGTCGAAAGCGACGATATCGCCTACATCCGCATCACCACCTTCAACGAGCAGACCACCGAAGGCCTGAAGCGCGAGATGGCGAACCTGACCACGCAGATCGGTCCGGACAAGATCAAGGGCTACATTCTCGACATGCGCAACAATCCGGGCGGCCTGCTTGAAGAGGCCGTCTCGGTCTCCGACGCATTCCTGGATCGTGGTGAAATCGTTTCGACCCGTGGCCGCAATGCTGAGGAAACCCAGCGCCGCACCGCCAAGGCGGGCGACCTCGCCAAGGGCAAGCCGGTGATCGTGCTAATCAACGGCGGCTCGGCATCGGCGTCGGAAATCGTCGCCGGCGCATTGCAGGACCATAAGCGCGCGACGCTGCTCGGCACCCGCTCGTTCGGCAAGGGATCGGTGCAGACCATTATTCCGCTCGGCTCCGGCAACGGTGCGCTGCGGCTGACCACCGCGCGTTACTTCACGCCGTCGGGCAAGTCGATTCAGGCCAAGGGCATCATTCCGGATATCGAGGTCGTGCAGGATGTCCCTGACGAGCTCAAGTCGAAGACCGACACCAAGGGCGAAGCCTCGCTGCGCGGTCACCTCAAGGCCGAGGGCCAGGAAGAGACCGGATCGCAGTCCTACGTGCCGCCGGATGCCAAGGACGACAAGGCGCTCAAGATGGCCGCCGATCTCCTGCATGGCATCAAGCAGACCACGTCGGCTCCGGCTCCCACCGACAAGGCCTCGAACAAGG
Source organism: Pseudomonadota bacterium (assembly GCA_040387615.1). GTDB lineage: Bacteria > Pseudomonadota > Alphaproteobacteria > Rhizobiales > Xanthobacteraceae > Afipia. The sequence goes on along the minus strand of JAZKDK010000090.1, from coordinate 2,754 downwards.
CCGCGAACTAACAAAGCGGACAATTCTCGATCGGATCAGGGCGGCCCTCGGGCCGCCCTTTTTCGTCGACGCTGCATCTTTGCCCGAGCGGCGGTCGATGGCCCCGTGGAACCCAAGCCTTGACGTCCGGCCCTGTCGGGGCCGTGGTAAGATTCGCGGATTGATTCGCGGGGGTTGAACACAGTGACAACCGACGATCTGAGCGCTCCGCTCGGACAAGATCGGCCGCGCAAGCGGCGATACAGGCTTCCTTTCAGCGCGCCGCAGGCCATCGCGGGGCTGTTCGGGCTATTCCTGACGACCTTTCTCGGTTTCGCAATCTTCAATCAGAACCCGATGGGCGGCGAGCCACTGGCACGGGTGTCTTACGATCCCGCCGCGCTGCCCGGCGCAGTGGCCGCGAAACCGGCCGGCGCGGCGCCGACGCCCAAGGAGGCCTCTGCCGCCGCCAAGGAGCCCGCCGCAGGCCAGCAGACTGTGACCATCATCGACGGCTCCAGCGGCGCACGACAGGATGTGATTGTCGGCGGAGGGGCTGACGCGCCGGCGAAGACCGATACACAGACCGCGATTATGGCCGGGATCAATTCCAAGCTGCTGGAGCCCTCACGCTACGGCATGATTCCCGTCACCGCTGATGGATTGAAGTCGTTCCGCGTCTATGCAGCGGGCAGCGACGCCGAACGCGCCAGCATGGCCGGCAAGCCCATCATCGCCATCGTCGTGTCTGGCCTCGGTGTCGGCGCGGCGAAGACCGCTGACGCCATCATCAAGCTCCCGGGCGCCGTGACGCTCGCGTTCACGCCTTACGGTTCAGACCCCGGCAAACTGGTCGAACGCGCCCGCGCGCAGAAGCACGAGGTGCTGCTGCAGGTTCCGATGGAGCCGTTCGATTACCCGGACAACGATCCCGGCCCGCAGACGCTGCTCACCACGCTGTCCGCCGAGCAGAACGCCGATCGCCTGGCGTGGCACATGAGCCGGTTTCAGGGCTATGTCGGGATCGCCAATTTCATGGGGTCGCGTTTCGTCGCAACCGACGCGGCGATGCAGCCGCTCGTCAAGGAGGCGGCCCGGCGCGGCCTCGCCTGGCTCGACGATGGCAGTGCGCCGCGCAGCGTCGCGGGCGTGATCGCGGAAGGACAGGCGATGCCGTTCGCAAAAGCCGATATCAACATCGACACCGTGCCGACACCGGCCGAGATCGACCGCGCGCTAACACGGCTGGAAACACTGGCGAAGGAGCGCGGATCGGCCGTCGGCATCGCATCCGCGTTGCCGATTTCGATCGAGCGGATCGGAACCTGGGCGAAGCAACTCGAGGCCCGCGGCATCACGCTGGTGCCGTTGACAACGGCGATGCTGAAACCAAAATCTAGCTAGGCGTGGCGGTTGAGTTGGAACCCGGTTTCCAGCACCGTCGCGCGAATGAACGAATTGAGTGCGGCTGGCGCGCTTGGACGGATCGGGATCAAAGGCTTTAGCAGGATGGCGCGTTACGACGATCTGCCCTACCGGACCTGCGTCGGGATCATGCTGATCAATCCGAACGGGCTCGTGTTCATCGGCCGCCGCGCCAGCGGCCCGGAACATGTCGATCAAACCCACGTCTGGCAAATGCCGCAGGGTGGCGTGGATAGCGGCGAAGACACGTGGGCCGCTGCCAAACGCGAGCTCTATGAAGAGACCAACGCCCGCTCGGTTGAGAAACTCGGCGAAGTGCCGGAATGGCTCACCTACGACATTCCCCGCACAGTCGCCGGTCGCGCCTGGAAGGGCCGGTTTCGCGGACAGAAGCAGAAATGGTACGCGCTTCGATTCACCGGCAAGGACAGCGAGATCAACGTCGCTTCGCCGGCCGGTCACAAGCCGGAGTTCATCGACTGGCGCTGGGAGCCGATGAAGAACCTTCCCGAATTGATCGTGCCGTTCAAACGTCCGGTCTATGAGCGCGTGGTCGAGGAATTCACGAAATTCGCCGGAAAATAATGCAACCCCGGAATGCAAAAAGCCCTGCACTGCAGGGCTTTTTTTCATTTTCGATGTGGCGGCGTTCAGTGCATCGCGGTTGAGTTGACGATCTGGCGCTGGATGGTCTTGAAGTGATCGAGCCGCTCGATCGCCTGATCGAGGATCGAGCCTTCCTTCTCCTTCAGATCCTCTTCCATCTGAGCGATCTTGTCAGCGAAAGCAGCCGCGTCGAGTTCGGCCACCGACGTCGCGGTATCGGCCAGAACCGTGAGACCCTTGTCCGAAATTTCCGCAAGGCCGCCAAGCACGATGATCTTCTCGTGCTTGCCGCCGACAGTGACGGTCATGATGCCGGGGCGAATGCTCGCCACCAGCGGCGCATGGCCAGCCATCACGCCGAAGTCACCTTCGGCGCCCGGGATATCGACCTGCTCGACTTCACCCGAGAAGGCGATCTTTTCCGGAGAAACGAGATCGAAGTGAAAGGTGGCCATCGCGATTACGCCGCTTCTGCTGCGAGCTTCTTGCCCTTCTCAATGGCTTCTTCGATGGTGCCGACCATGTAGAACGCCGCTTCCGGCAGATGATCGTACTTGCCTTCGCAGAGGCCCTTGAAACCCTTGATGGTGTCGGCGAGGTCGACGAACTTGCCCGGCGAGCCGGTGAAAATTTCAGCGACGAAGAACGGCTGCGACAGGAAGCGCTCGATCTTGCGGGCGCGCGCCACGGCGATCTTGTCCTCTTCCGACAGTTCGTCCATGCCGAGAATGGCGATGATGTCCT
>JAZKDK010000089.1:0-2300 GCA_040387615.1 Pseudomonadota bacterium | reverse complement strand
TCACTTGAGGGGCGTGTCCTAGGACGCTTCGATGCGCGGGGCGGGATGCGGCGCCTGCGCGCGCGGGAGAGACGTTCTCCCTCGCGTCCGGGAGGCCTCGGGTCATCGTCCGGGCCAACTACGTGGCTCTGCTCGCAATGAGCTGGACGCGGACAGGATGAAGGCGGGCGAAAGCCTGCCGGATCGGGGCGCGTGTCGCGCTCGTCCTGTCCCGGAAGCACGATCCCGGGGACACAAATCGCTGCGGCGGAGCGCCGAAAGGCGATGCGCGTTGCGGATTTTCCGCTGCGCGCCACTCCACCCCGTGCGCCTTTCGGCGTTCCGCCCCCTCATTTGGGGCTAGTTTCGGTGAGGCCGCCCACGCGTGCGCGCGGGGACCACAGCCGCATGCCCAAATCCTTCACCCACATTTTTGGCGGAGATGTTTGCATGATCACGATGTTCGATCCCGACGATCCACGCCGCGCGCGCCCAATTGCCGAGATCAAAGCCGAACAGGCCCAGCGCGATTACGACTTCTGTGTAAGTATCATGCAGCGCGAGATGTCGGATCATGTGCGCGGCTATCGCACCTGTCGGCTCGGTGCGTGCCGCCGCGCGCGGCGCTGCTCAAGCCTGTCGCGCGATTGCATCACGACCATGCCGCGGATTCCATTGTCCTCATTCGAACAGTCCTGTGCGATCGAGGAACTGCATCAGGAAATTCTGCGGCGCCGTCGCGGAAGCCGAAAGCGTGGAACGGCGGGATGACGGCGACAGGCCCGTTACACGTCGACCTGCAGCGGCTGCGCGAGATCGACGAATTCTTCGTCGTTCGCGCTGCCGTCGCGCCACATCACGACTGCGAAGCTTGCCTTGCGATCCAGCGCCATCATCGGATGGTGCCATACATTGGCGCGATAGGTGATGCCGACGCCGGCGGGCACGATGAAAGCTTGCAGCAACGCGGGATCTGGCCGCCCGTCCTTGCCGTGCGGCGCGACGCAAACGAGGTAACGGCTGGCCTCCAGCGGCAGGAAGGTCTGCGACGAGAAACGATGACGCTCCATTTTTTCGAGTGTCACCGGCAGCGCGACGGGATCGACGTTGGTGGTGTAGAGCGTGGTTTTCGCGGCGTCGCGCTGGTTGTCGAGGACACCCGAGCAGTCGACATTCGTCAGACCGCCGGGGCTAGCGACCAACTCGCCGAACGGCGCGAACGCCACCGGGTCGGCGATCCGCGCTTTCACCGCAATCATTCTGCATTGTCCATTGTTATCGAAACACTTTGGCCGGCGATGCTACTTGATCCCCGCCGCCTTGATGACCTCAGCGCTCGCGATCGTCTGACTTGCGACAAGCGCGTCCATCTCGGCAGGCTTCATCGGCCACGGTTCGACGCCGAGCTTTTTGAGGTCGCGCTGCATGTCGGGATTCGCCAGCACTTTCGTGCCGGTTGCGTACAGCTTTTCGACGACCTCCTTCGGCGTCTTCGACGGCACAAACACCCCGAACCAGATCGCGCTGTCCGCGCCTTTCAGGCCGATGTCGGTCGGCGAGGGAACGTCGGGCAGGTCCGCGACACGCTGCGGCGTCGAGACGACCAGCGCCCGGACCTGTCCGCTCTGGATCAGCGGCAGCGCGGTTGCGAGCGGGCAGAAATAGAAATCGATACGGCCGCCGATGATGTCGGTGATAACTTCCGCGCCGCCACGATAGGGCACGTGGGTCGCGTCGATCCCGGCGGCGAGACGGAATTTTTCGGCGCTGATGTGGACGGCGCTGCCGATCCCGACCGAGCCGAAGGTGATGGTGGCGTCCTTCGCTTTCGCGGCTGTCAGGAATTCCTGCACGGTTTTCCATGGCTTCGACGGCGAGGTGATCATGACGTTCGCGCTGGAGCCGATCATCAGCGCCGACGACAGGTCTTTGGTGGCGTCGTAGGTGAGTTCGGTGAAGATCGCCGGGGCGATGGTGATCGCGGAGGAATGGGCGAGGATGGAATACCCATCCGGGTCCGAACGGACCACAGACGCGGTTCCGACGGTGCCTCCGGCACCTGCGCGATTTTCGACGACGATCGGCTGACCCAGTTCGTGGGAGAGGCGGTCGAAGAACATGCGCGGGACGACGTCCGTGGCGCTGCCGGCGCCGAACGGGATGGTGGCCTTGATCAGCTTCGATGGCCATGTCTGTGCGCTGGCCGATACGGATACGAGCAAGCAGGTGAAAATCGTCAGCCGCCGAAGGTGCGCCTGCATCAGCCGTGTCCGTGTCATCATCGCTCCTTGTCCTGGTTCTCGCAGCATCTTGCTGGCAGC
>JAZKDK010000088.1:0-17665 GCA_040387615.1 Pseudomonadota bacterium | reverse complement strand
TCGACGAAGAAACCGTTCGTCACGAGCTGGAAGGCAACATCTGCCGCTGCACCGGATACCACAACATCGTCAAATCGGTGCTCGACGCCGCCGGGCGCATGAAGGTTTCTGCCGCCGCGGAATGATCCGCGACGACTCAATAATCAGATGTGCAACTGCCCGCGCCGCTCGCGCGATCAAGGCAGCCCTTATGGAAAGGTCGAGATTATGAGTGTTGAAGGTATTGGCGCTCGCGTTGTGCGCAAGGAAGACAAGCGTTTCATCACCGGCAAGGGCAAATATACCGACGACGTCCGCCTCCATGGCATGACCTATGCGTCGTTCGTCCGTAGCCCGCACGCCCACGCAAAAATCAAAAGCATCGACGTCACAGCCGCCATGAAAATGCCGGGCGTGGTCGATGTGCTGACAGGCCAGCAACTGGTCGATGACAAGATCGGCAACCTGATCTGCGGCTGGATGATTCACTCCAAAGACGGCTCGCCGATGAAAATGGGCGCGTGGCCGGCCATGGCGCCGGAAATCGTGCGCTTTGTCGGAAACGCGGTAGCTGTCGTCGTCGCAGAAACCCGCAATCAGGCGCGCGATGCGGCGGAAGCCGTCGAAGTGACTTACGAAGAATTGCCGGCGGCCGCGGACATTCGTTCGGCCATCGCGTCCGGCGCTCCGCAGTTGCATCCCGAAGCACCCGGCAATGTCATCTATGACTGGAGCATCGGCGACGAAGCCGCGACCGGCGACGCCTTCAAAAAGGCCGCCAATATCGTGTCGATGGACATCACCAACAACCGTCTGGTGCCGAATGCAATGGAGCCGCGCGCAGCGGTTGCGGAGTACGATTCCGCCGAAGAGCACTTCACTCTTTACACAACATCACAAAACCCCCACGTCGCACGTCTCGTGCTGTCGGCCTTCTATAACGTCGCTGCCGAAAACAAGCTGCGCGTGATCGCGCCGGATGTCGGCGGCGGCTTCGGCTCAAAGATCTTCATCTATCCTGAAGAAATGGTGGCGCTGTGGGCCTCCAAGCGCACCGGCCGGCCGGTGAAATGGACATCCGACCGCACCGAGGCGTTCCTGACCGACGCCCACGGCCGCGATCATCTCACCAAGGCGGAGATGGCGTTCGACAAGGACAACAAGATTATTGGTCTCCGGGTAAAAACCCACGCCAATCTCGGTGCCTACATGTCGCTGTTCTCGTCGTCGGTGCCGACCTATCTCTACGCCACGCTGCTGTCGGGCCAGTACAACATCCCGAACATCTATGCCGAGGTGGTCAGCGTCTATACCAACACGACGCCAGTCGATGCCTATCGCGGCGCGGGCCGTCCCGAGGCCTCTTTCGTGATGGAGCGGATGATGGAAACCGCGGCACGGCAGCTCAAGGTCGATCCGGCCGAGCTGCGCCGCAAGAACTTCATCACGAGCTTCCCGCATCAGACGCCGGTGATCATGGCCTATGACGCCGGAGACTTTAACGCCTCGCTCGACGCGGCTCTGAAAGCCATCGACTACGCCGGCTTCCCCTCCCGCAAGGAGAAGGCGAAGAAAGAAGGCAAGCTGCGCGGCATCGGCTTCTCCTGCTACATCGAAGCCTGCGGCATCGCGCCGTCGAAAGCGGTCGGCAGCCTCGGCGCGGGCGTCGGCCTGTGGGAATCCTGCGAGGTGCGGGTCAACCCCGTCGGCACCATCGAAATCCTGACCGGCTCACACAGCCATGGTCAGGGCCATGAGACGACGTTTGCCCAGGTCGTCGCTGACCGTCTCGGCATTCCGATCGGTCAGGTGTCGATCATTCACGGCGACACGGACAAGGTGCAGTTCGGCATGGGCACTTATGGCTCCCGCTCCGGCGCCGTCGGCATGTCCGCCATCGTCAAGGCGATGGAGAAGGTCGAAGCCAAGGCGAAGAAGATCGTCGCGCATCAGCTTGAAGCCTCGGAAAACGATATCGTCATCGAGAATGGCGAGTTCAAGGTCACCGGCACCGACAAGGCGATTGCGCTGCCGATGGTCGCTCTCGCCGCCTACACCGCGCACAATCTGCCGGACGGCATGGAGCCCGGCCTGAAGGAAACCGCGTTCTACGATCCGACCAACTTCACCTTCCCGGCAGGCGCTTATGTCTGCGAGGTCGATGTCGATCCCGGCACCGGCAAGACCGATATCGTCAACTTTGTTGCGGCCGATGACTTTGGACGCCTGATCAACCCGATGATCGTCGAAGGTCAGGTTCACGGCGGTATCGCGCAAGGCATTGGACAGGCGCTGCTCGAAGGGGCGGTCTATGACAAGAGCGGTCAGCTCCTGACCGCGTCGTTCATGGATTACGCCATGCCCCGCGCTGACGATCTGCCGTCGTTCAAGGTGTCGCACACCATGACGCTTTGCCCGAGCAATCCGCTCGGCATCAAGGGATGCGGCGAAGCCGGCGCCATCGGCTCAACGCCGGCGGTGATCAACGCGATCACCGATGCGATCGGCAACAACAAGCTTGAAATGCCGGCCTCCCCCGACCGGGTGTGGCACGCCATCCACCAACAACAGGCCGCAGAGTAAGGACGGGGAGAAGCATCATGTACGAGACAACCTATCACCGTCCTTCCAGCGTCGATGACGCCGTCGCGCTCTTCAAGAAGGGCTCGGACTCGAAGTATCTCGCCGGCGGCCACACCCTGCTGCCGGTCATGAAGCAACGCCTCGCACAGCCGTCCGACGTGATCGACCTCGCACGGATTCCCGCACTGGTCGGCGTGTCCGCGACGGCGGATGCGCTGGTCATCAAGGCGGCGACGACCTACTACGACATTCTCACCAGCGCGGATGCGAAGAAGGCCATCCCCGCTATCGTCCATCTGACCTCGGTACTCGGCGATCCCGCAGTTCGGTATAGAGGGACCATCGGCGGCTCGATCGCCAACAACGATCCGGCGGCGGATTATCCCGCAGCCGTGGTCGCGCTCGACGCCACAGTGAAAACCAACAAGCGCAGTATCAAGGCCGATGATTTCTTCCAGGGCCTGTTCACCACCGCGCTGGAAGACGGCGAGATCATCACCGAAGTCTCGTTCCCGATTCCGGCAAAGGCGGCCTATGCGAAGATGCGCCACCCGGCCTCGCGCTTCGCACTGACCGGCGTGTTCGTCGCCAAGTTGAAGTCGGGGGACGTCCGCGTCGCCGCTACAGGCGCGTCGCAGAACGGCGTGATGCGCGTCCCGGCCATCGAAGCGGCGTTGAAGGCGAACTGGTCTGCCGGCGCACTCGACAGCGTGAAGATTTCAGCCGACGGGCTGATGGCGGACATCCACGGCTCGGCCATCTATCGCGCCAACCTGATTAAGGTGATGGCGCAACGCGCCGTCGCCGCGGCGGGCTAATCGTTAGTCCCGAAAAATGAAAAGGCCGCCTTTTGGCGGCCTTTTTTATTCGTGAGCGACGGCGATTTACTCGACGATCTGAACCACACGACGGGTCCGCGGATCGACCAGAACGGTGCGGTCGTTCACCACGGTGTAGCGATAATCGCGAACGCCGTACTCCGCGGGCACGTCGTAATAGGTCACGCCGTCTTCCGGAAGGACGACACCGACCGCGAGGTCGTTCTGATACCGGTAAGAGGGACGACGCTGCTCGACAACGTAGCTGCGGAAGCGCGGACCCTGATCGACGCCAAGAACGCCCGCAACGCCGCCAACAACGCCACCCACCGTGCCGCCCACAATCGCACCGACGGGACCCGCCGCGCGCTCGCCTTCACGGGCACCGCGTTCGATACCACCCGGAACACCCTGCGCCGATGCCACCGCCGGAATGAGCGCGCCGGTCGAAATCATCGCCAAAACCATCAAAGTCCGCTTCATATTCAAAACTCCCGATTGAAGATTGTCGGGAAGCACAAGTGGCTGGGGGCTCAATAGTTCCTGCCGTGGCGGCGAGAACGCGGAATGGCCTTATTCTGATGGCAACAGGAGCACTTATTGATGGCTCTTTGGCCAAAACTGGCCTAAAGCACCCCCAATTCATCGATTTCTTTGAAACTACCAGATGCGCGCGTCGTGCGTGCATTGAGCCGTTTCAATCTCATTCATGGCGACAACGCCAACCAAGGTCTCAACGTGAAATCCCTGTCCGCAAGTCCCCCGCTCGCCCGCGCCCTGGCCGAGCGCAACTATAACGATGCAACGCCGGTCCAGACCGCCGTACTTGCCCGCGATGCCATTGGCCGCGATCTGCTGGTGTCGGCGCAAACCGGCTCCGGCAAGACCGTGGCCTACGGGCTGGCATTCGCAAGCGATCTGCTCGGCGACGCCGAACGCCTGCCCAGAGCAGGCGCGCCGCTCGCGCTGATCGTCGCGCCGACGCGCGAACTGGCCCTGCAGGTCCATCGCGAACTGGAATGGCTTTATGCCTATGCTGGCGCCCGTGTCGTATCCTGCGTCGGCGGCATGGACCCCCAGCGCGAGAAACGCGAGCTTGAAGCCGGGGCGCATATCGTTGTCGGCACGCCGGGGCGGCTGTGCGATCACATTCGCCGCAAACGCCTCAACGTTTCCGAACTCAAGGCTGTCGTGCTCGACGAGGCCGACGAGATGCTTGATCTCGGCTTTCGCGAGGACATGGAATTCATCCTCAAGACCACGCCGGACACGCGGCGCACGCTGCTGTTCTCCGCAACCTTGCCGCGCACGATTATCTCCATCACCAAGCAATATCAGAATAATCCCTTTCGTATCGAAGTGGCTGGCGGCGACGGCGGCCATGCCGACATCGAGTACCGCGCGATTCGTATCGCGCCGGGTGACGTCGAGCATGCCGTGGTCAACGTGCTGCGGTTTTTCGAATCCCCCAGCGCCATTGTGTTCTGCAACACCCGTAACGCGGTCAACCATTTGCAGGCCGCCCTGCTCGAACGCGGTTTCTCCGTGGTCGCGCTGTCGGGCGAACTGACTCAGAACGAACGCACAAAGGCATTACAGTCGCTGCGTGACGGACGCGCGCGGGTCTGCGTCGCCACCGACGTTGCGGCACGCGGCCTCGACCTGCCCAGTTTGGGCCTTGTCATTCATGCCGACCTGCCGAACGATCCGGAAGTGCTGCAGCATCGGTCGGGCCGCACCGGACGCGCGGGCAAGAAGGGCATCAGCGTGATGCTCGTGATTCCTGCCCGCAAGCGCCGTGCAGAATTGTTGCTGAATATGGCCGGTATCGAGGCGGTGTGGGGGATCGCTCCAACCGTTGAGGAAATTCGCGCGCTCGACCAGCAACGCATGCTGCAGGATGCCCTGTTCGGCGAAGAAACGACCGAAGACGATCTCGTGCTGGCGCGCGCACTGCTCGCCGAGCGTTCGGCGGAGGACATCGCGGCGGCACTGGCGCGGCTTTATCGCTCGCGCCTCCCCTCGCCTGAAGACATTCTCGATCCCGGCCAGGGTGGCCGGTCACGCGACGATCGCGGGGCGCGCGAAGATCGCGGCGCAAGACGCGACAGCCGCGAACCGCGCAGCGATGATCGGGCGCCGCGCGCGAAATCGAAATCACGCGGCGAAATGCCCGAAGGCAGCGTCTGGTTCCGCGCCGCAATCGGCCGCAACAAGAATGCCGAGGCTCGCTGGCTGCTGCCGATGATCTGCCGTCGCGGTGGAATCGGCAAAGATGACATCGGCGCCATTCGCATCTTCGACGCCAGCACCGAGTTTGAAATTTCCGCGAACGCGGTCGATGAGTTTACCGCCAAAATCAAGCGCCCCGACAAGGAAGACAACATCCGCATTGAGGCGCTGCCGAATGGGCCGCAGGGCGACGCTCCCTCGTTCGATAAGCGCCCGCGAAAACCTGCGCACAAGGACAAGGATTTCAGCGCCAAGCCACGCCATGACGCTAAACCTCGTTACGACGACAAACCGCGATTTGATGACAAACCGCGCTACGACAAGCCAAAGCACAGCGAAAAACTTCAGCGGGACGACACCCGCCGCTTCGAGGGTGCGCCTCCGCGAAGCAAAGGCCCGAAACCTGGCAAAAGCCAGAGCTGGCCGGATGTCGACAAGGCACCCTTTGCCAAGAAGCCGAAGAAAAAGAAGCACCGCAAAGGCGCGTAAAACTTCCGCTAGGTCGGCTTGTGATAGTCCGGTGCGCTGCGCCCCTGGGTAATCAGCCGGGCGCTGCGCTGATCGCGCAGGTAATTCCATAGCCAGGTGATCGCGACGCTGAGCCGGTTGCGCACGCCGATCAGAAAATAGATATGCGCGATGCCCCAGATCCACCACGCAAGCGCGCCGCGCAGCTTGATGCGGCCGAAATCGATCACCGCAAGCCGCTTGCCGATCTGGGCAAGACTTCCGGCGTGCTTGTAGTGAAACGGCGCGGGCAATGCGCCGCCGCGCAGGCGGGCCTTGATAAGGTTCGCGACATACTGTCCCTGCTGTTTCGCGGCCGGTGCGATGCCCGGCACGGGCTGCCCGTCAGGTGCGGCAATCGTCACTGTATCGCCGATCGCAAATACCTCGGGATGACCGGGCACCGTCAGGTCCGGCTCGACAATCACCCGCCCGGCACGGTCGAGCGGCACCCCGAGCCACTCGGCCGCCGGTGACGCACGCACGCCGGCAGCCCAGAGGATTGTGTTCGATTTCAGAACCTCGCCGCCGTAGATCACACCGTCGGCGCTACATTCAGACACTGCTCGTCCCAGCACGACCTCGACGCCTATTCGTTCCAGCGAGCGGTGCGCATAGTCAGACAGATCCTCAGCGAAGCCCGCAAGCACGCGCGGCCCTGCCTCAATGAGAACAACGCGCGCAGTTCGCGTATCGATGTTGCGAAAATCCGGCGGCAGCGTCACCCGCGCCAACTCTGCGATGGTACCCGCGAGTTCAACGCCTGTCGGACCACCGCCGACGATCACGAACGTTAACAATGCCGCGCGTCGTTGCGGATCGCTTTCGCGTTCCGCACGCTCGAACGCCAATAGAAGACGTCGCCGGATCGTCGTCGCATCTTCGAGCGTCTTCAGGCCGGGCGCGAACTGCTCCCATTCATCGTGACCGAAATACGCATGTCGCACGCCGGTCGCCAGCACCAGCGTGTCGTAGTCCAGCGGGTCGCCATCCTCGAGCAAGATGCGCCGCGACGCGACGTCGACGCCTGTGACCGATGCAAGCAGCGTGGTCACCTCCCGCCGCCCGCTCAGCAGGTGCCGTATCGGCCACGCGATTTCCGAGGTGGCGAGCGACGCCGTCGCCACCTGATAAAGCAGGGGCTGAAACAGATGGTGATTGCGCCGGTCAATCAGCGTGATGCTGACCGGAGCCCCTGCGAGCCGGTAGACAGTTTCCAGTCCGCCAAATCCGGCACCGACCACGACGACACGATGACGGCCTGTCGCCGTCAGATTGTCTTTTCCACCCGGAACATCCCGCTCCATGAAGTCTCTCCAGAGAAAGGCATCATCAGTTGGCGGGAAATTTCCGTGCAAGGCAAGTCGGTTGCTGCAATCGGGCGACGGTCCAACGGATTCACGTGAGAATTCGTGCCAATAGGATAACCCAGGACCGGCGAAGACATACCGGCAGGCGCTATCCAGTGATCGCTGCGTAAAGTTCGGATGCGGTCCTTGCGCGGCGCAATTGGACCAGAGCTTCCGGAGTTCTCAGCTTCCGGGCAACCAATGCCAGCGCGCCGAGTGGATCTTTCTCAGCCGTGGCGGGTAGCAGAAGCAAAAAAATCAGATCGACCGGCTCGCCGTCAATCGCAGCAAAGTCAATCGGCTGCTTCAGTCTTGTCATAATGCCATATGGCCCTTTCACCATCGGCAGCCTGGCGTGCGGAACGGCCACCCCGCGCCCCATGCCGGTGGATCCGAGCTCTTCGCGCTTCAGGAGTTCTGAAGAGACGTAATCCGCCTCCAGGCCGAGACTCGAAGCGGCCTTCCGCGCCAGCTCTTGCAGAAGTGCTTGTTTTTGCGCGATTCGCACATCGATGATGACATCGGCCGGTGCGAGAAATTCAGAAATCTTCATAGGCACTCCAGGGCAACGCGGCCGAAAGGGTCTTGGTTTCAGGACAGCATCTGGTGCTAATCCGGGGCGCGCAGCCGATACCCGATACCCGTCTCTGTCAGAACGTATTGCGGCCGTTCCGCATCGCCTTCGATTTTTTGTCTGAGCTGGCGGACATAGACGCGGAGATACTGCGCGTCGGTCAGGTCGTCCCAGAGTTCATGCAGGAGAAACTTATGGGTCAGAACCTTGCCCGCATGCTGAACCAGAACGCGCAACAGATCGTATTCCTTTGGCGACAGTTTCACATCTCTTTCGCCAACTTTGACCAGACGCCGGACGAGATCGACCGAGAGATCACCAGCGCGGAATATCGGGCGCTCGCCATGCACCTGAAGCTGATGGCGCAGCGCAGCCCTGATGCGGGCAAGAAGTTCATCCATGCCGAATGGCTTGGTCACATAATCGTCCGCACCGAGATCGAGCGCCTGAACCTTGCCAGCTTCATCTCCCCTGCTGGACAACACGACGATTGGAACGCTGTCGTTCCGCGCCCGGATTACGCGCAGCAGTTCGTGACCCTGGATATCCGGAAGGCCAAGATCGAGAATGACCAGGTCCGGATTGTCATTCATGAGCTCGAGCGCGGTCTTGCCGTTCGGCGCATCGAGAATCTCATAGCCCTGCGTGCTCAGGCCCATCCGCAGCAGCTTGCGGATCGGCGGTTCATCGTCGATGACGAGAATCTTGAGCGGAGCGGCGCTCATGCGGCTGTATCCAATGTTTCGGTCGTTTTCGGAATCGGCAGCCTGATGGTCAGGATCGCGCCGGTACGATCGGACCGGTTTGCGGCCGAGATCGTCCCATGCATGGCCTCCACGAATCCGCGAGCGATAGCAAGCCCGAGACCGGTTCCGGGCCGCACATGATCGCCTTTCTGCGCGCGATAGAACTTATCGAAGATACTCTCCAGTTCATCTGGAGGAATCCCGGCGCCCTCGTCCAGGATCTGGAGGCAAACGAAATTCGCTTCCCTCCAGCTTTGAATCTGGATCAGGCTGCCCGTGGGGGCATATTTGGCCGCGTTATCAAGAAGATTGAAGAGAGCTTGCTCGAAGAGAACCGCGTCAAGCTCAAGCATCGGCAAATCGGCCTGCTGCAGTTCAACACGGTGCTGCGTCAAAATCTTGCTGGCACGCCTGAGGGCGGTGTCGACAACTTCGCCGAGATCGTGAGGCGCGGAGTTCGGCACGATAGCACCCGATTCAAGTTTGGTCATATCGAGCAGGTTTGCGATGAACCTGTTAAGTCGCTCGGATTCGTCGATAATCGTCGCCAGCAGATCGCTCTTTTCCGCATCGCTCAATCGCGTCGAAAGATCCTGCAAGGCGCTCGCAGCGCCAAGAACTGAGGACAAAGGCGTCTTGAGATCGTGCGAAATCGACGTCAGCAGCGCAGATCGCAGCCGGTCGGTTTCCACTACACGCTTCACATGGTCGATGTCCTCTACCAAACGCACGCGCTCGATCGCCAGCGCGCCCTGATCCATCAGGGCGTCCAGCAGGCGGGTTTGATCCGGTGTGAGGATCGGGCCAGTTCGGTCGTCATCGATTCCGACAACGCCAATCGGTCCGCGCCCGGTTCGCATGGGGAGAAACAATCGCTTCGCCCCAGGCAGCGTGTCCGAGCCGCGCCCCGCGGGACGGTCATTGCTCCATGCCCAGTTGGCGGCAGCGAGATCGGCCTGATCAAGCTCGTCTTCGGGCGGGTATCCCGCCTTGACCGTGATGAGGCCATGCTCCGGCAGCAGCAGCACAACCCGCACCTTCAGCATCAGCGCAGTCTGATACGCCGTCGCCCACAACACATCATCCAGCGTCGCTGTTCCGGCGAGCTTGCGGCTGAATGAATAGAGATACTCCGTCGTGCGCGCCCGTTCGGTCGCCACGACAGCCTGGTTGCGCACACGCGCCGCGACGTTCGAGACCACCACTGCGATCAGCATGAAAAAGAAAAATGCCGCGACGTTGGTCGGATCGGTGATCGTGAACGCGAAGGTCGGCGGCAGGAAGAAGAAATTGTAGCACAGCGAGGCAGCGACGCTCGCGACCAGCGACGGGAAAAGACCATACCGAACCGCGACGCTGACAACGGCGGTCAGAAAGACGAGGTCGACATTCTCGATCCCGAGAAACAGAAGGATAAGTCTGCCGATGCCAAGAGCAACGGCGACAAGCGCAAGGGCCTTCATGTAGGGCAGCGGATCGAAGGCCTCGGTGCGCTCCGCTGTGCGCACGCCTTTGCTGGAAGAGGCTTCCACCTCAAGCCGATCGCCTGCAATGACGTTAACGCTGATGTTTCCGGCGCGCCGGACCAGATCGTGGACGACAGACCCGCGCACCAGTTCAAACCACCAGGAACGGGTCGCCTTCCCGACCACGATCTGCGTCACGTTGTTGGCGCGTGCAAAAGTGAGAACATCGTCGGCGATGCGGCGCTCGACCGACGGAATGGTCAGGGCATCGGCCCCCAGAGTCTCCGCCAGCCGCAATACGGTCGCAATCCGGTCGCGCTCGGCATCGCTTAACTGCAGGCTCCGCCGGGTTTCAATGCAGATGGCCGTCCAGGGCGCATGCAGCCTATCCGCAAGGCGTTTGGTGTAACGGATCAGACCGGCGCTGCGCGGGTCTTCGCTGACGCAAACCAGAATCCGCTCGCCCGCCGCCCAAGGCCCCGGAATGGCATTGGCCTGCATGTGATTGAGCAATTGATCGTCGACGCGCTCAGCGGTCCGCCGCAAGGCCAGTTCACGCAGCGCCGTCAGATTGCCCGGCGAAAAATAATGCTCAAGCGCGCGTTCGGCCTGCTTGGGGACGTAGACCTTGCCTTCCTTGAGGCGCTGGATCAGATCGCCCGGCGTCAGATCGACCAGTTCGATATCATCGGCGCGGTCGATGATGGAATCCGGCACGGTCTCGCGCACACGCACGCGCGTGATTTGCGCGACAACGTCGTTCAGACTCTCGATGTGCTGGATGTTGACCGCGGTGTAGACATCGATGCCGTTGTCCAGCAGTTCCTCGACATCCATGTACCGCTTCGGATGGCGGCTGCCCGGCGCGTTGGTGTGCGCGAGTTCATCGACGAGGGCGATCTTCGGCCGCCGCGCCAGCAATCCATCGAGATCCATTTCGTCAAGGGTCTGCCCCTTGTAAGCAAGTGCCTTGCGGGGAAGAACTTCGAGACCGTGCAAGAGCGCCTGCGTTTCCAGCCGTCCGTGGGTCTCGACCACGCCGATCACCACATCCACGCCGGATTTCATCTTGGCGTGCGCGCTTTGCAGCATCTCATAGGTCTTGCCGACGCCAGGAGCCGCCCCAAGAAAAATCTTGAGGCGGCCACCGCCGTCTTCGCGGCGGGCAGCCTCAAGCAGCGCTTCCGGCGATGGCCGTTGTTCAGAATCGCGGGTGATTGCCATCAGGCATTCAGGTCCTCACAAGCAGGATTTGATGCTACTTCGTCGCGCGATCCAGCGCCAGATTGAGCGCCAGCACATTCACGCGCGGTTCGCCGAGCAGCCCTGCAAAACGGCCTTCCACGTTATCGTTAACCAGCTTGCGGACCGTATCTTCCGGCAGCTTGCGCGCGGTCGCGACCCGAGGGACCTGAAACAGCGCGGCGTCCGGCGAGATGTGGGGATCAAGGCCGCTGCCCGTGGACATGACCAGATCCGCCGGGACCGGCATCGACGGGTTCTCAGCCTTCAGCTTGGCGACATCCTCGCTCATGCGGTCGCTCAGCGCCTTGCTGGTCGGGCCGAGGTTCGAACCCGAAGAATTAGCCGCGTTGTACGGCGCAGGCACCGTCTTGGTCGAATCCGCAGGGTCCGCCGCCGTCGTGACGGACAGACGGCCATGGAAATACTTGTCTTCCTTGAACTCCTGCCCGATCAGGGCCGAGCCAATCGTCTTGCCGTCCTTCTCGATCAAGCTGCCCTGCGCCTGATCGGGGAAGATCGTGCCGGCAATGCCGGTGATGGCGAGCGGATAGACCAGGCCGGTGATGAGCGTGAGACCGACGAGAATGACGAGCGCCGGGCGGATTTCTTTCAACATGATGTCTCTCCTCAGGCCAGATGCAAAGCGGTCACGATCAGATCGATCGCCTTGATGCCGATAAATGGAATGATGATGCCGCCGAGACCATAGATCAGCAGGTTACGCCGCAGCAGCGCACCGGCTCCGATTGGCTTGTAGGCGACACCTTTCAGCGCCAGCGGGATCAGCGCGATGATGATGATCGCGTTGAAAATGATCGCCGACAGGATCGCGCTTTGCGGGCTCGACAGATTCATAATGTTGAGCGCCTGCAGCTGCGGATAGAACGCGAGGAAGATCGCCGGGATGATGGCGAAATATTTCGCCACGTCGTTGGCAATCGAGAACGTGGTCAGCGCCCCGCGCGTCATCAGCAACTGCTTGCCGATTTCCACGACCTCGATCAGCTTGGTCGGGTTTGAATCGAGGTCGACCATGTTGCCCGCTTCACGCGCAGCCTGCGTGCCGGTGTTCATCGCGACACCGACGTCGGCCTGCGCGAGAGCCGGCGCATCGTTGGTGCCGTCGCCGCACATGGCCACGAGTTTGCCCTTGGCCTGCTCGTCGCGGATGAGCTTCAGCTTGTCCTCGGGTGTGGCTTGCGCGAGGAAATCATCGACACCCGCTTCAGCGGCGATGGCGGCAGCAGTCATCGGGTTGTCGCCGGTGATCATCACGGTGCGGATGCCCATGCGGCGCAGTTCGGCAAAACGCTCACGGATACCGCCCTTGACGATATCCTTGAGGTGAATCACGCCAAGAAGCCTGCCGTCACGCGCGACGGCGAGCGGGGTGCCGCCCGATTTCGCGATCTCATCGGCAATTGTCTGGATTTCCCGGACGGAATCGCTGACGATCGCGGGAGAAAGCGCACGAACCGCGCCGCCCGAGGCAACGGCCGCGCGCGAACCTCCATTAACGTAATTCAGGATCGCATCGACCGCGCCCTTGCGAACCGATGAGCCGCCGGCATCGACGCCGCTCATGCGGGTCTGCGCCGTGAACGGAACGAAGGTGGCTCCAAGCTCGCCCATGTCGCGGCCACGGATGCCATACTTGTCCTTGGCAAGAACAACGATCGAGCGGCCTTCCGGCGTCTCGTCGGCAAGCGACGCCAACTGGGCAGCATCCGCAAGCTCCTGCTCGGTCACACCATGCACGGGACGGAACGCCGTTGCCTGGCGATTGCCGAGGGTGATGGTTCCGGTCTTGTCCAGTAGCAGCGTGTCGACGTCGCCCGCAGCCTCAACCGCACGGCCCGACATGGCCAGCACGTTAAAGCGCACCAGCCGATCCATGCCGGCAATACCGATGGCGGACAGAAGCGCGCCGATGGTGGTCGGGATCAGGGTGACGAACAACGCCACCAGCACAACGACCGATACCGATCCGCCGGCATAGGCGGCATAGCTCGGGATCGTGACCGTCGCGAACACGAAGATAATTGTCAGACCCGCGAGCAGGATGTTGAGCGCGATTTCATTCGGCGTCTTCTGGCGCTCGGCGCCTTCGACCAGCTTGATCATACGGTCAATGAAGGTCGAACCCTGCGCCGCGGTGATGCGCACGCGGATCCAGTCCGACAGAACCTGCGTGCCGCCGGTCACGGCTGAGCGATCGCCGCCCGACTCGCGGATCACCGGAGCCGACTCGCCTGTGATCGCCGCTTCGTTGACGGAGGCCACGCCTTCGATGACTTCTCCGTCGGAGGGGATGTTGTCGCCCGCCTCCACCAATACGACGTCGCCGACTTTCAAGCTGGTGCCGGGCACCAGGCGGAACGTCTTGTCCAAACCCGAGCCCGTCAAAAGCTTCGCCTGGCTTTCGGTGCGGGTCTTCTTGAGAGACTCGGCCTGAGCCTTGCCGCGGCCTTCAGCGACCGCTTCCGCGAAGTTGGCAAACAGCACCGTGAACCAGAGCCACAGAATGATCTGGAAGGTGAAGCCGAGGTCCTCGCCGCCGGTGAACAGCACACGCAGGAAGATGACCGTCGTCAGCGCGGCGACGACTTCCACCACGAACATCACCGGATTCCTGATCATCGATCGGGGATCGAGTTTGACAAAGGCTGACCCGATTGCGGGAAAGACGATCTTCGGATCAAGCATTGCCGATCCCGACGTCCGCTTTTGCAGTTTTAACGTTTCCATGATTGTCACTCCAAAAGGGATCGATCAGAACAGGGTGTTCGCGCTCATCGCGAGATGCTCGACAATTGGCCCGAGCGCGAGCGCCGGGAAGAACGTGAGACCGCCGACGATGAGGATCACACCGACAACGAGGCCAACGAACAGACCGCCTGTCGTTGGCAGCGTGCCGGCGGACGGCGGGATCGACTTCTTTTGTGCAAGCGCTCCGGCAAGAGCCATGGCGGGCACGATCATGAAGAAGCGGCCGACCAGCATCGAACAAGCCAGCGTCAGATTGTAGAACAGCGTGTTACCGGTGAGGCCGCCAAACGCCGAACCGTTGTTGCCGGTTGCGGACGTGAAAGCGTAGAGCACCTCGGTAAAGCCGTGCGGCCCCCCATTGGCCATCGAAGCGACAGCCGACGGCAGAACGACAGCGACCGCGGTCCAGCCCAGATACATCAGCGGCAGGATCAGGATGGCGAGCATCGCCATCTTGACCTCGCGCGCCTCGATCTTCTTGCCGACATACTCCGGCGTGCGGCCGACCATCAGACCGGCCACGAAGATCGCCAGCACGACGAACAGCAGCATGCCGTACAGGCCTGCGCCGACGCCGCCGATGATCAGTTCGCCGAGCTGCATGTTGATCAGCGGGATCATGCCGCCGAGCGCGGTAAACGAGTCGTGCATGGCGTTGACGGCGCCACAGGAGGCAGCGGTGGTCACAACGGCGAACAGTGCCGATGCGACGATGCCGAAGCGTACTTCCTTGCCTTCCATGTTGCCGCCGGTCAGACCGAGCGTATGCATGATCGACGTGCCTGAGGCTTCCGCCCAGTAAGTGACGATGACGCCCGCGATGAAAAGCACGCCCATCGCGGCCAGAATGGCCCAGCCCTGGCGCTGATTGCCGACCATACGGCCGAACACGTTGGTGAGCGCCGCGCCGATCGCGAAGATCGAGAGCATTTGCACGAAGTTCGACAGCGCCGTCGGGTTCTCGAACGGATGCGCTGCGTTGACGTTGAAGAAGCCACCGCCATTGGTGCCCAGCATCTTGATCGCAACTTGCGATGCGACCGGACCCACTGCGATGGTCTGCTTGGCGCCTTCCAGCGTGGTCGCATCGACGTAGGCGCCGAGCGTCTGCGGAATGCCCTGCCAGACCAGAAACAGCGCATACACAACGCAGATCGGCAGCAGCACGTACAGCGTGGTGCGGGTGACATCGACCCAGAAATTTCCGACGGTGCGCGCAGACGAGCGGGCGAAGCCGCGGATCAGCGCAACGGCGATCGCGATGCCCGTCGCCGCCGACAGGAAGTTCTGATGGGTCAGACCGAGCATCTGGGTCAGATACGATAGCGTGCTTTCGCCGCCGTAGTTCTGCCAGTTGGTGTTGGTGATGAAGCTGACGGCCGTGTTGAACGACAGATCCGGCGCGACGGCGGACTGCTCCATTGGATTGAAGGGCAGAACGGCCTGAAAGCGCATCAGCGCATAGAGAATCACGAAACCGCCGACGTGAAAAAACAGCATCGCGACCGTGTAGGTCAGCCAATGCTGTTCGCGCTTCTCATCAACGCCGCCGATCCAGTAGAGCCCCGCTTCGACCGGGCGCAGGATCGGCGAGAGAAACGTGCGCTCGCCGTTGAAGACGCGCGTCATGTAGCCGCCAAGCGGCTTCACCAGCGCAACGATGATCGCGCAAAACAGCAGAATTTGAATCCAGCCAATGACTGTCATGGTCGTGTGCTTTCGTGATTTTTTCGCTTGATCCCGTGGAAATCTACGCTCGCTTGAGATACCGGCGTCTAGAACCGTTCAGGCCGCAGCAGCGCGTAGGTCAGGTAAAACAGTAGCCCTGCGGAAACGATGCCGGCGAGTGCGTAATCGAAGATCATGATCGTTCTCCCTCAGAGCCTGTCACAGGCGTAGGCATAACCTACCGACAAAACGAAGAAGCCCAATCCGAGGGCCAGCATGATGACGTCCAGCATTGAATGCTCCTTGCAACACGGTCGCAGCACACAGCTATGGCGTACCAATGCTTCCCTGCACCGCTTGATTCATCTCAATAGCGCGAAGAACCGCTACGACTTCTGCAGGGATGGAATGGCACCCGCCGCATAGGTTTTCGAGATAGGAGCGAACGCAACGTTATAGGAATCTCATAAAGATCGAGAGCTGGATGTCGCTATAGTTCCCGCTCATCGCCGCAAAGTCTTTGCTAAGAAAAGAGTTATATTTGCGCCTGCCGCCCCCGTTTGACGACGGGCAAATAACCGTCTCGGCGCAGATGAGCCATGCGCCGGTGGCCGCAATGCAGGAATCCCCGCTGCCAGCATCCGGATCACAACCGTCAGATGTTCCGCGCTTGGTTATGAAATGCGCGCAGATACTTATGAGACCACTATATTTTCGGCGCTGCTTCCCTCTCGAATTCAAACAGCGCTTTGCCCACCTTGCACACGTGATCGCCCATGTGCGGTCCATGTGTAAGAGGAGCAAGCCATGTTTCATTCTGAAGATGCCGGCCGGCTGGCTCGGATCACGGATCGCCTGATTGCCACCGACACCGCGACAGCCGGCTTGATTTCCGCGATAGCTATCGCGGCCTGTGACCGCGCCGATGGCGCAGGACAGGTCTCCGTTCGAATCCGCAAGCTGACCGAAGCTGGTGCATGGACCGACGCAGCCCTTGCATTGATCTCTAGCGAGTTGCCTCGATGGAAGCTTCGCCGCCTCGCCTACGACGAAGGCGAATGGCATTGCACTCTGTCCCCTCAGCGCGATCTGCCGGACTGGCTCGATGAGGCGGTCGAGACCGCCCACCCGGATTTGCCGCTGGCATTGCTCAAAGCGTTTGTCGAGGCGAAGCGGCGTAACAGCGACGCCCCGGAAGAGACACGCTCGCCCACTGTGCCGCGCATCCGGCGAGATTACCCCGACCTGATCTGCTGCGACAATTTCGCATAAGCCTTTCCGACGCGACCAACGATCGTCTGTACGAGCGCAAAAGCCGCTCAACTCATACCGGCGGACGCTGACGAAATGGCCCGATCCCCTAACGCGCCGAACGAGGTCAGATCCATTCAGGTACTGGTCCGGTTTTGTCTGTGAATAATTGTCCTCAGCGTGTTTGCAACTCTTGGGAGCGTCGGCTTCGGCAAGATCTTTGCTGCACTGTTGTGGCTGTCGGCCATTCTCTGCGTTGCCGGCGGAATACTGCGACGGGAATTGCCTTTCGGCTCTGCGCGCACGCATGGGATGAAGGTGCGACTTACGCCGCTCTGTATTGCCTCGCGTCGACCATCAATCAGGCGACCTGATGCAGGCCGGGCTTTTGCGCGCACCCATTGCTGCGGCGAAAGCCTATGACATCGACGACTGTTGATTTTATTGAATTTCTTAAAGTGTTGGCGGAGAGGGAGGG
>JAZKDK010000087.1:0-3646 GCA_040387615.1 Pseudomonadota bacterium | reverse complement strand
CGGGGTCGGTACATAGAACGGACCCAGATATACGCTAAGGTTTCGCCGGACCTTCGACGGCGTGCATCTGGCGAAGCGGCCTGAGGGCGGACGATGGCGCATCGGGGTCGGTCCAAAGATAATCGCCGGTGAGGTTGATGTGCTGCCATCCGAGCGGCGAAAGGTGTTGCAACAGGTCCGGCGGGACCGACCGGCCGAGACTGGCAAGATGCATGCGGGCGGCTTGCAGGTAGGTCGTGTTCCACAGGACGATAGCACCGGCGACGAGGTTGAGCGCGCTCGCCCGATGGGTCTGGGCTTGCAGGGCGTGATCACGGATGCGGCCGATCCGGTGGAAGAAGATGGCGCGTTTCAGAGCATTTTCGGCCTCACCCTTGTTGAGTTCGCGGGTTGCGCGGCGCCGCTGTTCGGGCTGCTCGATCCAGTCGAGTGTAAACAGGGTGCGCTCGACGCGGCCGATCTCGCGCAGTGCCAAGGCCAGGCCATTGGCCCGTGGATAGGAGCCGAGCCGTTCCAGCATGATCGATGCACTCACGACGCCGGTGCGGATCGAGGTGCCCAAGCGCAGCACGTCGTCCCAGTGTGCGGCGATCAGGGCCTCGTCGATCCTGCCCGCGACCAGCGGCGCGATATCTGGGCCAGGTTCGATTCCGTTGAACAGGTGAAGCCGGCGCGCGGCGATGTTAGGGATGCGCGGCGCGAACCGGAATCCAAGTAGATGGCATAGCGCAAACACATGGTCGGAAACGCCCCCACCATCGACGTGATGCTCCTCAATGTGCAGATCGGCACCATGATGGAGCAGCCCGTCCAGCACCTGCGCCGCCTCGCTTGCGGATGCGGAGATGACGGTGGAATGAAACGGCGCGTAGCGATCCGAGACATGGCTGTAGAAGGAGACAGCAGGCTCCGCCCCCTTGTGCGGATTGACTGCGCCGGTCGCCTGAGCACGGCGATCAAGCAGGAAGTTCTGACCGTCCGAACTGGACGAGGTCCCGGACCCAAACAGGGCGGCGAGCGGCGCGGTGTGCTGGGCATTGACCAACCGGGCGAGAGCCCTACCGTAGGTTTCCTCGCGTAAATGCCATGAGGCGAGCCAACTGAGTTGGCGTTGGGTCACGAGATCGCAGGCTTCTGCCATGCGCTTATGGCCAAGATTGGTCGCATCGGCGAGCACCGCCGTCAGGATAGCGCGGGGTTCATCGGCAACCCGACCGCTTTGCAGATGCGTGAAGCACTGGCTGAAACCGGTCCATCGATCGACTTCAGCAAGGAGATCGGTGATGCGGATCGCGGGCAGATGGGCGTAGAGCGGCGCAAGGGCGCTATCCGCTTCATCCGGCGTGACCGCCTTCAACGGCGAAATCCGCAGCTTGCCAAGGCTGAGTTGTACGTCTTCCAGCGCGTCCGTCTCCGCCTTCCGCTCGACCTCTGCCAATCTCCGGGCGAGACGGGTACGCCGTTCGTCCAGCCAGGCACTGGCCGTATCGGGTGCCGGGATCGGCAAAGGGCCGGCTGCGCGCATGGTGGCAAATACCGGACTTGGAATAAGCTGTTGCTCGACGGCACGATAGCGTCTGCTTCCCTCGACCCACATGTCGCCGGCACGAAGCCTGTCACGAAGCTCGACTAGGACGCAAAATTCATAAACTCTGCGATCGGGAATGCCGGGGCCGATCGCGCGACGCCAGGCCTGCCGAATGAAGGCAACTGGTGTATCCGGCGGCAGTTTTTTCAGGCGACCTAGATGAAGGTCGCGCATGATAGCGACTGCTCGCGCGAGCGTATGGCAGGCCGGGACCGCTCCGAACGTGAACGAGGCGATGAACAAGGGACCGACCTGTCGGAGAACGGGGTAGTTGGTTGCGGCGACGGTAACGGGATCGACGGCATCGGGGCGGATCAGCTTGCGGGCTTCATCGACTTCACGGCCAAGATCATCCCATCCAACTACGGCCTCGACCGCGGCGCCGATGTCGCCGCCCGACACCTTGGCAGTGAGCAGGGCATCGCCGAGCCGGGCAAGTAGCCGGATCTTACCGTTGATGTTGCGCCGGTCGCGCTTGAGCGCTGTGTCTGCGCTGTTCTGCTCGCGCCGAAACATCTGACCCAGCAGGCGGTCGAACATCAGCACCGCATCGTCGGTGAGCGTGACGATGGTTTCGAGTACGGTTGCCGCCAGCGTCGCACGGCGCCGCGTTGCTTGCAGCGTTCGGACATGTTGCGCAGTCAGCCGAGCCCCTTCCTGACAGAGGCGTCGCAGGCGTTCAGGATGTATGCCTGCCGCGATATCGGGATCGATCCCAATATCGCGCAGCAGAGCTAGCCGCCGGATGATGACGGCGAACGTCTTGCGACCGGGCTTGCCGGGCGGCTGCCGCACCCATCCGAGGCCGCTGAGGTTCGTGCCGGCGTGAGGCAGAAGAAGGGCATCAAGCAGACGGCGTTGCCCAGTCTCCAGCCCTCGGGTCAGATGCTCGGCGACATGGCGCTCGGCGTCGAGCAGCGCCTGCGCAACCATCCGTTCGACCGAACTGATGCCAGGTACGATGATGCGCCGTCGTCGGCACTCGCCTAGTAGCGACCGTGCCAGCCCAGCCCCGCTGGTCGTCGTCAGCGCAATCGGCAGCAGCCATTCCTGCAACGCCGCTCGCAATGGCCGGCTGAACTGTGTGAACCCAAAGCCCTCGCGCAGCGCATCGAGCTGTTCGTACCGGGTCGGGCCGCGCGTCGCATAATCGGCCAGCACCTCGGGCGCGATCTGCAATTGCTCGGCGACGAACGCGAGCGGCGTATCGGGGATCAATTCGCCCGGGCGCAGCAAACGGCCGGGATAGCGCAGCGCGCATAGCTGGATCGCGAAACCCAGACGATTATGCGGTCGCCTGCGGCGCACGATGATAGCCAGGTCATCCTCACTCAACGTCCAGTGCTGAACGAGCGTGGTTTCATCATCGGGAAGTGCGAGCAACGCCATGCGTTGCTCGTCCGACAGCACGGCGCGACGAGGCATTGGGTTAGGCTTTGGCGGGCGGCGCCCAACCGATCCGGGCAAGAGTGCCAATCAAGGTCGAACGCGGCACCTTGAAGGTGCGACAGACGGATGCCTTGCTTGCTCCGCCATCAAGCGCGGCAGTAATCCGTTCAAGGGTCTCAGTGTCGATCATGGGAGGCCGTCCACCCTGGCGCCCTCGACGCTTTGCAGCCGCCAGTCCCGCCATCACCCGCTCGCGCGTCAGCGCGCGCTCATATTGCGCCAGCGCGCCGAACAGCGAAAATAGCAGTTCGCCGTGCGGCGTGTTCGTATCCATCTGCTCAGTCAGCGAACGGAACGCGATGCCACGCGCCTTCAGGTCAGTGACGATCGCCAGCAAATGCGGCAACGATCGCCCAAGCCGATCGAGTTTCCACACGATCAGCGTATCGCCCGCACTCAGATAATCGAGGCAGTCCTTCAGGCCCGGTCGATCGTCGCGTGCTCCCGATGCCTTATCAGTATGCAAATTACGCGGATCGACACCCGCCGCGACCAGAGCGTCGCGCTGAAGATCGACAGTTTGGCGATCATCGGCCGATGACACCCGCATATATCCGACCAGCATGTACGACAAACCCTCAAAACCACTTTGTCGTACACTACATCAAA
>JAZKDK010000086.1:0-4017 GCA_040387615.1 Pseudomonadota bacterium | reverse complement strand
CAATGGATGCTCGATCCAAATTACGGATTGATCAAAAGTATCCTGGCATCGTTCGGATCCAGCATGTTCGATTGGGGCGCCAACTCGGCAACCGCGAAGGGAACGATTGTTCTCGTCAGCGTATGGATATGGACTCCATTTGTGGTGACGTGCGTGCTGGCTGGCCTGCAAACAATTCCGGTCCAGCTTTACGAAGCAGCTCGGGTCGACGGTGCCGGTGCCTGGAAGCAGTTCTGGCACATCACTCTGCCGGGTCTCAGATCTGTATTGATCGTGGTCATTCTGCTGAGAGGCATCTGGATGTTCAACAAGTTTGACGTGATCTGGCTGCTGACCAAGGGAGGCCCGCTGAATCAGACCGAGACGCTCCCGACCCTTGCCTATCGTAGGGCGTTTCTGGAATTCGATCTCGGAGGCGGGGCTGCGGTTGCGACAATCTCGTTTGCGCTTCTGGCGACCATTATCCTGATCTATCTGCGGTTCTTCCCGATCGACGAAGCAAAGCAAGGCCGATGACAGTGACACAACAAAATCCGCACCTCTCCGTCGTTGCTGCTGTTGCCGATCCGCGGCAGGAGCGACTCCTTCGCAGCGCCTCTCGGTTCGATCGCTTGCCGCAGGACGCGCCAACGCCGGCATCGGAACAAAAATTGTCCGGTTTTGCGAGCAAGCCGATCAAGAAAATTGCCGGGCGTGTCGGACTCTACGCGGCTGTGGTTGTGATCTGTATCTACTCGTTCTTTCCGATTTACTGGATGATCATATCCAGTCTTCGGCCCCCGCAGCGGTTGTTTCTGGACACGTCGTTGGTGTTCTGGCCGCCAGATCTTTCTTCCTATAAATCGCTGCTGGAGCTTACGAACTACACGGCCAACTTTTTCAACAGTGCCCTGATGGCGATGGCCACGATCATCGTTGCCACAACGCTTTCGGCATTCATTGCTTACGGCGCGACGCGGCTGCGGTTCCGCGGCAAGACAACATTGGTCGCGTCCATGTTGTTTGCCTATATGTTCCCGCCGTTGATGCTGGTCATCCCGATGTCAGCCTTGTTCCGCATGGTGGGGCTTTCAGATAGCTTGTGGGGCCTGCTGATTGCTCACCTCGCAATTTCGCTCCCGTTAGGCGTCTGGCTTTTGTGGGGCTTCTTCAAGTCGATGCCATTTGACCTGGAAGAAGCGGCAATGGTCGACGGGTGCTCGCAGTTCGGCGCGTTCATCAAGGTGGTCTTGCCGCTTTCCGCACCCGGCCTGATTACGGTCGGTATCTTCTCGTTCCTGCTGTCCTGGGCCGACTATGTGTTCGCTCTCATTCTGATCATGAGCGATCAGAACAAGACGCTTCCTGTAGCATTGGCATCGATGCTGGGAGCGCAGGATCTGCGTTGGGGTGAGATTCTTGCCGGCGCATCCCTCATAGCGCTGCCGCTGTTTGTCATCTTTACGTTCTGCTACCGGTACTTCGTCGCAGGACTTACGGCAGGCGCCCTTAAAGGGTAGGGGGACGTTCCAGATCCCGTCCGGGCAAGAGATCAGTTCTGTGCGCCGCCGCGCCGGAATCGACTTGAACGATTTGCTCGGATGGGATCTTCGACGAGAGTCTATCGTCTTGCAGGTATCTTTGGCTCTCCTAGCAGCGTCTGCCAGGTTTCGATGGTCTGGGACAGGTGTTCATTCATTTTCTGTTCTGCCTGGCCGACGCGCCGCCCTTCAATGGCGTCGAGGATTTCGCAGTGATCTTCATAGGAGCGGCGACCGCGGCTGTGATCAGCGAAATAGACACGGCGGCGCTGTCTGGACAGCTCATAGAATGATTTTACGACGCGGAGTAGGATATCATTCTTGGTGGCAGCGAAGATGGCCAGATGAAATGCCTCATCTTCCCGCTCGATCGTCTGCTTCTTGGCAAGGCGCTTCTCGGTGTCGCTCAAAATCGCGCGAAGATCGCGGATGTTGTCAGGTGTCCTGCGGGTGCAGGCCAACCGGGCGGCCTGCACTTCGAGCATGCGTCGCACTTCGAAGACATCGGCAATTTCGTTGGCCTGGAATGGAAGACCCGACTCGGCGTGAAGAACGAGAGCTTCGATGCTGCTTTCGTCCGAGTTCCGCAGATATATGCCCGAGTTGGGCCGTCTCTCGATGACGCGCATGGCTTCGAGAGCAGCCAGCGCCTCACGGACGGCGCCCCGACTTGTGTCGAACTTCTCCGCGAAGTCTCGTTCAGACGGCAGACGTTCCGAGGGCTGATAGCGGCGCTCACGGATGAACGAAAGGATTTTTCCGATGGCGTTCGAGGGAGGCTCAGGCTTTTCGGTTCGATTTCGTTCGGTCATTTGTGTCTGCTCTTTCTAGCCTGCGTTCCGGGAGAGCTCGTCTGCTAAGCCGTTGCGCGCCCGGGCACATGCCAATAGCCACGAATCTGAGTGATGTTCACTCTATTTCGACAGGCGATGATATTACAGGTGCTTTGCGCACCGGTACCGGTCCCGCCGCCGGGATACCGTCTCGCCCTAAATCGGTCTTCGCGCGGCCGCTCGCTTGATTCCGATGTACCGCGCATATAAGACTGGTATACCGAATTGGTAAGACCGAAAAGGGCGGCGCTGGGATGACGGTCATCCTGCGTATAGTTCTTTCGTATCAGGTTGATGATTTTGCAGTACTTGGAACCCTCAGGGCAAGCCGGCAGAGCGCAAGCTGCCGTGGCTGATTACGACGTCGACTTGTTTGTGATCGGCGGTGGCTCGGGCGGCGTTCGCGCCGCGCGGATCGCAGCCAATTACGGCGCCAAGGTCATGCTTGCCGAAGAGTACCGCATGGGCGGCACTTGCGTGATCCGCGGCTGCGTGCCGAAAAAGCTGTTCGTCTATGCTTCGCATGTCCACGAGGAAATCAAGGATGCTGCGGGGTTCGGATGGAACATCCCGTCGGCGACGTTCGACTGGCCGACGCTGGTCGCCAACAAGGACAAGGAAATCGCCCGGCTGGAGGCGGCCTATACCGGCAATGCCGAGAAGGCCGGAGCGCGGGTGGTCAAGGCGCGCGCGGTGTTCGAGGATACGCATACGCTGCGCCTGTCGACCGGCGAAACGGTGCGGGCGAAATACATC
This sequence comes from Pseudomonadota bacterium, assembly GCA_040387615.1. Lineage (GTDB taxonomy): Bacteria > Pseudomonadota > Alphaproteobacteria > Rhizobiales > Xanthobacteraceae > Afipia. The sequence goes on along the minus strand of JAZKDK010000086.1, from coordinate 908 downwards.
CTGATCGCCACCGGAAGCACGCCGAGCCACGGCGCGGCGATTCCCGGCATCGAGCATGTCATCTCGTCGGACGAGATTTTCCACCTGTCGGCATTCCCGAAGCGCATCGTGATCCAGGGCGGTGGCTATATCGCACTGGAGTGCGCCTGCATCTTCGCAGGTCTCGGCGCTGACGTGACGCTGGTCTATCGCGGCGATAACATCCTGCGGGGGTTCGACGAGGATGTCCGCTCGCATGTGCGTGGAGAGGTCGAGAAGGCGGGCATTACCGTTCTCACGGGTTGCACCGTGAACAAGGTCGAGAAGCACGGTGAGGGCTTCACCGCGCATCTGTCTGGGGAATCGAGCATTGCTGCTGACCAAGTGCTGTTTGCCATCGGCCGTCATCCCAGCGTCAAGGGTCTTGGGCTTGAAAAGGCAGGCGTGGCGCTCAATCCGGCCAACGGCGGCATTGCCGTCGACGGCTTCTCGCAAACCAACGTGCCGCATATCTATGCGGTGGGCGACGTCACCCACCGCATCAATCTGACGCCAGTTGCGATACGTGAAGGGCATGCTTTCGCCGACACTGTGTTTGGCAAGCGGCCAGTGCGCGTCGATCATGCCGAGATTTCGACGGCGGTGTTTTCACAGCCGCAGGTCGGAACGGTAGGGCTGACCGAAGCCGAGGCAAGGGCGCAGTTCACCCACGTGGATATTTACAAGACCGATTTCAGGCCGATCAAGGCAACGCTGTCGGGCAGCCAAAGCCGCGTTCTGATGAAGCTGATCGTCGATGGAACATCTGACCGTGTTCTCGGCTGCCACATCGTCGGTCCGGACGCTGCCGAGATCGTTCAGGCTGTCGCTATCGCGATCAAGATGAAAGCGACCAAGGCCGACTTCGACGCCACCATGGCGCTGCATCC
>JAZKDK010000085.1:0-18012 GCA_040387615.1 Pseudomonadota bacterium | reverse complement strand
TCTTCTCTTCGAGATAGGCCTGCGTCACGCGCGGCAGCAGCTTGTCCTGAGCATAAGCCCGCGCCGTGTCGCGGATCATCCGCTCGTCCTCGGTCAACTGATCGTCAAGCAGGAACGGGTCGTCCCACTGGAATGTCGCCTTGGCGGGCTTGTCCTTGGTCTGCGGACGGGCGCTCATGACAGTATCCTTTCAGCTTACATCTGCTGTTGAGAAATCACGATAAATCGTCGGCATCAGGTTGCAAGCGCAAAACCAGTTCCCGTGCGCGCAAAGCCGACGTGACGTCTAGCCTTCAAACGGTTCGTTGGCGACGATTTCGATGCCAAATCCCGACAGGCCTTTGTAATCGTGCGCGGACGACGTGAGATGGCGGATCGACGTCACGCCGAGATCGCGCAGGATTTGAGCGCCGACCCCGACTTCACGCCATTGCCGATGGCGATCCGCTTCCGCCGAATGATCGTCAGCGATTGGCGCCACAGGCACGCCCGCTGCGCCGTCGCGCAGATAGACCAGCACACCGCTGCCGTTCTTCTTGAAGTGCTCCAGCGCGGCGAGGACGCGGCCAGACCCGAAGAAGATGTCCCTGACAATATTCGGCTTGTGGAAACGCGCCAGCACGTTCTGGCCGTTGCCGACGCCCTTGTAGACGAACGCAACGTGATAGATCGGGTCGAACGGCGAGCGATAGGCATAGCCATCCAACTGCCCGATCGGGCTATCGACTGTGAAGGTCGAGACCCGCTCGATCAGTTTCTCGCGCGCCTGCCGGTACGAGATCATGTCAGCGATAGTGACGTGCTTGAGGTTGTGCTGGGCCGCGAACTTCACGACCTGCTCGCCCTTCATCACCGTGCCATCGTCATTCATCAGTTCGCTGATGACGCCGACCGGCGGCAGATCGCACAGCTTGCAGAGATCAACCGCAGCTTCGGTGTGACCGGAACGCAGAAGAACGCCGCCATCGCGCGCGATCAGCGGGAAGATGTGGCCGGGACGCGCAAAGTCGCTGGCGCCCGCGTTGGGGTTGGCCAGCGCGCGGCAACAGACGGTCCGCTCCTCGGCCGAAATGCCGGTGGTCATGCCGGGCTTGTAGTCGATCGACACCGTGAAGGCGGTGGTGTGGTTGGAGTCGTTATGAGCGACCATCGGGTCGAGCCGCAAGCGCCGTGCATTGTCCGCCGTGATCGGGGCGCAGACGATGCCCGAGGTGTGACGGATGATGAAGGCCATCTTCTCCGCCGTACACAAGGTCGCGGCAACGATCAGATCGCCCTCTCCTTCGCGGTCATCGTCGTCGGTAACCACGACGATTTCACCCGCTGCAAACGCCTTCAGAACTTCGGGGATAGGATGGGCCATAACCTGCTCGTGCTCTCAAAAAGGGTGCAGATCGTATGGCGCAGGGCGCGGTCGCGCGCAACTGTCCCGTCCACATGGCCGTCATCTGCGGGCGTTCAACGGCATGAATTGAGAGATATGCCCTTCCCAGATCGGAGCAAGGGTCTGGATTTGTGCGCTGGACACCGGATTTCGCAGTTTTAAACGACACAGTTTCCGCGTGGCGAAACGTGCCCGGACCGGGCGCAGGCCAACAGGCGTCAGGGCAGGACTTCCCGGCGCTCGGCCAGAAGGCCATCCATCTCGGCGCGCTTTTCCTCCAGCAGGCCCTGATCCGCTGCGTCAATGACCTTGTAGAGTTCCTCGGCGTCCGTGATGCGGGTCACCGTCACGTAATCCGCGCCGGCAGCGTAAATATCCTTTACGTCAGCCAGCAGGTCCGCCGTCGATATGATTTTCGCATCCGGGTTCATCGAACGGACGTGGCGAACCAGTTTTTCGTTGTTGGCGCCTTTCAGCAGCGAATCCGGCACACTGAGAATGATAATCTCGGCATTGCCGACACCGGCATGCAGCAACGTATCGATATTGCTGATGTCACCATAGATGACGTGAATGCCGCGCGCGCTCAGCGTGCGGAATACGTTCGGATTGAAGTCGACCACGCTGATCTGATCGAGCAGAGACTTGTTCTGCCGTTCGATCTCGCTCACCAGGGCGCTTGCGGCGCGGAAGAAACCCAGAATAACGATGCGCCTCGCTGAACCATGCCCCCCCTCATGGTCATCGGCAGCGTGGGTCTGGTCTAAGTCGCTAAATCCGATCCGCTTCATCGCACCGATAGCCCATCGGGTAATCGGGTCACTGCGCATGATAACAAAGGTCGAGAGAACCGCGAGGATCACGAACGCGAATGACGCCGCATTGGATGTCTCTTGTGTGATGTGTCCGGCGATGATGCCGGTCTGAATCACGACCAGCGAGAATTCACTGATCTGCGAAAGGTTGAGCGCGGGCAACAGGCTGGCGCGGAGACCCTGCCTCATGAAGTAAAGCGGCAGGAACGTTGTGACCACCCGGCTGATCACCGTAAACGCCGCGATCACGAGAGCCAGCCCGATCGTCGATGAATTCGGAATCGGGATCGTCATGCCGAGCGCCACGAAGAACAACGTGATGAAGAAGTCCCGCAGCGTGGTGACTTTCGCCGTGACGTCGAGCGCGTAAGGGAATGTCGAGAGCGACACACCCGCCACGAGCGAACCCATCTCCCGCGACAGATGAAGCCGCTCAGCGATCTCGCCGATCAGGAAGCACCAAGCCAGCGCCCCGAGCATGACGAGTTCGGGACTCCGCGCGATCTGGTGAAAGATTCTGGGCAGCACAAAGCGGCTGAGAATCATCGCCGTCGCAACGAGCAACCCCACCCGGCCGATCGACATCAGGACGATACTGATCTGAAGGTCGCCAAGGCTCGGCTGGACCGCGAGGAACAGGATCGCGAAGATGTCCTGAATAACCAGGACGCCGAGCGTGATGCGCCCCGGCAGTGTATCGAGCTCACGTTTTTCGTAGAGAACCTTGACAATGATGACCGTGCTCGACAGAGCGCAGGCAACCGTCAGGTAAAGCGCGTCAAATTTGCCGGCCCCTAGCGACAGACCGATCACAACAAAGAACGCGAGACCGAGCAGGCAAGCCCCGATCAATTGCCCGCCGGCGGCGAACAGGATCACGCGGCCGGCCCGGATGATCTTTTTCAGGTCGATTTCCAGCCCGATCATAAACAGCATGAAAATCAGGCCAAGTTCGGAAATCGTGCTGATCGATTCCTGCGACTTGACCCACCCCATGCCGAAAGGGCCGATGACGAAGCCACCGACCAGATAGGCGAGGATCAGAGGTTGCCGGAAAAAATGCGCGGCTAGGCCAAGCACCCAGGCAAACAGGATCGAAAAGGTAATATCGCGAATAAGTTCGTGCATGCCCTCGGCCGGCTTGGCAGCGTCAAAAATGCCTGAATCAAGCCTTTGTATAAGGACCAAAGACCGCCGCGAAAGCAATATCTATGGCGCAAATTACGCGATCCGGATGCCTCCATGGAAAGGCTGTTTGCCCCGGCTTTCGCCTCAGGCCCCGAATTTGAACATGATGGCCGCCGCGCGTGCAGAGGTGCCGCATCATTGTGCGACAAGTCCGCGCGGAACGGGCCCTGATGGTGACCGCGAAGTGACAATCGCTAAAAACACGCCAGTCCGTATCGCTCCTTGGCTTGAATAACGAGTCCGCCTGTATACGTTCGCGCCGGGGACTTCGGAGCAATACAGGTTGGTCATGAATTCGAAATTGAATCTCTTTTTTGCGCTGTTTCTTTTGGTCGGCGGCTCGAGCAGCGCCGCCGTGGCAGACGAAGGATCCCCGCTTGGCCTTTGGCTGACGGAGAAAGGCGACGCCCGAATTCAGGTCGCCCAGTGCGGACGAGCACTCTGCGGCAAGGTCGCGTGGCTGCGGGAAGCGATCGACCCCGCAACCGGCAAGCCGCAGACCGACGACAAAAACCCGGATCCTGCTCTGGCGTCGCGCCCAATGATCGGTGTTCAGCTTTTCCTCGGCATGGTTCCAAGCGGCCCGGGCACCTGGGCCGGCCACATCTATAACGGCGATGACGGCAAGGTATATGATGGCAAGGTTTTGCTGACGGGGCCAAAGACACTGCGCGTCGAGGGATGCGTCGGCGCGATTTGCGGCGGTGAAAACTGGACCCGGCTTGGCAACCGCTGAGGCGGCCATTGCGCGCATTCGACGGCGACAACGGGCCATATCAGGGCTGCGACGATGAAGAACACGATGAATTCGTCGCGCTGGGTGCGTGGGAGCGCAGAATGACCTCTGACGTCAGCTTCGCTCGAAACCCATCATCGCGCCTTTGGCATATCCAAAGTCACTCGAGGACTATCCGACGCAGATGAAGCCAGCAAGACCAAGGTCCGCCTCAAAACGTCATGGATCTTGTCCGGCCGATGTCAGATAAAAATTAAACCAATGATTCCACCGCGACAGAGCCTCAAGGCCATGCGGCGAAGGATCGAGCCTGTCCGTCCGATCGTGCGGTGACGTCGAGTCGCTGTTTGTTTGGCGATCGACCTGTCTCCCGCTTGTAAAAACGGCTGAAATAAGCCGGATCTTGGAAACCCAGCGTTTCGGCAACCTCCGCGATCTTCAAACTGGAGTCGTCGAGCAGCGTATCGGCCTCCGCGATGAGGCGCTCGTGGATGATGGACAGCGGCGACCGCCCCGTCGCCCTGCGGACGGTGGCGTTCAGCCGATCTGCCGTGACGCCCGCCTCCGCTGCATATCGCGCGATAGTCCAGTGATCGCGCAGATGCACTTCGACCGCATGCAAAAACTTGTGAACTATGGTTCGGGGAAGCGGCTGCGTTTCACGAACCACGGGACCAGACAGCCGCCATGCCGAAATCAAAAAAAGCGCCAGATAGTGACGCATCGTTTCCTGGGCGCCGGGCCGATCGTGTAGCGCCTCGTCGAGCAGAACATCGAGCGTGTCCGCTATGCGGCGTGCCTGAGCAGCATCGAGTTTCGCCCTTATCAAGGGCCGCGATAACGCGGCACGCATCTGATTGGCATTCAGGCTTCCGGATAACACCCGCGCAAAGCCGATTTCTGAAACGGCCAACGCCATGCCGCGCGATCCGGCCTCGAAATAAAGCGCGGCCTTGGCTTGCGCCGGAAACCAGATCAGACAGGGCGCGGACACCGGTAGATCGTTGTCGTCGATCCGGACACGTCCGACACCGGCTTGAAGAACGAAACCATAGTAGCGCGCATCACGCAGCGTCCACTCGCCGCCTGTTAATTCGCTCCGGAGAATCTGAACTTCTGTCTCAGGCAACGACCGCATAGATAGATTGGCGGCCTTGGCGATCATGCATTGCTCCCGCGACTAATTCACCATGAAAAGTGCAATTCTTTCCCTCAGATGTCTATGCGTCTCGATGACCGCACCCAGTATACTCATCAATCAACGAGCGGAATCGGTGGTTTCAATCTCCGATCTCGCTGCATCTGCGAAGGAGACACCTCGTGCCTGAAGCTCCCAAATCCGAATTCTGGCGAGACCTCAAGCCCATCTCGAAGGTGTTTCAGCCGGACGCGTTGCCGGAGGTTTATCTCAGCAATGCACCCACCGACGACGAGCGCTATTACGTGCCGTTCACGGAAACGGTTTCCTCACGTCCGTTGTGGATTTCGCCATCGCAGAACAAGTGGTGCGACATTCTGATGGCGAAAAAGGCTGGCCTGGTGAATCGCCACTACCACCCGCACGAGGTGTTTGCCTACACGATTTCCGGGAAGTGGGGCTATCTAGAGCACGACTGGACAGCGACCGCCGGTGACTTCGTCTATGAAACGCCCGGCGAAGGTCACACGCTGATCGCTTACGATCACGAACAACCCATGAAGGTCTTTTTTCAGGTCACCGGCCCATTGATCTGGCTCGACGAAGCGGGCGAACCGGACGGCTTTTTTGATGTCCACAACTACATCGCGATGTGCCGCGCGCACTACGACAAGGTCGGGATTGGCGCCGCTTATGTCGAGAAGTTGTTTCGCTGAAGCGGAACTGACTCAAACGCTCATGCCGCCGTCCACCATGAGCGTCGCGCCGGTCGTAAAACTGCTGTCACTGCATGCGAGATAAAGTACCGAGCGGGCAATCTCATCAGCGGACCCGTGCCGGCCGAGTGGAATCATCGCATTGAAGAATGCCGTTCCGTCGACACCAAGCGCATCGCCAAGTCCTTTCTCGACAGCGAATTGAAAGGTGTTGTCGATCGGTCCGGGATGGATGGTGTTGACGCGGATACGCCGGGGCGCCAGTTCCTTTGCGAGACATCGCATCAGGCCGATCTGCGCATGCTTGGCGGTGATGTAGGCATAGACGCCCGCGTCGCCGCGCATCCCCGCAACGCTAGAGGTGATGATGATCGATCCTCCGTCGTTTATATGAGGCACCGCGTGCTTGGCAGCGAGATATGCACCCTTCACATGAACAGCGAATACGCCATCGAACGCGCGATCCGGATAGCTGGCAATAGGGCTGACGGCTCCGAAATTACCGGCATTCGAAAACAGCACATCGATGGCGCCGAACCGCGCCACCGCTTTTTGAATGTAGGCCTCGGTCGCCTCGGCGTTCGAGACGTCGGCAACCACCACGTCCAGATCGTCAGACGCCAGTTCGGCGGCTATCCGATCGAGCCCGGCCGCATCGACATCGACCAGCAGCACCCGTGCGCCTTCCGCCAGAAACAGGCGCGCAACAGCATTCCCGAGACTTCCCGCGCCGCCGGTCACGACGCAGGTCTTTCCTTCAAGCTTCTTCACGGCATCGATCCTTCAGATGGGATAGTGAATCGCGCCATCCTGAATCGTGATCCAGCGCAACTCGGTGAACTCGGCGATGCCCGCCTTGCCACCAAACCGTCCATAGCCCGATGCCTTGACGCCGCCGAACGGCATTTGAGCCTCATCGTGCACGGTCGGCCCATTAACGTGGCAGATGCCGGACTCGATCCGTCGCGCCACCGCCAGCGCACGATTAACGTCGCGGCCAAACACCGCCGCCGACAGTCCGTACTCAGTATCGTTGGCAACCCGCACCGCCTCGTCGACACTGCCAACGCGAACCACGGTGACCACTGGCCCGAACGACTCCTCACCGTAGATGCGCATCGACGGCGACACACGATCGAGCACTGTTGCCTCGACGATGGTGCCCTTGATGCCGCCGCCGGCACTCAATACCGCCCCCTTATCGACGGCGTCCTTCACAAGCTGCCCAATTCTGTTCGCCGCCGTCGGATCGACCACCGATCCGAGCGGCGTGTTGCCTGCGGTCGGATCTCCCGCTTTCAGGCTCTTCGCTTTTGACGCCAGCGCCGCGACGAACTGATCGGCTATCCGATCGTCCACCACGATGCGCTCGGTGGACATGCAGATTTGTCCCTGATTCATGTACGCGCCGAAGACCGCGGCGGCCACCGCGGCATCGATGTCGGCATCGTCGAGCACAACCAACGGCGCTTTGCCGCCGAGCTCCATCAGCGCAGGCTTGAGGTGCCGCCCGGCCAGCTCCGCAATGATCCGGCCAACGCGCGTCGAGCCGGTGAAATTGACGCGCCTGACCGCTGGCTGCGCGATCAGCGCTTCGACAATCTCGGATGCTGCGTCAGGCGCATTCGAAATGGCATTGAGGACGCCCTTCGGCAAGCCCGCCTCGTTAAGCGTTTCCACGATCAGGCGATGCGTGCGCGGACAGATTTCCGATGTCTTCATGACAACGGTGTTGCCGCAAGCCAGCGGCGTGGCGAGCGAACGGACGCCAAGGATGACCGGCGCATTCCACGGCGCAATCGACAGCACAACGCCAGCCGGCTGCCGTACCGCCATGGCCAGCGAACCGGGCCGGTTCGACGGGATGACCTCGCCGGCAATCTGTGTTGTCAGTGCAGCCGCCTCGCGCAGCATGTCGGACGCCAGCCCCACATTGAATTGTGCCCAGCCGGCCGTCGCGCCGATCTCACTGCCCATGGACTCGACGAAGGCCGAAGCCTTGCTCTGCAGACCGTCGGCGGCCCTGGTCAGGATTGCTCGCTTCTCACGGGGGGAAGTATTCGCCCAACCCGAAAATGCGGCCGCGGCCGCGTCAACCGCTGAAATGGCGTCATCGACCGTCGCTGCGGCAGCCTTGGTAGCAACGGCCCCGGACAACGGGTTGCGCCGTTCGAACGTCGCGCCGTTCGAAGCGCCCCGATCTTCGCCGGCGATCATCAATCCTAGCGCGTCCATTGTTACTGGCTCCATGTTTCAGGGATTAGAGACCGTTCCGAGGAAGGCCCGCTGAACAGCAGGATCGTCCATGAGGATCGACGCAGCGCCTTCCCCGACAATGCGGCCTGCCTCGAGCAGGTAGCCGCGATCCGCAATCGACAGACTGACGCGAACGTTTTGTTCGACCACGAGCAGGCTCACGCCGGTGCTCCGGATGTTGGCCAGCGCGGCGAACAACTCGCGCACCAGGATCGGCGCGAGACCCAGAGTCGGTTCATCGAGCATCAACAGTCGCGGCGACGACATCAGCGCGCGGCCGATCGCCACCATCTGCTGCTCGCCCCCGGACATGGTCGCGACCGTCTGCCCCTGCCGTTCGGCGAGACGTGGAAACATTTTGAAAACAAGCTCTAGGTTCTTCGCCGCGCTCGCGCGGGCGCGACGTGCATAAGCGCCAAGCCGGAGATTTTCCAGCACTGTCAAATCGGCAAACAGACCGCGCCCCTCTGGAACGAGCGCGATTCCGGCTTCCAGCACCTCGTGGGCGGGAAGACCGATCAGCGACGATTCGTCGAGTCTCACATCGCAGCCGACCTCCGGCGGCTTCAGTCCGGCGATCGCGCGCAGAAGCGACGATTTTCCCGCACCGTTCGCGCCGAGAATTACCACTGTCTCGCTGTTTGCTAGGGTGAGCGACACGTCATGCAGCGCCGCATGCTTGCCGTAGCGGACCGCAAGATTCGTCACCTCAAGCATGTCCCTCTCCGAGATAGGCACGGATGACATCGGGATTGCGCAATACCTCGTCGGTCGGCCCCTCCGCGATCTTACTGCCGGCGGTCATAACGATGCAGCGTCCGCACAGCGCGCGCACCGCCTCCATCACATGCTCGACCAGCACGATGGTGGTCCCGCCATCGCGAAGCGACGCGATCAGTTCGATGCCGACGCGCAACTCGGTGGGATTGAGGCCCGCCAGCCATTCGTCCAGCAGCAGGAGTTGCGGACGCGACGCCAGTGCGCGGGCCAGCTCCATGCGCTTCTGATCGATGTAGGTGAGATTCTCTGATCGTTCATCGGCTCGCCCGCCAAGTCCCACGGCATCGAGCAACTCATCGGCGGCGGCGCGCGCCTCGGCGCCCCAGAGCGGCGCGTTGCGGAAGGCCAGCGCGGCGACGACATTCTCCGCCACGCTCAACGACGGCAGAATACGCACAAGCTGGAAGGTGCGGGCGATCCCTTTCCGCGCGATCTGATGCGGCGCACGGCCGGTGAGCGTTTCCCCGTTCAACCGGATATCGCCGCTGCTCGGACGCAGGCTGCCCGAGATCATGTTGAGCACTGTCGTCTTTCCAGACCCGTTCGGACCAAGCAGACCGACTACTTCGCCACGCATGACCTCGAACGAGACGCCGTTGACCGCGACCAGACCGCCGAAGCGCCGGGTCAGGCCGGAAATGGCGAGCAACGCGCTCATGAGCGAAGCTCCCGATCCGGATTGCGGCGCGTGGCGGCTGACCAAAGGTTCTCTGCGAGCGCAAGCACGCCTTTGGGAAGCAGGTAGACGATGACGACGAACAGGAGCCCGAGCAGGATCGAATAGTGATTGGGAAAGTTCGCCGACAGCCATTCGAACAACAGGAACAGCGGCACAGCGCCCAGCAGCGGTCCCCATAGGCGCGTCGGGCCGCCGAGCAGCGCCATGATCAGCGTGAGAAACGAAACCGTGGGATTGAACACGATGGCCGGTTCGACATAGGTCCAGCGCGGCGCCTGGATCGCACCGACCAGCGTCATGATGACCGCACTCGCGGCGAACAGCGCCAGTTTGGTGCGGGCGATGTCGATGCCGACATGTGAGGCCACGACCTCGTCGTCGCCAATCACTTTCAGCGCGAGTCCGATGCGCGACCGCCCGATCCACCAGGTGATCAGCAGCGTCAGAACTGCAAGGGCGAGCAACTGCCAGTAGATCTGCTCGGGACTGATGGGAAGAAAGATGTAGCGTCCAAGTGTCCCGGTGACATTGATCTCATACCAGGTCACGAGCTGACGGATGAGTTCGGCCAGTCCGAAGGTAAAGATAACGAAATAAACGCCCGACAGCCGCAGCGTCGACAGGCCTACGACGAGCGCAACGGCGAGACCGACCACTGCAGCAATCGCGAGCACGACAGGATAAGGCAGCGTCTCGTTGAGCGCCGCCACGCAATAGGCCCCTATCCCGACGAAAGCGACGGTGGCGAGCGAGACGTATCCTGTGGGGCCGGAGAATAACGACCAAGCGGTCGCCAGCGTCACGTAGCCGGCAACGCCCATCAGCAGTCCCAGTCCGTAGGCATCGAGATAGAACGGCGCCAGCACAAGCGCCGCCATCGTCAGCGCCGCACCGATCCAGACTGCAACTGCTTTCATCGGCGCACCTTTCCGAACAGGCCGGATGGACGCCAAAGCAGGATGCACAGGAAGATCAGATAGACGGCAGCAAGTGTCAGTCCGGGGCTCACATAGGTCGCAACGAAGGTCTCGACGAGGCCCAGGATCAAACCCGCACTGAGCGCGCCGAGCAGATTTCCGACGCCGCCCATGATGACGACGATCAACGCTTTCATCGTGAACACGACGCCGGATGTTGCAGTGAACGTCTGGTACATCGAGATGACGACACCGCCGCATGCGGCTAACGCGCCACCGAGCGCAAAAGCAAGGCGCGCGGCACGATTGGCGTCGATTCCGACCAGGGGCGCGGACGCAGCGGACACGGCCACGGCGCGCAGAGCCGTACCCCATAAGGTTCTGGTCAGCAGCAGGTACAGTCCGCCGCCGATCACCACCGCCAACCCGAGCGCCAGAAGCCGGTTGGCCGCCACGCTGGCGCCGAGAATATCGACACCAAAATTCATGTAGCTGTAGCTTGTGTAGTTTGCGCCGAACACCACCAGCATAACGCCCTGAATGACAAACAGCAGACCAAACGTGGCGAGAATTGAGTCAATCTCCAGTGACGCCGCGGTCTTCGATCGCGTCACCAGCGGACGAAGCATGATGCCGTAGATGATGTAACCGAGCGCAAATCCGAGCGGCGCTGCGATCAGGAGACCCAAGAGCGGATTGATGCCGAGTGAGCTGTTCAGCACATACGCGAGGAAGGAGGCGGCGATGATCGTCTCGCCATAAGCGAGATTCATGATGCGTGAAATGCCGTACTGCAGGGTGAGACCCATCGCTACCAGAGCATAGGTCCCACCCAGCACCAGTCCCGCAATCAGCGTCGTAACGAGCATCGCAGTGTTCGATACGCGCTACTTGGCCTGCCAGACCGGCTTCGGCAGAATCGGTTCGGCCACGCCAGCACGGCCCACCGGGGCGATGGCAACGAACTGCCCCTTCTGCCACTGGCCGCCAAACCAGAGCGTCCGAAGCAGATTGTCCTGCAACTTGGTTTCGCCCAGCGCGGTCTTGAACGTGCCGGTCGACAGTTCCTTGGAGACGGCGTCGCGGTCGAGACCCTTGCGCTTGATCGCTTCCTGCAGCATTTGCAGGCTGGCATAGGTGACGACGCTGCCCCAAAGATCAGGCGCCTTGCCCGTCACTTCTTCATGACGCTTGCGGTAGGCGTCATTTGCCTCATTCTTCGGGTCGATGCCGCCGAGACTCATAATGCCTTCGGCATTCGCACCGTTGTTCTTGCCATAGACCGGAAAGCCGGTTCCGACGCCGAGATACATCACCTTGGGATTGAACTTGGCGACCTGCGCCTGCTGCGTGATTGCGAAGGTCTCCGGCGGATAGGAGAACGCAACGAACGTATCGGCGCCGCCCTTGGCCGCTTCGTTGACCATCGGCGTGAAATCCGTTGTGCCGACCGGATAGGTGACGTCATAGACCACGTCAAAGCCTGCGTTCTTGAACGACGGACGCGCGGCTGTGACAAGATCGATGCCGAAACCATCGGCCACCGAAATCATCGCAATCTTGCCGTTGATTGTTCCGGCGGCCTTTGCCTTCTTCAACACGCCAGCAAGCGCCTCGGTGTAATCGTGGCCACCGCCGAGCAGCCAGAAACTCTTCTTCCAGCGCTGGACGAACTGCGGCGCCTTGTCGGTGACAGCGGACACCGCAAGCTGCGGATAGCCGAACCGATCGAACAGCGGCGCAACGGCAAGGTTGAAGCCGGTGCCCCACGGCGCAAGAATGAAGTCGACCTTGTCCTGCGTCGCGAGCCGTTCGGTGGCGCGCACGACCTCTTCCGCCGAGGAGCGGTCGTCGTACTCGATCACTTCGATCGGAAGGCGCTTGCCGCCGGGCAGTTCGAGACCACCGGCATCTTTGACCTCTTTCGCCCACAGCACATAGTTTGGAATGGTGGTGATGCCGGCGCCGCCGGCATTGGCTCCGGTCTTCGAGACCACGTAGCCGATTTTCACCGAGGTACGTTCCTGCGCGATTGCGGAAGACCCCGCGGCAGAAAACAAGATCGCTGACAGACCAATCGCGCCCAGCGTGCGCATGCGCCACGTCTTCATGAATACCTCCCCTTAACGCCGGTTGTGCGGCGTCGTTTTCCTCCGGCGTGTCGCGATTTCTTTTTTGGGATCGCTGAGTCCGGCGAAGTGAAACGCTAGCGGGGGCTCCGTCAGGCAGAAATAGACGTTTGCGGGCGATAATTGTACTTTACACGGCAAATATGGCTGTTGCGCTGTCTTGCCGCAGGTCGTGACAAAAATGGGTTCACGTGGTTCAGGATCGCCGTCTGTCGCAACACGACACGGCGGACGACGTGGGTTGCCTTCAATCTGTCGGTGAAAATCGCAGCCGCTCCTGTACTGCCTGCCGGCAGAGTGCGGGCGAACCGGGCGTCATCCAGAATGACCCGGTCGAGAAAGGGCATTGCTTCAATCGCCTGCGGCATCGCGGCGGATTCAGATGTTTGCACCTGACCGATGGCGATGGCCTGCAGAACGCTCTGCACCTTTCCCCCGGTAAATCTTTCCCGGCATGAATTTGAACGTCAGTTCGACCACCTGCCCCGGTTTGACGTAGCGCGCGTCGTTCTGCGCGATCTCGACCCCGATGATCGTATCCGCCGTATCGATAAAGGCCATGACGGGCATCAACGGCAGGTTGGCAACACGCGAACCCTTGCGCAGCGCGACGGTGGTCACGTAGCCGTCCCCTGGGGCACGCACTGTCGTTTTGTCGAGGTTCCACTGAGCACCGTCGAGCTGCGCCTTCACTGATCGACTTCCGCCTGACGCTGCTGCACATCGAAGGCGCGGCCGGAATCCCGCTCCAGAAATTGGGTCAGCTGGGGTTTTTTATGGCTGCTCCGCCTTTTGCCGAAGCGGCACATCGACGTAGGCCCAGATCAATGCGGCCGGCCAGAGCGCAAAGCCGCAGATCAGGGTGACCCAGCCCGCAACCATCACGGCGTCAGCCCTCGGATGCCCGCGCGTCTTCGCGATGTGTCCCGGAAGTCATCCGGCTATACAAAAAACTGCAATCGCGCTCGCGACGAGAACCAGCAGAACGATCCACGCAAAGATGTCGAAACCGCTTATCTAAGCCTCCTCAACTGGCAGGTTGCGGCTCCGGGAATTTCCACTTGCCGCTGAGGATTTCGGCGCGCGGCCGATAGAGCCGCACGGTGTAGTTCCAGCCCTTCATGACGGGCAGACAATTCGGAATCTTGCCGTCGCAACCGCCGAACTGGATGGCGATCGTTCCATCGGCGTTCTTCTTGCCCGTGATGCTGTTGATGGAATAAGAATCGTAGGGGTTTTTTTCGTAGTAACCGTCCGCATTGTAGAGGCTGACCGACCAGAACGCGTCGACCGGTACATCCTTGACGCTGAGCTTGTAGACGGTCGCGCCGTCATTTTTTGATGGGGTGATGTTGAGATAGGTCGCGTCCTTGTCCGGATTGCCGCCCCAGGCCGCAGCGGTTCCGATCAGATGGCGTACCGGATCGACTTCGCTCTTTTTGCCGAAAGCTTTCTTGAAATCGGGGATCGTCGCCGCAAGCACGAGAAGCGCGTCACGCATTTTCTTCTGGCTTGCCTGATCCCAGTTTGGCGGTTCAAATTTACCTATCGCCTTCTGAGTGACCTTGATCGCGTCCTGCAACGCGTGAACTTGCTCAACGTCTTTTGGATTCTCCGGATCGACGAGCGTCCGAACACCGACGATAGCATACCGCGTGCCGACCTTATCTTTCGTAATGGTATAGCTGCCCTTGCCGTAGATCACCTCCGGCACGTAGTGATCCTCATTGATGACCTGCATTGACATGAAGCGTTTCCTGGCGTCAGGGAGCGCGATCGTCACCGGCCCCGCGTCGAGATCGAAAACAGCCGAAGAATAAAGAGTGTCGCGGTTGATACGGATGACCTTCTGGTCATCGATACGCGCCGGCTCGCGGCGATGATGAAATTTTCCGACGCCACCGCTGTCTTTCACTGCGTGGCTGAAATAAAGGTCGGACTCGGCGCGTTTGAAGTTGTCGACGGTGACCGTGACAGGAGCGGAACCGCCCGCTGACGGTTGAGCCTGCGCCGCACTGACTGCGGCAGATGCCAGCGCCGAAGCAAAGAGAGCGAAGAGAATTTTCATGGCTATTCCTTTCAACTTCCGTTTGTTTGCGTCATCGGCGGCGCTTTACATTTTCTATTCAGCGCAGCCCGTTCGAGGAACTGTGCATTGACGTGCATCGCCTCCTTCTTGTCGCGTCACCGCTTCACCAGGGGCGGCGGGAAGTACGTGCCGTTCGCCACGCCTTCGGTCGGGCGATAAAACCGGAACGTGAGGCGATACTTCTGTCCCTTCGGCGTCGGCAGCCAGTTGCCGTCGGGTGCATCGGCAGGCTTCTGATCGGCAAAATAAAGCGTCAGCGAGCCGTCCGCGCCGTATTGCAGCTTGGACTGGTTGTTGAGCAGAAAACGGTTGAGCGGATTGGGCAGGACGCGGAAACGGTGGCCGTCCACGGCGATCACCGACCAGAAGAACGTCGCATACTGCGCAGGCAGCCCGTCTTTCGGGAAGGTCAACGTATAGACATTGTCACCGCTGATCTCGGCTCCGGCCTGATCGAGACTTCCGCGATAGTAAAGAACTTCCGGCTTGATGTTGGCCCAGATGCCTCCATTGTCGACCAGCGTCCGCGCCAGATAGTCGAGGCCGTATTCGCCGACAACACCGGGACGCGCCCAGCCGTTCTGCACCGTGCCGTGGCCGATGGTGGCCCCAGCCTTACCCAAATCGGCGAAGGCGCGGGTGCGGATCACCTGATCGACCCGCGCACGCTCCGCTGGATCCTTGACAGCCCTGCCGATCGCGCGGGCGTTCTCGCCTAACGCTTCCAGCCCGACGCTGAGATCCCTCTCGCTATCGAGTGCGATGTCGGCAGCCTCAAAAGCTTCGACGCCGGGCAATGCCTCGAGTTCGAATATCGGCGTTTTGGGAATATCCGGGAGCTTCGGCGTGCCTGTCGCCCGGAACTTGAACTGGTGTTGCAAGGCGATTGCCGCGTTCGGATCGGAGCCAAGCTCGACCCGGGCAAGCACGCGAGAATATTTCGCCGGCAGATCGATGCGCGTCGCTCCCGCAGGGATCGCAACGTTCACGCCCCTGAGGCACATGGCGAACTCCCCGAACGGCCGCTTGGGAAAGAGGCGCTCGTTGATATTGGCAATTGTCTCGCCCCAACCATTGAGGAAGTGGACCGTGTAGTAGCGGCCTTCGACCTTCGGCACGCTGACGATGGTGCAACTGCTGTCGTCAATCGCCACCCACGCTTCGGAGTAGGCCACGTCGAGGTTGGGATTCGGCCAATCCACGGCGCCGGGCTTGCGGTGCACCAGTTCGTTCCATTTGAATCCTTCCTGGAAATCGATCTGCTGCTGACGCATTACCAGCAGGCGGCCCAGCAGGTAGATATACGCATCGCTGATGTCCTGATCCGCGATGCGGGCGGGCTGCGGCTGCGCGCTTGCTGTCGTTGCCGTCGCGAAAAGCAGAGTGAATACCGCGCAAACAAATTTGTTCATGGCGTACTCCTATCCGCATCTCTGAATACTGTTCACGGCTCGAACACGAAAACCTTCTTCCAGTCGCGTTTCATGTCGACGACGGTCCATCCCTTCGCCTTCGCCTCCTCCCATGCCTTGTCGAGCTGACCAATTTTGGATGGGCGGTCGTAGGCATATTCGCGCGCGGCATCGGTGTGATGTACGATGCCGGCAAACCGCGCGCCATTTCCAGCCATGGTCCATTGCAGCATCTGATGATCGCCGTCAGAGTTTCCGAACGCGAAGATCGGTCGTCGACCGATCATCATGTTGATGCCGGCAGGTTTACCCGTCCCATCGTCGATGAACTGCACCGTGGCCGTCTTCAACAGCGACGGTTTGCCTGCGGCGTCGAGCTGAAATTTCGTGACGCCGGTTGAGCCGACCACCTGCTCGGGCGGAATGCCATAGGCCTTTTCGGCCCACACCCGCATGAACTCGACACCGCCGCCGGACACGATGAAAGTCTTGAAGCCGTTGGCGCGAAGATAAGCCAGCAGTTCGACCATCGGCTGATAGATCAGTTCGTTATACGGCCGGTTGAAACGTGGATGTTTTGCGGTCGCGAGCCAGTCGGCGACGGACTTTGCGAAGTCATCCGTGGTCATGCCGCTATGCGCCGCCGCCACCAGCGTCAGCAGGCCCTTCTCGCCCTGCTCCGCTAGCGCCTTCTTGTCTCCGGCGAGGAAGGCCTTGAACGGCTGCTGCTGCTTCCATTCCGGATGCTGCACCGCCATCGCCTTGACGCGGTCGAGCGCAAAGGCGGCCTGAAAATAGATCGGCTGCTCGCACCACAGCGTGCCGTCATTGTCGAACACGGCGATGCGCTCGGCGGGCGGCACAAAATCCGCGCCGCCTTGCGTGGTCACCTTTGCAACGAAATCGGTGATTGATTTTTTTACCGTGCCGTCATTCCACAAGGGCAAGGGATCGGGCTGTGAAAAAGCGTGCTGGCTCAAGAACACACAAAGCGAACTGGCGATAAGCGAAGCCGAGACGCAGCGGCGGAAGAAACGATCTATTTTCCCGGTCATCGATAGAGCTCCATCGAAAGTCGCAAGAAACAATGAGCCGGCCGGCACGACGCCAGCCGGCAACTTTGTTGCTGCATCTACTTCTCGAGGCCGCGGGCCTTGAACGACTGGTCGATCGCCTTGTTGACCTCCTTACGCACCCCCTCGACGTTAAAGCTCGCGGGACGCTGGCTCGGCGGGTACTCGGCGAACGTCTGCAGGAACGCCGCGGCCTTCAGCTGCCCCTTCACCATGAGGTAATCGTTCTTCGTGAGCCAGTCATAGTATTGATCGGACACAGTATCCGCGCGCTCATACGGATCCATCCGGAGGTTGAATAGCTTCGGCACCCGCAAGGTCGTGAAGGGATTAGCCCAGACCTCCAGCCCGCCCGGCTTACGCTGTTCGGAAAAAACGATCTTCCAGTCGTCATAACGCATAGCGACGAGATCGCCGTCGTCGTTGAAGTAATAAAATTCGGTACGCGCACTCTTTGGCGACTTCCCCGTCAGGTAGTCGATCTGGTTGTAGCCATCGAGGTAGTTCTTGAAAGTGGTGGAATTGCCCGCCGGCTGCCATCCCTTGAGCAGCCGGTCCTTTACGTCGGTGTCGCCGGCGGCGGCCAGCAGAGTCGGGAACCAGTCGAGACCCGAGATGATCCCGGTGGAGACCTCGCCCGCCTTGACCCTTCCTGGCCAGCGGATCATCGCCGGAACGCGGAACGCACCTTCCCAGTTCG
>JAZKDK010000084.1:0-2553 GCA_040387615.1 Pseudomonadota bacterium | reverse complement strand
AGAGCCATGGCCGCTGCGGCGATAATCGGTGAGAGCAACAATCCGAAGGTCGGATAAAGGATCCCCGCAGCGACCGGGATTCCTGCTGCGTTGTAAATGAAAGCGAAGAATAGATTTTGCCGGATATTGCGCATTGTCGCTTGAGAGAGGCGGCGAGCGCGGACAATTCCGCCCAGATCGCCTTTCAAGAGCGTCACGCCTGCACTTTCCATAGCGACGTCCGTGCCCGTGCCCATCGCAATTCCAACTTCTGCCGCAGCGAGGGCAGGGGCATCGTTTACTCCGTCGCCGGCCATTGCGACGATGCGTCCGGCCTTCTGCAGCTTGATTACAACCGCGCTCTTTTGATCTGGAAGCACCTCTGCCTCCACGTCGGCAATGCCAAGCTGCTTTGCGACCGCGTTGGCCGTGGTCCGGTTGTCGCCAGTCAGCATAATGACCTGGATGCCTTCCGCTGCAAGCGCCTTCAATGCATTCGGCGTCGATTCCTTTACCGGATCGGCAATGGCAAAAATTCCCGCCAGCTTACCCTCGACAGCAATATTTATGACGGTTGCTCCCTCTCCGCGCAGCCGTTCGGCTTCTGAGTCCAATGCCTGTGTTTCGATACCGACTGAATTCAAATAGGCGGCGTTTCCAAGAAACACGACTTTGCCTTCCACTTTGCCGGTGACGCCTTTGCCCGTCGGCGAGTTGAAATCCTCCACGTTGCTTAAACTGAGATTCCGCTCCTTGGCAGCACGTACGATGGCGTCCGCGAGAGGATGCTCGCTCGACCGTTCGACGTTGGCCGCCAGTTGCAGAATGTCAGACTCCTCAAATCCGGCGGCAGGGGCGATAAAAATGACCTTCGGTTTACCTTCAGTCAGCGTTCCTGTTTTGTCGATTACCAGCGTGTCGACCTTCTCCATGCGCTCCAGCGCTTCGGCGTTCTTGATCAATACGCCCGCCTGGGCGCCGCGGCCAACGCCGACCATGATCGACATCGGCGTGGCAAGTCCCAGCGCACAAGGACACGCGATGATGAGGACGCTGACCGCCGCGACAAGGCCGAATGCAAGGCGCGGTTCGGGCCCAAAAAGCGCCCAGGCGCCGAAGGCGACAAGTGCCACGACAATGACCGCCGGCACGAACCAGCTGGCCACTTGGTCGGCAAGGCGCTGGATCGGCGCACGCGAACGCTGTGCTTGCGCGACCATCTGCACGATTTGGGATAGCAGCGTGTCTCGCCCGACCTTCTCAGCCTGCATCACGAAGCTGCCAGATTGATTGAGCGTGCCTGCGATCACCTTGGCCCCGGGCCCTTTGGTGACGGGCATAGACTCCCCGGTAACAAGGGATTCGTCCAACGACGAACGTCCTTTTACAATGACACCATCCACCGGCACCTTCTCTCCCGGCCGAACGCGCAGTTTGTCACCCACGTTCAGGCTGTCGAGCGGAACCTCGTGGTCCGCACCGCTCTCGTCCACCTGGCGCGCAATCTTCGGCGCTAGATCGAGGAGCGCTTTGATGGCCCCGGACGTCGCCTCGCGGGCACGCAGCTCTAGGACCTGTCCGAGCAGAACGAGCACGGTAATGACGGCGGCGGCCTCGAAGTAAACGGCAACGGCTCCGTCTTGACCGCGGAAGGTCGGCGGGAAGATGCCGGGTGCGAGGGTTGCAACGACACTGTAGGTGTAGGCGACGCCAACGCCCATCGCAATCAGGGTGAACATGTTCAGATTTCGGGTGACGAGCGATTGCCAGCCGCGCACGAAGAACGGCCAACCTGCCCAAAGGACCACTGGCGTCGCAAAGGCAAGCTGGATCCAGTTTGACAACGTCTGGTCGATCCAGCGATGGCTTCCGATCAGATGGCCGCCCATTTCCAAGACGATGACCGGCAAAGCCAGCCCCAGCCCCACCCAAAAGCGTCGGCTCATGTCCGCGAGTTCGGGATTGGGTGCAGCATCCAAAGTGACCAGTTCAGGCTCGAGCGCCATGCCACAGATCGGGCAGCTCCCGGGTCCGACCTGGCGGATCTCTGGATGCATAGGGCAGGTATAGATCGTACCTTCCGGAACGTGGGGTTGCTGAGGTTGCGTCTTGTGGAGGTACTGCTCCGGCGAGGCCGCGAACTTCGTCCGGCAGGTTGTCGAACAAAAATGGTAGGTCTGGCCGTGGTGCTCGAACCGATGCTTACTGGTCGCGGGATCGACGGTCATCGTGCAAACGGGGTCGATGACCGTCGTCGTATTCCTGCCAGGATCGTGATGGTGATGACCCCCATGATCATGTTTGGAATGACCATGGCTTCCGCCACAGCACCCGGTCTTCACAGCTTCTCGTGAAGCTTTAGTGGTCTTCGACGAGCAGCACCCAGAACCGCTTGAGCCGCCTTCTGAATTTTCATTTTTCGACGCGGTCATCTAAGTCTCCATCATCACTTGCAACCCATACCATGTAGGGGTATATGGGCCATATGCGAAAAGACATCAAGATATCTTGTCAAAAGCGTCTCAACCGGATTGAGGGGCAAGTACGTGGCTTGTCTAAAATGGTGGACGAAGA
>JAZKDK010000083.1:0-2675 GCA_040387615.1 Pseudomonadota bacterium | reverse complement strand
TCCTTGCTGGCCAGCACCTTGTCGATGCGGCGGCCATCGAGATCGACAATCTCGAATTGCCAGCCGTCCGCGCTGATGCTTTGCCCCACCGACGGAATCGCGCCGAATTTTTCGAGCAGATACCCTGCACATGTCTGGTAGCGGCGTGATGCGGGCAATGGAATGTCGAGCAGGTCCGCGAACTCCAGCGCAGGCATCCACCCCGAGACGAGAAACGATCCGTCGGCGCGCTTGACGAAAGCAAGTTCGGCGGGACCGTCCCCGGTGTGGAAGCTGCCGACGATGGACTCGAGAATGTCGGCACTGGTGACGACGCCCTGAAACGTACCGTACTCGTCGTGCACCAGTCCCATGTGAACCGGCGAGTCGCGCAGGATCGCGACCACGTCCCGCGCGTCGACGGTTTCCGGAATCACTGGTGCCTCGCGGATCAGCTTGCGAATATCGGGAACGTCGCCCGAAAGATACGCATCCAGCATGTCCTTGGCCTGCACGATGCCGAGCGTTTCCT
Organism: Pseudomonadota bacterium; assembly: GCA_040387615.1. Classification (GTDB taxonomy): domain Bacteria; phylum Pseudomonadota; class Alphaproteobacteria; order Rhizobiales; family Xanthobacteraceae; genus Afipia. Next base: position 2,164 of record JAZKDK010000083.1, on the reverse strand, counting down.
CGCCGTCAAATACCGGCAAGCGGGAGTGTGAGCTTTCCTTAAATGCAAATCGTATCGCTTCCGGCGGCTCCGACAGGTTGATCATGGCGACCTCATGGCGCGGCGTCATCACCGCGCCGACCGGAAGATCTCCGAGACGCATCACGCCCGCGATCATCTCCTTCTCGCCGGGTTCGAGCACGCCGGCATTCTCCGCTTCCACCACGAGGGTGTGGATTTCCTCTTCGCTGACCTTTTCTTCGGCGTCGCCGCGATGGCCGAGCGCCCAGAGCAAAGCCCTGCCCGAGCGCTCGAGAATCCACACCAGAGGCAGCGACACCTTCGCAAGCACGACCATGGCCGGCGCGACCTTCACCGCCACGGCCTCAGGATCGCGCAGTGCGATCTGCTTCGGCACGAGTTCGCCGACAATGAGCGAGGCATAGGTGATCAGCGTGACGACCACGCCGACGCCAACCGCGTCAGCGACGCCTTGCGACCATCCAATGCTCATGAGCCACGCGGACAGGCGCGCGCCGAGAGTTGCGCCGGAGAACGCGCCCGAGAGAACGCCAACGAGCGTGATGCCGATCTGCACGGTAGAGAGAAATTTTCCGGGATTGGAAGCCAATGCGAGCGCGCGCCGCGAACCGCTCACGCCTTTTTCAACCAGGCCCGTCAATCGCGCCGGGCGGGATGAGACAATGGCAAGCTCCGACATCGCGAGCAGGCCGTTGATGACGATGAGAACCGCGACAATTCCAAGTTCGAGTAACAAGTTGTTCCTTTGCGGTGAAATACTCTAACGCCGATGGATAGCACGTTGACGGCGCGCCTGCAGTATCGAGATTGCCGCAGGAACATGTGACATGCGCAATCAACGCATGCCCGCTGCTGTCAAGACCGCTGCAGCGCCAGTGTGACACCGCCCAGCGTGAACGCCATCGCCAGCACTTCCCTGATACCGAGCGGTTCGCCCACCACCAGAGCGGCGGCCACCACGCCGATGACAGGAACCAGCAACATGCCGGTGGACGCGGTCGCGGGCGGCAGGCGACGCAAGGTTTCAAACCAGGTGAGGTAACACACGCCCATCGGAATGATCGTCATGTAGCCGATCAGCGCCCAGCCGGTGAACGACACCGCGTGAAAATCCGGCTTCTCGAACAACAGACCGAAGAAGAGCATCGCAAGGCAACCCAGTCCGACCTGCCATGCCACAAGCGTAACCGGCGGCACCGGTATTGGCGCGCGATTGAGAACATTGCCGAGTGCAAAGAGAATTGCAGCCGAAAGCGCCAGCGAGGCGCCGGCCAGCTTCTCATAAGTGAAAGCGAATCCTTCCCCGCCGAACAGGATCACGAGCCCGATGATTCCGAGACACAGGGAGACACCATTGCGAAGCGTCGGCCGCATGCCCAGTAGCGGCCATGCAAACAGCGTCGCCCAGATCGGCATCGTGTACGCCAGCAGCGCGCCTTCGCTCACGCTCACCCATTTCATGGCGACGGTGCCAAAGCCCATCCACGCAATCACATTGGTGAACGTCGCCAGCAGCAGCCGCGGCACGATCTCGCGCGGAACGCTCAATCGTTCATGACGGCTCAGCGCGACAATTGCCAGAATGAGAGACGCAGTCACACCCGCCAGTCCGCGCGCGGACAGCGGCGGCAATTCGCGCAGCAACAGCTTCATGAAAGGCCAGTTCAGGCCCCATCCGAAGGCTGTGATCCCGAGACAGGCGACGCCGATCCATCGTGAATGACCATGGGAGCTACCCATGGAATTCGATGGCCCGACCCGTCGCCGTCATTCGCCTTACTCGCTGGTGACTGTTTCCGGCTCGCTTGCCTTGACGACGGCCAGCTTCTTCGGTGCAGCCTTTTTCTTTTTCGGCTCCACCGGTGGCGGATTGGCGGCGTCGTGCGCCTCCTTCGCCAGTCGCAGCGCCTTCAGGCGCTCCATGTTCCTGCGGACGTCGACATATTCCTTATCGACCTGGGCGAGAGCCTGTGCGCCCTCGATCTTGGCCACACGCTGCTTTTCCAGGCGGGCCAATTGTTCGGGCGTTTGCGGCTTGGTCTGCGATTTGCTGGTCATGATCAACATATGGGTATTCCGACCCCGGATTGCCACCGCTTGTAAAATATCGTTCCACGGCGGAACTTTTTTTCGCATCCGAGCG
>JAZKDK010000082.1:0-2046 GCA_040387615.1 Pseudomonadota bacterium | reverse complement strand
GTGGAAAATGCACATATCCAGAACGATGCGGTCCAGCTTCAGGCGCTTCAGATGCGGCAGACCGCCGAGGCGAGACTGCGTTCGCAGCGAGATGACGAGACCGGCCTCGCCAAGCTTCAGCAGAGCCTGAGTAGCCGGCCGTGAAGGGGATCGCCGCGGCCCTCCCAGTTCTCGCGGCCACGTTCCTGAGTGGGTGCGGGCAGCCGATCGGCAAGGCGGACCTGAAGTCCGATCCCAAGTTACGCGCTGAGATCCTCGCCGCGTGCGCCAACGGCACCCACACCGATGCCCAGGAATGCAGCAACGCAAAGGACGTCGAGAACGCCGACAAGCTCGAGCGTTCGCTGGGTCACAAATAGGCGGGGAATTGGCCATGGCGTCCACACTCTTCGCGGATATCTACACCAACATCGACGGGAAGCTCGATCTCTTCCTGAACGAGCGTCTCAACAACGTCATCGATGTCGTGCGGGGACCGCTGGCGCTTGGCTTGGTCATCTACATCGCGCTGTTCGGCTATATGGTGATGCGCGGTATCGTCAGCGAGCCTTGGGGCGAGCTGGTGTACCGGATGGTGAAGCTCTGCCTCCTCTATGTTGCAGCCACAACCGTCGCCTACTCCGAGTGGATCACGAATCCGCTCTTTCATGGGATGCCGGACGCCATCTCACAGGCGCTGGCGGGCAAGACCATCACTAGCGTCGGTTCGGTGTTCGACGATTATTTTGGTCAGGTCGATTCCCTCGTTTTGATCATCCGAACCGAAGCCGCGACCTATCTCGACATTAATCCGTGGAAGCTCGTTCTGCTCACGCTGGCGGTGGCGATTTACGGATTGGCGGGCCTCTCCGCAGCAATCGGATTTGCGATAACCGTGTTCGCGAAGGTGGCGCTCGCCGTCGTGATCGCGCTTGGTCCGATCTTCATAGCGTTATCGCTCTTCGAAACCACGCGTCGCTTCTTCTACGGATGGCTCGGGCAGGTATTCAACTACATCGTCCTAATGGCGGTGATCATCGCCATCACAGCTCTGATCACCGATCTTGGTGCCACGGCGCTGACTGCGGCCGAAGGCACGCCGGACGTGACGATCGGCGCTGTCTTGTTTGCGGTCTACATCTTCCTTGGGACGATATTCTTCTTTCAGGCCCCGTCGATCGCGACCGGCATTGCGGGGGGCGCTGCGGCCGGCGTCGGCGCTTTTGCCGGCTCGGCCTGGGGGACCATGGCGGCACCGTTCCAGCAACGCCGCAGCGCTCGCAACAGTCGCAATCTCGAACGTGCCGCCCAGCGCGGTGGTTCGGTGAGCCGCGCATGAGGAAGGAAGACCCTTTGACGAGACCAACCACGATAGTCCGCGCGCTCCGGCGATCAGCCGTCGTCATCGCACTGATCCCGTCACTCGCCCAAGGGGCATCGGGGCCAAAGAAACTACCCGTCTGCAACGGCAAACATCTGCGCGAGGTGAACATCTACGGGAGCGTGCTGCCGGGTTCGCCGCTCCCGGCAATCGTCTCACCCCCTGCCCCGCCGCCCGTGCCGCAGATCAAACAGCCAGTTGATGCCGGCACTCCGCCCCCGCCTGTTCCCGCCCCGCTTCCCGAGAAGACGTCCGCGCGCGCGACCCCCGGCACCTTTGGGAGTTGCTGATCATGCGGAACCAGACCGAAGGCGTGCCGGCAAAAGACGCTGAACTCTATTTCGGGCATGCCCGATCCTGGGATCAGGACCGTCAGCGCAAATCGTTACGATCCGAACGCATCGCCTGGGTCGTGGCCGGCCTGGGGCTGCTTGCCGCGACCGCGGAGGGCTTCGCACTCGCGGGCCTCGCCCCGCTGAAAACGGTCATGCCGTACATCATTCGCGTCAATCAGACGACAGGCGCGGTCGATGTGCAGACCACCCTCACCCAGAAGCCGATGCGCTATGACGAGGCGGTCACGAAATTCTTCCTCGCGCAATATGTCCGGACACGGGAAAGCTGGTTGCCGGCGGCGGCCGAGGAGAATTTCCGGGCGGTCACCATCTTGTCCGAACCAGGCGAGC
>JAZKDK010000081.1:7783-12871 GCA_040387615.1 Pseudomonadota bacterium | reverse complement strand
GACGACATCGATCCCGAGCTGCGTCAGGTCTGCGAAGACGTCATCCTCAATCGCGATCCCGGCGCGCCGGAACGGCTGCTCGAGCTGGCCGAGAAATTCCGCGGCAAGGGCAAGCAGGTCAAGGAACAGGATCTCGCCTGGCGCGAATGGCCGGTTGCGAAGCGCCTGAGTCATGCGCTGGTCAACGGCATCACCGAGTATATCGATGCCGATACGGAAGCTGCGCGACTCACGGTCGAGCGGCCGCTGCACGTGATCGAAGGCCCGCTGATGGACGGCATGAACGTCGTCGGCGATCTGTTCGGCGCTGGCAAGATGTTCCTGCCGCAGGTGGTGAAGTCCGCGCGCGTCATGAAGCAGGCGGTCGCCTACCTGATGCCGTTCATGGAAAAGGAAAAGGCCGACAACCTTGCCGCTGGCATTACCGGCGACGGCCGCAAGAATGCCGGCAAGATCGTGCTCGCCACCGTGAAGGGCGACGTCCACGACATTGGCAAGAATATTGTGGGCATCGTGCTTCAGTGTAACAATTTCGAAGTCGTCGACCTCGGCGTCATGGTGCCGGCGTCCAAGATCATCGAGGCCGCGAAGGCCGAGAACGCCGACATCATCGGTCTCTCAGGCCTGATCACGCCGTCGCTCGATGAAATGGTGTTCATGGGCGCCGAACTCGAGCGCCAGGGCCTCAGCATTCCGCTGCTGATCGGCGGCGCGACCACCAGCCGCGTTCATACCGCCGTGAAGATTGATCCCGCCTACAAGCGCGGCCCGGTCGTGCACGTCAACGACGCCAGCCGCGCGGTCGGCGTTGCGTCGTCGCTGCTGTCGGCCGAGAAGCGCGAGGAATATGCCCGCGAGGTCCGCGCCGATTACGCCAAGATTTCGGCGGCGCACTTCAAGGCGCAGCAGGACAAGAAGCGGCTCAAGCTCGAGACTGCGCGCGCCAACGCGCATCAGATCGACTGGTCGAAAACCCAGCCCAAGAGGCCGGCGTTCATCGGCATCAAGAGCTTCAGCGACTATTCACTCGCGGAGCTGGCCGAGTACATCGACTGGACGCCGTTCTTCCAGACCTGGGAGCTGACCGGGCGATACCCTGCTATTCTCGACGATCCGAAGGTCGGCGAGGTCGCGCGGTCGCTTTACACCGACGCGCGCAAGATGCTCGATCTCATCGTTAAGGAAAACTGGTTCAAGGCCCGCGCCACCATCGGCTTCTGGCCGGCGAATGCCGAAGGCGACGACATCGTTCTCTACAGCGACGAAGCCCGCACCAAGCCGCTGACCACGCTGCACACGCTGCGCCAGCAGCTGGAGAAGCGCGAGGGCCGCAAGAATGTCGCGCTGTCGGATTTCATCGCGCCGATCTCGAGCGGCGTGCTGGATTACATCGGCATGTTCGTGGTCACGGCGGGCATCGGCGAGGATGTCGTCGCGGATCGCTTCAAGAACGCCAATGACGACTACTCGTCGATTCTGGTGAAGGCACTGGCGGATCGTCTGGCGGAAGCCTTTGCCGAACGCATGCACCAACGCGTGCGCAAGGAATTCTGGGGCTATGCGCCGGATGAGGCGTTGAAGACCGACGAATTGATCCTCGAACAGTATGCCGGCATCCGCCCCGCGCCGGGCTATCCGGCGCAGCCGGATCACACCGAGAAGGCGACATTGTTCAAGCTGCTGGATGCAGAGCGGACTGCAGGCGTGACGCTGACCGAGAGTTTTGCCATGTGGCCGGGCTCATCCGTATCCGGACTCTATTTCAGCCATCCCGAGAGTTATTACTTCGGCGTCGGCAAGATCGAGCAGGATCAGGTCGAGGATTATGCCGAACGCAAGGGCATGAGCATCGCGGAGACCGAGCGCTGGCTCGCGCCGATCCTCAACTATATTCCATCGCGCGAAATGCCGGCCGAGGCCGAAGACAATGTCGCAACGCTGCCGCTGGCAAAACATCCGCCGGGCTGTGGCTGCGCGATGCATCTGCGCATGAACGGCAAGCCGGTGGCGGACGCCGTCGCGCGCTAACGGTCTTGTTTCAATTCAACTTGGCTGAAATGCCGCCATGCTCGCCTGCCGCGCATGGCGGCATTTTCACGCGGGTTTGAACATTTTCGATCCTGGAACCCGGAACGACCCGCGGGATGAGGTGTTGGTGCGCCGCCTATTTCACCCTCAACCAGGAGCTGGAAAATGAAAAAGGTGACACTTTTCGCCGCTGCGGCAGCCGTGAGCGCATTGATCGCGACACCCGTCCTTGCACAGGGTACCGCGCAACAGCGCTCCGGAAAACAGATGCAAACCAAGCAGATGAAGCAGCATCATGCGTCCAAGAAGCACATGAAGCAGCATGCGCGCGCCGACCGAATGTCTGGCGACAGGGTCGCCACTCAGGATCGTCGGGACAGCGGCTTCTGGCCGGGCGCGGTGGTCGCAGGTGCGGTGGGAACCGCAGGCGCGGTCGCAGCAACGGCTGTCGGAACCGCCGGCGCAATCGCAACCGCGCCGTTCGGCGGACCGTACCGCGACAGCTTCGCCTATGGACCGGGCTATGTAGACACCTACAGCTATAACGGCATCGCGATGCCATATTCGGCGAACTATGCAGCGCGAAACGGCTTCATGTGTCAGCCAGGCACCTTCATAAAGGGCACGCGGAACGTCTGCCAGTAACACTCTGATCGCTGTCTAACAAACGACGCGGTGGCCGGAGCCAATCCGGCCACTGCATCGGCATGTCAGCTCGGCGGCGCCAGCGGCTGCACGATATCCTGAAACGGCTGCAACGCCTCGCAAGTCTCGGCGTGACGCGCCAGAGCCGCATAACGGTTGTCGTCAAACAGCCCCTCATGCGCCTCGCGCGTAAAGCGGATCACACACGCTGCCGCGATATCGGCATGGGTGATCTGGTCGCCGAACCAGAACTGCGTCTTGTGCTGCGCGCGGTCTTCCTCAAGACGATCGAAAACGCCCGCGATCTGCGTCCGGCAACGCTCGATCCAGCGCGACGATCTTTCGCTGCGCAGAACCCGCTCATACAGCAGACTTACGCCCTTGTCGGCGAGACCCGTGGCAAGCCCGCAGATATACAGCACCTCGCGCCGGACGTGACCGCAATCGGGGATCAGCGCGCGCGACGGCCCGGCGAGCTCGTCGAGATAATCCAGCATCGCCGTGCTTTCGACCAGCACTTCGCCATCGTCGAGCACCAGCGTCGGCACACGCATCAGCGGATTGTAGATCGCGATTTTCTCCGCGTCGCCGAAGGTCGACCATGGGCTGTGCTCGAAGGGAATGCCGTAGAAGCGCAGCGCGAGCGCAACGCGCCGCACGAAGGGAGAATCATATTGGCCGATCAAGTTCATCAGGAGAGCTCCGTCGCGATGGGCTGCAATTACACCCGGCAAGCCGCCTCGTTGACAAGCGATCTTTGAATGACTCCCGATGAATTTCATTCATCTGCTTGCTGAGCGGGGTTTCGCTCACGGATTCTTATCAGGATCGCGCCAGTCCTCCTCTGGATCGCTTGCGAGTACGCCTTTCACCGCATGCGACCAGCCTTTGAGCTTCCGCACGCGCGTCGCCTCGGACATGTTCGGCCTGAAGCGTCGCTCGAGCCGCCATGAATCCGCGAATCGCGCGGGCTCCGGATAGACGCCTGCGCCGAGCCCAGCGAGATAGGCCGCGCCCACGGCGGTGGTTTCCTGAATCATCGGACGGTCCACCGGCGCGTCAAGCAGATCCGACAACCGCTGCATGGTCCAGTCCGACGCGGTCATGCCGCCATCAACGCGCAAGACAGTGTTGGTTTCCTTCGCCTCGGGCCAGTCGGCGCGCATCGCAGCCCACAAATCGTAGGTCTGGTAACACACGCTCTCCAGCACGGCGTGCGCCAGTTCGGCGGGTCCGGTGTTGCGCGTCAGCCCGAACAGCGCGCCGCGCACGCGCGGATTCCAGTATGGCGCGCCGAGGCCGACGAACGCTGGAACGAGGTACACCGACTGCGTGGTGTCATTGGCATCCGCGAGTGATCCGGTCTCGCTGGCGTGTTTGATCAGGCCAAGCCCGTCGCGCAGCCACTGCACCGCGGAGCCCGCCACGAAGATCGAACCCTCGAGCGCGTAGGTGCGCTGGCCGTTCAACTGATAGGCGATAGTGGTGAGCAGCTTGTTCTTCGACGCCACCGCCGTGGTGCCGGTGTTGAGCAGCGCGAAGCAGCCGGTGCCGTAGGTGGACTTCATCATGCCCGGCGAGAAGCAGGCCTGCCCGATGGTGGCGGCCTGCTGGTCGCCGGCGATACCGCGCAAGGCAATCGCCCCGCCGAGCAAATGCGGCTCGGTCTCGCCGAAATCGGCCGATGAATCGCGCACATCCGGCAGCATCGAACGCGGTACCCGCAGCAGCTTCAAGAGATCGTCGTCCCACTCGCCGGTGTGGATGTTGAACAGCAGCGTGCGCGAGGCATTGGTGGCGTCGGTGGCGTGAACCTTGCCGCCGGTCAGCCGCCACAACAGATACGAGTCCACGGTGCCGAACATCAGTTCGCCGCGCTCGGCCCGTTCGCGCGCGCCGGGGACGTGATCGAGAATCCACGCCACTTTCGTGCCGGAGAAATACGGATCGATAATGAGCCCGGTCCGCGCGCTGATCAGCGGCTCGTGCCCTTCCGCTTTCAGTTTGGCGCAGATCTCGGCGGTGCGCCGGTCCTGCCAGACGATGGCGCGATGCACCGCGTTGCCGGTGGCGCGGTCCCAGACCACGGTGGTCTCGCGCTGGTTGGTGATGCCGATGGCGGCGATGTCCGACGCTGTGACGTTGGCCTTGCCCATGGCCTCGCGGCAGGTCGCCAGCGTCGAGGTCCAGATGTCCTCCGGCTCGTGCTCGACCCAGCCGGAGGCCGGGAAATGCTGCTGGAATTCCTGCTGGGCCTGGGCGGCGATGGAAATGTCGGAACGAAAGACGATGGCGCGCGACGATGTCGTGCCTTGATCGATGGCAAGAATGTGGGACGCCATGCCGTTTCCTCGAATGCTTTTCGTTTCGGTTTCGAAACGCAAGAAAGCGATTACAGATGCGCGCGTCAAGGCG
>JAZKDK010000081.1:0-7683 GCA_040387615.1 Pseudomonadota bacterium | reverse complement strand
TTTCGTTTCGGTTTCGAAACGCAAGAAAGCGATTACAGATGCGCGCGTCAAGGCGGTGGCGGAAAGCTAACCCTTCCCTCTCCCCTTGTGGGAGAGGGTGGCGAAATCGAGCACAGCGAGATTGAGCCGGGTGAGGGGTTAAACAAATAAGTGCGAGGAATTGCCCCTCACCCGCTTCGCGGCTCCGCCGCTCAGCACCCTCTCCCACAAGGGGAGAGGGGAAGAGGAAATTTAGACCGCCGCGGTGGTCACCCCGCCATCGATGACGATGGTCTGGCCGGTCATGAAGGTCGACGCGTCGGAGGCAAGATAGACCACCGCACCCGCGATCTCGTGCGGCTCGCCGATCCGGCGCAGCGGCGTGGTCGCGGTGCGGCGCTTGAGGTTGTCCTGATCTTCCCACAGCGCGCGGGCGAAATCGGTTTTGACCAGGCCCGGCGCGATGCAGTTGACCCGCACGTTCTTCGGACCCCACTCGCCCGCCAGGCTGCGCGCCAGCGAGAAATCCGCCGCTTTCGAAATGCCGTAGGCGCCGATCACAGTCGATCCGCGCAATCCGCCGATGCTGGAGATAATGACCACCGAGCCACCGCCGCGCTCGGCCATTTTCGGCATCGCCAGCTTGCAGAGCCAGATGTTGCTCTTGATGTTGGCGCCCATGATCTTGTCGAAGGCTTCGTCGGTGATGTCGAGCAGCGGGCCGTAGTAGGGATTCACCGCCGCATTGCAGACGAGGATGTCGATCTGGCCGTAGTGCTTGACGGTGCCGTTGATCAGCGCGTCGACTTCCTCGCGACGGCTGATGTTGCAGGCGATAACGTGGGCGTCGCCGCCCTCCTTACGAATACCGTCGGCAACCGCCTCGCAGGCATCGGCCTTGCGGCTGGAGACGACGACCTTCGCTCCCATCCGCGCCAGCAATTCCGCCGAGGCGCGGCCGATGCCGCGACTCGAACCGGTGACGACGGCCACTTTCCCCGCCAGATCGAATGGCGATTTGGTCATGGCGGCGTCTCCCTTGAATTCGTGATTCTTTTTGTTGTTCTACCTCGTCATTGCGAGGAGCACTTGCGACGAAGCAATCCAGTTCTTTGCGCTGGATTGCTTCGCTTCGCTCGCAATGACGGCTTGCGTGTCAGACCAGGTTGCCCGCTTCGCTAACGCGACGCAGATGATAGTCGGTGTCGCCGAAGGTGCTCTCGATCATGGTCAGCCGCTTGAAGTAGTGGCCGATCTTGAGCTCCATGGTCATGCCGACGCCGCCGTGAAGCTGAATCGCCTGCTGGCCGACGAACTTCAGCGACTTGCCGATCTGCACCTTCGCTGCCGCAACCGCCTTCGAGCGCTCCTTGGCGTCCTCGAAATCGGAGGCCATGGTGGCGAAGATCGACATGCTGCGCGCCTGCTCGAGTGCTACGAACATATCCGCCGCACGATGCTGCAGGGTCTGGAACTGGCCGATCGCGACGCCGAACTGCTTGCGGGTCTTGAGATACTCCACCGTCGACTTCAGCGACTCGTCCATCGCGCCGACAGCCTCGGCGCACATCGCGATGCGCGCCTCATCGACCACGCGTTCGATCAGCGGCAAGCCGTTCTCGGGATCGCCGATTGCAGCGTCCGCGCCGACCTCAACGCCCTCGAAACGGATATCCGCCGCACGCAGGCCATCCTGGGTCGGATAACCCTTGACGGTGACGCCCTTGGCGTTCGCAGGCACCAGAAACACGCCGATGCCGCTGCGGTCACGCTGGCTGCCTTTGGTGCGCGCGCTGACGATCAGTGTGTCCGCCGTCTCGCCGTGCAGCACGACGAACTTCTCGCCGTCGATCACCCAGCCCGCGCCCTTTTTCTTGGCGGTGGTGGTGACGTCCGCGAGATCGTAACGCGAATTCTTCTCAAGCTGGGCGAACGCCAGCGTCTTGCTGCCGTCGATGATCGAAGGGATATGCGCAGCCTTCTGTTCGGCCGAAGCGCCGTGACGAAGGAAGCCGCCGCCGAGCACCACGGTCGCCAGATAAGGCTCGACCACCAGCGCCTTGCCGAGCGATTCCATCACGAGAGCGGTTTCCACCGCGCCCGCGCCGAAGCCGCCATCTTCCTCGGAGAACGGCAGGCCCAGCAGGCCCTGCTCGGCCAGCTTGTTCCAGACGGTCTTGCTCCAGCCGCCATTTTCCTTGGCGTACTTCTTGCGCTGATCGAAATCGTAGGAATCAGCCAGCAGGCCGTCGACACTATCTTTCAGGAGCCGCTGCTCCTCGGACAAATCAAAATCCATTATCTGCCTCCAATTGCACCCGGTTGTTCGCCGGCGCATCAACAAAACAAATCGTCATGCCCGTGCTTGTCACGGGCATCCACGTCTTCCTATCCCGAAGCAAGACGTGGATGGCCGGGTCAAGCCCGGCCATGACGGCATGAGAACTGCCCTCTTCCCGCGCGAGCGGGGCGAGGAAGAAGCCTTACAGACCCAGCACGGCCTTGGTGATGATGTTGCGCTGAATCTCGTTCGAGCCGCCGTAGATGGAGACCTTGCGATAGTTGAAGTAGCCCGGCGCAACCGTCGTCGCCCAGCTCGCTTCTTCATTGCTCTTGTCGTGTTCGTCCGCATAAGGCAGCGCGAACGGTCCGGTGATCTCCAGCAGCAGTTCGGTAATGGTCTGCTGAATCTCGGAGCCCTTGATCTTGAGGATCGAGGATGCCGGGTCCGGCTTGCCCTTGCCGTTCTTGCGCTCGTTGGCGACCACGCGCATCTGCGTCAGTTCGAGCGCCTTCAACTCGATTTCGGTCGCAGCGAGTTTTTCGCGGAAGCGAGAGTCCTGAATCAGCGGCTTGCCTTCCGACTCGACCTTGGAGGCGAGATCGCGGATGCGGCGGAGCCGTTCCTTCGACATGCCGACGCGCGCGATGTTGGTGCGCTCGTTGCCGAGCAGGAACTTGGCGTAATCCCAACCCTTGTTCTCCTCGCCGACGAGATTCTCGACCGGCACCTCGACGTCATCGAAGAACACTTCGTTGACCTCAAAGCCGCCGTCGATGGTCTGGATCGGCCGCACGGTGACGCCGCGCGACTTCATGTCGAACAGGATGAACGAGATGCCCGACTGCTTCTTCGCATCGGGATCGGTGCGGCAAAGACAGAAAATCCAGTCGGCGTGCTGCGCCAGCGTGGTCCAGGTCTTCTGGCCGTTGATGACGTAGACGTCGCCCTTGCGCTTCGCGGTGGTCTTCAGCGAGGCCAGATCAGAACCCGCGCCCGGCTCGGAGAAGCCCTGACACCACCAGTCATCGAGATTGGCGATGCGCGGCAGGTAGTGCTTCTTCTGCTCTTCGTTGCCGAAGGTGTAGATCACCGGTCCGACCATATTGACGCCGAACGGCAACGGCGATGGCGCCGGTGTAGCCTGCAACTCTTCGAGGAAGATGTACTGCTGCACCGACGACCAGCCGGTGCCGCCGTATTCCTTCGGCCAGTGCGGCACCGCCCATCCCTTTTTGTTCAGGATGCGCTGCCAGTTGACCATGTCTTCCTTGCTCGTGTGGCGGCCTTCCACCAGCTTCTGGCGGATATCGGCGGGAAGACTTTCCTTGAAGAAGGTCCGCACTTCATCGCGAAACGCCAGTTCTTCCTTGCTGAAGCTGAGATCCATTGGACCCTCCTTGGGCGATTAAACTCGTAACTATAGGCACCGTCTTTCAGCGCGTCGTCCCGGCGAAGGCCGGGACCCATAACCCCAGGCAGGAGTGGACGAAAAAGATGTCCACCACCATGCCAAACAGTCAGTCCGCGCCGTATGGGTCCCGGCTTTCGCCGGGACGACGATAGCTTATTGCAAAATCTCGAACAGGCCGGCAGCACCCATGCCGCCGCCGACGCACATCGTCACCACGCCGTACTTCGCCTTGCGGCGACGGCCTTCGACAAGAACGTGACCCGCAAGGCGCGAACCGGTCATGCCGTAGGGATGGCCGACCGCGACCGAGCCGCCGTTGACGTTGAGCTTCTCCGGATCGATGCCGAGCTTGTCGCGGCAATAGATCACCTGCACCGCGAAGGCTTCGTTCAGTTCCCACATGTCGATGTCCTCGACCTTGAGGCCGTGACGCTTGAGCAGGCGCGGAATCGCAAACACCGGACCGATGCCCATTTCATCCGGCTCGCAGCCGGCGGACACGAAGCCGCGGAAAATGCCGAGCGGCTTGAGGCCCTTCTTGGCGGCCATGGTGTCGCTCATGATCACCGCAGCGCTGGCACCGTCGGACAACTGGCTGGCGTTGCCGGCGGTGATGACGCCGCCTTCGCGCACCGGCTTCAGGCTTGCGAGACCTTCCGCAGTGGTTTCAGGACGCGGACCTTCATCCTGCGACAGGGTGATGTCCTTGAACGAAATTTCCTTGGTGACCTTGTCGGCGACCGCCATCTTGGTGGACATCGGCGCGATTTCTTCCTTGAAGCGGCCGCCCTGCTGCGCGGCTGCGGTACGGCGCTGGCTCTCCAGCGAGTATTCGTCCTGCTTCTCGCGCGAAATGCCGTAGCGCTTCGACACGATTTCGGCGGTGTCGAGCATCGCCATGTAGACGTCGCCCTTGATCTTCATCAGTTCAGGATCGACGGCGTGGAACTTGTTGGCGTGTTCGTTCTGCACGAGGCTGATCGATTCACCGCCGCCGGCAACGGCGATCTCGACGCCGTCGTAGATCACCGAACGCGCGGCGAGCGCGATGGCCTGAAGGCCCGATGCGCACTGGCGGTCGATGGTGGTGCCGGCGACCGACACCGGAAGACCGGCGCGAAGTGCGGCCTTGCGCGCGATGTTGCCGCCGGTGGCGCCCTGCTGCATGGCGGCACCCATCACCACGTCCTCGATCTCCGCGCCATCAATGCCGGCGCGCTTGACGGCGTGCTCGATGGCGTGACCGAGCAGCGTAGCGCCTTCGGTGTTGTTGAAAGCGCCGCGATAGGCTTTGCCGATCGGGGTGCGGGCGGTGGAAACGATAACGGCCTGGGTCATGAACGACCTCCTGTTGCAAGTTTGGGTTGTTGCGGTTGATGGCGTTGCTGGTTGCGTAATTCGTGACGAGACAATTTTCCGACGCTAGTGCGCGGCAGTTCCTTGAGGAATTCGACCGCCACCGGCAATTCGTGCTTGCCGAGTTTCCCGGTGAGGAACGCACGCAAGTCCTCGATGCTGAACGGCGACGCATTGGCGCGCAGCGTGATGAACGCCTTGGATGCTTCGCCGCGATAATCGTCGGGAATGCCGATCACGATGACTTCCTGAACCGACGGATGGGTGTAGATCGCCTGCTCGATCATCTGCGGATAGACATTGAAGCCGCCGGAGATGATCAGGTCTTTCTTGCGGTCGACCAGATAGAAATAGCCGTCGCTATCCATATAGCCGATGTCGCCGGTCAGGAAACGGTCGCCGACGAAAGCCTCGGCGGTCTCCGCCTCGCGATTCCAGTAACCCTTGGTGACGTTCGGACCGCGGATGCGGATTTCGCCGGTTTCGCCGACGGGCATCACTTGCTTCGGATCATCGAGCGACACCACGTCCATCTCGATACTGGGCAGCATCAGCCCGATCGAGCCCGGCTTCTCCGGGCCTTCCGGCGGATGGCCGGTGCCGGGCGAACAGGTTTCGGTCATGCCCCACCCGCTTTTCAGGGCGAGCTTGGTCTTGCGTTCGAACACCTTCGCGACTTCCACCGGCAGCGGCGCGCCGCCCGAGCCTGCAAAAGCCAGCGACGACAGATCACGCTTGTCCAGATCAGGCAGACTGGCGATGGCGATCCACATGGTCGGCACGCCGGGGAACGCGGTTGCGCGCTTGACTTCGATGTCGCGCATTACGGCTTCGAGGTCGAAACGCTGATGCAGCGAGATCAGATCGCCGTTCTTCAGGGTCCGCAACAGAACGACGGTGAGCGCATAGATATGAAACAGCGGCAGGACGAGAATGACGCGCTCGATGGTGTTGCGCTCGGCCTTTTGATTGGCGCCCCAGACATCATAGATCGAGACCGCCGAGGTCAGATTGCTGTGGGTGAGCATCGCCCCCTTCGGCAATCCGGTGGTGCCGCCGGTATATTGCAGCAGCGCGATGTCACCGGCATCGATCTGCGGCCATGTCGCGGGCGGCTGCGCGTCCTTGACGAATTCCCTGAAGGTGACGATGGCGGGATTCGCCGGGATCGCGGCCTGCGGATTGCCAACATCGCCCCAGGTCTCGTCCTCGCAAACGATCAGTTTGTCGAGCAGGCCCTTTTCGAAAAATTTCAGCGCCGTCGGCAACAGCGTCGCCAGATTGCTGGTGACGAGAATGCGTGCGCCGGAGTCCTTCAACTTGTGGGTCAGCGCGATCTCGCCATCAAGCGGACTGAGATGCACGACCCGCGCGCCGGCTTTCAGCGCGCCAAAGAAATTCACCGGATGATCCGGCGAATTTCCGAGAAACAACGCGATCGACGCTCCCTTGCCATAACCGGCGCGGAGAAACGCCGACGCCGCAACATCGGCCAGACCCTTCAACCCATCGAAACTGATGGGCCGGTCGCGGAATTCGATCGCATGACGCGAACCGAAATCCGCGGCCGCCTTCGACAATAAATCCGGAAGCGTGCCGCGCGGGATCGGTGAATCCCAGCGCACACCTTTCGGATAATACTGCTCGCCCGGCCGCGTCATGGGATCACCCCTTGGCGAGGGACGCGAATGTCTTGCCTTCGTCGGCCAGACGCTTGAGCAGAGGGGTCGGCTCGAGCGACGGATCGTTGGTCTGCTTGGCGTAGAACGACAGCCGGTCGGCGATGTGCTTGAGGCCGACGCTGTCGGCGTAGAACATCGGGCCGCCGCGGTAGATCGGCCAGCCGTAGCCGTACAGCCAGACCACGTCGATGTCGCTTGGGCGCGCCGCGATCTTCTCTTCGAGGATGCGCGCACCCTCGTTGATCATCGGATACATCAGGCGCTCGAGGATTTCGTCGTCGCTGATAGCGCGGCGCTTGAGGCCGAGCTTGGCGGTGGTTTCCTCGATCAGCTTTTCGATTTCCGGGTCCGGCAGCGGCGAGCGCGAGCCGGCTTCATACTTGTAATAGCCCTTGCCGGTCTTCTGGCCGAAGCGGCCGGCTTCGCAGATCGCGTCGGCGATTTCCGACTTGATGCCGCGATCCTTCCGCGAACGCCAGCCGATATCGAGACCGGCGAGATCGCCCATCGCGAACGGGCCCATCGGCATGCCGAACTTGGTGAGCACCGCGTCGACCTGCTGCGGCAGCGCGCCTTCGAACAGGAACTTCTCGGCCTGCTTGCCGCGGGCGGCGAGCATGCGGTTGCCGACGAAGCCGTCGCAAACACCGACCACCACCGGAACCTTGGCGATGCGCTTGGCGACAGCCACTGCGGTCATCAGCGCGTCAGGCGCGGTCTTTTCGCCGCGGACGATTTCGCACAGCTTCATCACGTTGGCCGGCGAGAAGAAGTGCATGCCCAGCACGTCCTGCGGACGCTTGGTCATGGCGGCGATGGCATTGATGTCAAGATACGAGGTGTTGGTGGCGAGAACAGCGCCGGGCTTGGCGTGCTGGTCGAGCTGGCCGAACACTTCCTTCTTGATCGCCATGGTTTCGAACACGGCCTCGATGATGAGGTCAGCATCCTTGACGTTTTCGAGGCCGACC
>JAZKDK010000080.1:0-17753 GCA_040387615.1 Pseudomonadota bacterium | reverse complement strand
GCGATCGCCAGCTTGAACTGCTCCGCGGTCAGCCCGCCGGGGACACGGAAAGTGCCGACCACAAATGCGGGTGTGCCGCGAAAGCCGAACTCTTCCGCCTGCGCGTTGTTGCGCTTCAGCAGACCATCGATCGCGGGCTTGTTGGCCGCGAGATCGGCCTTGGCCTTGGCAAGGTCGACACCGGCCTTGGTCAGGGCTTCATCGATGACAGCTTCGGTCAGGCGGCCGACCTTGGCCATCAGCGCGCGATGGGCGGCCTCATATTTGTTCTGATATTTCGCGGCCAGCACCAGCCGCGCGGCATATCCCGACGGTTCGCCGAGGATCGGCCAGTCCTTGAACACCAGCCGCACCTTCTTGTCCTCGTTCACCACCTGATCGAGTACCGGCGAGATCTTCTTGCAGTACGGGCACTGGTAATCGAAATACTCGACAATGGTGATGTCGCCCTGCGGATTGCCCAGCACGGGATTCTCCGGGTCGCGCAGCACCGCGTCCTTGCTCAGCACATCGGAGGTGGCGCCCTGCTCCTGCGCCGGCGCGGTTTGCGCGGTCTCGAAGGCCAGCAGCATCACCGCAAGCGCCATGACGGCGAGCCCAAGAGCATATCGTGCGACAAGTTTCATCAGGATCAGCTTTCAAAGTTCAAAGCGCGAGAGATTACGCCCTCTTGAGAAATTCAGTGCGCAGCACGAGGCCCTTGATCTTGTCGGTGCGGCCCTCGATCTCGTCTTCGTTGTCGGTGAGATGAATGTTCTTCACCACCGTGCCGCGCTTGAGACCGCTGGATGAGCCCTTCACCTTCAGATCCTTGATGACCGTGACGGTGTCACCCTCTTTTAGCTCGGTGCCGTTGCTGTCCCTGACCGCCATGATGTGTCCCTTGATAGGCGCGGCATCAGCGCGGCGCGTGCCTGCGAAAAATACAATACGAATGTCAGAACCGGATCACTAGCCAGCATTATCGCGGATTGTTGAGCATGTCTTCCGCGAGATTGCGATGGGACCGCTCGATCCGCGAGCCACCTCCGGACGCTCGGCTGCTCTGGACATCGCGGTCTTTCCGGCAGGCCGCATAGGCCGACGATCCCGGCTCGCCGCTGTTGGCGCGACAATACGCATCGTCATCCACAGTTGCGACCGGCTGGTTGCGTTCGAACTGGGCGCAGCCGCCCAGCAGCACGGCGGCCGTTGCGAGCGCCAGTCCCATTGGTGATTTCATCGCGCGCATCGACAATCCTGTGGTTCGTTCGCCTGCCGGATGGATCCGGCTCGCGGGGCTTACAGACCGACAATGGCGGTCTCGCGGCAGACCTGCCGCAGCACGGGTTTATTCGAGCTCGAGGTCACCGTCGACAGTGAACGTGAGGTCGACGCCGCCGACCGTGAGCACCATCTTTGCGGGCAGCTTTTCGCTGCCCTTCAGACGGCCGGAAGCGACCGCATCGCGGACTGCCTTTTCGATTTCACGCTGCGAGGTGACGCCGACCTGCTTGAGAAACTTGCGCACGCTGGTGTTGAATACGTCTTCGTTCATTGTCGCCTCCTGCAGAATGTGACGGACTTCAATTTTCGGGATACTAGGTTCGGCCGCTGAGCGCCGTCTTGATCTCGTCCAGCACCGCAGGATCTTCGATGGTCGCAGGCATGGTCCAGGCGTCACCGTCGGCGATCTTCTTGATCGTCCCGCGCAGGATCTTGCCCGAGCGTGTCTTCGGCAGCCGCGCCACGGTGATCGCGAGCTTGAACGCCGCCACCGGACCGATCTTCTCGCGCACCAGCGCAACGATCTCCTTCTCGATCTCAGCCACCGGCCGCGTCACGCCGGCCTTGAGCACGAGAAGGCCGCACGGCACTTCCCCCTTCACAGCGTCTTTAATTCCAAGCACGGCGCATTCGGCGACATCCGGATGCGACGCCAGCACCTCCTCCATGCCGCCGGTCGAGAGCCGATGCCCCGCGACATTGATGATGTCGTCGGTGCGGCCCATCACGAAGACATAGCCATCCTCATCCTTGTAGCCGGCGTCGGAGGTTTTGTAATAGCCGGGAAATTCGTTGAAGTAGGCTTCCTTGCAGCGCTCGTCCTGCTTCCACAGTGTCGGCAAATTCGCCGGCGGCAGCGGCAGCTTGATAACGATGGATCCCATGGTGTTCGGCGGCAGCGGCTTCGCCGCTTCGTCGACAACGTCGACCTGATAGCCCGGCATCGGCACCGTCGGCGAGCCGTGCTTCACCGGCAAAGCGCCGAGGCCGACGGGATTGCCGGCAATGCACCAGCCGGTTTCCGTCTGCCACCAGTGATCGATCACCGGCACTTTCAACTGCTGCTCAGCCCATTCCACCGTCGGCGGATCGGCGCGCTCGCCGGCAAGAAACAGCGTGCGGAATTTCGACAGGTCGTACTTGCGGATGAACTCGCCGTTCGGGTCTTCCTTTTTGATGGCGCGGAACGCAGTCGGCGCCGTGAAGAACGCAACGGCGTTGTGCTGCGAGATCACGCGCCAGAACGCGCCGGCATCGGGCGTGCCGATCGGCTTGCCCTCGTACATGATCGAGGTCGCGCCATGAAACAGCGGCGCATAGATGATGTAGCTATGGCCGACCACCCAGCCGATGTCGGAGCCGCACCACCACACCTCGCCCGGCTTGACGCCGTAGAGATTGAACATCGACCATTTCAGCGCGACGAGATGCCCGCCATTGTCGCGCACCACACCCTTGGGTTTTCCGGTCGTGCCGGACGTATAGAGAATGTACAGCGGATCGGTCGCCAGCACGGGCACGCAAGAAGCGGATTTCTTCGCCTTGACGGCGGCCTCGCGCAACTCGTTCCAGTCATGATCGCGGCCTTTGACCAGATCGCAGGTTTCCTGCGGACGCTGCAGGATGATGCAGGCCTGCGGCTTGACGCTTGAGAGGTTGATCGCCTCATCGAGCAGCGGCTTGTACTTGACGATGCGGCCCGGCTCGAGGCCACAGCTTGCGGAGAGAATGAGTTTTGGCTCGGCATCCTCGATACGCGTCGCAAGCTCCTTGGCGGCGAATCCACCGAACACCACGGAGTGGATCGCGCCGATTCGCGCGCAGGCCAGCATCGCCACCATCGCCTGCGGCACCATCGGCATGTAGAGAATGACGCGGTCGCCCTTCACCACGCCGAAATCCTGCATCACGGCGGCAAGCGTCTGAACCTCGTGCAAGAGTTCAGCGTAAGTGAATTTGGTGACGGTGCTGGTCAGCGGCGAATCGTGAATCAACGCGGTCTGGTTGGCGCGGCCGCCCGCGACGTGACGATCCAGCGCATTGTAACAGGTGTTGACCACGGCACCCGCAAACCAGCGGCCATAAAGGCCCTGCGAGGGATCGAAGACTTTTTTCGCCGGCTCGATCCAGTCGATTTCACGCGCGGCCTCGGCCCAAAATCCTTCCGGATCGCGCAGCGAACGCGCGTGGACTTCGGCGTAACGGCTGTTGGAAATGGCGGTCATCGATCAGTCTCCCCGGCACCGCATTGGAGCGGACTTTTATTCTTGGTCGGCACCAGCATTGTCATGGGAACGCCGTGGAGTTCAAGCGGCAATGGTTGCGACATTGTGCTGATTATCGCGCGCAATCTTTCGATCCGGCAGCACATGCCGGCTTCGTTGACGGCTTCAGCGGCATCTGCGCGCCGATACGTTCGATTTCTCGCGCGAGGTCCTTGCGATGGGTGGCCGCGACCTCCAGTTCCGGATCAAGCCGAGCCGCCGTCGTGAAGTCCGCGAGCGCGCGCGGGCGATTGCCCTTTGCCCGCAACACCATGCCGCGATTGTTGTATGCAAGGGCCAGCTTGTCGTCGAGTTCGATGGCCTTGTTGTAGTCGGCCAGTGCGGAATCCAGATCGTCCTTAAGCTGATAGGCGGTGCCGCGGTTCAGATGGAATTTCGCAGACGGCTTCAGGCGAATAGCCTGGTTGTAATCGTCAATCGCCCTGTCATATGCGTTGTTGCGCGCGTATGTCTCACCTCGGTTGTCATAAAGCTCCGCCAAAGCGGGATTGAGACGGATGGCTTCGGTCTGGTCGTCGATAGCGAGATCGTAACGCCGGACCTTCTTATAGATCGCCGCGCGCTCAGTGAACATCTGCACGTCCTTGGGATTCAGACGAATGGCTTCGGAGTAATCGCGCACGGCAAGACGCGGCTCGCGCATTGATGCGAAAGCCGCCGCGCGCAACGAGAACAGCCGGGCGTTACCTGGATCGAGACGGATCGCCGCATCATAATCGTCGACAGCCTTGTCAAACCGCTTCAGGCCAACCAGCGCATCACCCCTCGCCGTGAATGCCTCGACGTTCTGCGGATCGAGCCGTATTGCATCGTCGGCATCGTCACGGGCGGCGTCAAAATTTCCTTTGTTATGACTCTCTCGTGCGCGCATCAGCAGCGCCAGGACGTTGTCGGCTGGAATGCGCTTGCTGGCCGTTCCGAGCGAAGCTGCGCGATCACCCTTGTGCTGGCGAGGATCGTCCTGATCGAGATCGCCTGGCTTGCACACGCTCATCGTCGCGACGCTCACGCCGACAGGCCGTCCAAGTATCGCAGACAGTTCCTGGCACGTGCCATCGATACAAAGCCGCCGCTCGCCTGCGAGCCCGAATTTTCCCAGCACGACCTCCGGCGACATCGGCAATTGCGGCTTCCAGCGAAACCAGCCCTCCGCCAGCCGCGCCTCGGGCGGCGGCTCCATACCCGCGCCCGATCCCTTGACGCGCGCCTCGACGATTTCGAGCCCCTGCGGCGTGACGCGCCAGTCCTCCTGCCACTCGGCCTTCTCGACCGAATGGGTCCATGTCAGCATGAACGACGCCATCGCCAGCGATTTGACGACGCCTGCGGTGGCAAGACACAGGCTCACATCATCACCTCAGAAGCTCATTCAAGCCGTCGCAGCAACCGCTGAATTTTGCGGGAAATTGGACGGATGAGCGGGCGCGGTCAACCCGAGAGACGCGAAACAACCGGCGACCAACGGGCCGCCGGATATAGACATTCGTCTATGGAAGGCCATTCAGCGAAATGCTTTGCTGCACTGCGATGAGGAACCTGTCATGCGGCCGCAATCTCAATATGCCGAGTTGAGTTGCCATCAGGGTTGCAACCCCCTCAGGCCGCCGTCGCCACATAGTCAAGTTGCCCGGCTTGCTCTAGAACGCAGACAGCGTTGAAACATACGGCGCAACAAACACGGCCCGTACAACAGGCGGGCGGGATGGAGACTTAAAGAATATGACTAAGCGACCGACTTCCGTACAACCTCATTCAGCATCGCACATCACCCGCCGCTCCGTTCTCGCGGGCGGAGCCGCAGCATTGGCTGCGACGCCATTTCTGAGCCAGACTTCGAAGGCCGCCGCATGGCCGGATCGTCCGGTGAAATTCGTCGTGCCTTTCGCCCCCGGCGGCACCACCGACATTCTCGGACGGCTTGTCGCGCAGAAGCTTTCTGAAGAATACGGTCAACAGTTCATCGTCGAGAACAAGACCGGCGCGGGCGGCAATATCGCCGCCGACTTCGTCGCGAAGTCCGATCCCGACGGATACACGTTCATCGTCGGTACGCCTGGCACCCACGCGATCAACAAGTTTGTTCAGAAGAACATGCCTTACGATCCGATCAAGGACATCCAGCCGGTCACCATCATTGCGCGCGTGCCGAACCTGATGTCGGTCAATCCCGAGGTCGCGGCGAAATCCGTCGCCGAATTCCTTGCGCTGGCCAAGTCGAAGCCCGGCCAGCTGTTCTATGGCACACCCGGACTCGGCACTACGGCGCACCTTTCGACCGAACTTCTCAAGTCGATGACCGGCATCGATATCGTTCATGTTCCCTACAAGGGCAGCGCACCGGCACTTACCGACCTCGTCGCAGGCCGCGTCCACGTCATGATCGACAACCTGCCGGCAGTGCTTCCGTTCGCCGAGAACAACAACGTGCGGTCGCTAGCGATCAGCACCGCCGAGCGCTGGCCGTTGCTGCCGAACATTCCGCCAATCGCCGAAACGGTGAAGGGTTATGACGCCGCCTCGTGGTTCACCGTTGCGGCGCCGGCCAAGGTGTCGAAGGACATCGTGATGAAGCTCAACGCGAGCATCATCAAGTACATCAAATCGCCCGACGGGATCGAGCGCATCCGCAAACTCGGCGGCGAGCCGATCGGCAACACGCCTGAGGAAATGCAGGCATTTGTCATCTCGGAAATGGACAAATGGGGCAAGGTCGCGCAGTTCGCGAAGATCGAGCCTCAATAACATCCGGTTCCAGACGCCGCGGCGCGCATGGTCCGCCGCGGCGCCGGGAACATTCTTGCCGGCAATGCCAGTGAACCAAGGATCACTGGAATCATCATTTGCTAGTGTCCTTTCGTATCCGACGTTTGCACGGGAGGCGCCGCAAAATGAAGCAAACGTCGGATACGGGACACTAGCGTCGAGTTCATGCCGCAATCGAACCGAGCAGAAGCTGTCAGACCACCCCGGCTCATCTGGCCGGTTCTGAGCAGCATCTTGCTTGTTGTGCTGATCGCGGCAGCCGCGCTTCTCATGTCCTATAAAATCGAACCGCCACCCGACAACGCGCGCGTCGTCGCCGACGAGGAGCGGCTGACCTATGCGAGCACGCCGTGCGTGGTGTTCAACAAGCTGGACCGCGAACTGATCGCCAATCGCGCCGAGGTCAGCGACCCATCGAAGCCGCTTCAGCTGTTTTCCTACGCCAGCGAGAAAACCATCGCCGACGTCAAAGCGGACACGAAATGGGCCCGCGACAAGTCCTGCGACTACATCACCGGTTTCGATCAGATCGTCACTGCCTGGATGCGCCTGATCGGATACCGCTCCCGCTGGACCGACGACGGACAATGGCGCTGGTAGCAAATCTCTTTCCAACGCGCTCCGATTGGCACACATTCCTGTTTGATATCGCGATTCAACCAGCCCGTTTTACGAAGCGTCTCAAAGGACCCCTGTGAGCACGACGACCGACAAGCCCGCCAAACGATCTCTGCTGTCGGCCGACGGTATTACAGCGCCCTTGAGACACGCAGTGTTCCGGCGAATCTGGCTGGCAAGTCTGCTCACCAATCTCGGCCTGATGATCAACGGCGTCGGCGCGGCCTGGTCGATGACCCAGATGACGTCGTCAGCCAGCATGGTGGCGCTGGTCCAGACCGCCCTGATGCTGCCCATCATGCTGCTGTCGCTGGCCGCGGGCGCCATCGCGGATATGTACGACCGGCGCATCGTCGGCCTGATCGCGCTAATGCTAGGGCTCGTCGGCGGAGTGACGCTGGCGGTTCTCGCCTATCTCAACGCCATTACACCCAACAGCCTGCTGCTGTTCTGTTTCATGATCGGCAGCGGCATGGCGCTGTTCGGCCCGGCGTGGCAGGCCTCGGTCAGCGAACAGGTGCCCGCCGAGACACTCCCGTCGGCGGTCGCGCTCAACGGCATCAGCTACAACATCGCCCGTAGCTTCGGCCCGGCGCTGGGCGGCATCATCGTGGCGGCGGCGGGCGCGGTGGCGGCCTTCGTCTGCAATGTGCTGCTGTATATTCCGCTGATCATCGTGCTTTATCTTTGGCAGCGGTCGCTGGAGCCATCGCGGCTGCCGCCGGAGCGGTTGCGCCGCGCCGTCGTGTCCGGCGTGCGCTACATCGTTCACTCCCCGCCAATCCGCATCGTGCTGTACCGGACACTGGTGACCGGCATCGCCGGCGGCTCGGTGCTGGCACTGCTGCCACTGGTGGCGCGCGACATCCTGCACGGCGGCGCCCAGACCTACGGCATCATGCTGGGCTGCTTCGGGATGGGCGGCGTGCTCGGCGCGCTCAATATCTCCAGCGTGCGCGCGCACCTGAGCGGCGAGTATGCCGTCCGGTTGTGCGCTTTGACGATGGGTCTCGCGATCGGCGTGCTTGCGCTCAGCCGCTGGCCGGTGCTGACCGGCGCCGCGCTGGTGGTGGCCGGCGCGTCATGGATGATCGCGGTCACGCTGTTCAACATCGGCGTGCAACTCTCGACGCCGCGCTGGGTCGCGGGCCGCGCGCTGGCGGCGTATCAGGCCGCGATTGCCGGCGGTGTCGCGATCGGCAGCTGGCTGTGGGGTTATGTCGCCAATGGCGTCGGGGTGGACAAGGCACTGCTGATTGCGGGCGCAACCATGTTCGTTTCGCCGATCCTCGCGATCTGGCTGCGCATGCCCTCGACCGAAGGCGCCAACAACGACGCGGTCGATGCGCTCGAAGAGCCGGAAGTGAATCTCTCAATCTCGCAGCGAAGCGGGCCGATCGTCGTCGAGATCGAGTATCGCGTGAGCCAGCAAAAAGCCCGCGCGTTCTACACCACGATGCTGCAGCTCCAGGCCATCCGGCAGCGCAACGGCGCCTATGACTGGTCGATCGCGCGCGACATCGCCGATCCCGAGCTATGGATCGAGCGCTATCATTGCCCGACCTGGCTCGACTATCTGCGCCAGCGCAACCGCTCGACCCAGTCCGAGCGCGAGGTACAGCTCAAGGCCATCGAATTTCATCTGGGGCCGGAACCGATCAAGGTCCATCGCATGCTGGAGCGGCCGCTGGGATCGGTACGCTGGAAGGACGAGACACCGGATCGCACCAAGGCGAACGATGTGCCGATCGAGACGCCGGCCAGCAGCGGCGTTTGAGCGCGCAGACAAAACGGCTCTCGATATTCAGCCGTTGCGATGCGATGATCTGGAAACGTCAGTCGTTCAGCGAAGACGACTGGCTTTCATGCCAGCGGTTCGCACGCTCGAACATGCGCCAGTGGATCGCCTCGGTTTCCGCGAACTTCTCCGGGCTTAACCACGGCTTCAGCGCCTTGAGTGTCTTTTCCCACTCGGCGCGGTCCGGCTTCGGAACATCGCCGAACAACTTCGACAACTCACGCGAAACAATACCTTTCGGCGAAACAATTTTGTTCATGATCGTCGCCCCGCACGCGAACGCCACAGTCACGCAAGTTTTATATTTGAAATCATCTCGTAGCGTGAAGCGAGAATGATTCGATAGGGCGCACCAAGTGCCTGTTGATAACTTCAGTCAGGCTTGCTGACCGATTTACGCACTGCAGCAATTCTCCCATGCGCGTGAGGCTCTACGCGAGCTTCGACGCCGCCACCTGATCGAGCAGCCACGTCCTGAACGTCTCCATGCCGCTGGTCTGGCGTTTCGAGCGCAGGGAGGTGAGCCAGTAATCGCCAAGCGCAATCTCGCTCGCGAACGGACGCACCAGCCGCCGCTGCCGGATATCGTGCGCAAACATCGCTGCCGGCAGCAGCGCCACACCGTTCCCGCGCGCAGCAACCTCTGCCATCGTAACCGAGGAATCGAACATCGTGCCCTTGATCACCGGACTTGCGATGCCAGCCGCCGCGAACCACTGCAACCATTCATCCACCCGGTAGGAGCGCAGCAGGGTCTGCCGCTTGAGATCGGCCGGGCGGCGCAGTTCGCGGGCGATCGCCGGCGCACACATCGGGGTCAGCGGAGCGCCGCACAGGCGAACGGCCTCGGTGCCGTGCCAGGCGCCGTCGCCGAACCGGATGGCATAATCGAGACCCTCGCCGGCGATGTCGACGCGGTTGTTGTTGGTCAGAAGCCGCAGGTCGATCCGGGGGTGGACCTTCTTGAAGGCAGGCAAGCGGGAGAGCAGCCACCCTGTCGCGAACGTGCCGACGACGCCGATGGTGACGACCTCGCGAAGATAGCCAGCCTCGAAACGATCAAGCGTGCCGCGGATGCGGCCGAAGGCGTCGCTGATTGCCGGCAATAGCGCCAGACCTTCGTCGGTAAGCGCGAGACCACGGGGCAGCCTGCGGAACAACGGCACGCCGAGGCTCTCTTCGAGTCCCTTGACCTGCTGGCTGACCGCGGCCTGCGTGACCCGCAGCTCGAGACCGGCGCGGGTGAAGCTGAGATGGCGTGCGGAGGCCTCGAACGCATGCAACGCGTTCAACGGGAGTTGCGAGAGTTTCATGCGGATGCCGGGAACCCTGTGACCCTAGATTTTCTTATGTCTCGCCTCATCAATGACCGTTTGTCAACGCATGGAGGCCCCTCCATTTTGCCGCCGCAACAAAGGACGAATCGAATGATCAGCAGACGTCAGTTTTCGAAAGCGCTCAGCGCGGTGACGATCGGCGGCTATCTCGCCGGACGGGTGGCCACGGCGCGCGCCGAAAATGCACCGAATGCGGGTCTGATTGCGGAGTTCAAGCGGCTGGAGAAGGCGAGCGGCGGGCGGCTCGGTGTCGCGATGGTGGATACCGGCAGCGCAAAGCGGATCGATTACCGTGGCGACGAACGGTTCCCGATGTGCAGCACGTTCAAAGCCCTGCTCGCCGGGGCCGTGTTGCATCGGGTCGATGCAGGCAAGGAACAACTCACCCGGCGCGTGCGCGTCAGCAAGTCGGACATCATCGCGCATTCGCCCGTCACCGAGACGCGGATTGGCGGCGACATTTCGCTCGCGGAACTGTGCGAGGCGACGGTCACGTTGAGCGACAATGCCGCGGCAAACCTGCTGCTGGTGGATATCGGCGGCCCCGAGGGCTTTACCCGCTTCGTCCGCTCGCTCGGCGATCCCGTGACGCGGCTCGACCGCACCGAGCCCGCTCTCAATGAGGCGCGTCCAGGTGATCCGCGCGACACCACCACGCCGAAGGCGATGATCTCGAACCTGCAGAAGCTGGTGCTCGGCACCGCGCTGTCGTCGGCCTCGCGCGAGCAACTCGCCAGGTGGCTGATCGATAACAAGACAGGGGATACCCGTATCCGCGCAGGCCTGCCGTCGGGCTGGCGTGTCGGCGACAAGACCGGACTCGGTGAACGGGGAACCAGCAACGACATCGCCGTGGCCTGGCCTCCCGATCGTGCGCCGATTATCCTGGCGGTCTATCTGACCGGCGCGACCGTTTCAGCCGCCCAGCAAAATGCGACCATTGCCGCCGTAGCGAAGGCAATTGCAACGTTTTGACCTGATCCGCGTACTCCGGCACTATCCGGCGACCAAATGCGCGCTTCATAACAGCCATGCCCGCGACCTCGGCCAAGTGCAGCGCTATACCGGAACCAAATCGATTCCGGAGCGAGTACGAGAGCATGATTGATTTTACCGCATTGATGGAAAGCATCACCGCCGACGGCGAGACCAGTTCCGTCACGGCGACGGAAGACTGGCTTCAGGGCCGCACCATCTACGGCGGCCTTTCCGCCGCCTTCTGCCTCGAAAGCGTGGCGCAACACGTCGGCGACCTGCCGCCGTTGCGCTCCGCGCAATTCAGCTTCGTTGGACCGGCCGCCGGCACCGTGATGATCCGCCCGACCGTGCTGCGCAGAGGCAAGTCCACGGTGTTCGTCGGCGTCGACCTGTTCGGCGAAGCCGGTCTCGCGACGCGGGCCACGCTTTGCTACGGCAGCGCCCGCTCCTCCGCTGTCGGATACGGCAGTCTGTCCGCGCCGACAGTGCCCGAGCCGGAGACCTGTCCGCCATTTTTCCGCAAGATCCCCGGACTGAATTTCATCCAGCATTTCGAAGGACGTTTCGCCGGCGGCAATCCGCCTTTCAGCCAGGGCCAGCATCCGAATTTTTCGATCTGGCTGCGCCATCAGGACCCAGCGAAACCGGCATCGACAGCAGCGCTCGTCGCGCTCACCGATGCGCCGCCGCCCGCGGCGCTCGTGCTGTTCGAACGTCCGGGACCGATCAGCACCATGACCTGGGCGATCGACCTCCTGACCGACAGGATCGAAACCATTGACGGCTGGTGGCTTCTGCAAACCAAGGCCGAGAACGTCGCGGGCGGTTATTCCAGCCAGGCGACGACTCTGTGGAATGCTGATAGACAGCCGGTACTGGTCAGCAGGCAGAACGTGGCGGTGTTTATGTGAGATGGCTTCGATGGACGATGTCGTGCTTGGCAGCTGCCGCGATCGCGGCAACGCTATCGTCCGCAGTCCTCGCCCAGACACCGCAGCAGATCGCGGACTACCGCCGGAAACTTGCCGAATACAACGCCGTCCGCGAGCCGTTCGATGAGGCAGCGTCATCTTACTGGACCGCGATCAGCGACAAGCGGCGTGCGCGCAACGCCAAGCGCCGCAACAACGAGACCATCGTCGCCGAGGACTATGTCCTGACCCAGCCGCCGGTCTATACCGGCCCGCCGAAGCCGGTCGATCCCTCCCCGCAAGAAAAGCCATCGAAACCCCGCGCGCCGTTGCCGGTCGTGGCGGATTTCCTCAGCCAGGCGCAGGAGCACTTTCACTTCACGCCGCGCAAGCCTGCCACCGAGATCGACTACAAGCGCGCTTACGCGAAAGTGGCATCGAGTTACGGCCTGACCAGAGACCAGGCGGTGCGGATTTACAGCTTCGAATCCGGCGGCAATGGAAAGTACGATGTGCAGGCCGGGCTTGAGGGCAATCGCCCCGGCGCACGCGCGATCTCCACCGCGCTCGGCTACAACCAACTCCTGACCACCAACACCATCGGAATTCTCACCGAGCATGGCGGCATCATTCTCAAGGCGTTGAATGACAAGATCCATCAGGCCAGCGGCGCGCAGAAGGCCGAGCTGCAGCGCAAGACAGCGACCGTCCAGCAGATGGTGGCGTTCTGCAAGACCGTGCCCAATCAATGGAGCGCGCACAAAAAGCTCGGCGTCACACCGCGCGGCATCGCGGTTCATGCGCTCAATCTCGACATCGATGTCGGGCCGCTGCTGCAGACGCTGAAGCTGACGGACTCGGTGAATTTCGCCAAACGCAAAGGCTACGCCGCGCCGCTCACCGCCGCCGAGCTCGAGATGATGAACCTGACCGGCGACGGCAACGGGTTCGACATGGTGTCGATGCCGCAGGCGATGCGCACCGTGGTGCCGACGTCGAATTTCTTTCAGCGCAACGGCTATGAGCGCAACCCGGTGGCGATCCGCAACAACACCGTCTCGAAGTTGCTGGCCGCGACTGATGCCCGGATGGACAACCAGATCAATCTTCAGGGCGCGAAGGATCTGGCTGCGGCGTTCTGAACATCGCGCGCGCGTTGTTCAATCACTTGCCTAATTGCAGTGCACGAACACGTACCCCAAATGGGGTATGAAATCGAAAATAGCATTTCAAAATCATAGCGTTAATCGAATGGTTGTGTTTGCCCGGTAGAATGACACTCATAATTTTAAGTAGAAGTACGCTTCGGCATTAGCGGCCCGATTTCAAAGTCAGAGTTATTTTCATAGTAAAGTCCGCGCGATGCCGGCCCAAGAGATTGCCGGTCCTATGCAAAGTTCTGCGTCATCCTTGTTTGACGAACTCGACGCCGCACTGCAGAGCGGAGCGTCGGAGAAGCGCATCGCCATACTGCGTCGCGTCACGGATCTTTTTCTCTATGACGCAGACCGCCTCAACGAAGAACAGATCCGCGTGTTCGACGACGTCCTCGGGCACCTGATCCAGAAGGTCGAAACCAGAGCGCTCGCGCAACTCAGCACACGTCTCGCACCGATTGACAACTCTC
Organism: Pseudomonadota bacterium; assembly: GCA_040387615.1. Classification (GTDB taxonomy): domain Bacteria; phylum Pseudomonadota; class Alphaproteobacteria; order Rhizobiales; family Xanthobacteraceae; genus Afipia. The sequence goes on along the minus strand of JAZKDK010000080.1, from coordinate 4,170 downwards.
CGCGCGACATCACCCTGAAGCTGGCACAACACGACGAGATCACGGTCGCCGGCCCCGTCCTCACGAACTCATCACGTCTTTCAACGCATGACCTCGTCGAAATCGCGAAAACGAAGAGTCAAGGCCACCTGTTCGCCATTTCAGAACGAGCCGACATTGAGCCGGCGGTCACAGATGTCCTGCTTGATCGCGGCAACCGGGCAGTCCGGCACAGCGTCGTCAACAACGCGGGCGCGAAAATATCAGAGCACGGCTTCGCCGCGCTGTTGAAGGCATCCGAGTTCGATGAAGCGCTGGCCGAGAAAACCGGCCTGCGCCTCGATTTGCCGTTGCAGCTCCTGCGCGAACTCCTGCTGCGGGCGACCGAAGCCGTTCGCGCTCGGCTGATGTCCAAAATCCCCGCCGAACTTCAAGATGAAGTCAATCGCACGCTCCAGGAGATTGCGGACAAGGTTGCACGGGACTCCAACAAGCCTCGCAACTTCGAAGCGGCTTTACGTCTTACAAAGCTTCTGAAGGAGCGCGGCGAACTGACCGACACTGCGCTTCGAACGTTCGCCTCCGCGCGTCAATACGAGGAAACAGTCGCCGGTCTTTCGGTTTTATGCGCGGCGTCCATCGATATCATAAAGCCCCTCATGGAAAGCCCGCGTGACGAAGGACTCCTGATCGCATGCAAGGGTGCGGGACTGGGCTGGCCAACGACCTACGCGATTCTGGCGTGCAAATATCCACTCGGGGCCATGCCGCTAAACCTGACCGATAAACTGGAAATTGAATTTGCAAAATTGACCAGACCGAACGCCGAACGGCTGCTTCGGTTTTGGCAGATCCGGCAATCCTAAAGGACGATTTAGATTTCTAACAACCAGTCCATTTACCGACATCACTGCAGAAACAGGATCGCCAAATGGCGTTTGGAAGCAGAAAAAGCGACCGGGTCAATTTTGAGCACGGGATCGACGTCCACATGATGGCCATCGATGGAACGTGGCGTCGGCCATGCACATTGTTCGACGTGTCGCAGACCGGAGCGCGCCTGACGATCAATGGGTCAACCGAAGGACTCGATCTCAGGGAGTTCTTCCTTCTGCTGTCGGCAACAGGACTCGCATATCGGCGTTGCGAATTCGTCCGATTGAGCGGAGATCAGATTGGGGTTCGATTCATTTCGCAGGATCAGGTCAAGAAGCGGCCGACACGCAAGCCAGCCGCCGCCCCGACGCGATGAGCTCATCCTGAGTTCAACGGAACAGCGTTACACCCCATCCAGAATAATCACCGTCGGCTTCTTCGGCAGTGTGTCGCGCGAGACCGTGAGCGACCGCTCCGGCCGGATGTCCATTTCGAACTGTCCGTTCATGCGCCCGATAAAGTCGCTCAGCGGTGTTGCAAACCGATGCATCGGCAGCACGATCGAGGAACGCAGCCGACGCGTGATCTCCGACATGCCGTCCAGCGACAGCGTGTATGTTCCGTCGATCGGCACCATGACGATGTCGAGGCGGCCGATCGCGGCGTAATGCGTCTCATCGAGCGGATGATGCAGGTGGCCGAGGTGGCCGATGCAAAGGCCCGCCACTTCGAAGATGAAGATCGAATTGCCGTCCTTCTGCAGGGCTTCGGAGTCGAAACGGTAAGCGCGGATGTCCGTCGTGACGTTGCGGATCAGCACATCGCCGATCATTGTTGCATGCCGCGCCGGCTGACCACCCTCGCCCCAGCCGCGCAGCACGTGGGCGATGCGCGGATCTGGATTGAGCGTGTAATGCGTCGAATGGGCCCGGTTCATGGTCACGACATTGGGCGACTTGCCGGCGGTGTAGGCGCCGCTGAAATCGGTGGCGATGGTGACGTTGCGCGGCGTCTCGAGAATGTAGGTCGAATGGCCCGCATAGGTGATCGTCACCTCGTTCTTATCCGCCGCCGCCCTTGAAAAGCTCGCGAACATGACGCGCGGAATCGACTGCGCGATCGCAAGACACTCGCTCGGCGGCGGCTTGACCTGCGCAACGACGGGCGCGTGCCACAGAACGAGGCCAATGAATGCGAAGGTCAGGCGCAATCGAGACATCGAAAGGCTCCCGTCGAGGCTCGGAGAGATTGCCAATCCTTTCAGGAAGCCGCGATCATCGCAATAACTACCGTCTCACGCGACCTATGCCAGCTGTGCTGTTTGCGGTGTCAGGATAACGGCTTATTGTGGTGATAGTCGGGGAACGGAATCACGATGCGTCTGGACGGAGGTCAGCGTGCGAACATTCGTTACGCAAGCAATCGCGATCGCGCTGTCCGTCATGCCGGTCCATGCAGCGCCGCCCGATAACGCGGACCCGGCACTGGCGCCCTGGTTCAAGGGTTTGAAGCAGCCGGGAACGGGCGCGGAATGTTGTTCAATCTCTGATTGCCGCGCCGCCGAGGTGCGGCGGGATAGCCAAGGCTACGAGGTCAAGATCGACCCCAAGTGGCATGTCTCGTCGACGTTCTGGCTCCGGGTCCCGGCGGAGAGAATTCTCGATGAGCGTCACAACCCGACCGGGGGTGCAGTTTTATGCTACACGCCCGAGGCGGGCATTCTCTGCTTTGTTCCGCCTCCCGAAAGCTAGGATTCCCGGAGCACACGGCATGACTCTCGCAAACGATGTTGATTTGCTGCTTCAGAACCTCGGCGTTCCGCGCGATCGCTACATCCAAGGTTCGCGCGCGGTGCGCTCGCCGCTCACCGGCGAGACGATTGCCAGCGTGCAGGATACAAGCGCCAGCAGCGCAACCGAAGCGATCACCCGGGCGCAAGATGCGTTCCTCGCATGGAGAATCGTTCCTGCGCCGCAGCGCGGCGAGCTCGTTCGCGTTCTCGGCAATGAACTGCGCGACGCCAAGACCGCGCTTGGACGCCTGGTCACCATCGAGGCCGGAAAAATCCTGTCGGAGGGACAAGGCGAGGTTCAGGAGATGATCGACATCTGCGATTTCGCAGTCGGTCTTTCCCGCCAGCTCTACGGCCTCACCATCGCGAGCGAGCGGCCCAACCACCGAATGATGGAGCAGTGGCATCCGCTTGGCCCCGTGGGGGTCATCACCTCCTTCAATTTCCCTGTCGCAGTCTGGGCGTGGAACGCAGCCCTCGCCCTTGTCTGCGGCAATCCGGTGATCTGGAAACCATCGGAAAAGACGCCGCTGACGGCGCTCGCCGTTCAGGCGCTGTTCGAGCGCGCGGCAGCGAAAATCAACGGCATACCGGCCGATCTCTCGACGCTGCTGATCGGCGGGCGAGATGTCGGCGAGCTACTCGTTGATGATCCGCGCGTCCCGCTGGTCTCGGCAACCGGGTCCACCGCCATGGGGCGGGCGGTCGGTCCGCGCCTGGCGCAGCGGTTCGCCCGGAGCATTCTGGAACTTGGCGGCAACAACGCATCGATCGTGTGCCCGTCGGCCAACCTTGACCTTGCCGTTCGCGCCATCGCCTTCGCCGCCATCGGCACGGCTGGCCAGCGCTGTACGTCGCTGCGCAGACTGCTCGTTCATCACAGCGTTTATGATGCCTTTGTCGGGAGGCTGAAGCAGGTCTATGCGTCAGTCCGGATCGGCAATCCTCTGGTGAAGGATGACGTGCTCGTCGGCCCGCTGATCGACGAGACCGCCTTTCAGAACATGCAGGAGGCGCTGGCGGAAGCACGGACGTTCGGCGCAGAGGTTTTCGGCGGCGCCCGCGTCGATGCAGAACAATACCCCACAGCATATTATGTCACGCCCGCGCTGGCCGAAATGCCGGCGCAGACCGGGCCGGTGTTGCGCGAGACATTTGCGCCTATTCTCTACGTCATGAAATATTCCGAGTTCGACAAGGCGCTGACGCTGCACAACGACGTGCCGCAAGGGCTGTCATCCTCGATCTTCTCAACCGACATGCACGAAGTGGAAAAATTTCTCTCGGTCAGGGGCTCCGACTGCGGCATCGCCAATGTCAACATCGGCCCATCCGGCGCAGAGATCGGCGGCGCATTCGGCGGCGAAAAGGAAACCGGTGGTGGACGCGAGGCCGGTTCAGATTCGTGGAAGGCCTATATGCGCCGGGTCACCAGCACCATCAATTTCGGCCACGACCTTCCACTCGCCCAAGGCGTCCGATTTGACATCGACTGAGTGGGAGAAATGGTGCCCAGGGGCGGG
>JAZKDK010000079.1:0-17859 GCA_040387615.1 Pseudomonadota bacterium | reverse complement strand
AGAAAGACGAATTCGAACTCAACATGTGCACCGACGTCGACCGCAACGACAAGGCGCGCGTGTGTGAGCCGGGCACGATCAAGGTGCTGGCGCGGCGGCAGATCGAGACCTACTCGAAGCTGTTCCACACCGTCGATCACGTCGAGGGCATGCTGCGTCCGGGCTTCGATGCCCTGGATGGCTTCCTGACCCATGCATGGGCCGTCACCGTGACCGGTGCGCCGAAGCTGTGGGCGATGCAGTTCGTCGAGGATCATGAGCGTTCGTCGCGGCGCTGGTATGCCGGCGCGCTCGGATTTCTCGGCTTCGACGGCAGCATCAACACGGGCCTCACCATTCGTACCATCCGCATGAAGGACGGCCTTGCGGAAGTACGCGTCGGCGCAACGCTGCTGTTCGACAGCGATCCCGTCGCCGAAGAGAAGGAATGCCAGACCAAGGCTGCGGCGTTGTTTCAGGCGCTGCGCGGCGATCCTGCGAAGCCGTTGTCGGCTTTTGCACCGGACGCCACCGGTTCCGGCAAGCGGGTGCTTCTGATCGATCACGAAGACTCGTTCGTGCACATGCTGGCGGACTATTTCCGGCAGGTGGGCGCGACGGTGAGCGTCACGCGTCACAACCACGCGCTCGATGTGCTGAAGAAGAACGAGTACGACCTTCTGGTGCTGTCGCCCGGCCCGGGCCGCCCGGAGGATTTCGGTATCTCGAAGTTCATCGGCGCGGCGCTTGAGAAAAAGCTGCCGGTGTTCGGCGTCTGCCTCGGCGTGCAGGCCATCGGCGAATATTTCGGCGGCAAGCTCGGGCAATTGTCCACACCCGCACACGGCCGCCCCTCGCGCGTTCAAGTCCGCGGCGGCACGCTGATGGGCAACCTGCCCAATGAGGTTGTGATCGGACGCTATCACTCGCTTTATGTCGAGCGCGAGGGCATGCCCGACGTGCTGGAGGTGACGGCCAGCACCGAGGACGGCATCGCCATGGCGATCGAGCACAAGACACTTCCAGTGGGCGGTGTGCAGTTTCACCCCGAGTCGCTGATGTCGCTGGAAGGCAATGTCGGACTGCGGATCGTGGAAAATGCATTCAGGCTCGGCCGGTCCAACAACGCCTGAACATTCGTGACTTTGAAAGACGCCATATGACTCTCGAAGACGATTTGAAAGCCACGGTCCGCGCCATTCCGGACTATCCGAAGCCGGGCATTGTTTTCCGCGACATCACCACGCTGCTCGGCAATGCGTGGGCGTTTCGCCGCGCGGTTGATGAACTGGTGCAGCCCTGGGCCGGGTCGAAGATCGACAAGGTCGCCGGCATGGAAGCGCGCGGCTTTATTCTCGGCGGTGCCGTGGCGCATCAGGTTTCGGCGGGCTTCGTGCCGATCCGCAAGAAGGGCAAGCTGCCGCACACGACGGTGCGCATTGCCTACTCACTGGAATACGGCCTCGATGAAATGGAAATGCATGCCGACGCCATCATGCCCGGCGAACGCGTCATCCTGATCGACGACCTGATTGCGACCGGCGGAACGGCGGAGGGCGCGGTGAAGCTGCTGCGCCAGATCGGTGCCCAAGTGGTCGCGGCGTGCTTTATCATCGACCTGCCGGAACTCGGTGGTGCAGCCAAGCTGCGCGCGATGGATGTGCCGGTGCGGACGCTGATGACATTCGACGGTCACTGAAGGCATTTCCGGTTAAGTAGAATCCCGTTAGCCGTCAGAAAATGCTCAAAAATATAGAGGGGCGGCGGATGGATCTTCAACTCACGGGTAAAATCGCAGTCGTCACCGGCGGCACGCGCGGGATCGGCAAGGCGATTGCGCGCTCGCTCGCGGGTGAGGGCATGGATGTCGCGATCGTCGGGCGTGATCTTGAGGCGGCGAAGGCGACGGCCTCGGAAATTTCAAGTGAGACAGGCCGCGCGGTGCGGGCCTACGCGGCGGATACCGGCAAGGACGAGGCGGTTCGCGCTGCAGTCGCCGCGATCCGTTCGGACTTCGGCCGGATCGATGTGTTGGTGAACAGTGCGGCGCAGCCGAGCGGGCAGGCGAAGCCGCCGTCGCTGAGCGAGATCACCGATGAGATGTTCTGGAGCGACGTCAACGTCAAGGTCATGGGCTATCTGCGCATGGCGCGCGAAGTCGCGCCCTTGATGACGGAGCAGGGCTGGGGCCGCATCATCAATATTAGTGGGCTTGGCGCGCGTCAGACCGGCACCACGATTGGAAGCATCCGCAATGTCGGCGTGGCGGCACTCACCAAGAATCTGGCCGATGAACTGGGGCCGCGCGGTATCAATGTAACCTGCGTGCATCCCGGCCTGACCCGAACCGAGAAAACGCCAGGCGTGATCGCGTGGCGCGCGGGGCTCACAAAGAAGCCGGAAGCCGAAGTCGAGAAGGCGATGAATGATCTCAATACGATCCGTCGTCTGGTGACGGCCGAGGAGATCGGCCACATCGTCGCATTTCTGGCGTCGCCAAAGTCGATCGCCATCAATGGCGATGCGATTGCCGCGGGCGGCGGCGCGCCCGGAAGCATCTACTACTGACTCAGCCCAGCTTGTGCAGGATCAGGTTCAGCTCCAGCTCGCGGAACCGTGTGTAGTTGGTGCGGACCCATTGATGCAGTTCCGACGACTGATCCTTGTTGGTGCGCAGGTAGTGCGAGAACGAAAAGTTCAGCCGGCCGATGATCGACTTGAGGAACGCGGGCAATGCTGCGACCTTGAACGGCCGCACGCGGGCGAATTCTCGCGGTAATGGTCCCCACAGCACATGCTCGTTCTCGACCGGCACGATGGCGGCGTTCGGAAACGTCTCGCGCAGCATCGTCCATGCCACGCTGGAGGCGCGGTCACGGTCCGGGATGAACAGGACGATCGGGTCGACGCCGCGCCGGTCCGCTTCCTTCATGAAGCCGATTTCCGCGATGATCTTGAAAAAATCGTCGAAGGCGTGAAAGCCGAGATCGATGACCTTCGGCACGCCGTCATTCACAATGAGACGGTCCATCAGCGCCATCTGGCCGAAGGTGTCACTGATCAGAGCCGTCTCGGTGATGGCGGGGAGATAGTTCAGCAGCGACGGCTCGCGCAGGTTGATGTCGAAAGCGGTCACCGCGCCGCGCTGAAGCACGAGAAACTCGGTCAGCGCCCGCGCAATCAGCGTCTTGCCCACCGCGGGGCGGGGCGAGCAGATGATATAGACAGGCGTGCGGCGCATCGGCGCGATGTCCGGCTGGTGTCCTGATTCCGACGTCAGATCTCGCTTGTCGGCGCGCGCGACGTATTGGACTTGTCCTTGGAGCCGACGATCTCCGTCAGTTTGATGCGGTCGAATTCGCCCCACACATTGCCCAGCCAGTGACGGACATAGCCGCGCAGCACGAACGAGTAGTTCGCGGCTTCGTCCTTCGTGCCCTTGTTGGCGACGAACTTGAGGAACGGCACCGACGCGACTTCGACCTGCTCGTAGGCCATTTCGTTCAGCTTCGGAATCGTGATCTCGGTCGCGTTCTTGATGCGGTGGAAATAGGAATTGTAGGTCGCCTGATCCCACTCGAAGAAGCTGGTGTTGTTGATGAAGTTCTTCACCAGGAAGTACTTCGCGCCGTCCATGAAGTTCGCGGTCTCGGCGATCTCATCCAGCGAGGCGATCGACGGGCCGAGGATGTGGAACACGGCGAAGGTGATCTGGCCGGAGCGGGCGGCATCGAGGAAGCCGATGTCGCGCAGCGCGGCGAGGGTGGGGGACAACAGTCCTGCGCGAACGTCGATAACGGTCACGCTGGTGCCCGACGAGTTCAGCGTGTCGAAGATCTTCATCTGATCGGACGTCGAGGTGACATCGACGATCTCGGTGATGTCGGGATGAAAACGCATCAGCGTGCCGCGCGGCGATTCGGTATCGAAGGCACGGGTTGGGATGTTGTTTGCGCTGAAATAGTCGAGAACGGTGCGCGAAACGGTGGTCTTGCCGACCCCACCCTTGTCCGCGCCCACTACGATCACTGCCGGTTTCGCCATAAGACCCCTTTACGCGCTAAACACGTCCGCCTGACGACGGGAGCTTAGCCTGCTTTCCGCCGGAACATGGCAGAATCGAGGGATAATTCAATTCTTGACGACGCTGTTATGCTTAATAAACAACGGCTTCGTTAATGGCCGAAGGTCATCGGCGGCCCCATGGACCGAGAATCGAGCCCGCCGGAGACGGCGTCGGCTGCGGGGAACTGCCCCACGGTCCGGTTTGCGGAGGCTCCGGCCGCGCATCGGGCGAGGTATCCCCGGATTGGGGCGTGCTCTCGCCGGTCTCGGCGTCGCCGCCCGGCAGCGGCATCGGGCCAGGATCATGGCCGCCCGCATATTTCACCAGCGCCTTGACGCGGGAATCGACCGAGGGATGGGTCGCGAACAGGTCGGCGAAGCCCTCGCGCGGATTGTCGATGCACATTTCCATTACGGCGGAGGTCGCACCTAGCAGTTCGCCACGGCCCTCGATCTTGCGCAGCGCCGAAATCATGGCGTCCGGGTCCTTGGTGAGTTCGACGGAGCCCGCATCCGCCAGCAGCTCGCGCGACCGCGACAGGGCAAAGCGCACCACCAGCGACAGGCCCCAGGCGACGCCGATCAGGGCAATCGCCAGCAGAACGATGGCGAAGGCGCCGCCGCCCTTCTTGTCGCCGTCGGAGGATGACGATGAGGATCGCCCGCCGCCGCCAAATCTCCAGTTGGAGTTGAAGAAAATGCGGAAAAACAGTTCGGCGAAAAAGCCGATCACGCCGGCGATGACGACGGCGATCACAAGCAGCTGCACGTCGCCGTTGCGGATATGGGTCAGCTCGTGCCCAAGCACCGCTTCCATTTCCCGGTCGTTGAGCGCCTTCATCAATCCGGTAGTGACGCTGATCGCATACTGGCTGCGGTTGAGCCCGGTGGCGAAGGCGTTGAGCGCGGAACTGTCGACGATCTTGAGCTTCGGCATCGGAATGCCGCGCGAGATGCAGAGATTTTCGAGCAGGTTATAAAGTCGCGGCTGCTCCTGCCGCGTCACGTCATGCCCGCCGGTCACCGCATCGATGATGTTCTGGTGAAAAAAGTAAGCGATGACGATCCAGACGGCGGCGCCGATGGTGGCGAAGGGGAGCGCCTTGATCAGGTCGCGCCCGGCGAGGGTGATATAGGCGTCGAACGGACGGTTGCTGTTGAGTGCGACTTCCGCCAGCAGCGCACCGGCGAACACCATCACATAGACGAGCAGGAACAGGCCGCCGAGCAGCAGCATCGAACGAAACTTGTTCGATGCGATGTGCGTGTAGAGACCGTACGCGGCCATGATGCGCTGCTCGTCGTTTCCGGGATCAGGCGATCAGAACTTGACCGACGGCGCCTGCTCGAGTTGACCGCGCTGCTCGCCGAGGTCGAAGAAGTCCTTTTTGGTGAAGCCGAGCGCACCCGCGAACAGGGCTGCCGGCAATTGCTGGATGCCGGTATTGTATTCCTGAACCGCGTTGTTGAAGAAGCGACGGCTGGCGGCGATCTTGTTTTCGATATCGGACAGCTCGGACTGCAACTGCTGGAAGTTGGCGTTGGCCTTGAGGTCCGGATAGGCCTCTGAGAGCGCGATCAGCCGGCCCAGCGCCGCACCGAGCTGGCCTTCCGCTGCCGATACCTGCGCCGGTCCCTGCGCGGACATGGCCGCGTTGCGGGCCTTGATAACGTCCTCCAGCGTGCCGCGTTCGTGGGTGGCGTAGCCTTTGACCGTCTCGACCAGGTTGGGAATCAGGTCGTGGCGCAGCTTGAGCTGCACGTCGATGTCGGCGAACGCTTGGCTGACGCGCTGCGCCAGCGCGACCAGCCGGTTGTAGGCGCCGAACACGAACAGCGCGATGACGACGATGACACCGAGTAAAATCCAGCCGGACGACATGAGGGAAAACTCCTTGAGGACAACGAATGGCGCACCCTAGACCAAAAACCGCCCGTGCGGCAGGGGCCGCACGGCGGAGTGGTTCTCATTGGTCGCCTTCAAGGAGCTATGGTTCAAGGCCCTGCAGACAATTTAACAGTCTCGATCTCTCGTTCGCCATGCCCGCGCATAGTCGTTCGAAGAACGGCGTCGCTTCCGCTCGCCTATGTCGCGGGCATCCACGTCTTTCTTTGGGAGGTTCAAGACGTAGATGGCCGGGACAAGCCCGGCCATGACGCTCTTTTCTGATGGGCGTTCTGGCCTTTCAGCCGATCAGGGCTTGGCCATGTGCCATGCGCCGTTGAGGAAGCCGTCGCCGGTGGTATCGCCGGGCTTGGTGTCTTTAGCGAACGTGTAAAGCGGCTTGCCTTTGTAGGCCCACATCTTGCTGCCGTCGTCGCGGGTGACGATGGTCCAGTCGCCGGACGCCTTGGCGTCGGCGGCGGCCATCAGCGGCGGCCAGTTGGTGGCGCAGGGGCCGTTGCAGGCCGACTTGCCGCCAGCGTCCTTGTCGAATGTATAGAGCGTCATGCCCTTGGCATCGACATAGGTCTTGCCAGCCGGAGTGTCAGCGACTTTCGCCGCCTGCGCGAATGCACCGGTTGACGCGAGCATGAGAGAGATAGCCGCAATCGCGGCGAATGTTTTGGACATCGCAGTTGTACTCCTGATGATTTTTGCGTCGGACGCGAACGCGTCATCAGGACAAACTCCGGCATAGCGAAATTATTCCGGCCCAGCATTCTCAGCGGGAAAAACTGCGTCGCCCCAATCCCATTTCTTCGCGCGCTTGTACGCAGCCTTGTCCCGATGCGGGACGCTCGCGGTTTCTATTCCATCGGCTGCGCAGATTTTTGCGGTCACCGCGACCTTGGTCACCTGCGGCTGGGCCAGCACCCGCGAGGGCCTGTGCGCGGGCGGCGCGCGTGACAGAACGACGTAGCTGAATTTTTCATCCTCGTAGGGAAGGTCCGCCGCTTTGAGGTGTTTATGCGCGCGAGATCGTTGCAGCCGTTGCGTGAAATGACACCAGTCGGGTTTGGTCAGCGGACATGCTGCATCGTGCGGGCAGGGAGCGATCACATGCGCGCCCTTGGCGATCAGCCGCGTGCGCAGATCGATGATGCGCGCATAGCCTGCCGGTGTGCCGGGTTCGACGACCAGCAGCGTGTCGCTTGTTTTCGCCCACATGGCGTCGGCCAATGCTGCGCGCTCGCTCTCACTCAACTCGTTGATGACGTAGCTTGCGACGACCAGATCCGCCTCGGGCGAGGCAGCGAGCAGTTTGCGCGCGTCACCGGAATTGTAGCGCATCGCGCTGAGCCGCGCATATGACTGCACCAGTTCGGCCGCAAGATCGCGCAGCGCCGTATTGGCATCGAGCAACGTGAATGTCTCGAGTGACGCGAAGGCTTCGCTCGCGGCCCATGTCGCGGTCCCGGGACCTGCGCCGATATCAAGCAGGCTTGTGGGTGCGAAATCCGGATTGATCTCCGTCAGCGCATTAAGGCTCGCGGCGACAGCCGCATAGGTCGCGGGCATCCGCGCCAGCGCATAGGCGAGCGCGTCCGCGCCGGTCCGAATGCCGCCGGAGCCGCCACCATCGCGATAGGTCCGCGAGATGGTGTCCGCACGCAGCGCGGCGTCGTTGCGCGACAGGCCCTCGGCCTTGCGGGCCAACGCGACTTTCAGTTCGGCGGGGAGATCTGGCGTCATGAAAATCCTCAGGCCGGTCCGGCCTGAGGCGTATTATGCCACGTTCTGGTCGAGAACCTTCATTGCGCCGTCGAGATCGACCGACACCAGCTGCGACACGCCGCGTTCCGCCATGGTAACGCCGAACAGCCGGTTCATGCGCGCCATGGTGATCGGGTTGTGGGTGATGATGATGAAACGCGTCTCGGTGGACGAGGTCATCTCATGCAGCAGGTTGCAGAACCGCTCGACGTTGTGGTCGTCCAGCGGCGCGTCGACTTCGTCCAGTACGCAGATCGGCGAAGGATTGGTGAGGAACACCGCGAAGATCAGCGCCAGTGCCGTCAGCGCCTGCTCGCCGCCGGAAAGCAGCGACAGCGTCTGTGGCTTCTTGCCGGGCGGCTTGGCGATGATTTCCAGGCCGGCCTCGAGCGGATCGTCGCTTTCGATCAGGGTCAATTCGGCCTGACCGCCGCCGAACAGCTCGGAGAACAGCCGCTTGAAGTGGGTGTTGACCGTCTCGAACGAGGTCAGCAGGCGTTCGCGGGCTTCCTTGTTGAGGCTCTGGATGCCGGTGCGCAGCTTCTTGATCGCTTCCACCAGATCGTCGCGCTCGGTGGTGAGGGTCAGGTGCTGGGCCTCGACCTCGCGCAGCTCTTCCTCGGCGCGCAGATTGACGGCGCCCAGGCGCTCGCGGTCGCGGCGTAGTTTTTCCAGATCGGTTTCGATGTCGGTCACGGCCGGAAGCTCGCTCTCCGGCGTGATTTCGGCCAGCGCGGCGACGCCCTGCGGCTCGACTTCGAGCATGTCGCGGATTTCGCGCTCGATGTCGTCGAGCCGGCGGCGGGTGCCCTCCATCCGCTCTTCGGAACGGGCGCAGGCTTCGCGCGAAGCAGACAGGGCATCGAGCGTGGCGCGGGCGACGCGATCGGTTTCCGCCATCGCTGTTTCGGAGGAGGCCAGTGCATCGGCGGCGGTGCGGCGATCGGCCTCGGCGTATTCGATTTCGCTGATCAGCGCGCTGCGCTTCTCGGCGAATACCTCCGGGGCGTTTTCAAGTTCGGCGCGCTCGGTCTTGACCTCGACGATGCGGGTCTCAACCGTGGCGATCTGCGAAGCGGCGTTTTCCTTGCGGCTCTGCCATTCGTTGCGCTCGGCGACAATCGCCTGCACGCGCCGGTCGGCGAGTTCGGCTTCACGCGCCAGCGCCTGCGCCTCGGCACGAACCTGTGCCGCGAGACGGCGGTGACCGTCCATGTCGGCGCGCACGGTGGCGAGCTTTTCTTCGTTCTCGGCGCTCGACGGTAATTCACTCAAGACGCCGACCGCGGCTTCGTGCGCGTCGTGCGCTTCGGTGCGATCCGCGGCAAGGCGTGTGCGGCGCTCGTCCAGCGCGGAGCGGCGCGAGGCGTGGCGATTGATCTCGCGTTCGGCGTTCGCATGCTGCTCGCGCGCCGCATTGGCTTCGCGCTGGGCGGAGCGCGCGGCTTCACGCGCGGCGCTCTCGGCGGCGGACGCGGCCTTGAGTTCGGCGTCGGCGTTGTCGAGTGCCCGACGCTTTGCGACGGCATCGGCACGCGCCTGCTCAAGTTCGGATTCGATGTCGATGAGGCGAGCGCGTTCGGCCAGCCGCCGGGCTGCGCCGGTCGGCGCATGCGCTGCGGCGACGAAACCGTCCCAGCGCCACAGGTCGCCTTCACGCGAGACCAGCCGCTGGCCGGTCTTCAGTTGCGAGGCAAGCTGCGCGCCGCGCTCGCGGCTGACGACGCCGATCTGCGCCAGACGCCGCGCCAGTTCCGGCGGAGCGGTGACATGGGCTGCAAGCGCCTCGATGCCTTCGGGCAGCGACGGATCGCCGTCGACCACGCCGAGATTGGACCAGCGCATCGGCGCGGTCGGGTCGACCGGTGCATCGAGATCGTCGCCGAGGGCTGCGCCCAGCGCCTTTTCGAAACCCTTGGCGACGTTGACGCCGTCGATGATCGGCGGCCACAGGTTTTTGGTTTCGCCGTTGACGATCTTCGAAATCGTCTTGGCTTCGGTCTCCAGCCGCTGCACGCGCTTTTCGGCGTCGGCAAGTGGCGCACGCGAGGCCTCAAGCGCGGCACGGGCATTCACATGCGCGGCTTCGCTGGCCTGGGTCGTAGCTTCGGAGATCAGCAGCGCTTCCGCTGCGGCTTCCATCGCGGCGACCAGCGTCTCGAGGTCGCCAAGTCCGCCGGTCTCGGCGGCGAGCTTCTCGACTTCGCCCTCGACGCTGACGATGTCCTGATCGAGCCGCGCCAGACGGTCGCGGTGGGTGCGGACATTGGCTTCAAACTGGTTGCGCTTTGCGGTGAGGTCGGCGAGCGCGGTGGTCAGTTCGGAGAAGGTCCGCTCCGCTGCGGCGAGCGTGGCTTCGGCTTCCGCAACGCGCTCATCGGCGCCGCTGCGCTTGTCGACGCGCGACTTGATTTCATCCTTGAGATCGTTGTCTTCGGCTTCCAGACGCGCCAGCGCGACGTCGGCGTCGGAGAGTTGGCGCTGCTCGCGCTCGATGTCGGCAGCGAATTGCGTCAGGCGACGGTCAAGCTCGATGACGCGCTCTCTGGCGCGCGCTTCTTCGCGGTCGAGCATTTCGCGGGCGTTGGTCAGGCGCTGCAATCCTGCGGCGGCGCGCGCTTCGTTCTCGCGCAGGCCGGGCAACTCGGAGGCGCGGATCGCCTGGATGCGCGCGGCTTCCGCCTGTTGGAGCGTGCGTTCGGCCTGTTCGCGGACGTTCAGGTCGTGGGTCTGGCCGGCTTCGGCGACGTCGGCATGGGCCTGCAGCCAGCGCAGGTGAAACAGCAGTGCCTCGGCCTTGCGGACCTTGGCGGCGACTTCGCGATAACGGATCGCCTGACGCGCCTGCTTTTTCAGGCCCTCGATCTGGCTGGCCAGTTGGCCGATGACGTCCTCGACGCGGGTGAGGTTGGTCTCGGCCGCCTTGAGGCGCAGTTCGGCCTCGTGGCGGCGCGCATGCAAACCGGCGACTCCGGCGGCGTCTTCCAGCACGCGGCGGCGCTGGTCGGGACGCGCCTGAATGATTTCGCCGATCTTACCCTGGTGGACGAGGGCAGGCGAACGCGCGCCGGTGGCGGCGTCAGCGAACAGAATCTGGACGTCGCGCGCGCGCACGTCGCGGCCGTTGATGCGATAGACCGAACCGGCTTCGCGTTCGATGCGCCGGGAAATTTCCAGCACTTCCTGATCGTTCATCGCGGACGGCGCCGAGCGATCGGAATTGTCGATGGTCATCGCCACTTCGGCGTGATTGCGCGCGGGGCGGTTGCCGGAGCCTGCGAAGATCACAGCGTCCATGTCCGAGGCACGCAGCGACTTGTACGACGTTTCGCCCATCGCCCAGCGCAGCGCTTCGACCAGGTTCGATTTGCCGCAACCGTTGGGACCGACGACGCCGGTCAGACCCGGCTCGATCAGAAAATCGGTCGGCTCAACGAAGGACTTGAATCCGTGAAGGCGAAGACGCGTGAGTTTCATGCAATCGGTGCTCTGTTGGCCGGGGCAGAATTACCCAACCGGGGCAAGGTCATAGCAGGCCTGTGCCAGTATATCTGAGTCGCGGAATGCGCCTCGAACTGTCCGCACAATGGCGAGGCTGGCCCTGCAGGGCAACCGGGCCGTAAGGCTTTTCCCAAGGGATTTAAAGGGATTTCCGAGGGATTTCAGTGTGTTTCGGGCGGATGTTCCCGGGAACCGGATGGGTTCCGCCCGAACACCTCAGCTCTTGATCAGCGGCTTGATCAGCTTTTCGAAAGCGTCGAACGAGGTTTCGCCCTTCACGGCGGTTCCATTGACGAAGAAGAACGGCGTCGAGTTGACCTTGAGCTTGGTATAGGCGTGCTCGCGCACATCCAGAATGCCCTTCTGGATTTTCGGATCGCCCTGAACGCAGTCCTTGATCATCTGCTCGCTGAAGCCGGCCTGCTTGCCGACGCGATTAATGGTGCCGAGCGCGTCAGAGGCCAGATCGTTCTGCTGCTTGAACAGAATGTCGATGATCGCGAAATATTTCGGCGCGTCGTCCTTGGCGACGCAGCGCGCCAGCGCCGAAGCGGCCAGCGCCACTTGATCGAGCGGGAATTCGCGGAAGATGAAGCGCACCTTGCCGGTGTCGATGTAGTTGGTCTTGAGCTGGGGGAACACATCCTTGGTGAAGGCCGCGCAGTGTGGGCACGTCATCGAGGCGTATTCAATGATGGTGACAGGCGCGTCTTTCGATCCCAGCGCCATCTCGCCGAGCTCGCCGGCCTGATTGATTTCCGCTGCGGTCTGGGCATTGGCCTGGCTGACAAGCTGCCACGGCGAAAGGCCGAGTGCTGCGGCGAAGCCGGTGAGGGACAAGGCGGCGGTGAAGGTGCGGCGCGTGATGTTCAACGGTCTGCTCCGGGAAATACGTGCGAACGGCGTCGTCACGCCTGATGAAGGAACGTTTCGCTAGC
Source organism: Pseudomonadota bacterium (assembly GCA_040387615.1). Classification (GTDB taxonomy): domain Bacteria; phylum Pseudomonadota; class Alphaproteobacteria; order Rhizobiales; family Xanthobacteraceae; genus Afipia. Next base: position 5,718 of record JAZKDK010000079.1, on the reverse strand, counting down.
TTGAAACGACAATTGTGGCAATGCCGGGCCGCCGTCGCCCGCCGTCCTGAGCCTCAATTTCGCTTGATCGAGGCGCCGAGCCGCGCCAGCGCCGCACGCAAATCGTCGTCTTCGACGGTGCCGAGCGAGGCTTCGACCTCCGCGACCGCTGCGGCGTCAGGCACTTTTTTGGCTTTTCGCGCAGGTCTGCGTGACAGCGGCGCCTGCCGCAGCGCGATCCGCCCGACCGCGTTCCAGCCCAGGAAGCGGTTGACCCGCTCCAGAATGACATCCGAGGTGTGCTGGATTTCCAGCGCCATCGGGCCTTCGACCCGCAATACCAAAGTGGCCGGTTCGGGAATCTGGTTCTCGACCGGACGTGGCCACTGGATTTTCAGCGGTTCCGAATGGGCCGCGACATTGGGCCCTGCGATCTCTGCCCATCGCGTCACCAGTTCGCGCGAGGCAAAGCCCTGCTTGGCGAAGGCGTCATTGATCGCACTGCCGAGCAGTGCGGATAACGGCTTCGCGGTGAGGGGACCGGGCTTGTTCATGAGCGGGTGTCGTCGGTACATAGTGTCCCATGACCATATCAGGCGCCGCCGCGCGGCGAAAGAAATCTCAGGACAGCGCTGAAGCCGATCGCCCGGTTCTGCTGCTTGCCTGGTACGACCGCCATCGCCGCCAGTTGCCGTGGCGTGCGTTGCCGGGCCGCACCAGCGATCCTTACCGGGTGTGGCTGTCGGAAATCATGTTGCAGCAAACCACCGTGAAAGCGGTCGGGCCGTATTTCGAGAAATTCACCGCGCGTTGGCCGACGGTGACGGCGCTGGGGTCAGCCTCACTCGATGACGTGCTGCGCATGTGGGCGGGGCTCGGTTACTATTCCCGTGCGCGCAACCTTCACGCCTGCGCCGTCACGGTGCTGCGCGATCACGGCGGGTCATTTCCCGATACTGAGGAAGGCCTGCGCACGCTGCCGGGGGTCGGGCCCTACACGGCGGCGGCCATCGCCGCGATTGCATTCAGCCGGCAGACCATGCCCGTCGACGGCAACATCGAACGCGTGGTGTCGCGATCGTTCGCGGTTGAAGATCCCTTACCGAAATCCAAGCCGCAGATTCAGCAACTGGCGGCGACGCTGCTCTGGGACTCGCGCGCTGGTGACAGCGCGCAGGCGCTGATGGATCTCGGGGCCACGATTTGCACCCCGAAGAAGCCCGCCTGTGTGCTCTGTCCGCTCAACGACAATTGCGCCGCGCGCATGCGCGGCGATCAGGAGACGTTTCCGCGCAAGGCGCCGAAGAAGACAGGCGCGCTGCGGCGAGGTGCTGCGTTCGTCGTCACGCGCGGCGATGAACTGCTGGTTCGCACGCGCGCGGAAAAGGGATTGCTCGGCGGCATGACGGAAGTGCCGAATTCCGAATGGCTCGCGGGTCATGACGACAAGGTCGCTCGCGGGCAGGCGCCCGATTTGAAGATTTCACGCTGGCATCGCAAGGCGGGTATAGTGACCCATGTGTTCACGCATTTCCCGCTTGAGCTTGTGGTCTACACCGCAAGCGTTGCCGCGCGCACGCGCGCGCCGGACGGCATGCGCTGGGTGCCCGTCGCCACACTGAAGGACGAGGCGTTGCCGAATGTGATGCGCAAGGTGATCGCGCATGGACTTGCGCTCGATCCGCCGGACAAGCCATCGCGCGTCAGAAAGGCCGGATGATTCCGACGCGCGGGATCGCGGTGAGGATGATGGCGCAGCCCAGTGCGCGCTTGTCGTCCAGCGCGATCGGAGGAACCGGACCGCTGGCGGGCAGTTGCTTCACGGCATGCAGCATCAGCATCATGCACACCGCCCAGCTCGACACCCAGCGCGCGTAGTCGAACACCGTCACGCAGATGACGAGATAACCAAGGCTGATTGCCATCAGTGCTGCAAACACGATGCGGCGATGAAGAGGTGACGACAAAACGCGGATCGAGTCGCGAAAATATCGTATCAGCGGCGCATGGAGCGCGATCAGGATCGGATAGGCCCATGCCGTCGACAGGTTTTCCGGCATGGTTCGCCACGTTTCGCTGATTTCATCGGGTAGCGTCCGGAACCAGATGTAGGCAAACGACAGTGCATCGGTCGCGGCTCCGCCATTATTCATGCGGCTGCGCAGATATTGCGAAAATTCGGCCTGAGAGACCGGGACGTTGCCGTAAATCTGCACGGTGACGAAAACCGCGGAGACGAGGACCGCCATCGCGGCGCCCAGGGCCAGATCCGGCTTCGAGTGGCGGTTGAGATAGTAACGCACCACCACAATGGCCGCGATGGCCGGGACGTAAAGCAGCATGTGGATGTGGTGGATCAGGATGAGCGCGATCGATCCGCACGCGGCCAATGCGACAAATGCGAACGAGCGCGCGGGCACCAGCAGCATGACAATGGCAAACAGGCATCCATAGATGTCGAAATAGCCGATGGTTTTGACGAAGTTCTTCAGGAAAAACGGCGAGCCGGCGATGAACACGAGCAGCGGCGCGGTCGCCTGCGAAAAGCCGAAGGTCTTTTTGAACAGGAGCAGATAGAGCCCGGCTGTTGCGAGCAGCGCCGAGCTGCCGAGCACGTAGACCAGCCAAGGCGGAACCTGATCGGCGCCGAATGAAACGATTGCGCCGATCAGCGCACGCTTGGTGAAACCGAAATGATAGCCGACCAGGAGATGGACATATTCAATGTCCGGGACATCATGGACGATCTTGTAGATCGTGTAGCCGAGAATGATCGCGGCATTGATCGCAATCAGCCGCCGCCAGTGGATAAAGGCGCGGCTGGTCATTGGCGAATGCCGCGCGTCCGGTTCACCCCGCGCTCGACAGCATCGACGCTCCCGGCTTCGGCACGATCGGCGGCTTGGCGTTGAGGGCATCGACCTGGAAGCCTGCGACGCGCTTGTAGGTGTTGGCGACGTCTTCCAGTTCCTGCTGCGACATCACATCGGTCACGACATTGAAGCCGTTCGGCGCTCGTTCCTCGACCAGCTGCATTACCTGTTCGGGCCCGTTGCGGCGGTTGAGCTTGACGAGTTCGGTGGTGGCCGGGCGGCGTTCGGCCTCATAGGCCTGCAGGGCCTCCGAGGTCTCGCCGTGGTTGAGAATCTCGCGCGTGATGACGCGTGCATCGAGAATGGCCTGCGACGCTCCGTTGGAGCCGATGGGGTACATCGGATGCGCGGCGTCGCCCATCAGCGTGACGTTGCCGAAGGTCCAGCGGTCGATTGGGTCGCGGTCCACCAGCGGATATTCGTAAGCGTGTGCGCAGTTGCGGATCAGGCCGGGGACATCGAGCCAGTCGAATGTCCAGTCCTCGAACCAGGGCAGGAATTCATCGAGCCTGGCGGCGCGGTTGTAGTCCTCGCGCCGCCACTGATGGTCCGGCGGAAAGAAGCGCTCGGCAATCCAGTTGATGCGGAATTTTCCGTCTCGCATCGGCGCATTCGAAATCGGATAGCAGACGAACTTCAGGCTTTCGTGGCCGGCCATGATCATGGTGCGGCCGGACAGGAAGGCGTCGCTTTCGGTGATGCCGCGCCAGAGGATGCGGCCGTTCCAGATCGGCGGACCTTCATCCGGGTAAAGCTTGCCGCGCACGGCGGAGTGGATTCCGTCGGCGGCGATCAACAGCGTGCCGTCATAGGTCCCGGCGTCATCGCCGGTCGCCTTGTCGATGAAGCGGGCCGAGACGCCGTCCGGCGTATCGGTGAAACTCGCCAGATGATGGCTGTTGAGCAAGTTGTCGGCGCCCAGACGTTCGATCACGGTATCGAGCAGGATCTGGTGCAGTACGCCGCGATGGATCGAGAATTGTGGCCACTTGTATCCGGCCTCAAGTCCGCGCGGCTCGCTCCAGATCGGTTTTCCCTGCTTGGAGAAGTAGGAAAGTTCCTTGGTCCTGACGCCGGCGGCGTCGAGCTTGTCGAGCAGGCCGAGCTCGATCAGTTCGCGCACCGCATGCGGCAGCACGTTGATGCCGACGCCCAGCGGCTTCAGTTCCGGCACGCTTTCGAACACGCGGCACGGAATGCCGATCTGGTGAAGGCTGAGCGCCAGCGTCAGCCCGCCGATCCCGCCGCCTGCGATAAGAACCGTCATGATACGCTCCTGTAACTGCCGTGGTCATGGCACGGGAAACGGCGAGGGGGCAACTGCGAAAGGGGCCTTTGGGGCTCTCGTGGCGGCTCTGCAACCTCGGAATATCCGGCTTCAAAGCGACGCGGTGGCGTTACAGCGTGATTTCGCTTCCGGCTTTTTCAGGTCGCTGACTTACGTCCAAGGTAATTGATCTTCTGATCCGACAGTCTACGCTCGGTTGCATGGGCACCCAGAATTCAGTTTCGCAAGATACGGCGATCGGGCCTTTCAGCAGCCTGCTGAAGCATTGGCGCAGTGTCCGCCGCCTCACCCAGGTTGAACTGGCGGGCGATGCGAATGTCTCGGCCCGGCACCTGTGTTTTCTGGAAACCGGCCGCGCGCAGCCGAGCCGCGAGATGGTGCAGCTGCTCGGGACGGCGCTCGATCTTCCACTGGAAGAGCGCAACGCCTTGCATGTCGCGGCGGGTTTCGTTCCGCCATATGGCGACAGCGGCTTGGCGGCCGACAATCTGCAGCACGTACGTCAGGCGCTGGACTTCATTCTCCGGCAGCAGGAGCCGTATCCCGGTATCGTCATCGATGGGCGCTGGGATGTTCGTATCCGCAACGAAGCGTCGCGGCGTTTGTTCAAGCCGTTCCATGACGCCTACGACATGGAGCCGGAATTCGCGAACAATGCCATGCACACGGTCTTTCACCCGAAAGGCCTGCGGCAGTTCATCGTGAACTGGGAAGAGTTCGCCGGCCAGATGATCCAGATCCTTCATCGCGAGGTCGCGCAAGGCGGCGGGATCGCGGCGCAACTGCTCGCTGAAGTCATGACCTATCCCGGACTGCCAGCGGAATGGAGGCTCCCGCGTCATGTGGCCGGGTCTTCTCCGGTGATGACGATGCGGCTTCAAAAGAGCGATTTTCGCCTCGCTTTCTTTTCGACGTTTACGACGTTCGCGATGCCGACCGACGCGACGCTGCAAAAACTGAAGATCGAATGTTTCTACCCGGCGGACGACGAGACCGCGGAGAAGGCGCGCGCGTTGGCGCCCTGACAAAACTCAGGAGATTAAAAATGCTTGCCCAATCCAATCTTCAATCTGCCGAAACGATGAACACGCTGCGCGCGCTGAACGCGCGATTCATCCATAACTTTGTGACCAACGACGTGGCGTCACACGACGCCATTCTTCATCCGAGTTTCATCGACATCCGGCCCACGGGCCAGCGGCAGGACCGCGCAACGTATCTGAAGCGCTGGGCGACGGGTTTCGATCCCAAGGTGATCGTCTACTGGGATGTCCGCGACGAATTGATTACGGTGATCGGCGATGTCGCGCTGGTGCGGTCGACCAACAAGTGCACGCGCCGGCGCGACGGTGCGGACGTGACCGGGATGACGACATACACCGACACGTATTTGTTCGAGAATGGCGCGTGGACATGCATCCAGGCCCAGATCACGACAGTTGCTCCCGAGAATTATCCGTCCGACGATACGATCGTCAGTACCTACATCGACGGAAAGCTTCAGAAGCAGCTTTCATGACGGAGCGCGGCGTTTCGGCCGCTCAAGCTCCCGTCCGATCCCAAGCATGATGCTCCGCA
>JAZKDK010000078.1:0-21303 GCA_040387615.1 Pseudomonadota bacterium | reverse complement strand
ACCCTTCCTGGCCAGCGGATCATCGCCGGAACGCGGAACGCACCTTCCCAGTTCGTATTCTTTTCGCTGCGAAACGGCGTCGTTGCGGCATCCGGCCACGACCATTGGTTAGGGCCGTTGTCGGTCGTGTAGATGACGATGGTATTATCGGCGATGCCAAGATCGTCGATTGCCTTCAGGAGTTTGCCGACGTCGCCGTCATGCTCGATCATGCCATCGGCGTATTCGTTGCCGACCATGCCGCTCTGTCCACGCATCGATTGGCGTACATGCGAGAAGGCATGCATTCGCGTCGCATTCATCCAGGTGAAGAACGGTTTGTCGGCTTTGACTTGTCGCGCCATGAAATCGACCGCGGCGTCTGACGTCTCGTCGTCAATCGTCTCCATCCGCTTCCTGGTCAGCGGCCCTGTGTCCTCGATCTTGCCGTCGGCATAGCTGCGGATCACGCCGCGTGGATGGTAGGCTTTAAGGAAAGCCGGATCATCCTTTGGCCAATAAGGCTGCTCCGGCTCCTCCTCGGCATTGAGATGATACAAGTTGCCGAAGAACTCGTCGAAGCCATGGTTTGTCGGCAGATATTCATCCTTGTCACCCAGGTGGTTCTTGCCGAACTGCCCCGTCGCATAACCCAGCGGCTTGAGAGCCTGGGCGATGGTGATATCTCCTTTCTGGAGGCCAACCGGAGCGCCGGGTGCGCCGACCTTGGAGAGGCCGGTACGGAGGCAGGATTGCCCCGTGATGAAAGTCGACCGGCCCGCCGTGCAGCTGTTCTCAGCATAGTAGTCGGTGAACATCATGCCTTCCTTGGCAATACGATCGATGTTCGGCGTCCTGTAGCCCACCACTCCGAACGAATAGGCGCTGATGTTGGTCTGGCCAACGTCGTCGCCGAAGATGACGAGGATATTGGGCTTGCGTCCGGACGGAGCAGCCGTTGTCGCGGCGGGTGCAGCCTTTTGCGTCTGAGCTGTCGCGGCCGACGTCATCGTCGCCATTGCAACCAGCGCTGATGAGCCGAGCAGAATGTTGCGGCGGCTGAGAGCGGGGTTGCCGGCCTCGTTCGATGGAGCTTCGACTTTGCCTTGGTCTTTCGCACTGCTCATCATTGTATTCTCCGTTCTTCACAAAGAAGTTGAAGGTCATTGCGTAGCGAGTTTCCTTGTCACACAGCGAAAGCCGACATGACTGGTGGACGTGTCGATCGGCTCGGCGTGTCGGGCTGCCGGACGATAACGGCGGCAATAATTCGGCGCGCAGAGGTGCGAGCCGCCCTTGAGCACCTTGCGGGGGATTCTGATGTTGGGTTGGCAGGAATCGTAACTTTGATCTTCGCGGCCGCCGCGTGGATTTTCCGGAATGCAGCAGGCCTTCGGCGCATCGGCTTCATGCTTGGTGGTGTACCAGTCACTTGTCCACTCCCAGACATTGCCGATCATGTCGTGCAGGCCGTATCCGTTGGGCGGAAACGCGGTCACCGGCGATGTGCGCTCAAAACCATCCTGACTGAGATTCTGCAGCGGAAATTCACCCTGCCATGTGTTGGCCAGATGCACGCCGCCGGGCGTGAACTCATCGCCCCAGGCGAACTCCACACCGTCGAGCCCTCCCCGCGCTGCGAATTCCCATTCGGCTTCAGTCGGCAAATCCTTGCCGGCCCACTTTGCGTAGGCCAGCGCGTCTGCATATGAAATGTGCACGACAGGATGATTGTCGTGCACGTTGATGTTGGTCTTGGGGCCGTAAGGATGCCGCCAGTCGGCGCCCTTTATGAAAGACCACCATTGGCTCCAGTCTCGCAAATCCACCGGCGGACGTGGCGGCGAAAATACCAGCGAACCGGCGTACAGCATATGCGGCAGTGCGCCGGGATAGTCCCTTGGGTCAGGTGGAACTTCCGCGAGAGTCACATGCCCTGTGGCTTTGACGAACTGCTTGAACTGCCGGTTCGTCACCGGAGTCCGGTCGATCCAGAAGCCATCGACGGTGACGCGATGAGCCGGCGCTTCCTCCGGATAGTGCTTGTCCGATCCCATGCGGAATGTGCCGCCGGGAATCCACAGCATTCCGTCCGTGCGAGGATCTTCCGTTGGTTGATCAATTCGCTCGATGTCAGCCCGCAACATCGTCATGGCATTCCCACTAACCGTCACCTATTGGCAAACGTCCCAGAATCCCTGCCTCTGACTTGGGTCTGTGTAGTACCAGCAATAACCTGGCGCTGGCGGTGATCCTGCCCACGCAGCCGCTGTCGCTGCCGCTACGACACCGATAGCCGCGCCTGCCGCGATCGCACCGCCGGGCGGCCATCTGTACCAGCCGGGACGCACCCAGCGATCAGGCCGAACGCCGGGGCGAACGGGCCGAACGCCAGGGCGCACAACGGTTGATCGGCGCACGACAGCATTACCGCGCGGGCCGACGGCAGCACGGCCTCTGCGCACCACCACAACCGGAACAACCGCTGACTCGTCGTTGACCTGCTGTTTGAGCAATGCATCGCGACCAGCCACGGCAGCGATCGCCGACGTATCTTGAATCGCAACGAGGAACCCCGCCACGACGAACATTGCAGCACTTCTGCGGAGACGCCTTGAATTGGAGAAGGTCAAGGTATCTGTCCCTTCCTGTTTCAATGCATCAAAATTTTAGCAAAGATAAATTGTGATAAATTGTGGCCGCGTCGAACGATACGCAGCTAAATAGAAGTCGGCGGCGAGCACACTATGCGCATGAGCTGAAATTTGGATGTGCAGTTTGTGCCAATTTTCCTTGTCACAAAAATAGGATTAAAAGAACATTCGTCATGGCTCGCAATTGTTCTAAAAATAGCGCGTGTTTTACGCGTTACTTTTTGAGGTTGTTGTCGCGCAAGAATCTCGCCTAAACTGAATGTGACCATGCTCGCGGTCGCACGTCGATTCCTTGGGCGGAGGTAACGATGCGATACGGTTTTCGTTTATTCGGCGTGGTGGCAACGCTGTTCACTTGTGTTGCAGGCGAGACAGCAGATGCAGCGGAAGGCGGCTTCGGTGTCTATCTGCTCGGCGCGCGCGGCCCCGGCGCCGGCTTCACTCCGCCACCCGGCGTCTATTTCCAGGACGACACCTATTTTTATTCGGGAAAGATCGGTGGCGGCCGCACGCTTCCAACCGGCGGTCTGCTCGTTGCAAACGTGAGCGCCCAAAGCTGGTTCAATCTTCCGACAACATTGTGGGTCACGCCTGCAAAAATTCTTGGCGGCGATCTCGCGTTCTCGGCAACCATCCCGACTTTCGGCGCGCCGCGCGTCAACGCCAGTTTGCTGGTGAACTCTCCCCGCTTCGGGCCGATTGGCGCCAATGTGACCGATGACAAAACCAACCTGAGTGACTTCCAGGTCGGCTCATTCCTCGGATGGCATTCGGGAAATTTTCACTGGCAACTCGGTGTCAGCGGCATCATCCCGTCCGGCAGCTATGTCTCGGGGCATTTGTCCAATGCGTCGTTGAACCGGCCCGCGGTGGATGTCTTCGGCACGCTGACATGGCTCGATCCGACAGTCGGCGTGGACCTGTCAATGGCGATGGGCGTCACATTCAATCAGGCCAACCGGGCAACTGATTACAAAACCGGCGACGAGTTCCATCTCGAATGGGCCGCCTCGAAGTACATCACCAAGGAATTCACCATCGGCCTCGTCGGCTACTACTATCAGCAATTGACTGCCGACAGTGGCACCGGCGCGAGACTTGGTGCGTTTGAAGGTCGCGTCATCGCACTCGGCGGAACGGTCGGCTACACTTTTGAGGTTGGCAAGCTGCCGATATCGACGCGCATCAAGGTCTATCGTGAGTTCGATGTGCAGAACCGCATGGAAGGAACCGCGGGCTACTTCACCGTCTCGCTTCCCCTCGGCGTCGATTCATCGGTGAAGCCGATGGCATCGGCGATCAAGGCCAAGTTCTAAGCGGATCTTTAGGCGCTTCACCCTGTCGCGGTCCTGGTGAAAGGGACAACACGATGAGTGAGCTTTCGGTGACAACCGCCCGCGTGAATGACTTCGAGGGCTTTCGCGAAGCAGTTCACGGCTCCCACGTCGACGTGATGCAGCTTGAACGCGGCAAGCTGCGTGGCGCTCTCACTCATGTCGGAATCGGAAATTTCTCCCTCAGCATTGGATCGTTCTCGGCCGGAATTCGAACACAGCGGACGTCGAAAGAGCAAAAACTCATTGTCGGGATGCTGCTGGGATCCAGCAATCGCGTGACGCACTGGTCGTACGACATGCAGCCCGGCGACGTTCTGGTTATTCCGCCGAGTATCGACCATGACGGCAGATTCTTTGGCGCCTCCTCTTACGCCGCCATTCGTCTGGATTTGACCGATGTCGCCGGCATCTTCGGCGGTGAAACGGATTTGGCCGATCCCGAGACATGGACTGTGAAGAATCACTACAAGGCCAACCCGCGCCTCGGCGCGGTTGCAGTTCAGCGGTTGCGGAAAATCGTCTCATGCCTCTCAAATCCGAACATCAAGTTACCTGAGCAATCGGCTGATTTCTGGAGGCGATCCATCACCGATGCCATGATGGCAACAGTCACACACGCGCTGCCGGCTGAAACGACGGGGCCACCTGTTTCTGCGATTCGGCTGTTTCAAAACGTGGAGCGTTACGTGGATTCTATCGGTGTCCGGCCGGTGCATATTTCCGAGATTTGCACTGAATTTGGCGTATCTCGCAGAAGCCTCCACCGCGCGTTCGACGAGGTTCTCGGCATGGGACCCGTGACATTCCTTCGCTACAAGCGTTTGTGTGACGTTCATTGCGTACTGCGCGAAAGCGATCCAGCGGAAATCACCGTAGCCGAGGTCGCCCTGCGGCACGGATTTATCGAGTTGGGGCGTTTCGCCCACTACTACCACACCCTCTTTGGAGAACATCCGTCCGCGACACTGCGAGCGCGTTCGGGCAGAATTCCAAAATCGCACACAGCAATGTTCCAAAACAGTCTTGCAAGCGGTTGAAGCTGGACCCGCTGCAACCGTTTCCAAACCAGACCTAGACTGGTTGCAAGCCAAGCGACTGCGCACTCTCCATCCAGACCGGCAGTTCGCGCTGATACAACGCATTGGTTTCTTTAAATCCAAGCGCCGGCTCCAGCACGAATGTACTGAGAACTTCCTTCACTTTCGGATCGCTGTTTGCCGCCACGCAGAGTTGCGCGAGCCGATCGACGATTGGCTGCGGCGTTGCCTTCGGTAACGCCCAGCCGGTGAACCCGCTCACGGTGAAGAACTTCGACGTCGCGCCTTGTTCAGGCAGAGTCTTGACGTTCGGGAGCGCGTCGACCTTCTTCGAATGCACCGCGAACACAACGCCGCGATCGCTTTGCAGCACGGGTTGCGCAGCCGTGAAGCTGCCCATCGCGACATCGAGCGTGCCTTCCAGCAGCCCCGTCCACATCGGCGCTTCGCCACGGTAGTGAATCGGTTCGATATTGAGACCGTACTGCTTGTTGAGTTCATTGATCGTCATGTGCGGAGCCGAGCCCGCGCTATAGGTGCCGAAATTCACCTTGCCGCTCTTGCGCGCGAAAGCGACAAAATCATCCAGCGTTTTGACGCCGGACTTCAGGCTCGCGACCAGCGGCAGTCCGGCGCCCGGGATGACGCTAACGAGCGTCAGGTCTTTGTCCATATCGTAGCCAGGATTCTTCATCATCGCGCGGTTCATCACATAGGTGGTCGAGATGGAGCACAGAATCGTGTGGCCATCGGGCTCCGCGCGCGCGACTTCCGCCGCGCCGATCGAGCCGGAGGCGCCCGCCTTGTTTTCGATGACGACGGTCTGTCCCACCTGCTTGGAGATGAATTCGCCGAAGGCGCGCGCAAGCAGGTCGGTCTGCCCGCCTGCCGGGTAGCTGCAGATCACACGGATTTGCCGCGACGGCCACGCAGCTTGCGCCGAGGCCCTGCGCAAAAGGAAAGGCATCGCGACAACTGACGTACCGGCAGCGATAAAGTGGCGGCGGTTAAATTTCGTTATCATGCGTCCCTCCTGAGTTTTTTAGGAGGGTATCGCATCGTCTGGCTTCTGCCACATGCGAAAGACGGGACAGATTGGCGCATCCAACAAAAACCGGGCTTTCCTCACAAGACCTGCAGACCAGCTAACTCAATGACAATACTTGAAAATTGCCATTTTATAGACCGGAAGAATATGTCGGCTAGCGATTACCCGTAGTCCTCAAAGCGGGAGTTGTCGCATTCGAGGACATCCAACGTTTACGAACGCTCGCTTTGCAGTGAGCAAACTATGCTGGGTAGAAGAAAATCTGACCACTCCCGATGGTTACCCATCGGTCACAGCCAGATTTCCCCTCCGCTAATTTTTCACACTGAGTAGTTGTTCAACCATCTAGACCTGAAGCGTATCGCCACCCTTGAGATGAAGGATTTCGCGGGCTTCGTCAGGCGAGGCAACCTCAAGGCCGAGGCCTTCGATGATCTTCCGCGCGAGACGAACCTGCTCGGCATTAGACTCCGCCATACGACCCGGCGCAGCCCACAGCGAATCCTCAAGCCCAACGCGGATGTTTCCACCCATCGCCGCTGCCATCGCCGCGATCGGCAACTGATTCCGGCCAGCGCCCAGCACCGACCAAACGTATTGATCGCCGAACAGCCGGTCCGCGGTGCGCTTCATGTGCAGCACGTCTTCCGGATGCGCGCCCGTACCGCCCCGCAATCCGAACACCGTCTGCACAAACAGCGGGGCCTTCACCAGTCCCTGATCAAGAAAATACTTCAGGTTATAAAGATGCGCGGTGTCGTAGCACTCGAACTCGAAACGCGTACCGCTTCCCGACAGCTTGCTCAGCACGTACTCGATATCCTGGAACGTATTGCGGAATACGATGTCCTTGTTCTCGACGTGCTTGCGCTCCCACTCATGCTCGAAGTTCTTGAAGCGGTTGAGCATGCCGAAGAACGCGAAGTTCATCGACCCCATGTTCAGCGATGCGACCTCCGGCTTGTAGAATTCCGCCGGGCGGACCCGCTCATCAACCGTCATGGTTGGCGAACCGCCGGTCGTGAGATTGACCACAGCATTGGAGCGTTGCTTGATGACCTTGAGGAACGGTGCAAACGCTTCCGGGCTCTGATCGGGCTGGCCGGTTTTGGGATTGCGCGCATGAAGATGGACGATAGCTGCGCCCGCCTCCGCGGCACCGATGGCGGCATCGGCGATTTCCTGCGGCGTCACCGGCAGAGCCTTGGACATCGAGGGCGTATGGATAGCACCGGTCACGGCGCAGGTGATGATGACTTTACGGCTCATTTTCTTGTCTCTCTCTTCTCGCAGTACGGTTGAATTAGCTTTTGCCGGTCTGTTTCGTCTTGTGCGCAACCAATGCCGCCAACCGCTCGTTGCGCTGGCTTGTCAGCGCTGCGATCCGTTTCGGCGCTGGCTGATGCGGCCACGCTGCGATAACGCGGTCGACGTTTGGGCTGGCATAGACTTCGGGCCCGGCAGCCTCCGCTGCCAGTTCCTTATAGAACCCCGTATAGCGTGCGCAGTAGTCCGGAATGCCGCCGGGCGCGTTCAATTCGATGGTTTCAAACGGACCGAGAAACGACCACCGCAATCCAAGGCCGTCTTTGACGGTATGGTCGAGATCTTCAGCCGACATATAGCCCTCGCCCACCAGCCGGAAGGCTTCCGCCAGAAGCGCGCCTTGCAAACGGTTGAGGACGAAGCCGTTGATCTCCTTGTTGACGGTGACCGGCACTTGTCCAATGGCGCGATAGATCTCTCGCGCACGCGATATTGCCTCAGGCGACGTCCACGGCGCACCGCAGAGTTCAACCAGTGGCACCAGATGCGGCGGATTTACCGGATGGCCGACGAGGCATCGCGCACGGCCCTTGAGATTCTCCGTGAAACGCGAGGCGACAATGGCCGATGTCGACGATACCAACAGAGTGTCCGGCGCGGCCAGGCGATCGAGTTCGGCGAACAGCGCGATCTTGTCCTCGACTTTTTCGGGACCGTTCTCCTGAACGAACTCCGCGTCCTTCAGCGCATCTGCAAGATCTGATGCCACCGAAATGCGCGACATCGCGCCCTCAGGATCATCGGCCAAACCGTGGCGGTTGAGCGCACGCAACTCGTCGTGGATCAGGCCGGGCGCCGCACCTAATGTCGTTGTATGTGAATCGGTCAGCCGCACGTTCCAGCCGGCGCGGGCAAAGATCGCGGCCCAGGCTCGCCCGATCAGGCCAACACCGACGATGGCGACGTTTCTCTTATTGGACATACCTTATGTCTTTCGCTCTTATAGCCACAGTACCTTGCGCCGCAGATCGAGATCGTCGCGCAACGCTTTCGACGGTCCCTCGTGAATGATGCGTCCACGCTCCAGCGCCACCGTCGTGTCAGACAGGGCCAGCGCGAGATCAAGATGATGATCGACGATGATGATCGCGACCTCCTTGCGCAGACGATCGAACGCCTCGAACAATTGCTCGACGACAGTTGGCGCGAGGCCTTCGAATGGCTCGTCGAGCAGCAGCACCCGCACGTCGCCTGACAGCGCGCGCGCCACGGCTACCATCTGCTGTTCGCCGCCAGAAAGATAATCAGCCGGGCTGTCCAGCCGCTCGCGGATGCGCGGGAAATATTCGTAGACGCGTTCGCGGGTCCAGTGCACGCCGTTGCCCGTCTGGCGCTTTAGTCCACCGAGTTCGAGATTGTGCTCGACGCTCATGCCGGCAAAAAGACCGCGGCCCTGCGGCACATAGCCGATGCCTAGCCGCGCGCATTCGGCGGAGGCGCGTCCGACCAGTTCGGCGTCGGCCAGACGGATCGATCCACTTGCAGCGGGCGCAATACCAACCAGCGTTTTCAGTAACGTCGATTTGCCCGCGCCATTGCGGCCCAGAAGTGCGATGATCTCGTTGTTGTGCAGCGTGAAGTTGACACCGTTGAGAATGTGACTTTTGCCATAGAAGGTATCGACGCCGTCCACGGTCAGCAAAGCGCTCGTCTTCGCCGAGGTCTCGCGCGGCTTCGCCGCGACGGCGGCCGCCCCCGAACCGATATAGATCTCCTGCACCTTCTTGCTGCTGCGTGCATCCTCGACAGTGCCGTCGAGCAGGACACGCCCTTCGTTCATCACCGTGACGTGGTCGGCGAGCGCAAATACCCGGTCGATATCATGCTCCACCAGCAGCACCGGCAGATCGGACGAGATGCGCTTGATGATAGCGCCAATGCGCTCGCGTTCGGCGGCGGCAAGTCCTGCGAGCGGCTCATCGAGCAGCAGCACGCGTGGCGCTGTGGCAAGCGCTACACCCATGTCCAGCAGTCGCTGGCCGCCGTAAGACAGCGCGCCAGCTTCGGCTTTCTCGATGCCCGCAAGACCGAGATAGCGAATGACTTCATCGGTTTCGCGATTGATCGCGTCGATAGACAGCGCATTGGTGATTGGATCAAACCGGCGCGGATGCCGGGCCTGTACTGCGAGGCGGATGTTCTCGCCGACGCTTAGTTCCGGGAATAGATTGGTAATCTGGAATGAGCGACCTATGCCCGCTTCGGCTATTTCTTCGGGCGAATGGCCCGCGATGGGCTTCCCCATCAGCGTCGCTTCACCTTCATCCGGCGGGAACATACCCGACAGCAGATTGAATGCAGTTGTCTTGCCCGCGCCGTTGGGACCAATGAGCGCGTGCAGCGTCTTGTCTGCGATGGAGATGTCGATCCCCTGCACCGCCTTGATGCCGCCGAAACTCTTGACCATGTCGCGGGCAGCGAGCACCGGACCTTCAATGGCAGTCTTTGGTCGCAAGAATTCCGGGAGCGGCAGCGCCTCGACCCTGCGGGCCGACATCGCGGCATCCTCTGTCACCTTCTTGCGGAATGGTGCCAGCAGACGTTCACCCACACCGACCAGGCCGGTCGGCGAGAACACGATAAAGCCGACGAAGACAAGGCCGAACCAGAGCAGCCAGTTCTCGGTGTAAATTCCGAAGAACTCGCGAAAGAGAATGAAGAACAGCGCGCCAAGTGCGGGGCCGAGGAAGCTGCGCATACCTCCGATCACGACCATTGCGAGCAGTTCGCCCGAAAACGCCACAGAGATCGGATCGGCCGATGTCATGCGGTTCTTGTAAAGCAGCAGGATGCCCGCGAGTCCGGTCAGCGCCGCAGAGAGCGTAAAGGCTACGAGCTTATAGCGATTGGTCGGATAGCCGAGAAACCTCGCGCGTTGCTCATTTTCGCGAATGGCGACGAGCACTGTACCAACGGTCGAGTTATGGAAGCGCCACAACAGCACAAGCACCGCGAAGGCGATCGCCGCCACAAACCAGTAATACGTGACCGACGAATCCAGATTGAGGCCCAGGATCATTGGGCGGACGATCCCACCCAGGCCGTTCTCGCCGCCGGTTACATCGGTCCAACGGAACGATACCGAATAAAGCATTGCGGCCAGCGCAAGCGTCAGAAGCGAGAAGTATACGCCGCGTCGCCGGAGGATGAGGAAGCCGAACGGAACGGCGACCGCCACAACAATGATGATTGCTCCAATCGCGGGGCCGAAGAATGAATCCGGCATCAGATTGCGCTGAAGCAGGGCTGCGGCGTAGGCGGCAAGCCCGAACCATGCACCGTGACCGAATGACACCAGCCCGGTGTGGCCAACGAGAATGTTCAGCGCCATGCAGGCGATGGCGAACACGACGACTTCGACCGCCGAAGTCACGGTCAGGCCGAGCGCAGTCAAAATCGCCGGCAGCACCAGCAGGCCGATGGCGGCAACGACCAGTTGTACGGGAATGCGCTTAAGCATGGCGAGCGGCCTCACTCGAAGCGGGTGATGCGCTCACCGAACAGCCCGCGCGGTCTGAACACAAGCACCAGAAGCATGAGAAGATAAATCGCCGCTGTAGACGCTGCGGAATAGCCGATGCCGACCATCACGCCTTTCACCAGCCCGACCAGCAACGCGGCGACAACGACCCCCCAGAACGATCCGAGGCCGCCGATCACCACCACGACGAAGGCCGGCGTGATGATTTCGTTGCCCATCGCCGGATGAACCGCATAGATCGGCGCGAGCAGCACGCCGGCCAGCCCCGCGAGACCAATGCCGAGCGCTGCGACTGCTGACATATAGGGCTGCAGGGAGATTCCGAGCGCGCCCACCATGTCCGGATTCTGTACGCCAGCGCGCACGACACGACCGAACGCGGTCATTCGCAGCAAAACCCACAGTCCGACGACACAGGCGGTGGCGATGCCAAGCAGGACGACGCGATAGAATGAATAGATAAAGGAGCCGATGGCAACCTGCCCGCGCAGATCCTGCGGAATCGAATAGGACAGCGGCGGCGCGCCGAAGATCATCCGCAGCAACTGTTCGGCGACCATCGCGAGTCCGAATGTCAGAAGCAGCGAGAGAATGGGATCGGAGCGATAGAATCTGCGGAACAGCAGACGTTCGATCACGACGCCGAGTAGCGCCACCGCCATCGGCGACAGGATCAGCGCGCCGCCGAAACCGAGATAGGGCGAGATCACCAGCGTGAGATAGGCGCCGATCGCAAAGAACGCGCCGTGCGCAAGATTGACGATGCCGCCAAGCGAAAAGATCAGCGAGAGGCCAAGCGCGATCAGCAGATAGTAGACGCCATCGAGCAATCCGTTGAGAATTTGCTGCGCGAGCAGTATGCCGGACATTGTCGTCGCCCCGCGATCTATGGGCCACGCGCCACACGTGTGCCGATGAACAAAAGGAAATGTGCGATCCTCCGAATGCCCCGGAGGATCGCATCAAGTCGGCTTCAGGAGGGGAACGTACAACTGTTCTCTTCTTTGGTAGCCGCGATGACTTCGAGGTCTTCGTTCGGACCGGGTACGGGACCGCTCGACGAGAAGATGTCCCACTGATTCTTGATTTGAGCCGCAGGCAGCGCCTTTACTGCATACATCTCGTGCATCAACTGATGGTCCGAGGCGCGGAAATAGCCTGGCCGCGTCTTTAGCAGATCGAACTTGGCGCCCTTCTCGAAGTGCTCGATGATCTTCGGCGACTCCGCCGACTTCAGATCATTGACAGCCTGCGCAACGATCTTGGTGGCGATGTAGTCGCCCCAGGCCTGATTCTCCGGCGGCTTGTTGTACTTCTTGGTGAAGGCGCCGACGAAGGCCTTGGTGCCGGGCGTATCGATGAGGTGATGCCACACCACCGGCCATGTGCCGACGAAATTGCCTTTGCCTGCCGCCCATGCGAGCGCGGTGTCGAAACCAAAGCCACCGACCGGATAAGTCAGGCCGAATTCGGCATACTGCTTGAGGAAGTTGGTGATCTGGTTGCCGGCAAGATTGATGACCACGAGATCCGGTTTGGAATCGCGAATCTTGAGCAGATACGCAGAGAAGTCCGTGGCGTCGGTCGGCACCAGATCGTCGCCAGCGAACTGGCCGCCATTGCCTTCCATGAATCGCTTGGCGACGCGCAGCAGATCGTGGCCGAAGGCATAGTCCGCCGTCAGCGAGTACCACTTCTTGCCCTTGACCAGACCTTCCTGAAGGAACGAGCGGCCGACCGTCTTCACGTACATCGAGTTCTGTGACTCGACATGGAACATGTAGCGCTGGCAGTCCTTGCCGCGCAGCGCGTCAGAATTGCCGCCGGTGTTGATGAACAGCGTCTTGTTGCGCGACGCCACCTGCGCGATGGTGAGGCACGACGCCGACGAAATTTCGCCGATGATGCAGGCGACCTTGTCGCGCTCGATCATGCGCTCGGCCTTGGTCGAAGCGGTCTGCGGATTGACCGAGTCTTCCTTCAGCAGTTCGACCTTGCGGCCCATCATGCCGCCCGCCGCGTTGATTTCTTCGACGGCGAGATCGGCCGCCATCACGGCGTATTCGCCGAGCGGGCCGAGAAACCCGGTGCGCGGGGTCAGATGACCGATGCGAATGACATCGGCGGATTGTGCCCGCAGGATCGACGGTGCGGAAATTCCAGACACCAGCGCCAGACCGCCTGCGGTCTTTAGCAAACTACGTCGCGTGAATTTGTCCTTGGTCGACATAAGCCATCCTCCCTGTGACGGCCGCGTTTCGCGGCGCTTATTTCCGGCTTGGCGTTGCGCGTTTGTTGGGGCGCTTATATTCGCTTGCCGTGATCTGTGATCACACTTAGACTGGCAAAGGAAACCAACGTTGTCGAGTCCCTTGTTTCGTTTTTTGCACGTCCCGCAGGATCAACGGCCATGAACCGCCCCGCCGCGCTTGATCTGGTTGAGCCGCTCGACCGGCAGACGCTGGGCGGACGTGCCTATGCGCAACTTTCAGATTTGCTGATTTCCGGCCGGATGGCGCCGGGCGAAAAAATCTCGCTTCGTCAGGCGGCCGAGGTGCTTGGCGTCTCTATTATGCCGGTGCGCGAAGCAGTCTCCCGGCTGGTCGCTGACGGCGCACTCGAAGTCACGCCGAACCGCGCGGTGCGTGTGCGGCTGATGACGGCGGCACAGTTTCGCGATCTGACGCAAGCGCGCATCGCCATCGAAGGTCACGTGGCCGCGGCTGCCGCTCGAAATCGCAACGACAGCGATCTGAAAACAATCGCGCGCGCGGAAGCCGCGATGCGCTCTGAGAGTCGCGCCGCCAAGCCGGATTTGCCACGCGCGGTCGAACTCAACAAGGCATTCCATTTCGCGGTCTACGAAGCGGCGCATTCGGCGACACTGGTGGAAATCATCCGCGCGCTTTGGTTGAAGGCAGGGCCAATCATCAATCTCGATTTGCGCGCAAATCCAGAGCGGCTGGCGAAGGGCGATGCGGTGCGTTTCCACGCCAGGGTGCTCGCTGCCATCAAGGCTGGCGACGAAGCCGGCGCGCGCGAGGGAGTTGCTGCGGACATTGCCAACGCAGCGGAGGTTATTCTTTCGCGCGGCGGCCTTGCTGAACAATAACGATCATCGTCTGGAGATGGCATGAACCTCGACATCAAGGGATTGCGCGTGCTGGTTACGGCGGGCGCCAATGGAATCGGGCTCGCCATTGCGAGGGCTTTCGCCGACGAAGGCGCCAGGGTTCACGTCTGCGATGTGGACACGGAGGCGCTCAAAGTACTGAAGACGAGCGATCCGGCGCTAACGCAAACGGTCTGCGACGTTTCCGATCGCGCCGCCGTGAAATCGCTGTTCGCCGAAGCCACCACTGCCCTCGCCGGTCTCGATGTGCTGATCAACAACGCAGGCATCGCCGGACCGACCGCGAAGGTCGAGGAGATGAATCCTGAGGATTGGGATCGCTGCCTTGAAATTTGCCTCACCGGACAATTCAATTGTGCGCGGCTGGCGGTGCCGCTGCTGCGTGAGAGCAAGAACGCTTCGATCGTCAACATCTCGTCTGCAGCCGGGCGTGTTGGCTTTTCCATGCGCACGCCTTACGCGGCCGCCAAGTGGGGCGTGATCGGATTCACGAAATCGCTGTCCATCGAACTCGGCCCGGACAACATTCGCGTTAATGCGATCCTGCCCGGCCTTGTCGCCGGCGACAGACAGCGCCGCGTGCTGGAAGCCAAGGCGCAGCAGCGCGGCGTCTCGTTCGCGGAGATGGAGAAAACCGCATTCTCCTACACATCGATCAAGGACTATGTCACGCCGCAGCAGATCGCCGACCAGATCGTCTTCATGTGCAGCCCGAAAGGGCGGACCATTTCAGGCCAAGCAATCTCGATCTGCGGCGACACACAAATGCTCGGCTAAGGACAGTTCATACCAGACCGGCGGCGATGGTATCGCGAAAGCGAACGCTGCAGGGGGTATGGTCGGCCAGCGTCATCGACGCAGCTAAGTATTTGAAATTATTGGTCGGAGTGGCAGGATTTGAACCTGCGACCCCTGCGTCCCGAACGCAGTGCTCTACCGGGCTGAGCCACACTCCGACATGGGCGCCGGTATAGCGTCGGCTCTCGCAGACCGCAAGAAGCTGTATAAGGGGACAAACCCCTCCAGAAACGCCATCCATGGCGCGGCTCATGCGATGAAACTTGGTCTGAATACGGCAACAATCCCGGCGGACGGAGCGGCAACTGCCGCCGCGCGCTGCCTCGAGGGCGGCGGGCTTGTCGCTTTCCCGACCGAAACCGTCTACGGCCTTGGCGCCGACGCCACCAACGCCCGCGCGGTCGCCCGGCTTTACGAGGCGAAGGGCCGACCTTCGTTCAATCCCCTGATCGCCCATGTTAGCGATTTGATGGCCGCACGGCGGATTGCTCATTTCGATGACAAAAGTCTTCGGCTCGCGGAAGCCTTTTGGCCCGGACCGCTGACGCTGGTGCTGCCGAAAGCTCCCGGATGTCCGGTGTCCGATCTTGCCACTGCCGGACTTGAAACCATCGCCGTGCGCATTCCAGCCCATCCGGCAGCACGCGATATTCTGCATGCTTTCGGAAAACCGGTGGTTGCGCCGTCGGCCAACATCTCAGGGCACGTCTCGCCCACAACGGCGGCGCACGTCCTGGGCGATCTCGCCGGGCGCATCGATCTGATCGTGGACGGCGGGCCTGTGTCTGTCGGCGTCGAATCGACCATTGTCGGCTGTTTTGAAACGCCCCTATTGCTGCGGCCGGGCGGACTTCCCCGCGAGGATATCGAGCGGGTGCTGGGCGAAAAACTTGCGCGGATGCCGGAAGACGCCGTCATGTCAGAAACTCATCCGCTGGCACCGGGCATGCTGGCCTCACATTACGCGCCGCGCACGCCGGTCCGGCTCAACGCGCGTGAACTGGAAGCCGGCGAAACGCTGCTGGCGTTCGGGCCCCACCTCATTCCCGGTTCCTGGCGGACCATCGTCATGAATTTGTCGGAAGCCGGTGATCTGGAGGAAGCTGCTGCGAATCTTTTCAGCTATCTTCGTGAACTCGACGCGAGCGGTTCTCGCGCCATCGCGGTGATGCCGATTCCGCATGACGGTCTCGGCGAGGCTATCAACGATCGTTTGCAACGCGCGGCCGTTCCGCGAAGCTGATCACGTCAGGAAGAAACAAAGAAAAGAACATGAATATCGTGCAGCCACCGCCGTCCGTCCTTTCGCCCGAATTGCTGGCCCGCTTCGCGGCGATTGTCGGCGACAAATACGCGGTGACCGATCCGCATGAAGCAGCTCCCTACCTCACCGAGGAGCGCGGCCTGTTTCAGGGACATTCGCCGCTCGTGCTCCGGCCCGGCTCGACGGCGGAAGTTGCGGCGATTTGCAAGCTCGCCACCGAGACCAAGACCTCGTTGGTGCCGCAGGGCGGCAACACTGGCCTCGTCGGCGGGCAGACGCCGCACAACGGCGAAGTCGTGGTCTCGACGCGGCGGCTCGACAAGATCCGCGCGGTCGATACGCAGTCCAACGCCATGACCGTCGAGGCCGGCGTGATCCTTGCCAACGCACAGCAGTGCGCCACGGATGCAGACCGGCTGTTTCCGCTGTCGCTCGGCGCGGAAGGCAGTTGTACCATTGGCGGCAATCTCTCGACCAATGCCGGCGGCATCGCCGCGTTGGCTTACGGTGTCGCGCGCGACCTCGTGCTCGGGCTTGAAGTCGTGCTCGCCGACGGACGCATCATGCACGGCCTGTCGAGCCTGAAAAAAGACAACACCGGCTACGATCTGCGCGATCTCTTTATCGGCGCGGAAGGCACGCTCGGCTTCATCACCGCCGCGACATTAAAGATGTTTCCGAAACCGCGCTCCGTTGAGACCGCGTTCGCCGCCATTTCCTCACCGGCAGATGCGCTCACGCTGCTGGACATCTCCCGCAGCATCGCCGCCGGAAACTTGACCAGCTTCGAGCTGATCCCGCAGATCGCTATCGACTTCGTGGTGAAGCATGGTCCGTCCATCCGCGCGCCGCTGTCCGACCGTCACCCTTGGTATGTGCTGATGGAAATCTCCTCGCCGCGCGACGACGCCCGTGACACCATCGAAGCGATCCTGACCAAGGGCATGGAAGACGGCATCGTCAACGACGCGGTGATCGCCGCCAATCTCGATCAGCGCAATGCGTTCTGGAAACTGCGCGAGGTGATTTCACCGGCGCAAAAGCCCGAAGGCGGTTCGATCAAGCACGACATTTCTGTCCCGGTCGCCGCCGTGCCGAATTTTCTACGCGAAGCAGATGTCGCTGTGACCAAACTCATTCCCGGCGCGCGCCCATTCGCGTTCGGTCATCTTGGTGACGGCAATATTCATTACAATGTCAGCCAGCCGATTGGAGCCGACACGGCGGACTACCTCGCGCGCTGGCACGAGATGAACGATGTGGTGCATGCGGTTGTCGCAAAACACGGCGGATCGATTTCAGCCGAACATGGCATCGGCGTGCTGAAGCGCGATGAACTCCCGCATGTGAAAGACCCGGTCGCGCTCGACATCATGCGCTCGATCAAAAACCTGCTCGATCCGCTCAACATCATGAATCCGGGCAAGGTGCTGTGACCGATTCACCGGCTGCAAAGAGTCATCTGGCCGTCGCAGCGGCGGCGGATACCGACATTCCGGCGATCGTCGCGTTGTGGGAGCGATGCGAACTGACACGCCCATGGAATGAGCCCGGCGCCGATATTGCACGAGCTCGGCAAGGGCCGAGTTCAGCCGTGCTGGTCGGCCGCGACGGAAATACCATTGTCGCAACCGTGATGGTCGGCCATGACGGACACCGTGGCTGGGTCTACTATGTCGCCGTGGATCCCGATCAGCGCAAAAAGGGATACGGGCGCGCGATCATGGCGGCAGCTGAAGACTGGTTGCGCGAACGCGGCGTCGAGAAGCTGCAGTTGCTTGTGCGCGCTGACAACACCCGCGTGCAGGCGTTTTATGAAACGCTCGAGTACGATCAGCAGGAGCGCGTCGTTTATGCAAAGTGGCTCGATGGCCGCCCGATGACGCCGTGACTGTAACTTCCGACACGTTTTAAGGGTAACTGCATGAGCGTAAGCGACCGCATTCGCGTCAAGGACGTCAGCGTGCTCTCTGACAATCACTACACCCTGCGCGCCACGACGTACGACTGGCGACGATCCAGTGGCGAGTGGCAGACGCAGCATCGTCAGACCTTCGACCGCGGCAACGGCGTCGCGCTGCTTCCCTACAATCGCGAACAGGGTACGGTGATTTTGATCCGGCAGTTCCGCTATCCAACCTACGTCAACGGCTACGACGGACTGCTGGTGGAGGTGCCCGCCGGCACGCTGGGTGATATCGAACCGGAAGTCCGCATGCGGCTGGAGGCTGAAGAGGAAATCGGCTACCGCCTCGGCGATCTGCATAAGATTTTCGAAGCCTTCATGAGCCCCGGCGCCGTAACGGAGAAGCTCTATTTCTTCGTCGCCGAATATCAGCCCGACATGAAGATCGGAAACGGCGGCGGGCTTGCCCATGAAGGCGAAGACATCCAGACGCTCGAATTGCCATTTGCCGATGCATTCGCGATGATCGCGGACGGCCGCATCGTCGATGCCAAGACGATCATGCTGCTGCAATACGCGGCGCTGAACATTTTCCGCGACCCTCCCGCAACGTGACTGGTGCAAAGCACCTTTAGAATAAAGAGCCCTGCCCGTTATCCTCCTCGGGCGCAGAGGCCTTGGCCTTTCCTGGCGGCTCTTTGGGTTGTTTGCGGCTCGCGGCTTCGGCGATGGCGATGTCCTCTTCGCTGCACGGCAGAATGAGATCCGCACTGTCGTTGGCCACGCGATTGACCGCCGTCGAGACCTCGTGCCAGACGAACGTCCCTCTCGGCGGAGCGACCATCATTTCCATCGCATCTTCGGCCTCGGTGATGCTGCCGTCGAGCCAGCGATCGAAGTCCGGCGGATCGATCGTGACCGGAACACGGTCGTGCAGCGCGGCCATCTCCGGGCTCGCCGCGGCGGTGACAATGGCGACAGTATCGACCTCCTCGCCGTTCGGCCCCACCCAGGTTTCGGCAACGCCGGCAAAGGCGACCGGCTCGCCGTCACGGCGGCGAATGAAGAACGGGCGCTTGCGCGCCGGCGACGCCTGCCACTCGTAATATCCATCCGCCGGAAGTAAGCACCGCCGCCGCCTGATGGCATTGCGGAACGAGGGTTTTTCCAGAACGGTTTCTGCGCGCGCATTGATGACGAGTGCGAACGTGCGGGGATCTTTTACCCATGATGGCAGGAAGCCCCAGCGCATCAGCCGGAACTGACGGACGCCGTTTTCGAGCATGACCACCGGCACCGGCTGGGTCGGAGCAACGTTATACCGCGGCGGAAAATTAGGTTGCTCGCTATAGCCGAACAGACGGCGCAGCGCTTCCGGACTAGATGCAATTACGTATCGCCCGCACATAAAAAGACTCGAAATACGTCATCTGCGGTGGAAAATGACACATAAGTAAAACTTGTTCAGCCACCTTTAACTTCAGATGCCCAAACATTCCACGACGATGTCGAAATTAGCCCTGCACGAAATGCCCCCCACCGACGATGCGGCCGCACGCGCCCAACGCCTGCTTGAGGCCAACATCAATCCCCGCACCGGGCTCGCGACCGATTACCTAAATCATTTCAATGAGGCGATCATGCTTCTTGAGATGGTCCCGGATATCCCGGAATGCATCGACGACTTCCTCGGCTGGGAGCCCATGAGCTATCGCGAGCATTTCGCGGCCTCGAATTTCAAGGCCCGCGACCTCGCCATCAGCGCATATGATTCGAGCGATCCCGCCCTGCGCACCGAGTTCGACAACATCACCTCGACGATGACCTCGATCCTGACGTCGGTAGGCGCGGCCATGCGCCAGGCCCGGCATGCCGAAACCCGCACCATCCTCGCCGAGCAGGCTGCGGGCTGGGTCAAGCCGCTGGTCACGCTGGCGGGCGCCATGATCAATGGCGGCAACAATAATGCCGCCGACGTCGACCAGATCATGAACCGCTGACCGTGGCAGACCTCTCGCATACCGGCCCCCGACTCGCGGTCAGCGCCGGTATTTTCCGCGACGGCAAGATCCTGCTGGTCCGCCGCGCGCGCGAGCCGGCCAAGGGCGTCTACACCTTTCCCGGCGGCCGGGTGGAGTTCGGCGAAAGCCTGACCGAGGCGCTGACCCGTGAAATCCGCGAGGAAACCGGCCTCGTCATCGAGATCGTGGGCCTTGTCGGCTACCGTGAAGCCCTGCCGGCCCGGACCGGCGGCCACGGCCATTTCGTGATCCTGCCGTTCGCCGCCCGCTGGGTCGCGAATGAAGTCGCGCTCAACGACGAACTGGACGACGCCCGCTGGCTCTCGCCCTCCTCCGCGGTCGACGGCCTGCGGGTCACCCAGGGACTGGACGAAACCATCCGGGCGGCCGCCGCCATGATGGGCCTGTAACGGCCTTTGCCTTGCTTCCGGCCCGTTGAACGGGCATATGGCGGCCTTCATGATGAAGCGGATTTTCGCAATTTTCCTTGTGGCGGCAATGGCCGGTCCGGTTCCGGTCCGGGCGCAGGACGCGGCTGCGCCGTTCGACGGCGACCTGCAGCGGCTCGCCGAAATCCTCGGCACGCTGCATTACCTGCGCGGAATCTGCGGCACCAATGAAGGCCAGAAGTGGCGCGCCGAAATGCAGGCGCTGGTCGATGCCGAGACACCATCCGGCGAGCGCCGCAGCCGCATGATCGCGAGCTTCAACCGTGGCTATAACGGGTTCCAGCAGACCTACCGGTCCTGTACCCCGGCCGCGAATGTTGCGATTCGCCGTTACCTGGAAGAAGGCTCGAAAATCTCGCGAGACCTGACCGCGCGTTACGCCAACTGACATTTTCCGGTGGATGGCATTCCGGCCGCGGCAAGAAAATGCAGGAAATAACGCAATAACTTGCGTTTGCGCCGTTAACCTTTCCTAAAGAACCGGCTCGCGGGCCGCACCCTGCATGCTATTCCTTGTGCAGTTTCAACCGTGCAGTCCGCCGGACGCGTTCCACAGGCAAATTGATTTCATGTCGCATCCTTCCTATTGGACGCCCGTTCACGGCCTTTCGCCCGACCAGGATCAGAAGCGGGCGGCGCTGAATTATCTCAACGAAGCCTGGGCGGAAGCGCGTCACGACGGCGTCGATGGCGATTGCCTGGCGCAAGCGAGCCTGTTTGCGGCGTTCGCCGAACTCGTCAGCACCTACGGCGAAGATGCGGTGGCGAAGTTCGTCGAAGGCCTCGCCGGCCGCATCCGCAGTGGCGAATTCTCTGTGGTGGAATTTCGGCAGTAAGTCATCACGGTTTTTAGTTCGTCATGGCCGGGCT
>JAZKDK010000077.1:0-29692 GCA_040387615.1 Pseudomonadota bacterium | reverse complement strand
TCGCCATTGCGCGCGGCGACCAGAAGGCCAGCGCCAGCGGCAAGCTCTCGGCCAGCTCCGGCTCCGGCCAATGGAGCGGCAAGTCGTCGAGCATGTCCTGCTCCGGCCGCTGGGAAGCAACGCGCGCGTCGTAATCATCAGCGAACTGTCAAAACGAAAAATGGCGCTGCAAATCGCAGCGCCATTTTTTTATTTCATCTGTCCCATGCGGTGCGCGATCAGCGCGGCGCCAGAACCATGACGACCTGACGGCCTTCAAAACGTGCGTCCTGTTCGACCTTCGCGACATCGGCAACGGCGGCCTTCACCTTGTCGAGCAGCTTGGTGCCGATTTCCTGATGCGCCATTTCACGGCCGCGATAACGCAGCGTGATCTTGACCTTGTCGCCTTCCTCGAAGAACCGCAGCATCGCGCGCATCTTCACGTCGTAGTCGTGATCGTCGATCATCGGGCGGAGCTTGATCTCCTTGATCTCGACGACCTTCTGCTTCTTGCGGGCTTCGGCGGCTTTTTTCTGCGCCGAATACTTGAACTTCCCGTAGTCCATGATCTTGCAGACGGGAGGAGTGGTGTTCGGCGAAATCTCGACCAGATCCATGCCGGCCTCCATCGCCATCTTCACCGCGATCGCCGTCTCGACGGTGCCGTGGTTGAGGCCGGTTTGGTCGATCAGCTGAATGGTGAGATTGCGGATTTCATCGTTGGTGCGCGGCCCATCTTTCGATGCAGTGGGCGGGGCTCTGTTGGGACGGCGAATGGGTAAATCTCCGGTGTTGTGAGCGAAGCAATCATTTTGAAGGATTAAGGGCCGCCGGGCAAGCGCGAGCAGGCTTTCGCGTGCATTTTCCGGTGCTGCCGCAGGACGTCGGGATCAGCCACAAAACCGTAAAATGCCTGACAAATAACCGCTCCGGGCGTGTTCCGCAGCCCGCTCCACATAGAGGTCCGGCGTCCGGTTCGCAAGCGTTACGAGCCACTTGAAGCGGCCGCGTTGACGGACGGCGCCATCGGCCGCCATAACAGCCGGGACGGGGCAATTTTCATGGCGCATGCATCAGACGGTTCCGCGATGCCGGAGCTCAGCTTTATCGACGTGGGTGACAGCGCCCCCAAACGGCGCATTGCCGTGCGCAAGCGCGCCGGCGACCGGCCCGGAGTGTTCTGGCTGGGCGGGTTCAACTCCGACATGAAGGGAACCAAGGCGCAGGCGCTCGACGACTGGGCCGCCATGCAGCGCCGTGCCTGCGTGCGGTTCGATTATTCCGGGCACGGCGAATCCTCAGGCAGCTTCGCCGACGGAACCATCGGGCAGTGGCACGAAGAAAGCCTGAAAGTTTTCGATGCCTTCTGTGAGGGGCCGCAGATCGTCGTCGGCTCGTCGATGGGCGGCTGGATGGCTTTGCTGCTGGCGCGCGCGCTGGCCAAGCGGCCGGCATCACGCGCGAAGCTCGCGGGCCTGGTGCTGATCGCGCCCGCGCCGGATTTCACCGAAGACCTGATGTGGAAAGGTTTCTCGCAGGAGATCCGCGACGAGATCATGACCAGGGGCGTGTGGCATCGGCCATCCGACTACGGCGAGGCGTATCCCATCACCCGCAACCTGATCGAGGAAGGCCGCAACCATCTGCTGCTCGGCGGCACCATCGATGTCGGATGCTCGGTGCGGATTCTGCAAGGCGCGCAGGACCCCGACGTGCCGTGGCGTCATGCCTTCGCGCTGACGCACTGTCTGCCGAGCGATGACGTGGTGCTGACGCTGGTGCAGGACGGCGATCATCGTCTGTCGCGGCCGCAGGACATCGCGCGCATGCTGGGCGCGGTGAGCGAACTGTCGAACGGGTAATTCAAATCAGGAGAACGTCATGCCGGCTGAAAGACTTCTCCATGATTTCTGCCGCGCCGTCGAACGGCGTAACGGCAAGGCTCTCTCGGCTTTGTTCACGGAAGACGGCATTTATCACGACGTTTTCTACGGCGCGTTCGAAGGCCGCGAGAAAATTGCGGAGCTGATCGACGACTGGTTCTACCGCACGGCGACGGATTTCCGCTGGGACATGCACGATCCGGTCAGCGACGGGGAAAAGCTCTATGCGCGCTACACGTTCAGCTATCGCTCGTTGTTGCCGGAAGCCAAAGGCGCTCGTGCGATGTTCGAAGGCGTCGCGATCATGACGTTGCGCGACGGGCTGATCGCCGAATACGGCGAGGTCGCGAACGTCGCAACCGGGTTTCTCGACATGAATTTTGCGCCCGAGCGCATGGCGAAGATTTTCGCCAAGCAGGGTGCGGCGCTCAAGGCGCGGCCGGAGATGCAGAGGCATCTGGCAAACTAAAAGATTGTCATGCCCGGGCTTGTCCCGGGCATCCACGTCTTTTTTCTCTCGAAGTCTATTAAGGCGGGGATGGCCGGGACAAGCCCGGCCATGACGGAAATGCGGAGAGTGCGTTGGCCCACTCCTCCCTCACGCTTTCGTCGCTGTCGTTCGACGTACTTGCGAGCTCGGAAAATTCCGCGCGCGGCATCAGTCGCGACAGGGCCCACACCGCAGCGCCTCGCACCAGCGGATTCGCGTCGTCGAGCAGGCGGCGCGCGTCAGGGATCAGCGACGCGTCGTTGCTGTTGCCGATGGCGGTGAGCACGTTGCGCAAAAATCTGTCACGGCCGATCCGCTTGACCGGTGATTTCGTGAACAGCGCGCGGAACGATGGGTCGTCGAGTCGCGCCAGGTCGGACAGCGACGGCGCGCGCAACTCGTCGCGCGCCGCGAGCTTCGCTTCGTGGCCTTCCTGCGCGAACTTGTTCCAGGGGCAGACGCTCAGGCAATCGTCGCAGCCATAGATGCGGTTTCCGATGGCTTCGCGGTGCTCGCGCGGAATCGCGCCCTTGTGCTCGATGGTGAGATACGAAATGCACTTGCGCGCATCGAGGCGATAGGGCGCGGGGAAGGCATTGGTCGGGCAGATGTCGAGACAGGCCTGACACGATCCGCAGCGATCCACGTCGGCGTCATCGCGCGGCAGGTCGAGCGTAGTGAAGATGGCGCCGAGAAACAGCCATGAGCCGTATTCGCGTGACACGAGGTTGGTGTGCTTGCCCTGCCAGCCGAGACCGGCCGCCTGCGCCAGCGGCTTTTCCATCACCGCGGCGGTGTCGACAAACACCTTCACGTCGCCGCCGGCGGTGGCCAGTAGCCAGCGCGCCAGCGTCTTGAGCCGCTTCTTGATCAGGTCGTGATAGTCGTCGCCGCGCGCATAGACTGAAATCGCGCCGCGGGTCTTTTGTTCGAGCAGCGCCAGCGGATTCTCATCCGGGCCGTAATTCATCCCGAGCATGATCACCGAGCGCACGTCGCTCCACAGCACCTTGGGGCTGGCGCGGCGCGCGGGTTCGTTGGCGAGCCATTCCATATCGCCGTGCGAACCGGCATCGAGAAAATTCTGCAGCCGTTCGCGCGCGCCTTCGATCGCGTTGGGGTCGGTGATGCCGATAGTGCTGAAGCCGATGGCGCGGGCCTGCTCGATCAGCGCGGCCTTGACCGCGACCGTGTCCGCAAGACTTGAGTCAACAAGGCTTGTGTCGGTCAGAAGTCGAGATCCACGTAATGCGCCGACGCCGGGACGCCCGCCATCCACTCGCTCAGCAACGGGCGGAACGACGGGCGGGATTTGATCCGCACGTACCACGCCTTGGCTGCGTCGTCCTCGTTCCATGGCACATCGCCCAGATAGTCCAGCGCCGACAGGTGGGCTGCGGCGGCCAGATCGGCATAGGTGAGCTGATCACCGGCGAGAAAATTCCGCGTCCGCGCCAGCCAGCCGATATAGGCCAGATGATAGCGCACATTTGCCTTTGCGGCGCGCAGAACGTCGGTCGCCGGAGGTCCGCCGCCATGCTCGGGTTTCATGAACCGCTTGTAGATGCGCTCGGAAACCAGCGGCCCGCTGGCCTCTTCGAAAAACTTGTCGTTGAACCACGACAGCAGCCGCCGCACCTCGATGCGGTCGTTCATCGCGCGCGGCAACAAGCGGTGATCGCCCAACGGCGCGCCGTGAATTTCGTCAAGGAACTCGGCGGCGAGACCGGCCCCCGGCATGGCAGGCGTGCCCTCGGCAATCAGGACCGGCGTATCGCCGGCCGGATTCAGCG
Source organism: Pseudomonadota bacterium (assembly GCA_040387615.1). Taxonomy (GTDB): domain Bacteria; phylum Pseudomonadota; class Alphaproteobacteria; order Rhizobiales; family Xanthobacteraceae; genus Afipia. The sequence continues at coordinate 25,544 of JAZKDK010000077.1, read as the reverse complement.
CCAGGAAGGCTTCGCGGCGATCCCAGACCAGTTCTTCCACAAGCCGCGTGTCGAGCCCGTGTTCGCCGAGCGCAAGCCGCACGAAGCGCGACCGCGGGCAAAACGGATGATGAAAAAGTGTGAACATGCAGATGCGATGAGTCCGGTTGGATTTAGCCCAGTGATAGTCTGGTTAGGTTTAACAAAGGGTCTCGAATGGCGGTTAACGCGCCAGATGGAAAAGCCTGATAAGCAGGCAAGCCGCCATTTGCCAATACTCTATTTCATGGATTTGGCGTTGCGGCGACTTTCCGAATGGGCGACAACGACGCCGCTCGCGGGGCCCTCATCCAAAGCGGATCGCATTCATGTCATTCGATCTTTTCAAGGCTTTCATCCTCGGCATCGTCGAGGGTTTGACCGAGTTCCTGCCCGTATCGTCCACCGGACATCTTCTTCTGCTGGAGCGGTTTTTCGGGTTCGATGACGATGCGTTCGGCAAGACCTTCGTGGTGCTGATTCAGCTCGGCGCGATTCTCGCTATTCTGTCGGTGTATTTTGCGAAATTGTGGCGAATCGCGCTCGGCATGTTTTCGGACCCCGCGGCGCGGCGGTTCGTCATCGGCGTGCTGATCGCGTTTTTGCCGGCGGCCATCATCGGCGCGGCTGCGCATTCCTTCATCAAGGATGTGCTGTTCAATCCGTGGGTGGTTTGCTTCACGCTGATCGCCGGCGGCGCGGTGCTGCTATGGGTCGATCAGCAGGATTTGCGCCCGCGCTTTCATGACGCCACATCGTTTCCGTTGCCGATGTATCTCGGCATCGGTCTGGCGCAGTGTCTGGCGATGATCCCCGGCGTCTCGCGCTCGGGAGCGACGATCGTGTCCGCGATGCTGTTCGGTTCGGACAAGCGCGCAGCGGCGGAGTTCTCGTTCTTTCTCGCGATCCCGACCATGAGTGGCGCGTTCGCTTACGATCTCTACAAGAACCACGGGCAGATGACGGCGAACAACACGCTGCTGGTCGCGGTGGGATTCATCACGTCGTTTGTAGCGGCGATTATCGTGGTGAAGACGCTGCTCGATTACGTCTCGCGCAACGGCTTCGGACTGTTCGCATGGTGGCGTGTGATCGTCGGCACGCTCGGATTGATCGGTCTGGCGCTGGGGAAGTAACAGCCAGCGTCACGTGCCGTTGTGCGCGAACTGGCCGGTCTTGCGGTAGCGCCAGAGATAGGACGGCGCGACGACTTCCAGCGAATCCGGCGTGATCCCCAGACCTTCCAGCGTCAGCCCCGCGGACTTCGCCGCGTCCGACACCACGTTGTCGTTGCGCAGAAGCTCGACCTGATCAGGCGTCAGCTTCAGATCGCCCGGCGCGAACTGCAGAAAGTACGACTGGATTTTCGCGAGCGGGAACGGCAGCGACATCAGCATGCTGTCGCGCTGGGTGATCTTCAGAATCAGTTCGAGAATCTCCCGCATCGTCATGACCTCGGGGCCGCCGAGCTCATAGGTCGCGCCCGGCCGGGTCTTGCCATCGACCGCATCAGCAACGGCGGTGGCGACGTCGCCGGCATAGACCGGCTGCATCCTGGTCAGCCCGCCGCCGATCAGCGGCAGCATCGGCGAGATGCGCGCCAGTCCCGCAAAGCGGTTGGTGAATTGATCCTCGGGACCGAACACCACTGAGGGGCGAATGATCGTCGCCGATGGCGCGGCCGCCAGCACGGCGGCTTCGCCGGCCGCCTTGGCGCGGGCGTAGTGTGAGTTTGAATTCGCATCGGCGCCGATCGCCGAGACATGCACCATGCGCGCGCCGATTTCGGCTGCCGCGCGCGCCACGGTGTCCGCGCCCTTGGCCTGAACGGCATTGAAGGTCTGCGCGCCGCTCTCGGCGAGAATTCCTACCAGATTAACGACGATGCTGGCGCCGCGCGCCGCGGCCTGCACCGAAGCCGGATAGCGCAGGTTGGCCTGTACCGCGTGAATCTGGCCGACCCGGCCCAGAGGCTGCAGGTGCCCGGCCAATTCCGGACGGCGCACGCCGACTCTGATGCGATATTCGCGCTTGGCGAGCGCCCGGATCACGTGCCGGCCGAGAAAACCCGATCCACCGAAGACCGTGACAAGTGTATCGATAGGGGCTGACATGCGTGGTTCCTGCGCAAAATAAACGAAGCGGGAGGGCGGTCCCGCCAATTTCCGCGATACGCCATCATCCGCGCGCTGTACAGGCCATTCCGGCGGCTTCGTAGCGTTTTCGAGCGAAGTGGGGACCGGTTCGCGTAAAGAAAACGCGTCGGGGCCAGAGCAATTTGACAAGCGCGCGCCCTGTCCTTAGTAACCGCCCCAATGCCCAGGTGGCGGAATTGGTAGACGCGCTGGCTTCAGGTGCCAGTGGCTTAACGGCCGTGAAGGTTCGAGTCCTTTCCTGGGCACCATTATGTGAGCACATGCGATTGTCTGTGCTTCGCATTGGTCCTCATTTTTTGTGAGCAGTTGACCGCTCCCTATTTTGACGGAACAGGGCGACCAGTTCGCCCTCGCGGTGCCGCACCGCCAAGGCGCGCTTTCAGGCGTGGCAGCGCGAAGTCCAGAAATGCGCGCAGTTTGACCGGCATGAAACGATTGGGCGAATACATGAAGCTGACGGGCAGCGGCGGCGGCTGAAAATCCTGAAGCAACGGTATGAGCTGCCCCGATTTGATTGAATCGGTGACGTGATAGGAAAACACCACCGTGATTCCGATGCCCGCGCATGCGGCATCATAGGCCGCCTCAAGATTGCTCACGACGAGTCTTGATCGGACGGGCACGACGTACTCGGTCTGGTCCCGTTTGAATCTCCACGTATTCGGCGACTGTATCGACGGAAAGCTGATGCAGTCGTGTGTCGAGAGGTCGTCGGGCGATCTGGGCGTTCCGCGGGATTTCAGATAGGCCGGGCTGGCGCACATCACGCGGTGGATTTCGCCGACCCGGGCGGCGATCAGGCTGCTTTCAGCGTGAGGGCCGATGCGAAGCGCAACATCGACGTGCTCTTCCAGCAGATTGACCGCCTGATCCAGCAAACTGAGCCGAACATCCACTTCCGGAAACGTCGCCAGGAACTCCGTCAGAACCGGCTGCAGATGCAATCGGCCGAGGGCGACAGGCGCCGACAAGCTCAGCTCTCCGCGCGGCGTCGTGTACTCGCCGGAGGCCGCGCGTTCGGTCTCGGCCACGTCGGCGAGGATTCTCTTTGCCGCGGCGATGTAGGAGCGTCCTGCATCCGTCGGGACGAGCGCGCGGCTCGACCGGTTGAACAATTTGGTGCGCAGGTGCGCTTCGAGCTCAGAAACTTTTCGGCTCACAGTCGCAAGCGGTATTTTCTGCTGCCGCGCTGCAGCCGACAGGCTGCCGGCCTCCGCGACCGCCAACGCGATCGACATATCCTCAAAACGTCCCATCGGATGTTTCCATTTTTGGAAGGATGCATCTCGATTTTACCAGATACCCAACATTTTCGGAAGGGGCTATCCATCGGCTCGAAGCAACGAACTCGCCCAGCCAAAAGGAGACGGACATGAGCACGACCCAAGCCAACGGCACTGCCCTCGTCACCGGCGCATCAACCGGCATCGGTGCGATCTACGCCGATCGTCTGGCGAAGCGCGGCTACGACCTCGTTCTTGTTGCGCGCAACAAGCAGCGGCTCGCATCTCTTGCGCGCCGGCTCACCAATGAAACGGGCCGGAAGGTGGAGACGGTGGAAGCCGATCTCACGTCCCCGGCGGACCTGCAACGCGTCGAGGACATTCTCCGGACCAATGCGGGCATCTCCCTGCTGGTCAACAATGCAGGTGTCGGCGCTGCCGACCCGCTGATCACTTCCGACGTTGAAAAGATGGACGACATGATCCGCCTCAACGTCACTGCGCTGACGCGGCTGACCTATGCAGCGGTCCCGGGATTTGTTGCCCGCGGCAACGGTACGATCATCAACATTTCGTCGATTGTCGCGATCGCGCCGGAGGTGCTGAACGGCGTCTATGGCGGCACGAAAGCGTTCGTGCTCGCGTTCAACCAATCCCTCGTTCACGAACTCGCCGACAAGGGCGTTCGCGTGCAGGCGGTTCTGCCGGGCGCCACGGCCACCGAATTCTGGGACGTCGCCGGCAAGCCGGTTCATCAGCTTCCGGCGCAGATCGTGATGTCAGCCGATGACCTGGTCGATGCCGCCCTGGCGGGTCTCGACCTTGGCGAGACCGTGACCATTCCATCGCTGCCGGACAAGGCAGAGTGGGATCGTCATGAGACGGCACGTCTCGCCATGTCGAGCAAGCTCTCGAGTGCCATCCCGGCTCCTCGTTACAACTTGCGTAAACAAGAACGCATGAGCGCTTAGCCGCCCGGCGAGATTTGCGAATTCTCACAATTGTTAGATCACCCACAGAAGGACGAGTAAGATGAGCACCATCGTCAAAGCAGCCGCCGTGCAAATCAGCCCAGTGCTGTACAGCCGGGCGGGGACCGTCGAGAAGGTCGTCCTGAAGATCCGCGAACTCGGCAAGCAGGGTGTCCAGTTCGCGACGTTTCCGGAGACCGTGATCCCCTACTACCCTTACTTCGCCTTCGTGCAGCCCGCCTTTTCCATGGCGAAGGAGCATCTGCGGCTGCTGGAAGAATCGGTCACCATTCCGTCAGCTGAGACCCGTGCGATCGGTGCGGCCGCGAAAGAGGCGAACATGGTCGTCTCGATTGGCGTCAATGAGCGTGACGGTAACACGATCTACAACACACAACTGCTTTTCGACGCCGATGGGACATTGATCCAGCGCCGCCGCAAGATCATGCCGACCTACCATGAGCGAATGGTCTGGGGTCAGGGTGACGGCTCGGGCCTGCGCGCCGTGGACAGCGCGGTCGGACGCATCGGTCAGCTTGCGTGCTGGGAGCACTATCTGCCTCTCGCGCGTTACGCGCTGATCGCCGACGGCGAGCAAATCCACTCGGCGATGTATCCCGGCTCGATCTTCGGTCCGCTGTTCTCGGAACAGACAGAAGTCAATGTCCGTCAGCACGCGCTCGAATCCGGAGCCTTCGTGGTCAGCGCGACCGCGTGGCTCGATCCCGACCAGCAAGCGCAGATCGTCGCGGACACGGGCGGTCCCATTGGGCCTATTTCAGGCGGCTTGTTCACCGCCATCGCAAGTCCGGACGGCCAGATCATTGCCGGCCCGCTCAAGGCGGGCGAAGGCGACGTGATTGCGGACCTCGATTTCGGCCAGATCGCCTTGCGCAAGCGGTTGATGGACTCGCGCGGTCACTACAGCCGTCCCGAGCTGCTCAGCCTGCTGATCGATCGGACGCCTGCGCCGCACATCCATGAGCGCAACGGCTCGGATGCGCGGGCTCTGCGCGCTGTGGCCGACGAGGAGATCGCCGGCGAGGCACAAAGCGCTGCTTGAGCGATATCAGCCGCCTTCGTTCTGACAGACGTACCTATCTCGGCATTCCACCGGACGTGCCGAGCGGCACCGCGAGCTGACGCTCGACGGAATGCCGTCAACCGTCCGGCAGACAGGAGAAGTACGATGACCACGAAAACGCAAGCCATCAGATCAGGCATCACCACGGTCCCGACGCCGGTTCTTACACGGGGCACGATCGCCGCGTGGCGCGATCAGGCCGAGCGCCTGCTCGCTTACGCGGAGCCGGTCAGCCGGGTCAGCCTCTACGTCTCGCTCGGAATCATTTACGCCTGGTTCGGCGGGATGAAATTTACCGCCTATGAGGCCGAAGGACTGGTCCCGCTCGTGGAAAACAGCCCGCTCCTGAGCTGGTTCTATGCCCTGTTTTCGGTCCGCGGCTTCTCCACCTTTCTTGGCTTCCTCGAACTCAGTGTCGGGCTGCTGATCGTTCTCAGATTGGTGAACCCGATCTTTTCTGCGGTCGGCGGTCTTCTCTCGACCGGACTCTTCGTCACGACTCTCAGCTTCATGATCTCGACGCCGGGCGTCGTGGTGCCGGAGCTCGGGCTGCCGGCGATCTCGGTCGCGCCGGGTCAGTTCCTCCTGAAGGATGCTTGTCTTGTCGCCGCTTCCTTCTGGGTGTTCGTCGATTCGCTGAAGGCCGCGATCAGGACGTAAGCGGCCGCCGGATATGCGGAATGAAGGCCACCCCTGCGCAGATGCGGCAGCGGGTGGCCCTTGCCCCAATGGCGACTTGCCTTGTGGACTCGGTTGAGTGCCGCTGCTGTTTTCGCGGCAATCGGTGCGACGTGAATTGCATAGTTGCCGCCGGCACCACGCGCAGTTCACCGGAATAGCGCGGTGGAACCAGCGCGGCTCGCGGATTGTATCCAGCGTGTTGAGCAGATACACCGCCATTGAGGTGCGTGTGTTGCTGGGGCGATCTTGTCCCGGCAGCATCGATTCGAGGATTGTCTCTCGTGGAGACAGGTTTTCCGGGAGATGCGCCCTTCACCAACATCCACACCCAAGATTGACGGTGGTGCTTTCGTGAAAAAATCAGCCCTTGTTCTGATTGCCATGCTGTTGCCAGCGACGTCCGTGTTGGCCATGGATGCGCGGTTCGCAGCGAGCCTGAAGAAGCTCGATCCGCAAACCCGGCTCGAGCAGGTCTGCGACCTTGAGGCGATGAACCGGATTGACCGGGACGCCAATCCCTATCACCCCGACCGCGCCAAGACCGATGTGGTGTCTCATCCGGTCCATACCGGCGACACCGTCACCGGCAAGGGCGGCGCGTTCCGCAGCAAGGGACGATGGTATTCGTTTTCCTTCGCCTGCAAGGGCACGCCCGACCACATGAAGGTGCTGACGTTCAGCTACAAGATCGGTGAGGCGATTCCCGAATCGAAGTGGGCGGCGCTGGGACTGTGGCGCTAGGCCGACGGCGGATCTGTTCGTCGCGACTTTGGCTGCCTGGGCCTTTTCGGTTTGGCCGCGCCGCCGCCAACGGCCTTGGCTCTCATGCGTTCCTGACCGCTCTTCGTTTTCTCGATATCGAACGCGCCGGTTTTGCGAACGAGGTCGCTCAGCTTGGAGCAGCCATAGGTTCGCGTGTCGAAATCCGGAAACAGATTGGCGATGCGGCTTCCTACGGGAGCCAGCATGACCCATCCGTCTTCATCGGGGGTCGAGATCGCCTTCTTCAGGATTGAAACGGCGGCGCTTGGTGGTTCAAGCGGCTGCGGCCCCGAGGGAGCTTTCATTCCGTCAGCCGAAGGCCGGGTAACCAGATTCTCGGTGTAAATAAATCTGCGGCAGGCCTGCCGGAAACTCTCCGGCGTTTTCTGCGCGCCGAATCCGTAAACGTCGGCGCCCTGTTCGCGCAGCCTCGACGCAAGCCGCGTGAAATCGCTGTCGGATGACACCAGACAGAATCCATCAAATCGCTCGCTGTGCAGAAGGTCCATGGCGTCGATCACAAGGGCGATGTCGGACGCGTTCTTGCCGGTGGTGTAAGCAAACTGCTGATAGGGGTCGATGGCGTGCTTGCGCAGGATACTAACCCAAGATTTGAGACGAGGTCCCGAGAAGTCACCGTAGATACGGCGCACGCTGGCCTCGCCGAAGGTGGCGACCTCTTCAAAAAGCCCTTCCGCGATCTGCGGCGACGTGTTGTCGCCGTCGATCAGGACCGCAAAGCGCGGCAATCGTTGTTCGATCTTCATGCTCAGGCCTTTCGTCGGCAATCGGACTCTGGCGATCTTGGGTTATTTTTGCGGATCTTCAAATAGCTGACGATGGCGATGCTCACGGGTTAGCGGGTCCAGCAGCGTTGCCAACAACACGGTGGTTGAGGTATCGGAGCAAATCAGGCCGATCCCCCTCGTCTCCCGGAGATTTGGGCGGTAGTTTAGGCCCGTCGATTCGACCAATCTGGACACCCAAGGGTTCTGACAGACCATGACCATCCGCCTGCATCGCGGCGACCTGCCGGATCTTTCGCGCTACACGCAGTCGGTGGCGATCGACACCGAAACGCTGGGCCTCAATCCGCATCGCGACCGGCTGTGCGTGATCCAGTTGTCGAACGGCGACGGCACCGCGGACGTGGTGCAGATTCCCGCCGGTCACACTGACGCGCCTAATCTGAAAAAACTGCTTGGCGATCCGAAGGTCACCAAGATTTTCCATTTCGCGCGGTTCGATCTCGCCGTGCTGTTTCATGCCTTCGGCGTGATGCCGGAGCCGGTCTACTGCACCAAGATCGTGTCGCGTCTGGTCCGCACCTACACCGACCGTCACGGCCTGAAAGATCTGGTGCGCGAGGTGCTCGGCGTCGATCTGTCGAAGCAACAGCAATCGAGCGACTGGGGCGCGGCGTCGCTGACCGACGCGCAGCTCGCCTACGCGGCGTCCGACGTGCTGCATCTTCATGCGTTGCGCGACAAGCTCGACGCCATGCTGGCGCGCGAGAACCGGCAGGCGCTTGCCGCCGCCTGTTTCCAGTTTCTGCCCACCCGCGCGAAGCTGGACCTGCAGGGCTGGGAAAACGACGACATTTTCGCGCATTCATAATCTGGCCATTTGCAGCCAGGTTTTGCCATTTGCAGCGAAGTTTGCCTGCTTTCCGTCACTTTTTTGCTCTTTGCCAAGTGCTTGTTATCAAGTGCTTGGTAAGGCGGGACAAATGCCGGGCTGCAAAAAGCCGTGTCCTTGCGTAGAATGACCAGGCCACCCCGGCGCTTCGGAGCATATGTTGGTTTCGGTTCAGAGCCAGAGCTATCAGGCTGGTGCGGATGCGCGCTACGCGAAAGCGAAGCGCCACAGCCGCCGCGTGCGCCATCTGCGTCTGGCTGTGCCGGTGATGGTGGCCGCCGCGATGCTGACGATTATCGGCATCTCGCTGTTCAATCCTTTCCGGATTTTGTCGAAGCTGCCGATCGACATCGGCAAGCTCGGAGTCTCCGGCACCAAGATCACGATGGACTCGCCGCATCTGGCCGGCTTCACGCCGGATCAGCGGCCCTATGAACTCTGGGCCAAGTCGGCGGTGCAGGACGTGACCAATCCGAACAATGTCGAACTGCACGAACTGCGCGCCAAGGTTCAGATGGAAGACAAGACGGGCATCACCATGGACGCGCGCTCCGGCCTGTTCGATACCAAAACCCAGCTGCTGGATCTGAAGGATAATATCTTCCTGCAATCCACAACGGGCTACGAGGCGCGGCTGACGCAGGCCACCGTCGATCTCGGCGGCGGGACGGTGTCCTCGGATCAGCCCGTGGCGGTGAAACTGCTGAACGGCACGCTGGATGCAAACCGTCTTAGAATCACCGAAAACGGCGCGCTGGTGCGCTTTGATGGCGGTGTTTCGATGATTCTGATTATGGACGGGCCTGCAAAGGATGCATCGACAGGCAATCAGGCGCCCGCACAGGACGCCGCTGCAAAATGATTTTTCGGATGATGAAAGTTCTCAGCAAACTCAATACCGGGAACGTTGCGCGCGCATTGTCCGTGGCGGCCGCCATCGCTCTGTGTGCGGCGGATGATGCGCATGCGCAGAGTTCGGCGACGGGCGTGCCCAATGCGATGCAGGGCTTTTCGCAGAACCGCGACAAGCCGATTCAGATCGATGCGGCCTCGCTTGAGATGCGCGACAAGGACAAGGCGGCGACGTTCAGCGGCAATGTGAAGGTCGTGCAGGGCGACACCACCATGCTCTGCAAGACGCTCGTCGTGTTTTACGACAACGATCAGTCCAGCGGCGCGAAGAAGACCGCGATGAAATCCGCAACACCCGGACCCGCCGGCAATTCGTCCATCAAGCGGCTTGAAGCGCAAGGCGGCGTCGTCGTCACCCAGAAGGATCAGACTGTGACCGGCGACCGCGGCGTGTTCGACATGCGCGCCAATACGGTCACGATGCACGGCAATGTGCTGCTGACCAAGGACAAGAACGTGCTGCGCGGCGACCGCCTCGTTGTCGATCTGACCACCGGCATTTCCCGGGTCGAATCGAACAGCGGGCGCGTGCAGGGTGTGTTTCAGGCGGCGCCAAATGCGTCGCAATCGGGCAGCAATCAATCCGGCGCGCAGCCGTCACCGGCACCCGGCGCTCCGGGAAAACCGCTCAAACTCAATGACTTGTCCGGTTCGCGGAAGCCCAACAGTTGAACCGGATGCGGGGAGCCTGTATCACCCAGCGCCTGAACATTTGGGGATGGGCAACACGCCTTCGCTCCATCATGCTCAGGCAACACTCCAAGGGCTGATTTGAAGCGGGCATGGTTGATCTCCTGCGCATCTTTCGTCGTCGAGGCCCGGGGCGTGGACGGCAGGGCTTTGCGCGCTCGCGTCAGGATGACCTGCGCCGGGACATCACCTCGCTCGCGGCGCGGATGGGGGACATTTTCAAGCCGGCCGCCAGCGAGAAGCCGTTAGCTGCACCTGACGTGCCCCGCAACAACGCGCCCGTCCGGCGCGAGGCTGTTGCAGCCGCGATCCCGCGCGAACCGCCGCCGCTCGCGCCGCAGGACTCATCGACATTCACGCACAACGCGCCGCCCATCCCGCGCAACTTGCCGCGCGGGGATGCCGTGAAGGAGCAGCCGCGCGAAAACCCGCCGCGCCGTAGCGCCGCAACCAACGGCACGGCACCACGCGCGCAGCACTCGGGTTATCTCGCCGTTCACGGCGTCGAGAAGAGTTTCGGCACGCGCAAGATCGTGCACGGCGTCAGCATCTATGTCCGGCGCGGCGAGGCTGTCGGCATTCTCGGGCCGAACGGTGCCGGCAAGACCACCTGTTTCTACATGATCACCGGTCTCATCAAGCCGGACCGCGGCCGTGTCGAGCTCGATGGTCACGACGTGACGCAACTGCCGATGTATCAGCGCGCACGGCTCGGCATTGGCTATCTGCCGCAGGAAGCATCGATCTTTCGTGGACTGTCTGTCGAGGACAACATTCGCGCGGTGCTGGAAGTGGTCGAGCCCGACAAGCGCAAACGCGAACGCGAACTGGATTCGCTGCTCGACGAATTCAACATCACGCGCTTGCGGAAATCGCCGTCCATCGCGCTCTCCGGCGGCGAGCGGCGGCGCGTGGAAATCGCGCGCGCGCTGGCCTCGCGCCCCAACTACATGCTGCTCGACGAACCATTCGCCGGCATCGATCCGATTGCGGTCGGCGATATTCAGCAACTGGTGCGCCATCTCACCGCGCGCGGCATCGGCGTTCTGATCACCGACCATAATGTCCGCGAGACGCTCGGCCTGACCGACCGCGCTTATATTGTTTATGCGGGCGAGGTGCTAACCGAGGGCAGCCCGGACGAGATCGTCAACGATCCGGACGTGCGGCGGCTCTATCTGGGTGAAGAGTTCCGGCTCTGATTCACCTTGATCTGCGATCGGTGAGCGGGCGGCGCAATATCCCGATTTTTCGAAACGTCAAGCCGTGTACAAGCTTTCAGTAAAAGTATAAGCAAGAAACGGACCAATTTCTGGACCGGATCTGGTTTTTTATGGCGCTGACGCAAAGATTAGAGTTCCGCCAGTCGCAGTCGCTGGTGATGACGCCGCAGCTGATGCAGGCGATCAAGCTGCTGCAACTGTCGAATCTCGACCTTGTGGCGTTCGTCGAGGACGAGCTTGAGCGCAATCCGCTGCTTGAGCGCGCCAACCAGGACGGCGCCCCCGATCATGGCGAGCCCCCCGCTGCCCACGCGGAAGGCGATGGCGCAGATTTCTCCGACGGTGCCGAGTTCACACCAGGAACTGACGGCGAGCGGTCTGGCGACTTCGAGGCCGGCGCCGAGGAATGGATGGCGCCCGATCTCGGGACCCGCACCGAGATCGAGCAGACCCTCGATACCGGCATGGAGAATGTGTTTCCGGAGGAGCCTGCGGACGCTGCGGCGCGCAACGCGCAGGATGCCGCGCCGACCGCCTATACCGAGTGGGGCGGCGGCGCGTCGAACGACGACGACTACAATCTCGAAGCCTTTGTCGCGGCAGAAACGACGCTCGGCGGTCATCTCGCAGAGCAGCTGGCGGTTGCATTTCCGGATCCGATGCGCCGCATGATCGGGCAGTATCTGATCGACCTCGTCGACGACGCCGGCTATGTGCCTGCCGATCTCGGCGACGCGCATGAGAAGCTCGGCACGTCGCGCGAAGAGGTCGAGGCCGTGCTTGCGGTTCTGCAGAAGTTCGATCCCCCGGGCGTCTGCGCGCGTAACTTAAGCGAATGCCTTGCGATCCAGTTGCGCGAGCGCGACCGTTACGATCCTGCGATGCAGGCGCTCATCGAGAATCTCGATCTGCTTGCGAAACGCGACATCGCTTCTTTAAGAAAAATCTGCGGCGTCGATGATGAAGACATCGCCGACATGATCGGCGAAATCCGCCACCTCAATCCAAAGCCCGGTTTGAAGTTCGGGTCGGCCAAGACCCAGAGCGTCGTGCCGGATGTCTATGTTCGCCCCGGTCCGGACGGCGGCTGGCATGTCGAGCTCAACAGCGACACGTTGCCTAAAGTTTTGGTCAATCAGGTCTACTATTCGCAACTGTCCAAAACCATCCGCAAGGACGGTGACAAATCCTACTTCACCGATTGCCTGCAGAATGCAACGTGGCTGGTGCGAGCGCTCGACCAGCGGGCGCGGACGATCCTGAAGGTTGCGACCGAAATCGTTCGCCAGCAGGACGGCTTTTTCTCACAGGGCGTGGCGCACTTGCGCCCACTCAATCTGAAAGCCGTTGCCGACGCCATCCAGATGCATGAATCGACCGTCTCGCGGGTGACCGCGAACAAGTACATGGCGACCAATCGCGGCACGTTTGAACTCAAGTATTTCTTCACCGCATCGATCGCCTCGGCGGACGGCGGGGATGCGCACTCCGCCGAGGCTGTGCGGCACCGCATCAAATTGCTGATCGACGCGGAAAGCCCCACCGCCATCCTCTCGGATGATACCATTGTGGAACGATTGCACGGCGATGGCATTGATATAGCCCGGCGCACGGTAGCGAAGTATCGTGAAGCCATGCGTATTCCCTCGTCCGTGCAGCGCCGCCGCGACAAACAAAGCATGCTCGGTACAGCGTTAACGTCGGCCGCTCCGGCCGTGGACAGGTCCCGCGACACAGCTACCGCTTGACTGCGACGCCAAGAAGCGGAACGCTCCTTCATCCGAACTGCAGTCCGAAGAAGCAAGTGAGGAACGTTATGACACTCCGGGTCTCTGGAAAAAGCATCAGCGTCGGTGAAGCCCTTCGCGATCGCGTGAGCGAACGCACGGACGAAGTGCTGCGAAAATATTTCGATGGCAACTATTCGGGCCACATCACGCTCAGCAAGGATGGTTTCGGCTTCCGTACCGATTGCTCGCTTCATCTGGATTCGGGAATCTCGCTCGAGGCGGATGCGATGGCAGCGGATGCCTATGCCAGCGCCGACCAGGCGCTGCTGCTGATCGAGAAACGCCTGCGCCGTTACAAGAGCCGCCTGAAGGATCGCTCGGCGCGCAAGTCACATGCGGCGTCCGCGGCGCTGTCCGATCTCAATGGCGCGGCGCTGGACGCGCCGAGTTATGTGATCGAAGCACCGTCGCACGAAGACGAGGATGTCAACGAGTTCAATCCGGTCATTATCGCCGAGGCGACGACTTCGCTGAAGCGTTACTCGGTGAGCGAAGCGGTCATGGAACTCGATTTGACCGGCGCGCCGGTGATGGTGTTCCAGCACGGCAGCAGCGGACGGGTGAACATCATCTACAGGCGGCCGGACGGGAACGTCGGCTGGGTGGATCCCCCTGTGATTGGCGAATCGGTTCGCCATTGACGCCTTGGGCGCGCCTAACTATGGTCCGCGACCTTTCAGGAATGCGGGCCATAATTCGGCTCGCAGGGCCCTTGACGCCACCCGGTCTGAGACCGATTTTGTAAGTTCACCAACGGCTTAACCTCACCCTCGGAACGTTCATGACGATTACCGATCTGGTCGCACCCGAGGCGATTCTTCCTGCTTTGAAGGTCAACAGCAAGAAGCAGGCGCTTCAGGAACTCAGCGCGCGTGCCGCTGTCCTGACCGGACAGAACGAGCGGTCGATCTTCGAAGTGCTTCTCCAGCGCGAGAAACTGGGAACCACCGCCGTCGGTTACGGCGTGGCGATCCCTCACGGCAAACTGCCGAAGCTTGACAAGCTGTCGGGCCTGTTTGCACGGCTGGATCGTCCGATCGATTTTGAAGCGATGGATGGTCAGCCGGTCGATCTGGTATTCCTGCTGCTGGCGCCCGAAGGCGCCGGTGCGGATCATCTCAAGGCGCTGGCGCGCATTGCGCGGCTGCTGCGCGATCAGGATATCGCCAAGAAGCTGCGCGCATCGAAGGACGCGCAGGCGCTGTATTCGGTGCTGGCGCTGCCGCCGGCGACGGCGGCTTAATCACCTTTCGCCATCCCACAAAATAAAAGCGGCAGCGCTCGCCGCGCTGCCGCTTCGTTCATGATCGTCGCATCACTGCGCGGCTTGTGGCCGGCTCAGTGAACGCTGACGGTCTCTAACTCGTTGCTCCATGCATTCGCGATCGCCGCTTCGCGGCTGTCGGTCAGCATGATCGGCGTACCGTCGGCAGCGTGAAGCGCGAACAGCTTCAGGCCGGGCGCGATCTGCGGCGCCTGCGGGAAAAGTCCCGGCACGTCTTCCGAGCGAATCTGTTTGACGTAGGCGATGTGGCCTTCGCCCAAGGTTGCCAGCGTCTCAAGGGAGACAGCGGGTTCAAAGATAACATTACCAGTCATGGTCTCGACTCCTTGCAGTTGTTAAGCGGTCGAGTCCGCTACTCGTTCCATTATTCGTGCTCATTGATGGCTATCGTCTTAACGACCCGTTCAGGCTCGGGACGAGCCAGATCGATCGAGAGCAGGCCGTTCTTCAGGTCTGCGCCGATGACATACATCCCGTCGGCCAGCACGAAGGTGCGCTGGAAATGACGTGCGGCGATGCCGCGGTGGATGTACTGCCGGGTCTTGTCGTCCTGCTGGCGGCCCCGGATCACGAGCTGGTTTTCCTCAGTGGTTACATCGAGTTGGTCGCGGGTAAATCCTGCGACCGCCAGCGTGATCCGCAGGCGTTCGGGCTGGCCGTCATCACGGCCGCACCGCTCGATGTTGTAAGGAGGATAACCGTCTGCACCTTTCACGACGCGATCGAGCGCACGCTCAATCTCGTCGAATCCCAAAAGGAACGGACTCGATAGCGAAGGAACACGAGACATTCACAAAGTCCTCTCGAAGCGACTTTGGGTTGGAGCCCTTGCGGCACTCCTTCCTGGGTTCCCGACAGCCTTGCGGCCTGCCGGTTAAAACAAATATGGCGATGTCGCCTGCGTTGTTCAAGAACCTCTAACTGTCCGTAAACAGGGGTGAATCCAGCTAGCCGGTGAGCCGGCTGCGACCGTCCGGGCTGAACAGGTGCAGCTTGCCCTGCGCCGCGGAGACCTTGATTCGCTCGCCAATGGCGGGGGCCGCCTCGCCCGGCAGCCGGACGATGATCTCGCCAGGCGGCAGTTCGCCGGGTCTGGGGCTGACGGTTGGACCGCCGTCGGCGCGCGGTCTGGTGCCGTAGACATATGTTTCGGCGCCGACCCGCTCGATGGCATCGACCATGAGTTCAAGCGCGAGGCCCTGAGGTGCGGAGCCGGCCAGCATGAAGTCCTCCGGGCGAATGCCGAGAATGGCATCGCCGGGCGCCTTGATCTGCAGCGCATCGAGCGGTTCGCCGAGGTCGTTCGCCGCCACCGACAGCAGGTTCATCGGCGGCGCGCCGATGAACGAGGCAACGAATGTCGTGGCGGGCTTCTTGTAGATGTCGAGCGGTTTGCCGATCTGCTCGACCTGCCCGCCGTTCATCACCACCAGAATATCGGCGAGGGTCATCGCTTCCATCTGGTCATGGGTGACGTAGATCGATGTGGTCTTGAGACGGCGCTGAAGTTTGCGGATTTCGACGCGCATGGCGACCCGCAGCTTGGCATCGAGATTTGAAAGCGGTTCGTCGAACAGAAACACTTTCGGCTTGCGCACAATGGCGCGGCCCATGGCGACGCGCTGGCGCTGGCCGCCGGACAGTTGGCGCGGCTTGCGATCCAGCATCGGCGTAATTTCGAGAATCTGCGCGGCTTCCCGCACCCTTGTATCGATCTCGGGCTTCGGCGTGCCGCGATTGCGCAGACCGTAGGCCATGTTGTTGTAGACGCTCATGTGCGGATAGAGCGCATAGTTCTGGAACACCATCGCGATGTCGCGATCAGCCGGTTCGATCTGGTTGACAACGCGGCCGCCGATGTCGATCTCGCCGCTGGTGATGGTCTCAAGACCCGCGACCATCCGCAGCAAGGTGGATTTGCCGCAACCGCTTGGTCCGACCAGCACGCAGAACTGCCCGTCGCCGACCTCGAAGTTGATGCCTTTGATGGCATCGACCCCGCCGGGATAGGTCTTCTTCACATCGCGCAGGACGACATTCGACATGCTCGTTCCTTAGGATTCCAGAATCTACTTTTCAGTTTCGACGAGGCCGCGCACGAACAGGCGCTGCATGAAGACGACGACCGCGACCGGCGGCAGCATCGCAAGAATCGCCGTCGCCATCGCAAGCTGCCATTCCGCGAGTTCATCGGTGGTGGTCAGCATTTTCTTAATGCCGGTCACGATGGTTTGCATCGAGTCTTGCGTGGTGATCAGCAGTGGCCACAGATACTGATTCCAGCCGTAGATAAACTGGATCACGAACAGCGCGGCGATGGTGGTGACGGACAGGGGCAGCAGCGTATCTTTGAAAAATCGAAATGGACCCGCGCCGTCGATCTTAGAGGCCTCCAGAAGTTCTTCGGGAATGGTCATGAAGAATTGCCGGAACAGCAACGTGCCGGTGGCCGACGCAATCAGCGGCAGGATCAGTCCCGCATAGGTGTCGAGCATGCCCAGGTCGGCGACAACCTTGTAGGTGGGATAGATGCGAACCTCGACCGGCAGCATCAGCGTGATGAAGATGATCCAGAACGCGGTCTTGCGGAAGGGAAAACGGAAATACACCACCGCGAATGCCGACAGGATGGAAATGAAGATCTTGCCGACCGCGATGCCGATGGCGGAGACGAACGAATTGATCAGCATGTGACCAACCGGCTCTCGGCTGGCGCGCGAGCCGCCGACAAAGATCGCCCGGTAATAGTTTTCCAGGGTGTGGCTGCCGGGCGAGAGCGGCATGTTTCCGTTGACCACCGTGGCTGCGTCGTGCGTCGAGGCAATCAGTGCAAGGTAGACCGGAAACGCGACAATGAAGATGCCGAAGGTGAGAATGGCGTAGGCAACGAAATCGCGCAGGGGACGATGCTCGACCATCAGTATTGCACCTTGCGCTCGACATAGCGGAACTGCACAGCGGTCAGCGCGATGACGATGGCCATCAGCACCACGGATTGCGCCGCCGAGCCGCCGAGATCGCCGCCGAGCCGTCCATCCGCATAAACCTTGTAGACCATGGTGGTCGTCGCGCCGGCAGGGCCGCCGCCGGTGACCGCGTCGATGATGCCGAACGTATCGAAGAAGACGTAGACCACGTTGACCACCAGCAGGAAGAACGTGGTGGGCGACAGCAACGGAAACACGATGGTCCAGAACCGGCGCAGCGGTCCAGCACCGTCGATCGCGCTGGCCTCAAGCACACTCCTGGGGATCGATTGCAGGCCGGCAAGGAAGAACAGGAAATTGTAGGAGATCTGTTTCCAGACCGCGGCCATCACCACCAGCGTCATGGCATGATTGCCGTTCAGCAGCGGATTCCAGTCGAAGCCGAGAACGCGCAGCGGCCGCGCCAGCGTGCCGAGCGAGGGATGAAACATGAAGATCCACAGCACGCCGGCGATTGCGGGCGCGACGGCATAAGGCCAGATCAGGAACGTCTTGAAGGCCGGCGCCGCTTTCAGGTTCTTGTCGGCCTGGGTCGCAAACATCAGCGCGATACCGAGCGACAGCGATGCGACGAGGGTCGAAAACACGATCGTCGTCAGGATCGCCTTGTAATACTCGGGCTGCGCAAACAGCGTCTGGTAGTTCTCCAGGCCAACGAATTCCGACGTCAGGCCGAAGGCGTCTTCGCGCTTGAACGATTGCCAGACCGCCTGACTGGCAGGCCAGTAGAAGAATACGAAAGTGATGACGAGCTGCGGCGCAAGCAGCAGGTACGGAAGCAGCCTGTTGTGAAATGTGGCCGACTTTTCCATTCAGGATGTCACCCCTGAACTGTCGGCGGATCACTTGAATCCTGTCCGAACCAGAGCCAATAGCCATCGGGATCGCGCAATTCGAATTCCTTCATGCCGTAGGACGTGACGCGCAAATCCGTAACAGGCAAGCCGTCGCTCTTCCATGCTGTGTGGATGGCCGCGACGTCGTTGGGGTAGAAGTAGTAGACCTGAAAATTCTTTGCATGCGGCGGCAGCGTGTCCATTTCCTCGCGCGGAGGCTCGTTGAGCATCATCTTGATGTCATCGCGTCCGATCATGCACCATTTCGGCTCGGGTTCACCGAATACGTTGATGACGTGAAAACCGAGTCTGTCACGATAGAACGCGATGCTCCGCGTCAGGTCGGAGACGCTCAACATCGGAACAAGCGCGGTCAGTTTCATGGTGGCCGCGCTCCCGAAATCTCACTTCGCGGTTTTCTCGAACGTCCGCAGCATGGCGTTGCCGCGGTTCACGGCGGAATCGAGCGCGTCCTTGGCGGTCTTTTGGCCGGCGAGCGCGGCCTCCATCTCTTCCGCCCAGATGTCGCGCATCTGCACCATGTTGCCGAAGCGCAGGCCACGCGAATTTTCCGTCGGCTCCTTGTTGGTGAGCTCCTTCAGCGGCGTCTGCAGCGTCGGGTTCTTGTCGTAGAAGCCGTCGGTCTTGGTCTTTTCATACGCGGCCTTGGTGATCGGCAGATAGCCGGATTCCTGATGCAGCCTGGCCTGACGGTTGGTGTCGGACAGGAAGGCAAAGAACTTGGCGACGCCCTTGTACTCTTCGGGCTTCTTGCCGCCCATCACCCACAGCGATGCACCGCCGATGATCGAATTCTGCGGTGCGCCGGCGACGTCCGGATAGTACGGCATCGGTGCCGAGGTGAACTCAAACTTTGCGGTGCCCTTGGCGGTTGCGTAGTAACCTGACGAGGTCAGGAAGAGCGGGCATTCGCCGGAACTGAACCGGCTCTCGCTCGCATTGGCACGGCCGGAATAGTCGTAGGTCTTGTCTTTCTGCAGGTCCATCAGGTTCTGCAGGTGCTTGATGTGCAGCGGCGAGTTGAACTTCAGCACGGTGTCGAAACCGTCGAGGCCGTTCGCCTTGCTGCCAATCGCGACGTTATGCCAGGCAGAAAACTGCTCGATATGCGCCCATGATGCCCACGCATTGGAAAAACCGCAGGTGGTGTATCCGGCCGCCTTCAGCTTTTTCGCGGCATCGAAAACCTGCGGCCATGTTTTCGGGATTTCCGCGATGCTGGCCTTCTTCAGCGCGTCGAGGTTGACCCACATCACCATCGACGAGGAGTTGAAGGGGAACGACAGCATGTCGCCCTTCGCCGTCGAATAGTAACCGGTGATTGCCGGCAGATAGGCCTTCGGATCGAACGGCTCGTTCGCGTCCTTCATGAGCTGATAGACCGGCTTGATCGCGCCGGTGGCGCTCATCATTGTCGCGGTTCCGACTTCGAACACCTGAATGATATGCGGCGCGTTGCCGGCACGGAACGCGGCGATGCCTGCATTCATGGTGTCGGGATAGCTGCCCTTGAAGGAGGGGACGACCTTGTAGTCGCTCTGCGCGGCGTTGAAATCCGCCGCCAGCTTGTTGACGATGTCGTTGTTGCCGCCGGTCATGGCGTGCCACCACTGAATCTCGGTGACGGCCTGCGCGGGCGTTGCAAAAGCAAGAAGGGTCGAAGCAGCCAGGCCCAAGACAGCCTGAAAGCCCATCTGGCGAATTGTCATCGATAGTTTCTCCCTGAAGCCGTCATCATCGTTGCGCGGGTAACAGCGCCGGATGACGTGCTGGTGACGCCGGATGGTAAGCGGGGAGGGTCGCCTGTGGAAAGCCTTAAATGGCTTCGACCTTGGGGGCAGAGGACTGGCCGTTGCGGCCGGAACGATCTGGCGTTGTGTGTGCCATCAAGGGAGGGGCGACGGCGTTGCCGTCGCCCTAACGTGTTGAGCGGAGCGGGGCTTAGCGCTTTCGCTCCGGCCCGGCGACGACGCCCGAAGCCCGCAGGTCGGCGATCTCTTTCGCCGAGTAGCCGAACTCCGCCAGCACGGTATCGGTATGCTCGCTGAACTTCGGCGGCACGTGACGCAGGCTGGCCTTGGTCCGATCGAAACGGATCGGGGAGGCGACACCCTTGTACCAATCCTTTTCGATGATATCGCCGCGATGCTTGACGTGTTCGCTCGCCAGCGCCTTGTCGATCGACTGGACCGGACCCGCAGGCAGGCCTGCCGCCAGCAGGCGCCGGCACAGCGGCTCGCTGTCCTCGTCTTTCAGGATATCAACCAGGACGGCGCGCAGTTCGTCGCGGTGCGCGATGCGGTCACGATTGCGCGCGAAGCGCGGATCGGTGCCGAGTTCGGGCTTGCCGAGTTCCTTCATCAGTTTGCGGAAGGTGCCGTCATTGCCCACCCCCATGAAGATGTCGCCGTCGCGCGCCGGGAACACCGCGTACGGCACGAGGTTCGGATGCTCGTTGCCGGTCAGCGCCGGCGGCTTGCCGTGGAGGAAGTAGTTGGCGGTGTGCGGATGCATGATCGCGAGGCCGGTTTCATAGAGCGTGGTCTCGAGAAACTGCCCCTTGCCGGATTTGGCGCGTTCCGCCAGCGCCATCAAAATGCCGACCGTGGCATAAAGCCCAGTCGTCATGTCGACGAGCGCGACGCCGATTCGGGTCGGCCCGCTCTGCGGCGATCCGGTCGAGGCCATCAGGCCGACCATGGACTGAATGATCGCGTCGTAGCCGGGATGTCCACCGTGAGGTCCGTCCGCGCCGAATCCGGAAATGCGGCAGTGGATCAAGCGGGGGAATTTCTCGCGCAGAAAATCATTGCCGATGCCCCATTTGTCGAGCGTTCCCGGCTTGAAATTCTCTGTGAGAACGTCGGCGGTTTCGAGCATCTTCATCAGCACCGCGCGTCCGCCTTCCGACGCGAGGTCGAGGGCGATCGCGCGCTTGTTGCGATTGGTGCCGATGAAATACGCCGCGTCGTCGTCGTGGAACGGAGGGCCCCAGTCGCGGGTCTCGTCACCGGCCGGCGGCTCGACCTTCACGACGTCTGCGCCGTGATCGGCGAGAATCTGCGTGCAGTAGGGACCGCCGAGCACGCGTGTCAGATCGACGACGCGCAGTCCGGCCATTGCACCGGTCGCGGTTTGAGTTGTCATGGGGTCAACCTTCGATCAGCAAAAATTTTGAAGACGATGCTGCCGGAGTTGCAGCCTGCTGTCACATTGAAAGAATTCGGACAGTGCCGTCAATATGCGCGCCGGTTGGCATCCATGCACGCGCGCATGCTGCGCTGCCGCTCTGTTCAGTGAGCGAACGCGGCGCGCAAAAAACGCGAATGATTGTTTCGTTAAGAGAAGGTTGGTGGAGCCAGGCGGGATCGAACCGCCGACCTCTTGCATGCCATGCAAGCGCTCTCCCAGCTGAGCTATGGCCCCGAACACCTTGCCGCGCGGTGGGACTGCGCGGGTATCTGAATCGGCGCGCGTTGCGCGCCGGACCGAAAAATCACACTTGAGGATTTATCTCAAGTCTCTTCATCGCCCGAGACATCACCGATAATGTCAGTGACGTCTTCGTCGTCTTCCTCGTCCTCGGCGATGAAGGTCGAATCATCATCGTCGTCGTCGGCGAGGGTCTCATCGACTTCGATATCGTCCTCGGATTCCGGCAGCACGGCCTTGACCTTGCCGCTGTTCTCCTCGGCATCGGCCTCTTCCAGCGAGACCAATTCTTCTGCCTCGGCGGGCTCCGGCACAATGCTGGCCGCATTGGCTGCGGCAGCCCGTGCTGCTGCGTCGGCGCGCGTCCGTGGCGGCGGAATCGGTGCGATGGGCACGATCTCGCCAGTATACGGCGAAATCACCGGATTCTTATTGAGGTCATAGAACTTTTTGCCCGTGGTCGGGCAAATACGCTTGGTTCCGAGATCGGCTTTGGCCACGGTTTATAGTCCTGAGGATGTCTTGAAAAAGCGGTGCTTCACTTGGCTAGTTGCGCGGCCGCTGTCAATAGCGGTTTGGGGGATAAATGACTGGCTCGTGACGTCACCCGAACCCCGTGGTAGGAGCCGCCTATATCGAGGAAATGCCATCTTGACCCATTCCGACCATCCAACCCCGCTGGAATCGCGGACTGCGGGCGCTCTCAGTGGCCGCGTTCGCGTCCCGGGCGACAAATCCATCTCGCACCGTGCGCTGATTCTGGGCGCGCTGGCGGTTGGCGAGACCCGGATTTCGGGGCTTCTGGAGGGCGAGGACGTTCTCAACACCGCCAAGGCCATGGCGGCACTCGGTGCGCGGGTGGAGCGCACCGGTGAGGGTTCCTGGTCGGTCCGCGGCGTCGGGGTCGGTGGCTTCAAGGCGCCGGACGCACCGCTCGATTTCGGCAACAGCGGCACCGGATGCCGGCTGGCCATGGGCGCGGTGGCGGGATGTCCGGTCGCGGCGACCTTCGATGGCGACGCGTCGCTTCGCAGCCGGCCGATGCGCCGGATTCTTGATCCATTGGAATTGATGGGCACGCGCGTGACATCGAGCGCGGACGGCGGACGGTTGCCGATGACGCTGCAAGGTGCACGCGATCCGTTGCCAATCGTCTACCGCACGCCGGTGGCGTCGGCGCAGATCAAGTCGGCCGTGCTGCTGGCGGGATTGTCAGCGCCGGGCATCACAACAGTGATCGAGCAGGAAGCCAGCCGCGACCATACGGAGTTGATGCTGACGCATTTCGGCGCGCATGTCGTCTCCACGCTTGAGGGCGCGCATGGCCGCAAGATCGCGCTCACCGGTCAGCCTGAACTGCGCGGCGCCAACGTGATCGTGCCGGCGGACCCATCATCTGCAGCGTTTCCGATCGTTGCCGCGCTGATCGTGCCGGAGTCGGATGTCACGCTGACCGACATCATGACAAACCCTTTACGCACAGGGCTTTTCACGACATTGCGCGAGATGGGCGCCTCGATCGAGGAGAGCCATCAGCGCAACGATGCCGGCGAGCCGATGGCGCAATTCCGCGTGCGCGCCTCGCAATTACGCGGCGTGACCGTTCCACCGGAACGCGCGCCGTCGATGATCGACGAGTATCTCGTGCTCGCGGTGGCCGCAGCCTATGCGGAAGGCGTCACGACGATGCGCGGCCTGCAGGAATTGCGCGTCAAGGAATCCGATCGTCTCGAAGCCACCGCCGCCATGCTGCGGGTCAACGGCGTCGAGGTGGAGATTTCCGGCGACGACATGATCGTGGTGGGCAAGGGTCACGTGCCCGGCGGTGGCCTCGTCGCCACCCACATGGATCATCGCATCGCGATGTCGGCACTGGTGATGGGCACCGCGTCGGATGCGCCGGTGAAAATCGACGACACCGGCTTCATCGCAACCAGCTTCCCGGACTTCATTCCGATGATGCGCGCCCTCGGAGCGGATTTCTCATGATCATCGCCATCGACGGTCCGGCGGCTTCCGGAAAAGGCACGCTCGGCAAGCGGTTGGCCCATCATTACGGATATCGCCATCTCGACACCGGCGTGATCTACCGCGCGGTCGCTCAGGCGCTGCTGGAGATGGGGGCGGATCTGACCAATGAGGCGCTTGCGGTCGCGGCGGCGATGGAACTCGATCCCGAAAAGTTCGGCAATCCGATCCTGAAAACCCAAAAAGTCGGTGACGCGGCCTCGGTGGTCTCGGCAATTCCCAAGGTCAGGCAAGTACTTATCAACTTTCAGCGGCAGTTTGCGGCCGATCCGCCGGGCGCCGTGCTGGATGGCCGCGACATTGGAACCGTGATCTGCCCGGACGCCGACGTGAAGATTTTTGTAGTGGCCGATCCTTTTGTCCGGGCCCGCCGCAGGACCCTGGAGGCCCGCGCCCGGGGCGAGGCCGCGGACGAGGCGGCGGTGCTGGCGGATATCCTGAAGCGCGACGAGCGCGACCAAAACCGGGCTACAGCGCCTTTAAAAGCGGCTCCGGATGCATACTTGCTGGATAACTCTCAGTTGGATATAGAGAGCGGCGTCCGGGCTGCCATCGACATTGTCGAGGCCGTCCGAGCGGGCCGGCCGAGGGCATAGTCCCCTGCCGTCATTGGAGGAATGCCCGCTCCCGGTCTTTGAGGTCGATTTTCGTCTCAGCTCCGGACAGCAGACCACGCGCTTCTCGCGCGACAATCCAATTTTGCACCGTATCGCTCGTGCAGGCACACGCCGGCCCGCTGTCGCAATTCCTCTTTGCGGAAGCGGTCGTCAAAGGTTGCGGACCTTTGGCACTGGATGCGCGATACGCCCTTAACCCCGCTGCCGGCTTTCCGCATTTGGAGAACAAATGGCTTCGACTGCTACTTCATATAATCCTTCCCGCGACGATTTCGCCGCGATGCTTGATGAGTCCTTCGCAGGTGGCAACCTGCAGGAAAGCTCCGTCATCAAGGGCATCGTTGTTGCGATCGAGAAAGACATGGCCGTCATCGACGTCGGCCTGAAGACCGAGGGCCGCGTGGCTCTCCGCGAATTCAACGGCCCGGGCCGCGAGAGCGACCTCAAGGTCGGCGACGAAGTCGAGGTGTTCCTCGACCGGATCGAGAACGCACTCGGCGAAGCCGTGTTGTCGCGCGACAAGGCGCGCCGCGAGGAAAGCTGGGGCAAGCTCGAGAAGGCCTTCAACAACAACGAGAAGGTTCACGGCGTTATCTTCAATCAGGTCAAGGGTGGCTTCACCGTCGATCTCGACGGCGCTGTCGCCTTCCTGCCGCGCTCGCAGGTCGACATTCGTCCGATCCGCGACGTCGCGCCGCTGATGAACAACTCGCAGCCGTTCCAGATTCTGAAGATGGATCGCCGCCGCGGCAACATCGTGGTGTCGCGCCGCACCGTTCTAGAAGAGACCCGCGCCGAACAGCGTCAGGAATTGGTTCAGAACCTCGAAGAAGGTCAGGTCATCGACGGCGTCGTCAAGAACATCACCGACTACGGTGCGTTCGTTGACCTCGGCGGCATCGACGGCCTGCTGCATGTCACCGACATCGCATGGCGTCGCGTCAATCACCCGACCGAAGTGCTGGCGATCGGCCAGACCGTCAAGGTGAAGATCATCAAGATCAACCACGAGACTCACCGCATTTCGCTCGGCATGAAGCAGCTGCTGGACGATCCGTGGCAGGGCATCGAGGCGAAGTATCCGCTGAACTCGCGCTTCACCGGACGCGTCACCAACATCACCGACTACGGCGCATTCGTCGAACTGGAGCCGGGCATCGAAGGCCTGATCCACGTCTCGGAAATGTCGT
>JAZKDK010000076.1:0-3244 GCA_040387615.1 Pseudomonadota bacterium | reverse complement strand
CTTCCGACAGTTCGTCCATGCCGAGAATGGCGATGATGTCCTGCAGCGACTTGTACTTCTGCAGCACCTGCTGAACCATGCGCGCGGTGAGGTAATGCTCCTCGCCGACGATCAGCGGCGAGAGCATGCGCGAGGTCGAATCCAGCGGATCCACCGCCGGATAGATGCCCTTTTCCGAAATCGCGCGGTTCAACACCGTCGTCGCGTCCAAGTGGGCGAACGAGGTGGCCGGCGCCGGATCGGTCAAGTCGTCGGCGGGCACGTAAATCGCCTGCACCGAAGTGATCGAACCCTTGTGCGTGGTGGTAATGCGCTCCTGCAGCGCGCCCATGTCGGTCGCGAGCGTCGGCTGATAACCCACCGCCGAAGGAATACGGCCGAGCAGAGCGGACACTTCCGAACCTGCCTGGGTGAAGCGGAAGATGTTGTCGACGAAGAACAGCACGTCCTGGCCCTGATCGCGGAAATGTTCTGCGACGGTGAGACCCGTGAGGCCGACGCGGGCGCGCGCGCCCGGAGGCTCGTTCATCTGGCCGTACACGAGGGCGCACTTCGAGCCTTCGCCGCCGCCCTTCTTGTTCACGCCGGATTCGATGAACTCGTGATAGAGGTCGTTGCCTTCGCGGGTGCGCTCGCCGACGCCGGCGAACACCGAGTAACCGCCGTGCGCCTTCGCGACGTTGTTGATCAGTTCCTGAATCAGCACGGTCTTGCCGACGCCGGCGCCGCCGAACAGGCCGATCTTGCCGCCCTTGGCGTAAGGCGCCAGCAGGTCGACGACCTTGATGCCGGTGACGAGAATTTCAGCCTCAGTCGACTGCTCGGTGTAGAGCGGCGCTTCCTGATGGATCGCGCGGGTGGCTTCGGCCTTGACCGGACCCTGCTCGTCAACCGGCTCGCCGATGACGTTCATGATGCGGCCGAGCGTGCCGGCGCCGACCGGCACCATGATCGGCGCACCGGTGTCTCTTACTTCCTGACCGCGCACCAGACCTTCGGTGGTGTCCATCGCAATGGCGCGCACGGTGGATTCACCGAGATGCTGCGCGACTTCCAGCACAAGGCGGTTGCCCTGGTTGGTGGTCTCGATCGCGTTGAGAATGGCCGGCAGATGGCCGTCGAACTTCACGTCGACGACGGCGCCGATAACCTGTGCAATGCGTCCGGTCTGGTTGGCTGGTGATGCCATGGGATAGTCTCCTTAAAACTCGGTCTATGCGGCGGTTGGCCTAGATGGCCTCGGCGCCGGAGATGATTTCGATCAGTTCCTTGGTAATCATCGCCTGGCGGGTGCGGTTGTAGATCAGCGTCTGCTTGCGGATCATGTCGCCGGCGTTGCGGGTCGCGTTGTCCATCGCGCTCATCTGCGCGCCGTAGAACGACGCGTTGTTTTCGAGCAGCGCACGGAAAATCTGCACCGCGAGGTTGCGCGGCAGCAGGCTCGATAGAATTTCGTCTTCGGCCGGTTCGTAATCGTAAACCGCGGCCGCGCCGTTGGTGGCTTCCTTTTCCTCGAGCACGAGCGGGATGATCTGCTGCGCGGTCGGAACCTGCGCGATCACCGACTTGAAGCGCGAGTAGAACAGCGTGCAGACGTCGAACTCGCCCGCTTCGAACATCGAAACGACCTTCTTGGCGATGTCTTCGGCATTCTTGAAGCCGAGCACCTTCACCGAGCGCAGTTCGACGTTGCCGACGATCTGCTTGTCGAACTGGCGGCGGAGCTGTTCGTAGCCCTTGCGGCCGACGCAGAAGAACTTGACCTCTTTGCCCTGGCTCATCAGCGACAGCGCCCGCTCGCGCGCCAGGCGCACGATGGACGAGTTGAACGCGCCCGACAGGCCGCGCTCGCCGGTGCAAACCAGCAGCAGATGGACCCTGTCGTTGCCGGTGCCGGCGAGCAATGCCGGTGCTGTGCCGGACCCGGCCGCCGCGCCCGCGATATTGCTGATCACTGCGTCCATGCGCTCGGCATAGGGACGCGCCGCTTCGGCCGCAGTCTGGGCACGGCGCAACTTCGACGCCGCAACCATCTGCATGGCCTTGGTGATCTTCTGCGTCGCCTTGGTCGAGGCGATGCGGACACGCATGTCCTTAAGAGACGCCATTCTTTATCTCACCCTGACGATCCAGCCGGATCGCAACCCCAGTTTCGCCGCGCGCGAACATTTCGGCGCGGCGATGATCCTTTAAGCGAACGTCTTGGTGTAGCCTTCGACCACGCCCTTGAGCTTGCTGCCAACATCGTCCGACAGATCACGCGAGTCGCGGATGGCGTTGAGAATGTCGACGTGCTTGCCGCGCAGCAGCGACAACAGGCCGTCCTCGAAGGCGCGAACCTTGTTGACCGGAATGCCGTCAAGGTAGCCGTTAACGCCGGCGTAAATCACCACGACCTGCTCTTCCATCTTCAGCGGCGAGAACTGCGGCTGCTTCAGGAGTTCGGTCAGGCGCGAGCCGCGCGCGAGAAGGCGCTGGGTCGAGGCGTCGAGGTCCGAGCCGAACTGCGCGAACGCAGCCATTTCGCGGTACTGCGCGAGCTCGCCCTTGATCTTGCCGGCGACCTTCTTCATCGCCTTAGTCTGCGCCGACGATCCGACGCGCGACACGGAGAGACCGACGTTCACAGCAGGACGGATGCCCTGGAAGAACAGATCGGTTTCGAGGAAGATCTGGCCGTCGGTGATCGAAATCACGTTGGTCGGAATGTAGGCCGACACGTCGTTGGCCTGGGTTTCGATGACCGGCAGTGCCGTCAGCGAACCGTTGCCCTGCTCGTCGTTGAGTTTCGCGGCACGCTCGAGCAGGCGCGAATGCAGATAGAATACGTCGCCCGGATAAGCTTCGCGGCCCGGCGGGCGGCGCAGCAACAGCGACATCTGGCGATAGGCGACGGCCTGCTTGGACAAGTCGTCATAGATGATGACGGCGTGCATGCCGTTGTCGCGGAAGTACTCGCCCATGGTGCAGCCGGTGAACGGCGCGAGATACTGCATCGGAGCAGGATCGGAGGCGGTTGCGGCGACGACGATGGAATATTCCAGCGCGCCCTGCTCTTCGAGAACCTTCACGAACTGTGCGACGGTGGAGCGCTTCTGGCCGATCGCGACGTAGACGCAATACAGCTTCTGGCCTTCCGGCGCGCCGGCGACGTTGAGCGGCTTCTGGTTTAGAATGGTATCGAGCGCAATCGCGGTCTTGCCGGTCTGACGGTCACCGATGATCAGCTCGCGCTGGCCACGGC
>JAZKDK010000075.1:0-50381 GCA_040387615.1 Pseudomonadota bacterium | reverse complement strand
CCGCGATCTTGTAGGTGATGACGCCGACCTTGACGTCGTCGCGGTTGGGCAGGCCAAGATGCTCCTTCGGTGTCACGTAGCAGAGCATCGCGCAGCCGAACCAGCCGATCATCGCAGCACCAATGCCGGATGTGATGTGATCGTAGCCCGGCGCGATGTCGGTGGTCAGCGGTCCAAGCGTATAGAACGGCGCTTCGCCGCATTCCTTGAGCTGCTTGTCCATGTTGATCTTGATCTTGTGCATCGGCACATGGCCGGGGCCTTCGATCATGACCTGGCAGCCCTTTGCCCACGCAATCTTCGTGAGTTCGCCGAGCGTCTCCAATTCGGCAAACTGGGCGCGGTCGTTGGCGTCGGCGATCGAGCCAGGACGCAGGCCGTCGCCGAGCGAGAACGACACGTCATACTTGCGCATCAGGTCGCAGATTTCGTCGAAGTGCGTGTAGAGGAAGCTCTCCTTGTGATGCGCGAGGCACCACTTCGCCATGATCGAGCCGCCGCGCGAGACGATGCCGGTGACGCGGTTGGCGGTGAGGTGGATATAAGGAAGCCGCACGCCAGCATGGATGGTGAAATAGTCCACACCCTGTTCGCACTGCTCGATCAGCGTGTCCTTGTACAGCTCCCACGTCAGCTTGACCGGATCGCCGTCGCACTTCTCCAGCGCCTGATAGATCGGAACGGTGCCGATCGGAATCGGCGCGTTGCGCAGAATCCATTCGCGGGTGGTGTGGATGTTGCGCCCCGTCGAGAGATCCATCACGGTGTCCGCGCCCCAGCGGATCGCCCACACCATCTTGTCGACTTCTTCCTCGACCGACGACGTGACCGCTGAGTTGCCGATGTTGGCGTTGATCTTGGTCAGGAAGTTGCGGCCGATGATCATCGGCTCCAGTTCGGCATGGTTGATGTTGCAGGGGATGATCGCGCGACCGCGCGCGATCTCGCCGCGCACGAATTCCGGCGTGATGAACGCAGGGATTTCCGCGCCGAAGGATTCACCATCGGCAAGTGCGGCTTCCGCGCGCTCCAACTGCTGCTTGCGGCCGATGTTCTCGCGGGTCGCGACGTAGATCATCTCCTTGGTGATGATGCCCTTGCGCGCAAATTCGAGCTGCGTGATCGGCGCGTCGCCGACGCCGCGAATCGGCTTGTGATGCGCCTTGAAGGACGCGGCTGCGTGGGCTGCGCCGACATTGCCGTTGTCTTCCGCCTTGATCTCGCGGCCTTCATATTCCTCGACGCCGCCGCGCTCCTTCACCCATTCGATGCGCGCGCGGGAAAGCCCGGCGTTGACGTCGATGATGACCTTCGGGTCGGTGTAGGGGCCGGAGGTATCGTAGACCGGGAGGTTCGGTTCACCCGCGCCCTCAGAGAGAATGATCTCGCGCAGCGGCACGCGGACGTCCGCCGCCTCGTCGGGCGTCACATAGATCTTGCGCGACGACGTCAGGCCGCCGGTGGTGACAGCGGGCTTGATGTCGGCCGTGTTGATTTGTTTGTTCATGGCGTCCTCCTTTGAAGGATGTCTCAGGCAGCTTCTGAATAATCGGTGAGCCAGGCGCGCACGCGCGCGTCCGGATCGGCGTTCTGGGTGACGTCGCTGACGACGGCGATGGAATTGGCGCCGGCGGCGAAAATCATTTCGGCCTGTTCGAGCTTGATGCCGCCGATGGCGACCAGCGGGATATCGCCGATCAGAAGCTTCCACGCGGTGATGCGCTCGATCCCCTGCGGCGCGAAACGCATCTTTTTCAGCGTGGTCTCGTAGATCGGGCCGAGCGCGATGTAATCGGGCTTGTAGGCGAGCGCATTGTCCAGTTCGGTTTCGTCATGGGTGGACAGGCCGAGCGTCAGCCCGGCGCGGCGGATCGCGTGAACGTCGGCGGTGTCGAGGTCTTCCTGACCGAGATGCAGGTGCTGCGCGCCGGCCTCGATAGCTGCGCGCCAGTAATCATTGACGACCAGTTTGGTCGGCGTGCCCTTGGTGACGGCGAGCGCTTCGCGGACGATGGCGAGCGCTACCGCGTCATCGAGATCCTTGGCGCGCAGCTGCACGGTGCCGACGCCAAGCTTGGTCAGCCGCGCAACCCACGCGACGCTGTCGACCACGGGATAGAAACGATCAGGATACGGCATGCCAGAACGGTGTCCCTACGACAGGAGTTGAAGGAGAAGCGAAATCGCGCGCGCCCATCAGGCCGGCTTCATATCCGGCGCGGCCGGCTTCGGCGGCGAGACGGAACGCGTTGCCCATGGCGACCGGATCGTCGGCCTTGGCGATGGCGGTGTTGAGCAGCACGGCATCGAAGCCGAGTTCGAAAGCTTCAGCCGCGTGCGACGGCGCGCCGATCCCGGCATCGACCACCAGCGTAATGTCGGGCAGGCGGGCGCGCAGCAGCTTCAAGGCATCGCGGTTGGTGATTCCACGCGCGCTGCCGATCGGCGAGGCCCACGGCATCACGACCTTGCAGCCGGCGTCGACCAGCCTCATCGCGACGCTCAGATCCTCGGTGCAATAGGGGAAAACCTCGAAGCCGTCCTTGATCAGGATCTGTGCGGCTTCGACAAGGCCGACCACGTCCGGCTGCAGCGTCTCGTCGTCGGCGATCACTTCCAGCTTGATCCACGGCGTGTTGAACAGTTCGCGCGCAAGCTTCGCGGTGGTCACGGCCTCGCGCACGCTTTTGCAGCCCGCGGTGTTCGGCAGCGCCGTGACTTTCAGCTCGCGGATCAGCGACCAGAACTGGTCGCCGGTTTTGCCGCCCGCGGTCTCACGGCGCACCGACACGGTGACGATTTCGCTGCCGGCGGCGCGGATCGCGTCCTGCATGATCTTCGGCGAGGGATACAGCGCGCTGCCGATCAGCAGGCGCGAGGAGAATTCCTTGCCGTAGAAATTGACCGTCTTCGCAGTCATGGTTGTTACCCTCCCTGCCGGGGCGTGAGGATTTCCACCGCATCATTGTCGTTGAGCGGCGTCTCGGCCCAGCGCGCGCGCGGCACAACGTCGTAATTCACCGCGACGGCAAGATGCGTGCCTTCATAATCGAGTTCGGCCAGCAGCGCGTCGACGCGCGTGGCCTTGGTCTCGACGCGTTCGCCGTTGACGATCAGGAACATTGCATTACCTCGTTGTCGATGGCGCCGCGCTCGACATAGGCCAGCGTCAGCTCGGCAAGGGCCGGCGCCAGCAGGAAGCCGTGGCGATAAAGCCCGTTGACGGAGATGCGCGTGGCATCGACGGCGATGCGCGGCAGATTGTCGGGGAAGGCGGGGCGCAGGCCCGCGCCGATCTCGACGATCCGCGCCTCGGCGAACGCCGGATGCACGGCGTAGGCCGCCGTCAGCAGTTCCAGCGCCGAACGCACGCTGACGCCGGTGTCTTCGGCCTCGATGGTGGTCGCGCCGATCATGAAGCGGTTGCCGTCGCGCGGAATGATATAGAGCGGCCAGCGCGGATGAATCAGCCGTACCGGGCGCGACAGTTGCACCTCGGGCGTCTCGACGATCACCAGCTCGCCCTTGACGCCGCGCAGATCAGGATGCCGGTCGCGCGCACTCAGGCCGCGGCAATCGATCACGATGCCGTTTTTGATTTCTTGGGCGATCTTGTCGGGCTCGCAGTCGCTCTCGAATTTGATCGCGGCACCGGCCTCGGCCAGCTTCTTGTGCAGCTTCGGCAATACGGCGCGCGGCTCGACATGGCCTTCACCGGCGAAGAAAAGCGCCTCGCGGAAGCGACCGTCGAGCGACGGCTCAAGGCCTGCGATGCCGGTTGCATCGAGGCGTTCATGATCGGTGGTGAGCTTGGCAAACCGCTCGAAGTCGGTGCGGTCGCGCGGATGCGACACCACCAGCGAACCGTTGAACGGTGTGTCCGGCACGTACTCGCGCCACAGGTCGAGTGAGCGGATACCGAGGCGGGTGATGACCGGTTCGGAGGCTTCGCGCTCGCACCACGGCGCCAGCATGCCGCCGGCCCAGTGACTGGTCGCCTGCATCATCGCGGTGTCGCCACGCTCATGCAGCGTCACGTCATAGCCCGCGCGCGCGAACAGCAATGCCTGCCATGAGCCGGCAATGCCTGCCCCGATAATATTGACGGAAGATTCCCCTCGCGGAGATTTGGCTTTCTGTAGCATCCCTGTCCCTTCGCCGGCATGACCCGGATCAGGTTCAAAGGGTCACCGCGCACACTGCGGTATCTCAGCTCCACGCTGGAGCCCCCCTCGGAACAGACATACGATAGACCCGATGATCCGGGGTTTCAATGGCTGGACCCGCGATGTTGCATGGCTTTTCCGCATCGTGGGATCGCGTTTTCGCATTTCGCATCGCAAAGGCAGGGAGAAGGCGGGTAAGGGTTCGTTGACCTTGCCGCGACGCGATTGACGCCATTTTGCGCCAGTTTCCAGCGAGAGATCAGCCGCCGAGTTTACCCGGAATTATGCCGCCGGTGGTTAGGTCGGGGAACTCGTTTCCTTGATTCAGGTCTGAACATGAGCATCGCCGGTCTCGATAACGTCGAGCACAAGCCAGGCATGGCCGCGCAGGATACTGCGCGCGCTGAGCAGTGGATGCTGCCGTGCGTGGTGGGCGTGTGCCTCTACGCCGGATTGCTGGTGTTGGGTAATCGCCTGCTGGCCGATCCCGACACTTACTGGCAGATCAAGATCGGCCAGTGGATTCTCGAGACCGGGTCGCTTCCGCGGACCGATACGTTCTCCTTCACGATGTCCGGTCAGCCGTGGATTTCGACGCAGTGGCTTGCGCAGGTTTGTTACGCGGCTGCTTTTTCGCTCGCGGGCTGGGCAGGGCCGGTCATCCTGACGGCGGCGTCGATCGCGGGAGCGTTTGCAATCCTCGCGTGGTTTCTCGGACGGCGTCTCGATACATCGGCGGCGCTTGTTCTGCTGATGGCGGCACTGGCGATCGCGTCACCGCATTTCCTGGTGCGGCCTCATGCGCTGGCGATGCCGGTGATGGTGGCCTGGGTCGCGGGCCTGATCGCGGCAGCGGATCGTGGTGAAGCGCCGTCGTTCTGGCTGCTGCCGCTGATCGCGCTGTGGGCGAATCTTCATGGCAGCTTCATTCTCGGTCTTGTGCTGATCGGGCCGATTGCGCTGGACGCTGTCCTGAAAGTCGATGCGTCGTCGCGAGTGCCGCTGCTGCTGCGCTGGTTTCTGTTCGGTCTCGCTGCGCTGGCTGCGAGCTGCATGACGCCGTACGGCTTCGATGCGCTTCTCGCCGCCCGCAATATTCTGAACCTCGGCGCGGCATTGCCGCTGATCACCGAATGGCGGCCGATGGATTTCTCTCGCCTTGGCGCCTTCGAGGTGTGTCTGCTGCTGGGTGTCGGCGCGGCGTTGCTCAAGGGGCTGACGCTGCCACTGATGCGTGTTGTGCTCGTTCTCGGGCTGCTTCACATGGCGCTTGCGAACGTTCGCAACGCAACGGTGCTGGCACTGCTGTTGCCGATTGTGCTGGCTGCGCCGCTCGCGGCGCGGTTGGGGCGGCCGCAGGTACTGTCGCCGAATGGCGCGCGTTCGCGCCGCTCGATGATTGCTTTGGCGACGAGTGGAGTCGTCCTCGCCCTGACTTTCGCTGTGATCGCGATGGGCCGATACGCGCCACCGTCCGGCCTTGCGCCCGCCGTGGCGGCATTGAAGGAGCGCGGCGTGTCGCGCGTGCTCAACGATTACGATTTCGGAGGTTATCTGATCTGGGCCGGGATTCCGGTGGCGATCGACGGGCGAACCGAACTGTACGGCGAGCGCTTCATGGTGGAACTCGACAATGCCATGACCCTGAAGAGCCCGGATGCGCTTTTCAATCTGCTTAAGCTACATCGCATCGACGCCACGCTGCTGCGGCGAACGACGCCGGCCGCACAACTGCTCGATCATGTTGATGGCTGGAAAAAGGTTTTCGCCGACGACGCTGTCGTGGCGCATGTGCGCGACCCGTCCGCACGGCATTCGGTCGCGCCAGAAATAAAGCCGGCTTCAAACTGAAGCCGGCTCGATTTTCGTATCAGCGATGTTAGTTAGTGCCGATGGCGCCGATGCCGGCGTGGAAGTTCCTGGGCATTGGCGTCGAACAATGTGATGCCCGCTGGTTCGGCGCTGGCCTGTTGACGCGGCAGCAATCCCTGACGCTTGGCGGCGTAGTAATAACCACCGGCATAATAGGCAACGGCGCGGTTCTGATTGCCGCCCGCGGCCTGATAGGCGCCTGCGAGATACTTCACCGCGTAGGTCAGGTTGGTGTCGGGATCGAGCAGGCCTTGCGCGGTTCCGGTGTAGCCGACGCCGCGCGCGGTCGCGAGCTTGATCTGCATCATGCCGTAGTTGCCCTTGCTGACGGCGCGCGGATTGTAGCGGCTTTCGCGCACGATCACGCGATGCACGAGCTCCACGGGAACGCCGTTCGCGGCGGCGTGGCTTGCAACCATGGACTCATAGTTGGCGCGTTGTGCGCTGGCGGGATGAATCAGCATCATCGCCGCAGCTGCGGCGAGCAAAATTCGTTTCATGATGTCTGTCCTCAGCGAAATCTTGGAAAATGGGTTCAGCGTGGAACGCAATGCCAACGCGACGAATGGCCCAGCTCAACGGCTGCAGGCACATCCAGTTCCAATGCGGAGCAAATGTGGAGAGAAAGTGTCGCAAGATTTAGCGAGGGAACTCGCTGGAATTAATGCACTGATATGAGTGACTTGGAGCTATGCGAACGAGCGGGTTGGCTATGCGCGCTCGTTCACTCCGTCAGTCACTGTAAATTCGGCAGTGATGTCACCGCCACGCTGATCGAGCCCTCGGCTTCAGCGATGATCCGCAGCGTACTTGAATCGAAAGCGATGCTGCCGAGCCGTACGCTCGACACCGATGCTTCGACGCGAATGCCTTCGTCGTTCTTGCGCATGTCCGAGACGATCGATGAAATCTTCTGCTGTGCGTTGGCGGCGAAAGTTTTCAGGTCGATGGTGGCGCGCTGCTCCAACGCGCTTTGAAGATAGGGGATTGCGGGGCGCGCGGCGGCCCCTAACAGGCCGAATGCCGAATTGGATTCCACCGCGAGCTCGAGATCGGTCAGCCGCAGGATCTGTTGCGCCTGATCCAGCACCGGACGGCCCCAGATGTGAATCGTCGCTTCGCCGCCGAAACCGAACCAGCTTGTCTTTTCCTTGGCGTTGACGAGCAGCGAGATCAGCAGCCGCTGACCGGCGGCGGCGACACTCGCGCTTTTCACCGTGACATCCACCGAGCCGCTGCCGTCCTCGGGAAACTTGCGGCCTTTCAATTGCGTCTCGACGATCTTGCTCACTTCGGTGAAAGGCAGATCGATCGGCACGCCGATGCTGATGCGGCCGCGGTCAGGCGGCGGCACAATGTCCAGATTCGCAGGGAAGGGACAGTCCGGCTTGGTCTCGGTCGGTAGCACGCGAGTCTCCGCCTGCAAGCCGAGCATGAAGTTCACCGAGTTGGGATCGATGCGCGGCTGCGCCGCCATCGCCCGCACCGGCCGCATTTCCAGCCACAGCGTCGGCATTCCTTTTGCCGCCGGCGGCAGCGGGATCGAGCGGCAGAGTTTCGCCCACTCGCGCCGCGCGTTCTGCTCAAGCGAGCGGTCGTTGCGCAGCCGCGCTTGCAACAGCGCCATCTGCTCGTTGACGGTCTTGTCGATCAGCGGCTTGACCTGCGCCGGCACCGCGACTTTCGCGCCCGCGATCGTCAGGCTGCTGTCGCCGAGCGTGACCTGTGCGGTCAGTTTCGGATCGATGCGCCATTCCCGCAAGACTTCAGGTTTTGAGGTGATCGCGACATTGCCGTGGATCGCGGCATTGGCATTCAACTGTTTGATGTTCACGCTGCCGAGTTGTTTGGCGGCGTTGTTGCCGAGCACATTTCCCAGCACGTTGCCGAGCGCGGTGCCGCTCGCCGCCGACAGCGAACCGAGCACCGTCAGCTTGCCATCAAGCGGCGTCGACAGCGACAGCGCGTTCTGCACGCCGGAGGCGGCGATCGGTCCGCGCGCGACGGTCCAGTTGATATCGGCGTTCTGGAGAATCTGGCTGATGGGATTTTCCGCCTTGCCGCCGAGATTGCGGGGCGCGGCGCGATCAAGTCCGTCGCGCAGCGCGGCGATCGAAATGGAAATCGGCGTCAGGATTTCGGAATTGCGCGCCACCGGCGGCAGCGGCGGCAGTTTCGCCAGCACCGGCTTTTCGACAGCGGCCGGCCAGAACCGGTTCATCACATAAAGGCTGAGGGCGAACGATGCGGCGAGCACCGCCAGTCCGAGCAGAATGAATTTCAGGCGCATAACGACTCCGGCCGCATCATGGTTGCGATGCTACAGCCCGCGTCCGATGCACGCCACCCCGCGTGCCGAGAGACCCCGGATCGACTTACCGCAGCAACTCCCTCGGCGGGAGCTTGTCCTTTGGAATCTGCGGCGGCTTTTTCTGCAGGGCAGGGACTGCTGGCTGGCCGGGACGCGGTAGGGCTGCGGGCGCTTGCGGAATGCCGAGACGGTTCGGAACACCGAGGCGGTTGAGAATGCCTGCCGGACCTTGCATCGCCGGTGCGCTCGGTACGGCAGATCCGCCCGGCATGCCGGGCTGCTGCTGAATTCCGGGCCGGTTCGCGAGTCCCGGCTGGTTCGGCAGAGGTGGCCGCGACCCAAACTGGCCGGGTGCACCGGGCGAGCGCTGGAATCCGCCGGGCGGTGGCGCGCCGGGGCCTCTTTGAAGTCCGGGCTGATTTGGCTGACCGGGCTGACGCTGCAAACCGGGCTGCAAATTGCCGCGTTGTCCCGGCTGACCGGGTTGATTCAGGCCCGGACGATTTGGTTGTCCCGGTTGATTGGGCTGACCCGGACGGTTCACGCCCGGCTGCTGCCGCTGACCGGGTTGGTTCAACCCCGGTTGTTGCCGTTGTCCGGGTTGGTTCAGGCCGGGCTGCCGCTGTTGTCCCGGCTGATTCAATCCGGGCCGCTGCTGGCCGCCTTGATTGAAGCCCGGCCGTCCGAAGGCTGGCGGACGATTTGGATTCTGCATCCGGAAATTGCGCTGCTGCATCACGACGCGCCGTCCGATGTCCTGCATGTTGTGAACGCGCTGCATGAATCCGCGATCGCGCGCGACCATCTGTGCGGACATCACCATCGGCATCGCGGACATGCGCATGCCGAAGCCCGGCACCATCGTGCCGCGCACGGTGAATCCGCTCGCGGCCTGCGTCAGCATGCCGAGCGGCGCGCCATCGCGTGCCTTGACTTCGATGCGCCCGACCCTGCCGTCGGCGTCGGGATAAAGCTTGACCCCGACATTGTTGGCGTTGGCCGCCGCGCCTTCAGGCACTTCGACGACGCCCGTCGTGCCGCGAATGCCGAGCGTTGCGGTCGGCGTTTCGATCTTCATGTCACCGGTCTTGGCAACGGCGGCGGCGACGAAGGCCATGGTGCCGCGCGTGACGTTGAGGAGCGCGGCGTTGTCCTTAGCCCCCTCCTGATAGATGAAGTTATCCACGACGACGCGCGAACTTGCGGAGAGATTGAGTGTGGTATCGTCAGAGAACGTCACGCCGAGCGTCGAACTCTTGCCGGTCTGAAGAATGTCGCCCTTGAAGATGTCATCTTGCAGTTTCAGCGGACCGGTCATGCCGTTGCGCGTCACCGTCGCGGTGCCTTTCAGGATAGCGACGTTGCCCGCGGGTTCATCGGCGGCGGCTTGAGATGCATCGGCTGCGGGTTGATCAGCCGGTGCGGACGGACTCGTTTGTGCGGGCGGTGCAGGTGCGGGCACGGGGCTTGCCGGTTGTGCAGGCGCCGCCTGGGCGAGCCGGAGGGCTTGTTCGGCATGCGCGGGCGCAAGGGCGAGGCCGCACAGGATCGATGCAACGAGCAGGCCGGAACGGATCAAAGCAATCACCTGCTCAAGGACCAATCGGGTAGCCGGGTAATGTCATTATTTCTGACAGTCCTCGCATGGCGATGCAACGCCATGCGAGTCGCGGGCGCAGGCTTTCCATCGCAATATGGGGCGGAATAGGTCGGCGTGTCCCGGCATGCGTACGTCTGTGTGTAGGCAGCAGCGTGAAAGGTTCAAAAAAGCCGCGTCAGCCATCGCGTGCGATCCGGCCCCCGGCGACGCGCCAAGCCTCGATCCCGCCCTGGATATGGCGGACGCGGGTGAGTCCGGCCTTCTGCGCGGCCTGCACCGCCATCGCGGAGCGTTCGCCGAACGCGCAATAGAACAGCAACTGATTGCTGGTTGTCGTGCCGAGCTGGTGAAGGACGCCGCCGGGTTTCACGTTATCTTCGAGAGCGGGATAGGGCGCGTGCAGCGAGCCCGGAATGACGCCGTGCTTTTCGCGCTCACGGCGCTCGCGCAAATCGATCAGCACAACGTCCGGACGCCCGATGATGTCCCTGGCTTGCGTTGCCGTCACCGCCCAGCCGCGCCGCGCGACTTCGTCCTGCGCCAGACCCATATGAAGGTTCGCCGGAACGGCCACGTCCATCATCTTCGGATTGGGCAGGTGCAGGCTGTTCATCAGATCGACGTACTGATCGACCGACTTGACCTGAAGTCTTGGATTGCAGGCCCGTTCTTCGCCGATGGTCGAAACGGTGTCGCCCTTGTAATCGTGCGCCGGATAAATCAGCGTCTGGTCGGGCAGTTTCAACAGGCGCCCGAAAATCGACTCGTATTGCGCGCGCGGGTCGCCGTTCTGGAAATCGGTCCGGCCTGTGCCGCGAATGAGCAGCGTGTCGCCGGTGAACACTCGATCGGGCAGGATGAAGCTGTAGGAATCGTCGGTGTGGCCCGGCGTATAGAGCACATCGAGGCTGAGGCCTTCGATGTCGATCTTGTCGCCGTCGGACACGCGCATCGACACGACATCGACACCGCTTTGCTCGCCCATCACGGTGATGCAATGGGTCTTGTCGCGCAGCGCACCGAGTCCCGTAATGTGGTCGGCATGAATGTGCGTATCGACCGCCTTGATCAGCTTGAGATCGAGGTCCTGCAGAAGCTGGATATAACGGTCGACCTTCTCCAGCACGGGATCAATGATCAACGCCTCGCCGCCGCGCCGGCTGGCAAGGAGATAGGTGTAGGTGCTGGAAACGCTGTCGAAGAGTTGGCGGAAAATCATGAAAACATGATTGCAGATTCCCGCGCGCGCGATCAAGGGCTGACGGCCTCACTCAATCCGGTGACCCAATCAGTTCAACGCATGATGCGTAAAAACGGGACGGTTATCTTGCCTAGAACATGCCCAGCACAATCGCGCCGACGAGGATGAGCGACGCATAAGCGGCCACGACGCTCAGGGGTCCGACGATGGTCATGGGTGTCCTCCCTTGGCTCAACGCTGGGTCAGTAACGCGGAGGCTACCAAGACGTTCCCCGTTCCAAAAAGGCAGGGGCGCTGTCGTATCACCGGCTGAGGCGATCGAACATGGTTAAAAAACATTGAATAACAATGCGTTGAAGAGTCCTTAATTATCTTCGGTGAACTTGCGCGGATGACGCGTGGAGTTAGTTGGTTCGTAGTCGGCTCCCTTGTCCTCGTTGCGCTGGCGGGTTGCGGCCGCGGTTTTATGACCGCGGAACGTGAACCCTGGCGGGCCGAGGCAGAGAAGGCATGCCTGAAATCCGGTGCGGTCAAGGAGACTGCGGATCTCGTCCGCATCGATCCGATTTCCGGCCCGGGCGCCTGCGGCGCTGAATTTCCTTTGAAAGTTGCGGCGCTCGGCGAGGGGATGACCAGCCTCGGCTATGCCGGCGATCTGCGCCCACCCGGCAGTATCGGCAATCAGCCGCGCTGGCCGGTGTCGCAACAGCCTCCGTCCACTCAGCAGCCATCGTATTCGTCGCAGCCACCGTCTTACCCGTCGCAACAGCCGTATCGGGCCGCACGCCCATCGTATCCGGAGCAGACCAGCGCACCGATGCGGTTGAACGCGCCCGGGACCGAGCCGCCGGACGAAGAAGATCTGGCTGCAGATTCCGACTCGGCGTCGCCGGCGATCGCTCGCCCGCAAACCCGCGCGCCCTATGCGGCGCAGCCTTATCCTCCCGCGAGCCAGCCCTACACGCCGCCGCGGCTTGGCCCTTCACAGGGTTCGCCGATCAACAGGTTCGGCGCGGTCACGCTGAAGCCCGCCGCGACGCTGGCGTGTCCCATTGTGTCCGCGCTCGACCGTTGGCTGGCGGAGTCCGTGCAGCCCGCGGCGCAACGCTGGTTCGGTTCGCCGGTGGCGGAGATCAAGCAGATTTCGGCTTACTCATGCCGCGGCATGAACGGAAATTCGCGTGCGAACATCTCCGAGCATGCGTTCGGCAACGCACTCGACATCGCGTCGTTTACGCTCGCGGACGGACGGCGCATTTCGGTCAAGGACGGCTGGAAGGGTTTGCCGGAAGAGCAGGGCTTCCTGCGCGA
Organism: Pseudomonadota bacterium; assembly: GCA_040387615.1. Lineage (GTDB taxonomy): Bacteria > Pseudomonadota > Alphaproteobacteria > Rhizobiales > Xanthobacteraceae > Afipia. Next base: position 37,920 of record JAZKDK010000075.1, on the reverse strand, counting down.
TGTGCAGGGCGCGGCGTGCCAGCAGTTCAACACCGTGCTGGCGCCGGGATCGAACGTCTATCACTACGATCACATTCACGTCGATCTGATGCGCCGCGCCAGCGGACGCGTGATCTGTCAGCCTGCGGCCGTATCGGGCGAGGAAATCGCAGCGCGCGTGGCGCCGCGCGGTTATGCGGTGCGCGACGGCGGCGTCACCGGCTCGATCGGACAACGCGTGAAACGGATGTTTGCGCGCGGTCCGCTGTCGAAGGAAGATCGGGACTCGATCGAAGACGAATCCCGCGTCAAAGAGCGCTGATTTCAGCCGTTTTTGTTTCAGCTGTTCCTGGGAGCGCGATAGCCGGCGAGGAAAACCCGCGCGGCGCTGTCGACCACCGTTGCGATCTGTTCTTTCGTCGGCGCAGGCTTGGCCTGAAAGACGTAAGGCTCGAACAACGTCGCCTGACACATTCGCATGTACTGCGCGGCGGCAAGTTCGCAGTCGTTGATCGCGAGTTCTTGGGCCTTGACCCGCGCCGCAAGGTAGTTCGCGAGCAGGCGCATGGTGTGCGCGATCACGCGGTCGTAAAACCGGCGGCCGACGTCGGGCATCCGTTCCGCGATGGCCATCACGGTTCTGACCGCGGAGCCGCCGTCCGGACGGCACAGGATTTCGATATAGGCGCGGCCGAAAGCCCGCAGGCTTGTTTCCGCATCCAGCGCGGGGTCGAAATTGAACGCCTTCTTGCCGTGCTCAAGGCTCTCCCGCTCGACGATCGCCTCGAACAGCGAGTTCTTGTCGGTGAAGTAGACGTACAGTGTCCCTTTGGAGACGCCTGCGGCCCGCGCGATTTCGTTCATGCTGGCGCCGTCGAAACCCAGATCCATAAAGACCCGCCGCGCGCCGTCCATGATCTGGTGGCGCTTCGCGCTGTCCTCGTCGCCGGAGGCGACCGTGAGACGGGTTTGTGCAACCATTCGTTTAGTCTGTTTTTGCGTTTCGCTGTGGATCGTGCCGCCGGAAAGGCTGCGGGAACGCGGATTACGGTATCGAGATATCGCACAAAATTACCATTGACCGAACCGTTCGGTCAATGGTAATTTTGTCGCACGCTGGCCCCGAAGGCGGAAACGGTTTCGGAAAAAGAACGAAAAGCCACGCGCAGACGCTGAGGAATTGCCGGCGCGCAAGCGCCTCTCCGGATTTCGCTGTTTTGATATTTTATGGAGGCCGTGATGGCCGTGCCTGCCCGAGACCAGGTTGCAAGGGTTGTCCACCCGGAGCCTGATTCATCCGAAACCGACGCATCACGCGCGAACATCGAGCAGCGTGCGCGTCCGGTGGAACAACCCGCGACGAATGCACCCGAGGCAGCGCCACCCGCTGACGCGAAGGACGAATCCGCGAAACCGAAATCTCCGACGCGCAAGCGCGTTCTGGTCGGCGTCGGCGCGATTGCTGCGCTCGCCGGCATCTATTACGGTTACCACTACATGGTCATCGGCCGTTACATGGTCACGACCGATGACGCCTATGTCCGCGCCAACAACACCACGATGGGCGCGAAGATCGCCGGACACATCGCAAAAGTCATGGTGGGCGACAACGCGCGCGTCGGCGCGGGCAATGTCGTATTCATGATCGACGACGGCGATTACCGCCTGGCCGTCGAGAGCGCGCGCGCCAAGGTCGACACCCAGCAGGCAACCATCGAGCGCATCGGACGTCAGGCCAAGGCGCAGGAAAGCGCGGTCGAGCAGGCACAGGCGCAAGTGGTTTCGGCGGAGGCCGCCGTCAAGCGTGCGGAAGCTGACTTCGCGCGTCAGGAAAGCCTGAGCACGAAGGGCTTCGCCTCGAAGGCGACCTTCGATGTTTCGCAGGCCGGTCGCGATCAGGCACAGGCGTCGGTGCAGGGCGCCAAGGCCGCGCTCGACGCGGCGCAGACTCAGGTCGATGTCGTCAATGCCCAGAAAGCTGAAGCCGAGGGCCAGTTGCAGGAATTGCGCTCGGCGCTTGCGAAGGCAGTGCGCGATCTGTCGTTCACCAGCGTGCGTGCGCCGGTCGACGGCATTTTCTCCAACCGCATCGTCAACGTCGGTGACTACGTGCAGCCGGGTCAACGGCTCGCCAACGTTGTGCCGATCGATGACGTTTATATCGACGCCAACTACAAGGAAACGCAGCTTGGCCGCCTGAAACCGGGCCAGCATGTGTCGATTACCGTCGATGCAGTTTCCGGACGCACCATCAAGGGCATTGTCGACAGTCTCGCGCCGGCGTCCGGCTCAGTGTTCACGCTGCTGCCGCCGGACAACGCGACCGGCAACTTCACCAAGGTGGTTCAGCGCGTCCCGGTTCGCATTCGCGTACCGTTCTCGGTGGCGCGGGAAAACCTGCTGCGGCCAGGCATGTCGGTGGTGACCACGGTCAACACCAAGCCCTCGCCGGATGGCGTCGATCCGATCGTCGCCCGATAATCGCGTGCGGGGCCGCGCATCGCTGATCGCAGGGACCGTGTGATGGCGTCAAACACCGCATCGCCGACCATGGGCGGCACACCGGCCGTACCCGCACCGGAGGAAACGATCAGCACGCGCCGGCTGATCGCGTTCCTGATCATGGTGTTCGGGATGTTCATGTCGATCCTGGACATCCAGATCGTCTCGGCATCGCTGTCTGAAATTCAGGCCGGTCTGTCGGCCAGCACCAGCGAAGTCGCGTGGGTGCAGACCTCGTATCTGATCGCCGAAGTCATTGCGATTCCGCTGTCGGGTTTCCTCTCGCGCGCGCTCGGCACGCGCCTGCTGTTTGCGATCTCCGCTGCCGGGTTTACCGCGGCAAGCCTGATGTGCGGGCTGACCTCGACCATCGAGCAGATGATTGTGTGGCGCGCGATCCAGGGTTTCGTCGGCGCGGGCATGATCCCGACCGTGTTCGCGTCGGCCTATACGGTTTTCCCGCGCAGCAAATTCCACATCGTCGGCCCGATCATCGGCCTCGTCGCGACGCTGGCGCCGACCATCGGCCCGACGGTCGGCGGCTACATCACCGACCTGATGTCTTGGCACTGGCTGTTCTTCATCAATATCGTTCCCGGTATCGCCATCACCATCGGCGTGCTGGCGCTGGTGGACTTCGACAAGCCGAACTTCGCGCTGCTGGAGCATTTCGACTGGTGGGGACTGGCGGCGATGGCCGGTTTCCTCGGCTCGCTCGAATACGTGCTCGAGGAAGGCCCACGTAATGACTGGCTGCACGACGAATCCATTTTCTTCTTCGCGGTCGTTTGTGTTCTGTCCGCCGTGGCCTTCTTCTATCGGGCGCTGACGCAGAAGGAGCCGATCGTCGATATCCGCGCCTTCACCGACCGCAACTTCGCGCTCGGCTGCATGTTCTCGTTCTGCGTCGGCATCGGACTTTATGGCCTGACCTACGTCTATCCGCGTTATCTGGCCGAAGTGCGCGGCTACAGCGCGCTGATGATCGGCGAGACCGTGTTCGTCTCGGGAGCGGCGATGTTTCTCAGCGCGCCGATCATCGGGCGGCTGATGACCAAGGTCGATCTGCGTTACCTGATCGCGGCGGGGCTTCTCATCTTCGCGCTCAGTTCATGGATGATGACCGGAATCACGCGCGATTACGATTTCTACGAATTGCTGGTGCCGCAGATCCTGCGCGGCGTCGGCATCATGATGGCGATGGTGCCGGTCAACAATATCGCGCTCGGCACGCTGGCGCCCTCGCGCCTGAAGAACGCCTCGGGGCTGTTCAACCTGACGCGCAATCTCGGCGGCGCGGTGGGGCTCGCGCTCATCAACACCATCCTAGACAGCCGGACCGACCTGCACATCTCGCGGCTGCATGACCGGGTGACCTGGGGCAACGCGATGGCGGTCGAGACGCTGAACATGCTGACGCAGAAATTCCAGGGCGCGGGCAACGCCTCGCTAATGGCGCTGAAGCAACTGTCGCAGATCGTGCACCGGCAGGCGGTGGTGATGAGCTTCGGCGACGCCTTCTTTATTTTGGCTTGCTTCTATCTTGTGCTGAGCGCGCTGGTGTTCTTCGTCAACAAGCCAAACATGATGGGCCCGCCGCCGGACGCGCATTGAAGTTGAACCGCGCCCGTGGCACATCAGTCATGGACACAGCAACGGCAAGCGCGGGCACATGAGTTTCATCAGCGGCGTCGGATTGACGGCATTCGGCAAGCATGAAGGCCGTTCGACGCTCGATCTGATGAGCGAAGCCGCCGAGAGTGCGCTGTCGGATGCGGGCCTCAAGCGCGCGGACGTCGACGGTCTGCTGACCGGCTATTCCACCACCATGCCGCATTTGATGCTGGCCACCGTGTTCGCCGAACATTTCGGCGTGCAGCCATCCTATGCGCATGCCATCCAGGTCGGCGGCGCGACGGGCCTCGCGATGGCGATGCTCGCGCATGAACTGGTGGAGGCCGGTGTCGCGAAAACCATTCTCGTGGTCGCAGGCGAGAACCGTCTCACCGGGCAGGCGCGCGATTCGGCGATGAGCACGCTGGCGCAGGTCGGCCATCCTGACTACGAAGTGCCGCTTGGCCCGACTATCCCGGCTTATTACGGTCTGCTCGCGTCGCGTTACATGCACGACTATGGCCTGACGCAGGACGACATGGCGGAATTCGCGGTCTTGATGCGCAATCATGCGATGCTGCATCCCGGCGCGCAATTCCACGATCCAATCACGGTTGCTGATGTGCTGGCGTCGCGCGAAATTTCATCGCCGCTGAAATTGCTGGATTGCTGTCCGGTGTCGGACGGCGGTGCGGCCTTTATCGTTAGCCGCGAGCCGACTAGCGACCATCATGTGCGCGTCATGGGCTGCGGGCAGGCGCATCTGCATCAGCATGTCACGGCCGCGAAGTCACTCTCTGATGTTGGTGCTGCGGTTGCGCTGTCGCGCGCGCAGGCGAGGGCTGGCGTCGATCCGCGCGGCATCAAGTATGCCGGCATCTACGACAGTTTCACCATCACGCTCGCGATCCTGATCGAGGAGCTTGGCCTCGCGTCACGCGGCGAGGCTGCTGCCCGCGCGCGCAACGGCGATTTCGGCATTGAGGGCGCACTGCCGCTCAACACCCATGGCGGGCTGTTGAGCTACGGCCATTGCGGCTGCGGCGGCGCGATGGCGCATCTGGTCGAAACGCAGTTGCAGATGACGGGCAGGGCAGGGCCGCGGCAGGTGCGCGATGCGTCACTCGCGTTGTTGCATGGCGACGGCGGCGTGATGTCGTCCCATGTCAGCATGTTCCTGGAGCGGGTGCTATGAGCGAAGCGACCGACCTGAAGGGCTGGACCGACGGTACTGACGGCGCTGACGCGATCCTGTATCAATCGTGCGGGGCGTGCCGTCATCTCTGGTATTTCCGCCGCGCGTTCTGTCCGGCGTGCGGCGATGCCTCGCCGCAGACTCACAAGGCGAGCGGCAAGGGCGTGATCTATGCCGCGACGGTGGTTCGCCGAGCGGCGACGCCGGAGGCCAAGGTGCATGTGCCGTATGCAATCCTTCTCGTCGATATGGCGGAAGGCTTTCGCATGATGGCGCATGGAGATACCGATTTGCGCATCGGAGATAATGTCGTCGCGGATTTCAGGCCGTTCACCGGGCTGCGCACGCCATACTTCGTCAAGACCTGAGCAAAATTATCGGCGTGCGGCGTGTCGCCACGCCTACATTGCCGGATTTTAAACAGCCGGTACAAAATTTGCCGCAATTATTGCCCAAAAGATCATCAGCGGATTTCGCCCCTGAGTCCGCATTGCTCGAACGCGGGAGGATCGCATGGATTTGAAGTTTGCGTTTATCGCGACCCCGCGAGTCCTGCGCGTACGCGCCTCGACATCCGGATACCCCCTCGGTTAACCCCGCGGTCCTCCGCGTAAGGTTGCCGGCTGCCATCGGTCCTCCGATGGCCTTTCCGAGGTTGTCCGGTTCGAGGTTTCGCGGACCCTGCTGACCAGCTTCCACAACCCTGATTCTTTACACGGGACGATTGCGCGCGGCGTTGCCGCTGCGTCGTCCATATTTTTGGAGTCGGCTTGCGCCTGCGCAGCCGAAACATGTCATGATTCATTCTCGTAACAAAAAACCATCCGCCCTTCGTGCGGTGCTTCCGTTCGTCTTCCGTCACTGGCGCAATCAGCCGGTGCGGCTGTTCGTGGTCGCCAGCGGCCTGATCGGCGTGGCGGCGGCGGATGTCTTCATGCCGTTGTTCGCCGGTCGGCTGGTGGACGCCGTGACGCTGGCGGCGACCGATCCTGCCGCCGCGCAACGCGGCGCCACCATCGCGTTCGGCGCCATCGTCGCGCTCGGCGTTGTCGCGCTGGTGCTGCGCTTGATTGGCTTGAAGGCCATCCTGCCGTTTACGCTGCGCATTATGTCGGATGTGGCGCAGAACGCCTTCGTGCGGATCCAGCGCTTCTCCACGGAGTGGCACGCCAACAGCTTCGCGGGCTCGACCGTGCGCAAGATCACGCGCGGCATGTGGGCGCTCGACCTGATGAACGACACCATCTTGATGGCGCTGGTGCCGTCACTGGTGGTGCTGATCGGCTCGACCATTCTGGTTGGCTGGCACTGGCCGGTGCTCGGCGCGGTGATCGCGATCATCACGGTCATTTATGTGGCCATGACGGTCGCGCTGACGGCGAACTACATCGCGCCTGCCGCACAGTTGTCGAATGCGCTCGACACCAAGGTCGGGGGTACGCTGGCAGATGCACTGACGTGCAACGCGGTGGTGAAGTCGTTCGGCGCAGAGAACCGTGAGGATGCGCGGCTTTCCGGCGTGATCGGCAAGTGGCGCCGGCGCGCGGGCCGCACCTGGCTTCGTTACACCTATGTCGGCATCGCGCAGAACGCGGTGCTGGTTGTGATGAGCGCGTGCGTGATCGGCGGCGTCCTGATGCTGTGGGCGGCAGGCCGGGCCTCGCCGGGTGAGGTGGCCTATGTGGTGACGACCTATTTCGTCATCCATGGCTATCTCGGCGACATCGGCCAGCACATCAGCCATCTCCAGCGTTCGGTGAACGACATGGAGGAACTGGTGGCGATCCACGACGAGGCCATCGGCATTGCCGACGCGCCGGATGCCGTGCCGATGAAGGTGGCGGGCGGCAGCATCGTGTTCGACGATGTGACGTTCCACTATCGCGGGCACGACACGCCGCTGTACGACCGGCTTGCGGTCAACATCAGGCCCGGCGAGCGCGTCGGTCTGGTCGGCCGCTCGGGCTCCGGCAAGACGACGTTCGTCAAGCTGGTGCAGCGGCTGTACGACGCCACCGGCGGACGCGTGCTGATCGACGGTCAGGATGTCGCGAAGGCGACGCAGCAATCGCTGCGCAGCCAGATCGCCATCGTGCAGCAGGAGCCAACCCTGTTTCACCGTTCGCTGGCCGAGAACATCGGCTACGCGCGGCCGGGCGCGACCATGGCGCAGATCGAGGAAGCGGCGCGGCTTGCCAACGCGCATGACTTCATCATGCGGCTGCCGAAGCGTTATGAGACGTTGGTGGGCGAGCGCGGCGTGAAACTGTCGGGCGGCGAACGTCAGCGCGTGGCATTGGCGCGGGCCTTCCTCGCGGACGCGCCGATCCTGATTCTGGACGAGGCCACGTCAAGCCTCGACTCGGAATCGGAGGCTTTGATTCAGGAGGCGATGGACCGCCTGATTCAGGGCCGCACTGCGATCGTGATCGCGCACCGTCTTTCGACAGTGCGTAGCCTCGACCGACTCATTGTGTTCGACCGGGGCCGGATCGCCGAGGAGGGGACGCATGCGTCGCTCGCCAAACGTCCCGGCGGCATCTACCGCTCGCTGTTCGAGCGGCAGGTGCTTGAGCTCGACCGCATGGCGGCCGCGGAGTAAGCCCTCGTTCCACAAGAATGCGAAGCCGGAATCGAAAGGTTCCGGCTTCGTCACCCCGCGGCGCAGGCGTCGAACACGCAACGCTTTTCAACACGGGTGATGTGGTCGGCGACAGCGCGCGCAGCGTCTTCGGGGTGAGTCAGAATCATGAAATGCGCAGCGTCCTTGGTCGTCACAAGCGATGCGTCCTTGATGTAGATGCTCAACAGTTCGTTGGCGCGCTTCACGGCCGGGTGGCTTTCTTCGCCCCGTACGACCATGACGGGGATATTGACACCGGCAAGCGCCGATGGGGATAGCTCGAACGCATACGCGCTCGCCCAATCGAGAATGTTGACGTGCGTTGTCTCCACTGCATATGCGCGGACACGGGAGGGCCACGCCGCGAAAGTGCCGCTGCCACCGTAGAAGTCGATCATCGATGAAATCGCTTCCCTGTCTCCGCCGCGAAAGGCAGCAACATAGGCATCGGACATTTCCCGGAATGTGCGGTAGTGCCGGTACTCACCGATCTCGCGCAGTATACTGACTGCCGGAGCTTCCATGATCGTCAGGCTTTCAAGCGGCACTCTCGCGCGGAGTGCGACGGCGAGCGATGCGAGGCCGCCAAACGAATGACCAACCAGGTGAACCGGGCCACCGGTCCGTCGGATGACGGCTTCGATAAGCTCAGCCTCATGAGCGATCGAAGGATTACGTGCGGTGCGGCGCTCGGTGGTTCCGCCATAGCCGAGCAGGCTGGTGGTGACGCAGCGAAAACGGCCGTTCAACGCGGAGATCACCGGCCGCCAGGCGGCACCCGTGCTGCACGAGCCGGGCACAAACACAATGGTTGGGCCATCGCCGGTCTCGTCATAGTCAAAGTCGTCAATGAGTTGTTCGGTCATCATTTGCCAGTCCTCACATTAATCGCGTCACACGGTGGCGTTGCATGACGGTCTTGGTTGCTGTTCGAAGCGCAGCGTCGGACAGAGAGGGCAACGCCGCCCCCCTCTGTGCCGCCATCGTTCAGCGCTTGTTAATGACGATCTCGAGATACTCGCTGGGCACGACCACGGTGCGGTCGCCCGAGCGGTTGAACTGGGTGATGAGTGCTCTGATGTCGCGTTCCAGCGCCGATTGCGCCGTGGCATCGAGCGCGGCAAACGCCTTGAGCACCGGCCCATAGTAGGTCCTGAAGATTTCCAGCCAGTGGTCCTGAGAGCGATACCGGAAAGCAAAATGTCGCTGCGCTGTCACAATGGATAAGGCTTGCGGCTCGAACATCTCCTTGATCCGCTCCCGCGTGCCCCACAGTGCAGGCGACTTCACACCTGCAGGCGGCGGAACGTGCTTCCCGATGGTCTTGAACAGTTGGCCGATGAAGCCGTCGGGCGTCCAGTTCGCGAGACCGATTTTGCCGCCCGGCTTGCAGACCCGAACCAGTTCGCTCGCTGCGAGGTCATGGTTGGGGGTGAACATCACCCCAAATGTCGAGACCACCACGTCGAAGCTGTCGTCCGAAAACGGCAACGCTTCGGCATCGGCTTCGCGGATCGTGAGATTGAGACGGTCGGCAGCCGCACGTTCTCTGGCGCGTTCGAGCAGCGCGCCGACATAATCGGTCGAGGTGACATCGCACCAGCGGCGCGCGGCGGCGAGAGACACGTTGCCGTTGCCGGCTGCGACATCAAGCACGGTTTGCCCTGCGCGTATGTCGAGCGCTTCACACAACTGCTCACCGACGATCTGGAGAGTGGTGCCGACAACGGCGTAGTCGCCGGACGACCAGGCTCCTTGCTGGCGGGCCTTGACCGCCGTAAAGTCGATGGGTGCCTTGCTAACGGTATCGACGGAAGTAAGCATGGTTCTTCTCCGATTGTCCTGGGATAGCCCCGCGAGCGGGGCAAGCATCGGATCCGGCTATCTGCGCCATTTCCTCGATGTACCGTAGCGGCCGCACATGGAGACGAGCGTGGTAGCCGGCGTGGAAAAACACGTGGAATCAGATCGCGCCGGCCGCGATGATTTGCCGCTGCATGTCCAATTGCTTGGCGCCCTGACGATCTCCCGAAACGGCGCTGCGCTGAAGTTGCCGGCGTCACGCAAGGTGCGCGCGCTTCTCGCCTATCTGGCGCTGGCTCCACACGCAGTACCGCGAAGTCAGCTCTGCGAGCTTCTGTGGGAGAGGCGCGTGCTCAAATGGCGGCGATCCGCAAAAGATTTCCCGGATACCGCGTCGATGATTTTCTGACGGCCATGCAGTTCGCGCCGGAGAGTGCCGAATTGTTCCGGGAGGGCGCGCGGCGCATCGGCTGATCTGCTTCGGTGATGTCCGGACTAATGCAGGTTGGCCGCTTTGCGGCTGATCGCGCTGTGATCCTGAAAGTCGTCGCCGTCGATCAAGGGAACGAGATGCGGCGCGACCGTGTAAACGGCGTAGCCGCTTCTCGTTCGCTTGGCCTGATAGAGCGCCTGATCGGCGCGGATGAGTAAATCATCCGGCGTGAGTTGTTCGTCGGTCAGAAGTGCGATGCCGACGCTGGTGCCGATCTCGATGGTGTAGCCGTTGATGTTGTAATAGCTGCTGATGTCTTCCACGATGCGGGACGCCAGCCCTGTCGCCTGCTCGCGTTCCGCCACGCCGGTCTGAACGAGAATGAACTCGTCGCCGCCCAGCCGCACCAAAAGGTCGCTTGCCCGGGTGAGGCGCGTCAGCCGCCGGGCCACTTCTTTCAGGATCGCGTCGCCGGCCGGGTGGCCGTAAAGATCGTTCGCCGCCTTGAAGCGGTCGAGATCGAGGCTGTGGACAGCGAGGCCGTAGCCGTTGCGCTGCGCGTCCGCGATGATGGTCTCCAGATTTTCGTTGAGCCCGAGCCGGTTCGCCAGGCCCGTCAGCGCGTCTTGCTGCGCGAGGCCTGCGAACCTTCGCTTGAGGGTGAGTTGGCTCACGATTGTCTCATAGGCGTGCTGGATCACATCGACCGCGCCGAACAAAAAGATAACCGTCGTCAATGCGAGACAGATGTAGATCGCGCCGCCGTGAAGGACACCGGCGACGGTCGGTGGAATGGACACGATGAGAATGCTGGTGAAGGCAAGCCGCGGCCGATAGGCCACGCGCGTGATGGTGCCGGCTGCGTAGGTGGACAATACGCTGACGGTCAGCATGTGAACCGTCGGGTCTGGCAGGATGAAGCATCGCACGCCAAGCGCGCTGACGACGACGGCCGTCGCGATGCTTCTCATCGCGAACCGTTGCTCCCAGACGGTCGCGTCCGCGCGCGAAAGAGGCCCCCCTGCGGTAGCCTGTTGATAGCGGCGGATCATCAGAATCCGCTCAGCCGAGATCAACAGCACAATGATCGTCAGCGCCAGCACGAACGTGTCGCCCGTTTGAGCCACGATGGCCCAGCCGACCACGCACTGGCTGATCGCAAAGACGATGATCAGCGGCGTGGCGCTGAACAGGTTGCCGATCAACTCGACATAGATGCTTTCCGGGAGGCGACGCTCGCGGAACAACTGCAGCGGTGAAAAATTCATGCGATCCGCGATTCATCAAGCGCCCGGTGTCCATGGGCCGATCATCGCTTCTAGCGACGCCCGGTAAAATCAAGGGTCCGCGGAAGGTTCAAAGTTGAGGGAACTGGAACCTGCCTGTAGCGTGATGGGAAGGGAATCCTGAACGGGAGGCTTCACCAAAGGGTCGAGCCATGCATCCGGCACTCAGGAGGCCAGCTTTGGGAGCAGTCCCGAATGTGAACCGCTTCACACGCGAGATGCGGTTTTGTTGCCAATTGGATGTGATTGAATTCAACGCGATGCCCAACGGCGCAATTTCTGTCTCCGCAGCAACAGATTCGTGCTTAGGTTCCACAATAGAGCCGCTTGTTGCTTTCAATCTTGAAATTGGAATTGCCGCTCCCTGGTGATCTCTCAAGTCAGGAGCAAGGAGGCATTGTCATGAACAGGATGAGCAGGGCGCTTCGCTATTTGGCGAGCGCTATCTTCGTCAGCTTGGTTTGTGTGGGTCCCGTTGCTGCGCAGCCGGTTGGCGCGGGCTGCGTGCTGGATCAGGCGGCATTTGCCGGACGGCAGGTCCTGCGCTGCGAGGGAGGTCTGACCATTACCGTCGAGAGCGGTGCTCAGTACTCGCTCGCCGATCGCGACGGGAACGGAAAAGCCGACACGGCTCGTCTGAGCGGCCGCGCCTTGCTGATCGATGCGCCCAAGGGCAGTCTCGGCAAGGCGGGCTTTCAGGTCACGACGCCGCAAGCCATCGCGGCCGTGCGCGGCACGAAATGGGCGGTGGATGCGGACGGAAGCAAGACATCTGTGTTCGTCGCGCGGGGCCGTGTCTCGGTGCGGCGGCCGGAGTCCGGACGCGCCGTCGTGCTCGGTGCCGGTGACGGCGTCGATGTCGAAGCTGGCACCGGTCCGCTGACCGTCAAGCGCTGGGCGCCCGCTCGTGTCCAGGCACTCATGGCGCGCTTCGGACAATAGACGCCGATGAAGCGACTGCGGCTCCCGACCTTGGCGGCGCTCGCTCTCGCGGGTTTGTGGGGACTCGGGCTCGGTCTTGTTCATTTGCGCGGAGACGCATCGTTCCTCGATCGTTTCGAAGCGACGATGACGGATCTTCGCACACTGGTGCGCGGAAGGACCAACCCGCCCGATCTGGTGAAGATCGTTGCCATTGACGATGACGTGGTGCGGGACGAAGGAGGCTATCCTCTTCCTCGGGCGACGCTGGCCAGAATCATCGAAGGGCTCGCGCGCTTCAAACCCAAGGTGATCGTGATCGACCTTCTTCTTGTCGATCCGGGACCGGAGAGCGGCGACCGCGCGCTGGCGGAGGCGCTTGGTCAAAGCCCGAGCGTCATCGCTGCCGCCGCGGTTTTTGCGCAGGGCAAGCAGTGGATTGCATCCGGAGATGACGGTCCGCTTGCAGGTGTGCCGAGCGCCGACCGGTTCCTGTTGCCGTTGCAGCGGTTCGCTGATCGCGCGGCGGTCGGCGTGGTCAATGTCGCGACCGACCAGAGCGGAACGCCGCGCTTTTTTCCCATGTTGTTCAGGGACGGTAACCGCATCGAATCCTCGCTGCCGCTGCGCGTTGCGGCCGTCGCCGCTGCGGAGAATCCCGGGGTGGAGCCGGACCGGCTGACACTCGCGGGAAAGTCGATCCCGACAGATATCAGTCACGGTCTCCCGCTGAGCTTCTACGGTCCTCGCGGCACGATCCCGACGTTCAGCGCCGCTTCTGTGCTGAACGGGCAACTCGACAGCAAGACGATCCGCGACCGGGTTGTGGTCATCGGTGCAACCGTCACCGGTGGCGGCGATGTTTTTCCGACTCCGTTCGATTCCGTGCTGCCGGGCGTCGAAGTCATTGCCACCGCCATCACGCATTTGATGGCCGGCGACGGAATCGTCCGCAACCGTAACGTACGGCTTGCCGATGTCGGCTTTGCGGTGGTTCTGCCGATGATTCTTGTCGGCTTGCTGGCGTGGCGTCGCAGTGTCGTCGCGCTGATCTTGATGGCAGTCGTGTTTCTGTCCTGGCTTGGATTGAACGTCGCAGCGTTCTCGCACGGGATCTGGCTCAGCGCGGCGCTGCCGATGGCCGCTGCAATTCCGCCGGTCATGTTGTTTGGCGCCGTGCAACTCTTGCAAGGACGACGGCGTGCGCAGTATTACGCGATGAGGAACAGCCTCCTTCAACAATTTCAGGCCCCGGTCGTGCGCGACTGGATGACCCGTCATCCCGATTTCCTCTCGGAGCCCGTCCACCAGAACGCAGCGATTGTGTTTATCGATCTGTCCGGCTTCACGGCGCTGAGCGAGACGATGGACGCGGACGACATCCGCGAACTGCTGAAGTCCTTTCATGCCTTGATCGACAAGGAAGTCGTGACAGCCGGCGGCGTGATCACGAGTTTCATGGGCGACGGCGCGATGATCCTGTTCGGTTTTCCCGAGCCCGGGTCCGATGACGCTGCCAATGCAGTGCGTTGCTGCGTCAGTCTCTGCACCGGCACTCAAAAATGGCTTGCCTCGCTGCCGCCATCGATCGCGGCGCGGCTCGGCTTCAAGGTCGGCGCGCATTTCGGGATGATCGTTGCATCCCGATTGGGCGGCAGAAGCTATCAGCACATCACGGCGACCGGCGACACCGTCAATGTCGCGAGCCGCTTGATGGAAGTCGCGGCGCGGCAGGGGGCTGAATTGGCGATGAGCGCGGAGATGCTCCGCGCGGCCGGTGCCGACAACGCGCTGTCGGTGTCAGGTTTTCTCAGTGGGCCGTTGGATACGAAGATCAGAGGGCGGGCGGGCTCGCTGACGATCTGGCTCTGGAAGAGTTCGCGCGCCGGCGAGACCATGGCCAAGGCCAGCTAGCCGAGTTGCACTGAACAGGCTGTTGATCAGTTCGACGTAGATGCCGTCGGGATGCTCCGGCGAAACAATATGGAAGCGATTCACCGCGGCACTGGCCCTCCGTCGTTCAACGCGCTTGCTTGGGAAGGATAAAGGTCTGCCCGGGATAAATAAGATCTGGATTTCGGATTTGGTCCCGGTTTGCTTTTAAAACGAGCGGGTATCGCATGCCGGTGCCGTAGGTGTCGCGGCTGATGCGCCAGAGACTGTCGCCGCGCGATACGACGACGGCGGAGCGTGGGCCCCTATCTGACGGAACGGGCGCTAGAGAAGACCCAGCGGCTTGATCCGGCACGGAACGGTTTGCCACTGCCGTCTCCGGCATTTTGAACGGGACTTCGGCGCGCGATTGAGCCGCGACTCCGGAACTTGGCTCCGCCGCATCTAACGCAACTGCCACACTCTGTTGCGATGTTGTCTGCTTGCCGTCCGGCTGTCTCGATCTCAACGTCAGTTCGTAGCTCCCGGGGGGAAGCCGGGAAGGGGTCATGACGAACTGTCCGGATTGATCTGCAACCGCTCGATCAAGCGGCTCGCCGTTGCGCAACAGTTCTACGGTCGCGCCGGGCGCAGCCCTGCCGGCGATGACCGCGTCACCCGTTCGTTCAATGCGGGCAATGTCGAAGGCGGGCGCGGATTTGTCTGCATCCGGCGGGCGGGGCGGTTCGGCGAGCGCACCCGTCACGGCGTTTGCTTCAGCTTGTGCCGTTGCAAGTGCGGCCGAGCCCTCATTTCGCGCGCCCTGTGCGGGCGGCGCAATCGCCGGCGCGGCGATTACAGTTCTGGTTTCTACTTTGGCTTCAACCAGCGGCTCGCGCTGTGTGTGTCTGATGCCGAAGACAAGCGCGGCACCACATATCGCAACAAGCGCCAGAGACAGAAAAATCACCCGGCCCATCGATGTGGCTGCCATGGTACGCGCCCTTTGCCAGACCGTGACTTGTCAGCCCCTCGGTAAGCTTGCGCCGATTTATTCCGGTCATCAAGTACACAGCTGTTGGGTCAGCCGCGCGGACTGTCACGAAATGGCGAGGGGTCCGGCGTGTTGCGCCGAACCCCTCATTCTCAATATCAGCCGGCCTGTAAGCCGGGTTCTGTAGGGCCTGAATGGTTTGCACCACGCAGACGTGACGGCCATTCCTCTGGGACGCAAGTTGCGTTGCGCCTCGAGCAACCTACCCGGACAGCGGGCCTGACATCGCCCCGCGGAGTTATCGCTTAAAGAGCGAACTTTCCACTGTGCTGTCCCTATTCGGTTTTGCTCCCGGTGGGGTTTGCCATGCCATCTCCGTTGCCGGAGATGCGGTGCGCTCTTACCGCACCTTTTCACCCTTACCGCATCCCAATTCTTGCGAACTAACGATGAGGCGGTTCGTTCTCTGTGGCACTTTCCCTGGGGTCGCCCCCGCCGGGTGTTATCCGGCACCGTATGTCGATGGAGCCCGGACTTTCCTCCCCGGCGACCTTTCGATCCTTGCCGGGGCGGCCGTCCAGCCGACTGACGCAGCAGTGATGGGCGCGCAGGCGCGGCAGGTCAAGAGGTGAGGAGCGCTTCTTTCGGCATCAGCGCGAGCAGATCGTTCAACGTGGTCAACGTCGAGGTATCGGCGACGCCGTCCACCCGCTCGGGCCGGAAGTGCCGCTGGAAGGCGGCGACCACATCCATGGTGTTGGTGTCGTAGAGTCCGTTCAGCGGCACGCCGTAACCGAAGCTCGCCAGCAGCTTCTGCAGGGCGAGGACATCGTCGCCCGATGCGCCGAGCATGGTCTGCACGCCGCGCACGATCGGCGCGGGTTCGACCCACAGGCCAACGCCGGAATCCGCCAGCAGCCGCCACGGGAATTTTTCGCCGGGGTCCTTCTTGCGGCCGGGCGCGACATCCGAATGTCCGAGAATGCGATGCTTTGGAATCTCGCGGCGGATCATGATGCCCTTGCACAGCGCGATCACGGCTGCGGTCTGGCGCAGCGGAAAATCAGTATAGCCGAGATCATGACCGGGGTTGACGATCTCGATGCCGATGGAAGCGGAGTTGATGTCGGTCTCTTGGCCCCACGAGGAGGCGCCCGCATGCCAGGCGCGATCGGCTTCGCGCACGCACTGGATAATATTGCCGTCCTCGAGCACGACATAATGTGCGGAGACTTCGGTACCCGTCGTGCACAGCCGCACGATCGCGGTCGCTGGATCGGCCATCCCGGTGTAGTGCAGCACGATCATGTTCGGCGACAGCACGCCCTTTCGGTCGCCATAGTTCGGCGACGGCGTGACGTTCGAAACGACGGACGAATCCGGCACGAAGTTCGGCATTTCAGCAGGTTCCCCCAGGTGAACAATCGGGATGCTGACGCTTCGAACCAAATCCAGCAGACTCAAACGATCCTCGCGGCATACAGGTACTCGAAACAGGGCGAGAGAAGGGCGGTAGCCTGCTAGTGATAGGACAATGCGATTTCGACGCAATCCGCGCAGGTTCCATGGTCGGTGCTTGCCCCCAGAACATTGCGCATGGCCGGGTTGCTTACCGGCGCCGCTGAAAGTCATCTTCTTTAAAGGCAATCCTCCGCGTCAACCATTCCTTAACGATAACTGCCGCTACTGAAGGGTGTAGAGTCGCGCCGGAATGGGGCGACTGCGGTTCATCGATGCGCAAGAAGCCCCGCGACAAACCCCATGGCTGGCCAGAAAATCCCATGCGGAACCTCGAATTTGCGGCGCGTCATCGCCAGCGCCTCCGCGTTCAGGTCAATCTGGGCGCCGGAACGGGCCAATCTCGGGCTGTTCGGGCGGGATCTCGCGGACCGGCCCGGATATTCAGGCCGGCATGCGGCCGTCTTTCACCGGCAGGCGTTTGAAATGTCGCCCGACGATGCACCTGTACGCCATGTTCCGGTTCTTGGCCGCGAAGCCGTCGAGGCGCTCGCGCCGCACGACGGCGGCGTTTACGTCGATGCCACCTTCGGCGCCGGCGGCTACAGCCGCGCGATCCTGAAAGTTCCCGGCACGCGCGTGATCGGCATCGACCGCGACCGCACCGCCATTGCCGGCGGCTTCGAGCTTGTGGAGTCTTCCGAGGGGAGGCTCACGCTGGTTGAAGATCGCTTTTCAAATCTGGCCGACGTCTGCGCGGGGCAAGGCTTCAGCGCGGTCGATGGTATCGTGATGGATGTCGGCGTTTCGTCGATGCAACTCGATCAGTCGGAGCGCGGCTTCTCCTTCCGTCTCAACGGTCCGCTCGACATGCGGATGGGGCATGACGGCCCGACCGCGGCTGACGTGGTCGCGAACGCGTCGGAAACCGATCTCGCCAACGTCATCTATATCTTCGGCGAAGAGCGTCATTCGCGCGGCGTGGCCCGCGCTATTGTCGCGGCGAGAAAAGAAGCGCCGATCACCACGACGCGCGCGCTGGCCGACATCGTGTCGCGCGTGGTGCGGTCCAAGCCGAACGAGATTCATCCGGCCACCCGCACGTTCCAGGCGCTGCGCATCTTCGTCAACGAAGAGCTGGACGAACTGCATGCGGCGCTTGTGGCGGCCGAAAAGACGCTGAAACCGGGCGGACGCCTCGCGGTGGTGTCGTTCCATTCGCTCGAGGACCGTATCGTCAAGAATTTCCTCAACGAGCGTGGCAAGCGCGGCGGTGGTTCGCGCCATCTGCCGGACGTCAAGCAGGCGCTGCCGAGCTTCGAGATTCTCACAAAGCGGCCTGTGGTGGCCGGTGACGACGAGGTCGCCGCCAATCCGCGCGCCCGTTCTGCAAAACTGCGCGCTGCCGTGCGCACCGATGCGCCCGCGCAGTTCGAGACGACATCGTTCGATTGGCCGCAACTGGCCGACGTGATGAGGGGAGGCTGACATGCGCATCGTCCACCTCTTCGTCATCTGCGCGCTGGTCTTCGCCGCAGCTTATGTCTACCGCATCAAGATGGAATCGACTGTGCGCACCGAGAGCGTATTGCGCCTGCGCGCCGACATCCGCCAGCAGCGTGATGCCATCGCCAGCCTCAAGGCGGAATGGGCCAAGCTCGAATCGCCGAAGCGTTTGCAGGATCTGGCCTCGCGCCATCTCTCGCTGCGCTCGGTCGAAGCCATACAGTACGACACACTGAAAAATCTGCCGCCGCGTCCGCCGAACTTCGTCAAGCCGGGTGATCCCGATCCGATCGGCACCATGATCGAAAGCGTCGATGTGGAAGCGCTTGCGGCCGCCGCCTCGGAGGATGAAACCCCCACCGGTTCGATTCCCCAGCCGGAGGGTGCGCGGTGACCGACCAGATCGCACGTCCTCCTGAACCCTGGCGGCAGCGGCTGATCCGCACGCTGCTCTACGGACGCAATGTCGACCGCTCGGCCAAGGCGCGCGCGCGTGTCGGTCTCGCGATCGTTGCATTCTCGCTGGTCTATGCGGTGATCGCAGGCCGCCTTGTCATGTTCGCGATTGGCGGCGATGGCCACGGCATGCGGCGCACGGCGTCGCAGGACGCTACCGCAACCGCGCGGCCGGACATTCTGGACCGCAACGGGATGATCCTCGCCACCGACGTCAAGACGCCGTCGCTGTTCGGCGAGCCGCGCCGCATCATCGACAAGGACGAGGCCATCGAGCTTCTGACCGCCACGCTTCCCGATGTGGATGCAGGCGAGGTGCGTGACCGTCTGTCGTCGCGCAAGGGGTTCGTCTGGCTGAAGCGTGAAATCACCGCGCAGCAACAAAAAGACATCTACCGCCTCGGCATTCCGGGCATCGGGTTCCTGCGCGAGAACAAGCGCGTCTATCCGAGCGGCCCTATCGTGTCGCATCTGATCGGCCATGTGAACATCGACAACCAGGGCATCGCTGGAATCGAGAAGTGGCTGGATTCGAACGGTCTTGCCGATCTGCATCGCGCCGGTTTCGCTACCGACCGGCAGCAGGAGCCTGTTCAGCTTGCGGTCGATCTGCGCGTCGAGCATGCGCTGCGCGATGAACTGATGAAAGCCAAGGACAAGTACAAGGCCAAGGCGGCCGCGGGTCTGGTCTCGAACGTCAACACCGGCGAGATCATCGCGATGGTCTCGGTGCCTGACTATGATCCCAACAATCCGCGCGAAGCCAACGACCCGACCCGCATCAACCGCCTGACCACCGGCGTGTACGAAATGGGTTCGACGTTCAAATCCCTGACTCTTGCCATGGCGCTCGATTCCGGCCGCGCCACCATCAACACGCTCTACGATGCGCGCGCGCCGCTGACCTACGGCAAGTTCAAGATTCACGATACCCACAATCTCGGTCGTTCGGTTCCGATGTGGGAGGTGTTCACCGAATCCTCCAACGTCGCCTCCGCGCGCATCGCGCTGTCGATGGGCGTTGAAGCGCACAAGGCATTTCTGCGCAAGCTCGGTCAGCTCACCCGGCTGCGCACCGAATTGCCCGAAAGCGCCGAGCCGCTGGTGCCGAAGCGCTGGGGCGAACTGAACACCATCACCATTGCGTTCGGCCACGGCATGGCGGTCGCGCCGCTGCAGGCGGTCATGGGCATCAACGCGCTGATCAACGGCGGCTATCTTATCCCGCCGACCTTCCTGAAGCGCTCGCGCGAGGACGCGATGCAGGTGGCCAAGCAAGTGGTCAAGCCCGAGACCAGCTACAACATGCGCTACCTGATGCGGCTGAATGCCGAGAAGGGCACGGCGCGCAAGGCCGACGTCAAGGGGTACTATGTCGGCGGAAAAACCGGCACCGCGGAGAAGGTCGTCAACGGCCGGTATTCCAAGAAACAGGTGCTGAATTCCTTCACCGCGATCATGCCCGCCGACAATCCGCAGTATCAGCTCCTGATCATGCTGGATGAGCCGCAGGGGCTGCCGGAAACCCATGGCTTTATTACTTCGGGCTGGAACGCCGTGCCGACCGGCGGCAAGGTGATCGAGCGAATCGCCCCGCTGCTGGGGATGACACCGCGGTTCGATTTGCCGCCGTCCGAGCGCCTTATTCTTGCGGCATCGAAGGAAAGCCGGTAACCGCTCACGGAGTTTTGTGGACGCGCGTATCCCGCAGAGCGGGCGCCGGTTCTGCGGTTAGAATACGCTGTGATTCCAGGTCCGGGGTGAGATGAAGTTACGCGACCTTTTCAGCGGGGATGCCGTGATCGGCGCGCAACATGCCGATGTTGCGGTCACGGGCGTTGCCATGGACAGCCGTGTGGTGAAGCCGGGTGACGTGTTCTTCGCGCTGGCCGGGGTCAAGACCGACGGCGCGCGCTTTATCGATCAGGCGATTGCTTCCGGCGCCGCTGCGGTGGTCAGCGACCGTATGCCCGAGAACGACAATCGCGTTCCGTTCATCGCGGTGCCCAATCCGCGCCGCGCGCTGGCGCTGGCCGCCGCGCGTTTTTATGCCCGCCAGCCCGCCACCATCGCCGCCGTCACCGGCACCAGCGGCAAGACCTCGGTTGCGGTGTTCACGCGGCAGATCTGGCAGCGGCTCGGCTTTGAGGCAGCAAGCATCGGCACCATCGGACTCGTGTCGCCGAAGCGAACCGTCTACGGCTCGCTGACCACGCCCGACCCGATTGCGCTGCATCGCTCGCTCGACGAGATCACGGGCGAAGGTGTGACACATCTGGCGTTCGAAGCGTCGTCGCATGGCCTCGACCAGCATCGCCTCGATGGCGTGCGCGTCAGCGCAGGCGGGTTCACCAATCTGTCGCGCGACCACATGGACTATCATCCGACCGTCGAGCACTATCTCGCGGCGAAGCTGCGGCTGTTCACCGATCTGATTGTCGATGGCGGTGCTGCGGTGATCGCTGCCGATCACGACCATTCGCAGGCGGTGATCGATGCCGCGCGCATCCGCAAGCTGCGGATCATGACGATAGGCCGCAACGGCGAGGGGATCAAACTGCTCGATGCGGCGGTGGACGGGTTCGCGCAAAAGCTGACGCTCGAGCAGGGTGGTAACCGTTATCAGGTGCGGCTGCCACTGGTGGGCGAATTCCAGATCGAAAACGCGCTGGTCGCGGCGGGACTTGTGATTGCCACAGGTGGCGACGCTGATCGTGTGTTCGCTGCACTCGAACATCTCGAAGGCGCGCCGGGCCGGCTCGAACTGGTCGGCGAGCGCAACGGAGCCCCGGTGTTTGTTGATTATGCGCACAAGCCCGATGCGCTGGCGAAGGCGCTTGAAGCGCTGCGACCCTACACCAAGCGTAAGCTTGTCGTTGTGTTCGGAGCGGGCGGTGATCGCGACGCCGGCAAGCGCCCGCTGATGGGCGCGATTGCCGCGGAGAATGCGGACACGGTCATTGTGACCGACGACAACCCGCGGTCGGAAAACCCGGCGTCGATCCGCGCGGCCATCATGGCGGCTGCGAAGGGCGCGACGGATATCGCAGATCGTGCCGAGGCGATCCGCGCCGCCGTTGCGGGCTTGCAAAAAGGCGATGCGCTGCTGATCGCAGGCAAGGGTCATGAAACCGGTCAGATTGTGGGAGATAAAGTGTTGCCGTTCAGCGATCACGAAGCCGCCGTAGCGGCCCTGGCGGAGCATGCCGCATGAGCACGGCCTTGTGGACGAGTGCTGCGATGGCGGAAGCGATGCGTGCCGCGACGCGCGGCGCGCTGCCGAACGATGTCACCGGCATTTCCATCGACAGCCGCACCCTGACGCCCGGCGAGGCCTATTTCGCGATCAAGGGTGATGTGCACGACGGCCACGATTTCGTCGAGGCTGCATTGAAGAACGGTGCGGCGCTCGCGGTCGTCGCGAAAACTCACGCGGAGAAATTCGCGGCCGACGCGCGGCTGCTGGTGGTCGACGATGTGCTCGCGGGTCTGGTCGATCTCGGGCAGGCATCGCGCGCGCGTCTTGGCGCGAAGGTGATCGCGGTGACCGGCTCGGTCGGTAAAACTTCGACCAAGGAAGCATTGCGGGCGGTGCTGGGTGCGCAGGGCGACACCCATGCGTCGGTCGCATCCTTCAATAATCACTGGGGCGTGCCGCTGACATTGGCGCGCTGCCCGGCGTCGGTGAAATTTGCAATCTTTGAGATCGGCATGAACCATGCCGGCGAGATCGAGCCGTTGGTGAAGATGGTGCGGCCGCATGTGGCGATCGTCACCACGGTCGAGCCGGTGCATCTGGAATTCTTCTCCGGCATCGAAGCGATTGCCGACGCCAAGGCTGAAATCTTTACCGGCGTCGAGCCCGGCGGCGTCGTGGTGCTCAACCGTGACAACCCCCAGTTCGCGCGCCTGAGCAAGAACGCCAGGGCAGCGAAGATCGAGCGTATCGTCTCGTTCGGCAGTGACGAAAAAGCCGATGCACGGCTGACCGACGTGTCGCTGCATGCGGCATGTTCGGCAGTGCGCGCGAATGTTCTCGGTCAGGACATCACCTACAAGATCGGGATGCCCGGACGCCATATGGTGATGAATTCGCTTGCGGTGCTGGCGGCGGCGTCGCTGGCCGGTGCGGATCTCGCGCTGTCGGCGCTGGCGCTGGCGCAACTCAAACCCGCGACGGGGCGCGGCGTGCGGCAGCAACTCACTTTAAGTGAAGGCACAGCAACGCTGATCGATGAAAGCTACAATGCCAATCCGGCCTCAATGGCTGCGGCGATCACGGTGCTTGGTCAGGCGACTGTCGGTCCGCGCGGGCGGCGCATCGCGGTGCTGGGCGACATGCTGGAACTCGGCACAACCGGCCCCGATTTGCATCGCGGGCTCAATGAGGCGATCAAGGCAAACGGGATCGACTCGGTTTTTTGCTGTGGTCCGTTGATGCACAATCTGTGGGAAGCCCTTCCTTCCACGAAGAAGGGCGGCTATGCCGATAATTCTGCTGCACTCGAGCCGCAGGTGATTTCCGCTGTGGGTGCCGGCGATGCCCTTATGGTCAAGGGATCTCTCGGTTCGCGTATGAAATTGATTGTGACGGCACTGCAAAAGCGCTTTCCGGAAAAGGCCACGCTCGACGGCGTCGCCCCATAAGGCAATTGGAAATGTTTTATTGGCTCACTGAATTCGCCGGCTCCATCCCCGGCATCAATGTATTCCGCTACATCACCTTCCGTACCGGTGGTGCGATGGTCACCGGCGCGCTGTTCGTTTTCCTGTTCGGACCGTGGATCATCGATCATCTTCGGCTGGCGCAGGGCAAGGGCCAGCCGATCCGCGCCGATGGTCCGCCGACGCATCTGGTGACCAAGAAAGGCACGCCCACCATGGGCGGCCTGATGATCCTGTCGGGTCTGATCGTCGCCACGCTGCTGTGGGCCAACCTGCGCAACGCCTATGTCTGGATTGTGCTGCTGGTCACGCTCGGCTTCGGCTTTGTCGGCTTCTATGACGACTACCTGAAAGTCTCCAAGCAGACCGACAAGGGATTCTCCGGGCGCTCGCGCCTCGCGGTGGAAGCGCTGATCGCCTTGATCGCCTGTGCCTGCATCGTCTGGTTCGGCCGCAGCGCGTCGGTCACGGCGGTGTCGATCCCCTTCGTCAAGGATTTCATGCTCAACATCGGCTGGTTCTACGTGATGTTCGGCATGTTCATCATCGTCGGCGCCGGCAATGCGGTGAACCTCACCGATGGCCTCGATGGCCTCGCCATCGTGCCGGTGATGATCGCGGCGGCGAGCTTCGGCATGATCGCCTATCTCGTCGGCAATGCGGTGTTCTCGGAATATCTGCAAATTCGCTACGTCCCCGGCACCGGCGAACTCGCAGTGCTGTGCGGCGCGGTGCTCGGCGCGGGCCTCGGGTTCCTCTGGTTCAACGCGCCGCCGGCCTCGATTTTCATGGGCGACACCGGGTCGCTCGCGCTCGGCGGCATGCTCGGCGCGATCGCGGTCGCCACCAAGCATGAAATCGTGCTGGCGGTGATCGGTGGCTTGTTCGTGGTCGAGGCGCTGTCGGTGATTGTGCAGGTTGCGTCGTTCAAGCTCACCGGCAAGCGGTTCTTCCGCATGGCGCCGATCCATCATCATTACGAGCAGAAGGGCTGGACCGAACCGCAGATCGTGATCCGGTTCTGGATCGTTTCGGTGATGCTGGCGCTGGCCGGTCTTTCCACGCTGAAACTGCGGTGAGCGCGTGACGCCGGTCACTTCCTTCGCGGGCAAGGCGGTTGCGGTATTCGGCCTCGGCGGATCGGGGCTTGCAAGCTGTCATGCCTTGAAGGCCGGCGGCGCGGAAGTCATCGCCAGCGACGACACACCGGCTAAACTCGCGGAAGCCGCAAAGGCCGGGTTCATCACTGCCGATTTGCGCACCGTTTCCTGGGTGAACTTCGCCGCATTGGTGCTGACGCCCGGCGTACCGCTGACTCATCCGCAGCCTCACTGGACCGTGCTGGCCGCGAAGGACGCAGGCGTCGAAGTGATCGGCGACATCGAGCTGTTCTGCCGCGAACGCAAGCGTCATGCGCCGGATGCGCCATTCATCGCCATCACCGGCACCAATGGCAAGTCGACCACCACGGCACTGGTGGCGCATCTGATGCGCGAGGCCGGTTACGACACCCAGATGGGCGGTAACATCGGCACCGCGATTCTCTCGCTGGAGCCGCCGGCGAAAGGCCGCGTCCATGTGATCGAGATGTCATCGTACCAGATCGATCTCACGCCTTCGCTCGATCCGTCCGTCGGTATCCTGCTCAACGTCACCGAAGATCACATCGACAGGCACGGCACCATCGAACACTACGCGGCGGTGAAGGAACGTCTGGTCGCGGGCGTGCAGCAGAACGGCACCGCCATTATTGGCGTCGACGATCACTGGTGCGCGGCGATCGCCGACCGTGTGGCGCAGGCGGGCAGGAACGTCGTTCGCGTTTCGGTCAAGCATCCGGTGGCTGACGGGATCTGTCTCGAAGGCGAGACCATCGTCCGCGTCGATGGCGGGGCGCGAACACGGATTGCCAGCGTCGCCGAGATTGGCTCGCTGCGTGGCCTGCACAATGCGCAGAACGCGGCGTGCGCGTCGGCTGCGGTGCTGGCGCTTGGGGTCAGCAGCGAGATGCTGCAGCAGGGGCTGCGTAGTTTTCCCGGTCTTGCGCACCGCATGGAGCAGATCGGCCGACATGGCCGCGTGCTGTTCATCAACGATTCGAAGGGCACCAACGCGGACGCGGCGGCCCGCGCGCTGTCCTCGTTCAAGGACATTTTCTGGATCGCGGGCGGCAAGCCCAAGACGGGCGGCATCGAGAGCTTGCGCGAGTTCTTCCCGCGCATCCGCAAGGCCTATCTGGTCGGCGAGGCCGCGGAAGAGTTCGCGAAGACGCTCGGCGATGTGCCACACGAAATCAGCAAGACGCTGGAAGACGCCGTGCCGCACGCCGCGCGCGATGCCGAGGCGTCCGGCCTGAGCGAGCCCGTGGTGCTGCTGTCGCCGGCCTGCGCGTCGTTCGACCAGTTTCCGAATTTCGAGAAGCGCGGCGACCGCTTCCGGGATGTTGCCAACGCGCTGCCGGGCGGCCTGACGCCGCCTTGAATGGCCTGCGCCGGCTCTCGACATTTTGACGAGATATTTGCGCGTATCTGTCCTTCTTTTTCCCGATATTAACCGTCCTGAAACCATGATGCGGGAGTAATAACCCGTTAATCTTTTGCGCAGGACACGCACATGATCTCCCGTGAGCAACGCACGCCCCTGAGCGAATGGTGGTGGACGGTGGATCGGCTGCTGCTGGCCGCGTTCATCACGCTGATGCTGGGCGGCGTGATCCTGTCGCTGGCCGCGAGTCCGCCGGTGGCAGCGCGCATCGGCCTCGATCCATTTCACTTCTTCAACCGGCATGTTTTCTTTCTGATGCCGTCACTGATCGTGATGCTGGGCGTCTCGTTCCTGTCGCCGCGGCAGGTGCGCCGCAGTGCGCTGATCGTGTTTACGATCAGCATCGTGCTGGTGGTGGCGACGCTGCTGTTCGGACCGGAGGTGAAGGGTGCGAAGCGCTGGATCACCATTCTTGGCCTTAACATTCAGGCATCGGAATCTCTCAAGCCCGCGTTCGTGGTGCTGGTGGCGTGGCTGTTCGCGGAATCCGCCAAACGGCCCGAAATGCCTGCGACGTCGATGGCGCTGGGGCTTCTGCTGATGACCGTCACGTTGCTGGTGCTGGAACCGGACTTCGGCCAGACCATGCTGCTGCTGATGGTGTGGGGCGCGCTGTTCTTCATCGCCGGCATGCGGATGATCTGGGTGTTCGGCCTGATGGGCGCGGGCGCGGTCGGACTGTTCGGCGCCTACATGATGGTGCCGCACGTCGCAGGACGCATCAAACGCTTCATGGACCCGTCGTCGGGCGATACCTTTCAGGTCGATACCGCGATGGAGGCTTTCACCCACGGCGGCTGGTTCGGACAGGGACCGGGCGAGGGCACCGTGAAGCGCATTCTGCCTGACAGCCACACCGACTTCGTGTTTGCGGTGGCTGCCGAGGAATTCGGAATCATCCTGTGCCTCGCGCTGCTCGCGCTGTTCGCCTTCATCGTGATCCGCGCGCTGTCGCGTGCCTATGCCAGCGAGGATCTGTTCGCGCGCTTTGCCGCCGCAGGCCTTGCGATCATGTTCGGCATTCAGGCGTCGATCAACATGGCGGTGAACCTGCATCTGATGCCGGCGAAGGGCATGACTCTGCCGTTCATCTCGTATGGTGGATCGTCGATGATCTCGCTGGCTTACGGTGTTGGCATGCTGCTGGCCCTGACGCGGCAGCGCCCGCGCGTCGAAATGGAATCCATCAGCGCCGCCAACGCCGCGCACAGCTTCGCGTGACCCGCGAGTATTTCGATGTCTGACAGACCTCTCATCATGCTGGCGGCGGGCGGAACGGGTGGCCACCTGTTTCCCGCCGAGGCGCTGGGCGTTGCGCTGACGAAGCGCGGCGTGCGCGTGCGCTTGATGACGGATTCCCGCGCGTTGCGTTATGGCGGGATGTTCACGCGCGACATGATGGATGTGGTGCCGAGCGAAACGGTGCGTGGTCGCACGCCGTGGGCGCTGGCGCGGACCGGTACGCTGCTCGCGGCCGGCGGCGCGATGTCGCTTGCGTTGCTTTTGCGTCGGAGGCCGAAGGCCGTCGTCGGTTTCGGCGGCTATCCGACACTGCCGCCCCTGATCGCGGCGAAGTTGCTCGGAATTCCGACGGTCATTCACGATTCCAATGCCGTGCTCGGCCGGGCCAACCGCCTGCTGTCGACAAGAGTCAGTGCAATTGCGACGTCGCTGCCGGGCGTGCTGGATCGCGATCCGGCGCTCGCAGGCAAAACGACGGTGACCGGCACGCCGATGCGGCCCGCGATTCTCGCCGCCGCTGCTGTGCCGTATGTTGCGCCGGATGCCGACGGTCCACTGCGGCTGCTTGTGGTCGGAGGCAGTCAGGGTGCACGGGTGATGGCCGACATCGTGCCGCCAGCGATCGAGCGGTTGGAGCCGGCGCTGTGGCGCAGGCTTAGCCTTGTTCAGCAGGTGCGTGATGAGGATTTGGGCCGCGTGCGCGCGGTGTATGACCGGCTCAAGATCGAGGCTGAACTCGCGCCGTTCTTCACAGACTTGCCGGCGCGTTTCGCCGCCACGCATCTCGTGGTGTCGCGTTCGGGAGCAGGGACTGTTGCCGAACTCGGAGCGATCGGGCGGCCTTCAATTCTGGTGCCGCTGCCCGGCGCCATCGATCAGGACCAGTACGCGAATGCAGGTGTGCTGGAGGCAGCCGGTGGCGCGATCCGCATTTCCCAGACCGAGTTCACGCCGGATCGTCTTGCCGCGGAAATTTCCGCACTCGCCTCCGATCCCGCGCGGCTCACCGCGATGGCCACCGGCGCGCGCACGGTGGGCAAGCTCGATGCCGCTGAGCGGCTCGCAGACCTGATAGTCAAGGTCGCCAAAATCTAAGCGTCTCTTTACCGTCATGCCGACGCATGGCGCGAACATGACGAAAGAGTCATGCAGCTCTGTGCGATCTGCACATTCTTTCCGCATGTCACAAGCCTGTGAGCGTGTAGCGCCGCGGATTTTGAATCGAAATGGTTTGTGAAGGGGCGCAACGCTCCTGAACAACCGGAGCAAGACCATGAAAATTGCTAAACTCGTTATGGCGGTGGCTGTCAGTGCGGTGACAGGCACATTCTGCACCCTGGAAGCTGTCGCGCAGACTATCCCGCCGGTGGCGGCAAAGAATGTGGTGCTGGTGCATGGCGCGTGGGCGGACGGTTCAAGCTGGGGTGAGGTGATTCCACGCTTGCAGGCAGCAGGATTGCATGTGACTGCCGTGCAGAACCCGCTCAGCTCGCTTGAGGATTCCGATGCGGCGACACGCCGTGTGCTGGCGCTTCAGGACGGTCCGACCGTCCTTGTTGCCCATTCATGGGGCGGCACGGTCATCAGCGATGTCGGTAACGATCCGAAAGTGTCGTCGCTGGTTTACGTTGCGGCGCGGGCGCCTGATGCCAATGAAGATTTCGTGGCGTTGTCAGGAAAGTTTCCGGCGGGACCGGCGCGGGCGGGCATCCAGACGCATGATGGTTACACCCGGCTCTCGGAAGATTCGTTCCTGAAGTATTTCGCGAACGGCGTGCCGCACAAGCAGGCCGAGGCGCTTTACGCCGAGCAGGGCGACACCGCGGCTTCGATCTTTGCCGGACGCACAACGCAGGCGGCATGGCACGACAAGCCGTCGTTCTATGCGGTGTCAAAAGACGACAAGACCATCAATCCCGATCTTGAGCGCTTCCTTGCCAAACGCATGAACGCAACAACGATCGAACTGAATGCGGGCCATCTGTCGCTGGTCTCGCATCCGAAGGAGATCGCCGACCTGATCATCCAGGCTGCAGGACAGCACAAGAGCTAAGGTTGAATTTTCGGGCGGCTCGCGAAAGCGGGCCGTCCGGCCTTTCCTAAAGCCGCACATTCTCCACGAGATAATCCAGAAACGCCCGCACCCGCGCGGGCAATTGTCCGCCGTGGCCGACGAACACGGCATGGATCGGTTCGAGATCGCCGGGATTGAAATCTTCTAGCACTGCGACCAGCCGGCCCGCCTTGATGTCCGCATCGACATGAAAGCGGGCGAGCCGGGACAGGCCCGCGCCCGCAACCGTTAGCCGTTGCATGGCCTCGCCGTCGGAAACCAGCGCGGTGCCGACTGGCGGCACGGAGACGATGCCACCCGTGCCGTCACGAAATGGCCAGCCGTCGATCTGCTTTGCAAAGCAGAAGCCGAGCATGTTGTGTTTGCCAAGATCGGCTGGCGTGCGCGGCGTTCCGTGCTCCGCGAGATAGGCGGGTGCTGCGACCACAACCATCCGGCTCTCGCCGAGTTTGCGCGCGAGCAAACGGGATTCGCGCAGCGGTCCCACACGGATCGCGATGTCGGCACGCTCTTCCATCAGGTCCACCACCGTGTCGGTCAGCGACACGTCGACGCTGACGCCGGGATGAAGCTTGAGGAATCCGGGCAGCAGCGGCAGGAGCCAATGCAGCCCGAACGGCACGCTGGTGTTGACCCGCACCCGGCCGCGCGGAATCGCACCGATGGCAGCTTCGTGCTCCGCCGCGTTGATATCGTCGAGGATGCGGACGCTACGGTCGTAATAAGCGGTGCCTTCCGGCGTCAGTTGCAGCTTGCGGGTCGAGCGGTTGATGAGGCGCACACCCAGCCGCGCTTCCAGCCGCGCCACCAGCTTGCTCACCGCGGACGGGCTCATGCGGAACGCGCGCGCCGCTGCGGAAAATCCACCCAGCTCGACCACCCGGGCGAACACTTCCATCTCGCCGGAGCGATTGATGTCTTGTCGTGACATTGTGACTTAAATTCACAAATATTGTTACTTAGGCAAGTCTAGTTCACGAATGGCTTTGCGTCCACTTGTCGTGAATACCGGCGGTTGGCCGGATTCGCCTGAGGACCCACCATGCCACTCGCACTCTACGCGCTCACCGCCGGCGCTTTCGGAATCGGCGTCACCGAATTTGTCATTATGGGTCTGCTGATCCAGGTCGGCGCCGATCTCGGCGTCTCTATCCCGGCTGCGGGCCTGCTGATTTCGGGCTACGCGCTGGGCGTCGTGGTCGGCGCACCGGTCATGACCATCGCGACTGCGCGCTGGCCGCGCAAAACCGTTCTGCTGGCGCTGATGGCCGTTTTCACCATTGGCAACGCGGCGTGCGCCATCGCCCCCGATTACTGGACGCTGATGGCGGCCCGCGTGCTGACCGCGTTCGCGCACGGCACGTTCTTTGGCGTCGGCTCGGTGGTTGCGACGACGCTGGTCCCGCCGAACAAGAAGGCCTCGGCGATTGCGGTGATGTTCACCGGCCTCACAGTTGCGAACATTCTCGGCGTTCCGTTCGGAACGTGGCTGGGGCAGGGCTTCGGCTGGCGTTCGACGTTCTGGGCGGTGACGGCGGTCGGCGTTGTCGCCTTCGCGATCATCGCTGCATTCGTGCCGAAGGATAAGGCTGCACCGGAACCATCGACGCTGCGCGAAGATCTTGCCGTGCTGGGCCGGCGCTCGGTGTTGGTCGGCTTGCTGACCACGGTGCTGAGCTGGGTCGGCGTGTTCGGCGTGTTCACCTATATCGCGCCGATCCTGACCAAACTCACCGGCTTCTCGGACGCCGCCGTCTCGCCGATTCTTCTGGTGTTCGGCGCGGGTCTTGTCGGCGGCAATCTGCTCGGCGGAAAACTCGCGGACAAATGGCTGATCCCGTCATTGTTCGGCACGCTGTTGCTTCTCGCTGTCGTGCTCGTGCTGATGACCTTCGCTACGCATAATCAGGTCGCCATGGTGGTGTTCGTTGGCCTGCTCGGCGCAGCGGGATTTGCCACCGTCCCGCCGTTGCAGATGTGGGTGCTGGAGAAAGCATCCGGCGCTGGACAGTCGCTGGCGTCCAGTTTCAACATCGCAGCATTCAATCTGGGCAACGCCATCGGTGCGTGGCTCGGCGGCGTTCTGATCGATCACGGTCCGGGGCTGGGTGCGATTCCCTGGATCGCGGGATTGGTGCCGCTGGCGGCGCTGTTGCTGGCTGTGGTCAATCAGCGGCTGGATATGCGGCAGGCCAGGCTGGTTCCCGCGGCGGCTTGCGCCGGAGCGGCCGAGTAACCGGCAGAATTGGGCTCCTTCGGGCCAGATTTGAAAAGAATCGTGCTATTTTTCTCAGCTGGCCGGGCTTGTCCCGGCCAGCTTCGTCTGTTTGAAGGACGTCATGGATGCCCGGGCCGGGCCGCGTATCCCCAATGACCGGAAGAATTTTATGAGACTGCCGCGCGAGATCGGACCCATTCACTTCGTCGGTATCGGCGGCATCGGCATGAGCGGCATCGCCGAGGTGCTGTGCAATCTCGGCTACACCGTGCAGGGCTCGGATGCGTCGGAGAACGCCAACGTCACCCGGCTGCGCGACAAGGGCATCAAGATCAGCATCGGCCACAAAGCCGAGAACGTGAACGGCGCGGACGTGATGGTGGTCTCGACCGCGATCAAGCGCGACAATCCGGAGCTGATCGCCGCGCGGGGCTTGCGCATTCCGGTGGTGCGTCGTGCCGAAATGCTGGCCGAACTGATGCGGCTGAAAAGCTGCATCGCCATCGCCGGCACCCACGGCAAGACCACGACGACCTCGATGGTCGCGACCCTGCTGGATGCGGGTAATATGGACCCCACCGTTATCAACGGCGGCATCATCAATGCCTACGGCACCAATGCGCGTCTCGGCGCGGGTGACTGGATGGTGGTGGAAGCCGACGAGAGCGACGGCACGTTCCTCAAGCTGCCGGTGGATGTTGCCATCGTCACCAATGTCGATCCCGAACATCTCGATCATTTCAAGACGTTCGATGCCGTGCAGGATGCATTCAAGGATTTCGTTGAGGGCGTGCCGTTTTACGGCTTCGCGGTGATGTGCATCGATCATCCGGTGGTGCAGGCGCTGGTCGGCAAGATCGAGGACCGCCGCATCATCACGTACGGCGAGAATCCGCAGGCCGACGCGCGGCTTATGGATCTCGTGCCGTACAGCGGCGGTTCGAAGTTCAAGGTTGCGTTCCGCCACCGCAAAACCGACATCGCCTACGAGATTTCAGATCTGGTGCTGCCGATGCCGGGACGGCACAACGCGCTCAACGCGACGGCTGCGATCGCCGTAGCGCACGAGATCGGCATTCCGGATGAGGCGATCCGCAAGGCGCTTGCCGGATTTGGCGGCGTGAAACGGCGCTTTACCAAAACGGGCGAATGGAACGGTGTCACCGTCATCGACGATTACGGTCATCATCCGGTGGAGATCGCCGCTGTGCTCAAGGCGGCGCGCGACTCGACCAAGGGCAAGGTGATCGCCGTGGTGCAGCCGCATCGCTATACGCGCCTGCAGTCGCTGTTCGAGGAATTCTGCACCTGCTTCAACGATGCGGATACAGTGGTCGTCGCCGACATCTATGCGGCGGGTGAAGATCCGATTCCGGGCATCGATCGTGATTCATTCGTGCTTGGCCTGCGCGCGCACGGCCACCGCGAGGTGATTCCGCTCGAAAATCCTGAGAAGCTTGCGCCGCTGGTGCGCGATATCGCAAAGCCGGACGATTTCGTTGTTCTTCTCGGCGCGGGTAGCATCACGCAATGGGCTTATGCGTTGCCCGGCGAGTTGAAGGCGTTGGAAAAATAGCGTGAGTTTCCCCGACATCAGCGCCGATCTGAAATTCGCGATGCCCGATCTGCGCGGACGATTGCTGGCGAATGAATCGCTTAGCCCCCTGACGTGGTTTCGCGTCGGCGGCCCGGCGCAGATCTTGTTCACGCCAGCGGACGAAGACGATCTCGCTTACTTCCTGTCGAAGCTGCCGCAAGAGATTCCGGTTTATACCGTCGGCGTCGGCTCCAACCTGATCGTGCGCGACGGCGGCGTCAGCGGCGTCGTTATTCGCCTGTCGCCGCGCGGCTTTGGCGAAACGAAAGCTAAGGACGACACGATTCGTGCAGGCACCGCTGTGCTCGACAAGCGCGTCGCGGAAGCCGCCGCCGCCGCAAACATCGGAGGGCTCGAATTTTACTTCGGGATTCCCGGTTCGATCGGAGGCGCGCTGCGCATGAACGCGGGCGCCAACGGCGGCGAGACCAAGGACGTGCTGGTGGAGGCGAGAGGCGTCACGCGCGCGGGCGAGAAGGTGACGTTCTCGAACGCTGACATGAAATTCGTCTATCGCAATTCAGGCGTCGACACGTCGGTGATTTTCACCTCAGCATTGTATCGCGGGCGTGTCACCGAACCCGAGACGATCCGCGCCCGTATGGCCGAGGTCCAGAACCATCGCGAGACAGCGCAGCCGATCCGCGAGAAGACCGGTGGCTCGACGTTCAAGAATCCTCCGGGTCACAGCGCCTGGAAGCTGATCGACGCGGCGGGGATGCGCGGCTTTCGTGTCGGCGGCGCGCAGGTATCGGAGATGCACTGTAATTTTCTGATCAACACCGGCGATGCGACCGGGCACGACATCGAGACGCTGGGCGAGACCGTTCGCGCGCGCGTGATGGAAAATTCAGGCATCGATCTGCATTGGGAGATCAAGCGGATCGGCCTCGCGCGCGCGTAAGCGCTTAATCGCTTAGCGACTGCAACGCCCTGATCGGCGCCGGCGACACCTGAAACGTGCCGTCGAACGGATATTCCTGAAGAGCGAGAATGCCGAGCGTCACCACGGCGGCCGTCGAGAACACGATCAGCGACGCAAAGAAAGCCCGCGGGCGTTCCAGATGGACGAGGGCAACCGCAACCAGCGTGATCAGGCCGAGCGCGATCACCACGAGCCATTTCAGATCGTTGGTCTGGTCGCCCGATAGCGAAAGGCGATCGCTGCGCGCAGTGCCGATGCGCACGGCAGACGTGAGCAGCGCGGTTTGCACGGCCTGCCCGGACTCTTTCGCAATGGATGGAATGCTGACTTCGCGCAGCAGGTTGTCATACGCCGCCGCCGTGGACGGCGACAGGCGCATCGCGTTCATCGCAGGCCACTCTTCCGTGACCACGGAGTTCACATAAGTCTTGAGCGCGGCGCGGATGGTGCGCATGTCCGAGACGGACGCGACGCTGAGCGTATGGATGTTGCGCAGTTCGCCGGCCTCGGCATGGACGATGCGATAGGCTTGCCGTCCGCGCTCGGCCACATCAGCGGCAAGGAAGCCTGTCAGCAGCGCGAACAGGATCGCGACTGCATTAAAAAAGGGTGCGACGACGCCGGTCAGCGACTGCGTCGGCCGGGCAAACGGACGGCAAAAGGTGATCCACGCCAGCAGCAGCGTCATGCCGAAATACAGCCCGATCAGGACGAGGAAAATTCCCGCGGGGGACATGTCGAGCCAGGCTCTGATCATGGAAATGGCCTTCTTTTGGGGAGTGGTTGTGATGCCGGATTCGGTACGGTCGCGACATTATCTGAATCGCGGCGGCTTGGTCATCGGCTCAAATCAGCGTAGGTAGGGCGAATTGGGAGAAATCATGAGTCAATTCAAACACGTCGCAGTGCTGATGGGCGGATGGTCGTCGGAGCGGGAGGTCTCGCTGCGCTCGGGCAAGGCCTGCGCCGATGCACTGGAGCGCAAGGGCTACCAGATCACGCGCATCGATGTGAAGCGCGACATCGCGACCGTGCTCGATACGCTCAAGCCCGATGCGGCATTGGTGATGCTGCACGGCCGGCCGGGCGAGGACGGCACCATTCAGGGCGTGCTCGAAACGCTCGGGATTCCCTATTCACATTCCGGCGTGCTGTCCTCGTCGCTGGCGATGCAGAAGGATCTTGCGAAGACGGTGATGGCGACGGCGGGGGTACCGGTGCCGGAAGGACTGACTTTGACCCGTGCCGAGGTGGCGAAAGGGCACGTCATGGCGCCGCCTTATGTCATCAAACCGGTGGCAGATGGCTCCAGCGTCGGGGTTTTCATCGTCACCGAGGCTCATGCCCATCCACCGCAGGAGCTGTTTCGCGAAGACTGGCCCCACGGCGATCAGCTTCTGGTCGAAAAATACGTCGCCGGGAAGGAACTGACCTGCGCAGTCATCAACGGCGAGCCGACCGGGGTGATCGAGATCGTACCTTTAATTAAATTCTACGATTATGAGGCAAAGTACTCTCCGGGCGCATCAAAACACATCCTGCCTGCACCTATTTTACCTTTTGTTTACCAGGAAGTCCGAAGGTTAACGCTGGCGGCGCATGTGGCGCTTGGCTGCCGGGGCGTAAGCCGTGCGGATTTCCGTTACGACGATCGCATCGAGGGACTTGGGGGATTGTCCTGCCTCGAGGTGAACACCCAACCCGGCATGACCGAGACGTCACTTGTTCCAGAGCTTGCTGCGCATGCAGGCGTAACATTTGACGAGTTGGTGCAATGGATGGTGGAGGACGCCTCTCTCGGTCGTTAAGCCGGACGAGGTCCCAGTCTAATCCTCAGACAAGGGTCGCTTCAGCGACCCAGCGCCCGCGCGCCCGCGGGCAGGCTTCCACGCGCCGCGCCAACGTTACCTCCGTTTCCCGTTATGAAGAGCCGCACTGGATTGCCGTGCTGGAACGCCGGCGTCCGCGTGGTTTCGGACTTTTTGCAACTGCCGTGGTGCTGATCGGCGCCCTCGTGATGGGCGTGACGAAGGGCGGACACACGGACGACGTTCTCGGCGCGCTGAGCGATACCCGCAACGCCGCCGCCAATGCGATCGGGTTCCGGATCACCAGCGTCGGGATCACCGGCCGCAAGCAGCTGACGCAGGATGAAATTCTCGCGGTTGGCGGCGTCAACGGCCGCTCGTCGCTGCTGTTCCTCGATGCGGCCTCCGCGCGGGACAAGCTGAAGGCCGATCCGTGGATCTCCGATGCCACCGTGCAGAAGCTTTATCCGGGCCGCTTGCAGATCGATATCACCGAGCGCTTGCCGTTCGCGCTGTGGCAGGAAAACGGCCGCGTGTCCGTCATCTCGGCCGACGGCACCGTGCTTGAGCCATACGTCGCGCGGCGCTTCGTGTCGCTGCCACTGGTGGTGGGCAAGGGCGCTGAAACCCGCGCCAAGGATTTCCTGACTCTGTTGGGGCAATACCCGCAGGTGCGGTCCCAGGTGAAGGCCATCGTGTACGTCGGCGAGCGCCGCTGGAATCTGCGTCTGGCGGACGGCATCGACGTCCGGTTGCCGGAAGCGAATGTCGAGAAGGCGCTGGCGACCCTGTCGAAGATGGACAAGGAGACCGGCCTGTTCTCGCGCGACATCACCGCCATCGACATGCGGCTGCCGGATCGGCTGACCGTCCGCCTGTCGGAGGATGCGGCGAAGGCGCGCAACGACCTGCTCAAGGACAAGAAACCGAAGAAGGCTGGAAACGCATGACCAGTCTCGATGGCGTTCAGACCCCGAAGACCCGGCAGATGCCGCCGAACAAGACGGCGCTGGTCGCTGCGCTCGACATCGGCACCAGCAAGATTGCCTGTCTTATTGCGCGATTGAAGCCGTGCCCGCCCAGCGACGCGCTGCGCGGCCGGACCCATGCGGTCGAACTGATCGGGCTGAGCCATATCCAGTCGCGCGGCGTCAAGGCTGGCGCGGTGGTCGACCTCAATGAATGCGAGCAGGCCGTGCGCCAGGCGGTGGCGCTGGCGGAGCGGATGGCGAAGGTCCGCGTCGAATCGGTCTTGCTGTCGGTATCGGCCGGCCGCCTGCAGGGCGATATGGTTGAGGCCTCCTCGGAATTGCGCGGCGGAGGGGTGACTCCCGCCGACATGAGCCGCGTGATCAGCGCCGGTATGCACCACGCCACCCCGCGGGGGCGCACCGTGCTCCATGTCCTGCCCGCCAGTTACTCGCTGGACGGCGTCAAGGGAGTCCGTGACCCGAGCGGCATGGTCGCGCGCCACTTCGGAATCGACATGAACGTCATTACCGCCGACGCGACGGCGGCAAAGAATCTGATGCTGGTGGTCGAACGCTGTCATCTCAATGTCGAGGCGATGGCTGCAGCGCCTTATGCGTCGGGCTTGTCGGTTCTGACCGACGACGAAGCCGATCTTGGTGCGGCTGTGGTCGAGATGGGCGCGGGCACGACGACGATCGCGACCTATTCAGCAGGGCAGTGTGTTCACGCCAGCGGATTTGCAGTCGGCGGCCAACACATCACGATGGATTTGGCGCGCGGTTTAGGTGCGTGCATTGCGGATGCCGAGCGAATCAAGACGTTATATGGCACCGTGCTGACTGGTGGTTCTGACGCGCGCGAAGTCATGAGCGTGCCAACGGCGGGAGACCACGATCGGGACGAGCCGCAGATTGTTTCCCGCGCGACGATTGCCAACATCGTGAAGCCGCGGGTCGAGGAGATTTTTGAAATGGTCAGGGATCGGCTCGCGGATTCCCCTTTTGCGGCAGAGCCGCGGGCGCGAGTTGTACTGACTGGTGGTGCGTCGCAGCTCACCGGTATTCCCGAACTTGCCAGCCGCATTCTGGGCCGCGAGGTGCGCATCGGGCGCCCGCTCGGATTCGCCCGGCTGCCCAACGAGGCCAAGAGCGCATCCTTCGCGGTGCCGACCGGCCTCCTGGTCTATCCGCAATTCGCACACCTAGAACACGTCGAACCGCGGCACACGCGGCA
>JAZKDK010000074.1:0-9601 GCA_040387615.1 Pseudomonadota bacterium | reverse complement strand
GACCAGTTCGGCCTGATCCTGACCTCGGAATATGAACCCGCCCGGATCACCGCCTTCGCCGAAACCATCCGCAAGACCATCCGCGCCCCGATCGCGTTCGACGGCCGCGAAATCTTCCTGACCGCGTCGATCGGCCTTGCCCTCAGCGATCCGCAGATCCCGCTGACCGAGGAGATCATCAAGGACGCCGAGTTGGCGATGTATCACTCCAAGCGCATCGGCGGCGACCGTATCGATGTCTACAAGCCCGCGATGCGCGCGCGCAAAACCGACCGCCTCGCGCTGGAAGCCGAACTGCGCCGCGCCATCGAGCGCGAAGAAATCACGATCCTCTATCAACCCATCGTGCGGCTGGAAGATCGCACCATCGCGGGCTTCGAGGCGCTGGCGCGCTGGGATCACCCCAAGCTCGGCCGCATGTCGCCGTCGGAATTCATTTCGATCGCGGAAGAGATCGGCCTGATCGTCGAACTCGGCCTGTTCGTGATGGACACCACCGCCAAGCAGCTTGCGATCTGGCAGCGCACAGTGCGGTCGCGCGAGCCGATCTTCGCCAGCGTCAATGTCTCCTCGCGGCAGTTGCTGCGCCACGATCTCATCCACGACGTGCGCGGTGTGCTGTCGCGCTCGGCCGTGGCGCGCGGATCGCTCAAGCTCGAACTGACCGAGTCGCTGGTGATGGAAAATCCCGAACACGCCTCCCAGATGCTGCACCGGATCAAGGAACTTGGTGTCGGCCTGTCGCTGGACGACTTCGGCACCGGCCACTCGTCGCTTGCATATCTGCAGCGCTTCCCGTTCGACACCATCAAGATCGACCAGTCGTTCGTGCGCACCTCCAGCCGCGGCGCGCGGCCGGTGCTGCTGAAATCGATTGTCGCGCTGGCGCACGACCTCAACATGGAAGTGGTCGCCGAGGGCGCGGAGACGGATTCCGATGCCGTCGAGCTGTTTCAACTCGGTTGCGAATACGCGCAGGGCTTTGCATTCGGCGAACCAATCGACGCCGACGCTACGGTCCGGCTGCTCACTGGCGAGAAGGTTCCACAGCCGCGCAACCGCCGGCAAAGCATCCGCAATATCACGACGACGCCATCAACGGCTGCACCCGCCACCGTGCCCGGCCCCGGACCAGCGTAAGAATTCGGCAGAGCAAATTTTATTTTAAGCCGCTGCAGCCCACGCGGTTTGCGCCTAAGCGTGGCCGGCTTCGTTCGACAGCATGGCCAGATCGATACCGATCTTTTCCAGCGCGCGCTGATACTTGTCCTCGGCATCGATTCCAAAAATCAGGTCCGCATCG
Source organism: Pseudomonadota bacterium (assembly GCA_040387615.1). GTDB lineage: Bacteria > Pseudomonadota > Alphaproteobacteria > Rhizobiales > Xanthobacteraceae > Afipia. The sequence goes on along the minus strand of JAZKDK010000074.1, from coordinate 8,298 downwards.
GCCGGGCAATGCAGCCAGCCATTGTGCTGAATCTCGTTCTCAAGCTGGCCCGGCGCCCACCCGGCATAGCCCAGCGCCAGAACGGCGTGCTTGGGGCCTGATCCGGCGGCGATGGCCTTGAGAATATCCAGCGTCGCGGTGAGACAGATGCCGTCATCGATCGGCAGCGTCGCGTCCTTGATGAAGAAATCGCTCGAATGAAGCACGAAGCCGCGGCCGGTATCGACCGGTCCGCCTTTCAGGACTTTCATGTCCTCGGCGCTTCCGGGCAGCTTGATCTGGTCGGCCTTGTTGATGATGTCGAGTTGCACCAGCAATTGCGGGAAGTCGATGCTGCCGGCGGGGCGATTGACGATGATCCCCATCGCGCCTTCGGACGAATGGGCGCACAGATAGATCACCGAGCGTGCGAAGCGCTCATCGTCCATCACCGGCATGGCAATCAGCAACTGACCGTCGAGATAACCGGCGCCGGACATCTCGCCTTCGGCCACGATCTGGCCGCCAGCAGGCTTTTCGGTCTTCTTGCGCATGGCCTTCATTGGCGGCGACTCTCATGCTGTTTAACCATCCTGATATCGGGTGCCTGTTCTGTCAATCAAGCGTCCCACAGCGCGGAAGTGCGGGACGTTTGGTCGCGAAAAAGACCGGATCACGGTCAATTCAATGGTTCACGGGGATACCACCCTGTAAGGACGTTTGATGACACTCACGGTTCCGTCTCGCGCAGTTTCCGGCATCGCTCTCGCGGCACTGGCTTGCCTCGTTCCCCTGTGCGCGAGCGCGCAGGACGCCTCGCCCTGGATCAAGGATACCAACTCCGCGGTGCGGCTGATCGCCGGTTCGCGCAGCGGTAACGTGCTGCTCGGCGGCATCGGTTTCCAGTTGCAGCCGGGCTGGAAAACCTACTGGCGCAACCCGGGAGATTCCGGCGTGCCGCCGCGGATCGATTTCGCGAAATCCGAAAATATTGAATCCGTCAAAATTCTCTGGCCGGTACCGATGAAATTCCCCGACGGCGCCGGCGGCATCTCGTTCGGCTATCAGAACCAGGTGCTGCTGCCGCTGCGGATCATTGCAAAGAGTCCTGACAAGCCGGTGACGCTGCGCGCCGAGATCAACTACGCGGTGTGCGAAAAGCTCTGCATTCCGGTCGAGGCGCAGGCGGAGCTTGCCTTTGTCAGCGTCGCCAGCACCGAAGACAGCGCCATCGCCGCTGCTCTTGAAACCGTCCCGAAACCCGCCAAGGTCGGCGACACGGGTCCGCTCACCATTCGTGACGTCCGGCGCGAGGGCAAACTGGTGCTGGTCGATGTCGTCGTAGAGAGCGACAAAAACGCAACCGGCAAGAGCAAGGACGTCGAGCTCTTTGCCGAAGGCCCGACGCCGGACTGGGCCCTGCCGGTCCCCAAGCTCATCAAGCGCGAGGCTGGAGGCGTTCACCGCTTCGAATTCGAACTCGACGGGCTTCCTTCGGGCGCGAGCGCCGAGGGCGCGACGTTGAAACTGACGGTCGCCGGACCGGGCGGCGCCTACGAGGTCAACACCACCCTGCGGTAACGGGCGGACGGAGATCGCACCGCAGCACGCCACTGATCCCGCGTCTCCCGGCAGCAAAACGTGTTCCCACGCTTGCGGAAACCGCGCTATGACACTGCATCGATTCCACGGAGAGACCCGATGACCATCAAAGTTGGCGACAAGCTGCCCGAGTCCAAGTTTCGCGTCATGACCGCGGAAGGTCCGCAGGTCAAAACCACCGATGATATTTTCAAGGGCAAGAAGGTCGCGCTGTTCGCCGTGCCCGGCGCCTACACCGGCACCTGCCACAAGATGCACATGCCGAGCATTTTTCTGAATGCCTATGCCCTCAAGGACAAGGGCGTCGACACCATCGCCGTCGTGTCGGTCAACGATGCGTTCGTGATGAACGCCTGGAAGCGCGACACCGACCAGCGCGACGAAGCGGTGTTCCTGGCGGACGGCAACGCCGAATTCGCCAAGGCGATCGGCTTGGAACTGGATGCATCGGGCAACGGCCTCGGCATCCGATCCAAGCGCTATTCGATGCTGGTGGAAGACGGCACGGTGAAGATTCTCAATCTTGAAGCGGTGCCGAGCAAGGTCGAAGTGTCCGGCGGCGACACGCTGCTGTCGCAGCTTTGAGAATTACGTCATTGCGAGCGCAGCGAAGCAATCCAGAGAAGACTGGATTGCTTCGTCGCTTCGCTCCTCGCAATGACGATTGTAGGTAACGCCGTTAAGACGGACCTCTACTTGTTTTCCGCCAGCCCGTCGCGCGCGAGTTGATCAGCGCGCTCGTTCTCCGCATGGCCGGCGTGGCCCTTGATCCAGTGCCAGCGCACGTCATGCGGCTTCAAGGCCGCCGCGAGCCGTTGCCACAGATCGGCATTCTTCACCGGCTTCTTGTCGGCGGTGCGCCAGCCGTTGCGCTTCCAGTTATGAATCCAGATCGTGATGCCCTGACGGACGTACTGGCTGTCGGTGGTCAGATCGACCGACGCCGGCTTCTTCAACGCTTCCAGCGCCGAGATCGCCGCCAACAATTCCATCCGGTTGTTGGTCGACGGATTCTCGCCGCCCTTCAGTTCCTTCTCGACATCGCCGAAACGAAGGATCGCGCCCCAACCGCCCGGCCCCGGATTTCCGGAGCACGCGCCGTCGGTGAAGATCGTCACATGCGGCAGGTCTTTGTGAGAAGGCTTTGCGTCGTTCACGCCACGAACCCGGACTGTTCGACGCCGTAATCGCTCATGCTCTTCACGCCCTGATGGAAGCGGAGCTTGCGGACATATTCGAGCGGGTCCTTCGGCTTCACCATCGCGCCCGGCGGCACGTTGAGCCAGTCGACCAGCCGCGTCAGCAGGAAGCGCATCGAGGCCCCGCGCGCCAGCAGCGGCAACGCATCCTGTTCGGCGGCCGTGAGTTTGCGCTCGCGGGTATAGGCGTTGAGGAAGGCGCGCGCCTTGGTGACGTTGAAGGAATGATCGATCTCGAAGCACCAGGCATTGAGACAGATCGCAACATCGTAGGCGAGCATGTCGTTGCAGGCGAAATAGAAGTCGATCAGCCCCGATAGCTTGTCGCCCAGAAAGAACACGTTGTCCGGAAACAGGTCGGCGTGGATCACGCCTTTCGGCAGGTCGCTGGGCCAATGCCGTTCGAGATGATCGAGCTCGGCGTTAAGCAGCGCGCACAATCCATGCTGCACGCCGTCCGCACGCGCCGCCGCCTGATCGAACAGCGGCCGCCAGCCTTTCACCGATAGCGCATTGACGCGCGACATTTTGAAATCCGCGCCGGCCAGATGCATCTTGGCCAACGCCGCGCCGACGCCGGCACAATGCGTCACGTTCGGGCGGCGCGGCCACATGCCTTCGAGAAAGGTAATGATCGCAGCCGGACGTCCGGCAAGTACACCGAGCGCTTCACCCTGCTTGTTCACGACCGGTTGCGGGCAGGTGATGTTGTGAGACGCGAGATGCCCCATCAGCCCGAGAAAAAACGGCAGATCGCCCTTGGCGACGCGCTTCTCGTACAGCGTCAGGATGAAAGAGCCCTGGCTCGTGTGCACAAGGTAGTTGGAATTCTCCACGCCTTCGGCGATGCCCTTGTAGGACAGCAGATCGCCTATTCCGTAAGGGACGAGAAAATCCGCAAGCTCTTCGGCGGTGACGTCGGTGTAAACCGCCATGTCACGCCTACTCCGCCGCGTCGTTCCGCAGCGGGCGCGGCAGCGGGAAGAACTCGTTTTCCTGCGCGGCGGACACGGTCTCGACGCTCAGTTTGTAGTGAGCGGCAAACGCATCCATGATTTCCTCGACGATGATTTCCGGCGCGGATGCGCCCGCCGTGATGCCGAGGGTCTTGATGCCTTCGAATTTCGACCAATCGAGTTCAGATGCGCGCTGTACCAGCACCGACACCCTGCAGCCCTCGCGCTCGGCGACTTCGCGCAGGCGCTGCGAGTTCGACGAGTTCGGCGAGCCGACCACGATCATGGCTTCGACCTGCGGCGCCACCTTCTTCACCGCGAGCTGGCGGTTGGTGGTGGCGTAGCAGATGTCTTCCTTGTGCGGGCCGTCGATGTCCGGGAAACGCTCCTTGAGCACGGCGACGATTTCCGCAGTGTCATCGATCGACAGCGTGGTCTGCGTCACGAACGCCAGCTTGGAGGCATCCTTCGGCTGGAAGGTCCGCGCTGCATCCATGGTTTCGATCAACACGACCGCACCCTTCGGCAACTGGCCCAGCGTACCGACCACCTCGGGGTGACCGGCATGGCCGATCAGGATGATTTCACGGCCGCGCTTGTAGTGGATAGCCGCCTCGCGGTGCACCTTGGTGACCAGCGGGCAGGTCGCGTCCAGCGTGAAGAAATTGCGCTTGTCGGCCTCGTTGGGGATCGCCTTCGGCACGCCATGGGCGGAAAACACCACCGGCGCGTCGGTCTGGGGAATTTCGTTCAGTTCCGCGACGAAAATGGCGCCTTTTTCGCGCAGGCTCTCCACCACATAGCGGTTATGCACGATTTCGTGACGGACATAGACCGGCGCGCCGTAAAGCTTCAGGGCGCGTTCCACGGTGTCGATGGCCCGAACCACGCCGGCACAGAACCCCCGGGGGGAACAAAGCACGACTGAAAGCAGGGGTTTTTGAGCTTCAGGGGTCATTTTTGAGCCGGAATCAAGCGTTTTAGGAGCTATGGGATGGGACTTGGGGCCGTGGTCCCCGTTCTGTCAAGGGCGATCAAAACCATTGAACGGTCTGCCCTCCGCAGACTATATAGGGACGAATTCCCGTCATCACCGATGACCAGACGGCTTTACCCCCCAAAAAATCTGGCGGGCGAAGCGTAAAGGAGATTTGCCATGAGCAATGCACCGCTGATGCCGAAGGCGACTGCCGTGTGGCTGGTTGATAACACCGCGCTGACCTTCGACCAGGTCGCCGAGTTCACCAAGATGCATCCGCTGGAAATCCGCGCCATTGCGGACGGCGACGCGGCGCAGGGCATCAAGGGCATGGACCCGATCTCGACCGGCCAGCTCTCCCGCGAGGAAATCGAAAAGGGCGAAGCCGATCCGGACTATCGCCTGAAACTCGGCGAATCCAAGGTGATCCTGCCGGAAGCCAAGAAGAAGAAGGGCCCGCGCTACACCCCGGTGTCGCGCCGCCATGAGCGGCCGAGCGCGATCCTGTGGCTGGTGCGCAGCCATCCCGAACTCAAAGACAGCCAGATCATGCGCCTCGTCGGCACCACCAAGACGACGATAGCCAGTGTGCGCGACCGCACCCACTGGAACGCCTCGACCCTGACACCGATGGACCCGGTGACGCTCGGCCTGTGCTCGCAGATCGAACTCGATTTCGAAGTGCAGCGCGCGGCCAAGGAAAAGCCGGCGGCCCAGCAATACGGCGGCGCCACCCTGCTGCCGGCCTCGGAAACCACCCGCAAGGACGCCGAGCACGAGATCGCCACCACCACCGAAAAGCAGCGCGACGACATGAATGTCGATGCGGTGTTTGCCAAGCTGAAGACCATCGGCGGCAAGAAGGCCGAAGACGAATAGGCTTTTCGGGCAACGCCTTTATTTAGGCGGGCATGATCTTTCCGAAAACCGGCTTCCACTTTTCGGGATCATGCCCCAAACGGGGCATGTCGTAACCGCCCAACGAGTGGTACAGGAGTGTGATGCCCCACCGCGTCACGCTCCTTTTTGTTGCGGCGACCCTGACCGGCCTTGCGGCCGCGACCGTCAGCAGTCTCCCGGCGCGTGCTCAGAAAATCGTGGACCCCAAGACGGTCGCGCCCGAATTTCGCGAGGCCGCCGAGAAGCGCCAGGCCGAACAGATCAAGCTGATCGAATGCAACAACGCCGCGAAGGTTGCAAAGATTCAGAAGCGCGACATGGCGCAGTTTGTCGCCGAGTGTTTCGATAAGCCGTAGCGCCGTTTATTTACGTCGTCGTCCCCGCGAAAGCGGGGACCCATACTCCCTGTGCCATCGATGTCGCCGAGGACGTCGTTGCAGCATCGTGTTGACCCAGAAAATTTGGGGGTTATGGATCCCCGCTTTCGCGGGGATGACATCGGATGTGTGGATGCTGTCTTCGCCCCACTCACGCCAACACAATCTCGCGGCGCGATTGAACGCGTCCGAGTTGCGATGAGTTCCGCTTAGATGCGCGAAGGCGATGGAGCCTCGGGAGGCGCCGGGGTGTTTGCGAGACACCCGTAAGGCGAACCTTGCGATCGGCCCGCCTGCGCAGCCTTGCGAGGGCCGCGCGCGCCAAATGACTTTGGCGCTGCGCCTCCCGGCGCTCCACCGTCGTCACTTCGCTTACCGCCCGGTGGTGATCAATCCCCTGACGATTAATGGAATATATTCCTAATTACCTTACTGTCAACTCAGTCGCGGAGTTCCGATGCCGCGACAAAAATTCGCGGGTGAGCAATATTGAACATCGCCGCTGAAATCGCGCCGCCAGAATGGCTCATCGCCGCACGGCTTTTGGCTATCATCGGCGACCGAGAGTGTTGTGCTCCCGCCTCCACAAAAGGAGAACCGGTCATGCACCGGCGGGTACCCTTGCAGAATTCGACCGACGACTACTGCATTGCATCTCTCTTTCTATGTCCCAACTGCGAGAAACCAACGGCGATGAACATCAAATCCATCCGCCCCGCGGCATTCCGAGGACATGACATGATCGTCTACAAGTGCAGCAGTTGCGGGACCGAAAAGGCCGAATTCTTGAAGTAAGCGGGTCAAGAGTTCCCGCGCCACCGCTGCGACATCGATTACGTGATGTGGTCAAAATTGCACAGCGGGCGGCGCCGGGAGCGGCATGATGGCTCATCACCGTACGGCTTTTTGCTACTACCGGTGATTGGGAGTGTTGTGCTCCCGCCCAATGTGTACTGGGAGCGTGAGTTATGTCCCTCGACAATCAAGATCCCATCAACCGAGACCCCATCGCGAAAAAGTGGAAGGCCATAGCGGATATCGCGCGAGACGAAGCGGAAAAACTTCCCTACGGGAAAGACCGGGACGCCTTGCTCAAAAAGGCCCGTCAACTGGACACCGCTTCGCATATCAACGAATGGCTTTCATCGCCGGGCCTGAGGTCGCCGACAGGAAAATAGCAAAACAACAGATGATTTGCCGCATCCAGCGCGTGAGACGTTGGCGGGCGCACCTGCCGGCTTGCACCGCAACCTGAAGGGACCTGAACGAGGTTTCCGGGCAGCGGGCAAGTTGTTCGCCGCCGTTGATTCCGTTTTGGCCGGTGGTAAAATTCCATGGTCGGCTGCGCCCCCCGATGAACCATTTTGCTCGCCCGGCATCAACCGCAGAACCGGGGCGCAAAATCGGGACCGCTTAAGACACAACTTTTTGACATAGCCGCCTTCACGGCACGACACGTTCGAAGGACGACAACACGTTGAGCAAAGCTGCCAAGAAAACCTTCAAAACATTCGACCCCAAGATTTTTCTCGCCAATCTGGGGCACGGCAAAACCAGTCTCACGTTTCGTACTGGCCAGACTGTCTACGCCCAAGGGGATGCGGCGGAGTCGGTCTTTTACATTCAGGAAGGCAAGGTCAAGCTGACCGTCGTCTCCAAGGAAGGCAAGGAAGCTGTCGTTGCCATTCTGGAAACAGGACAGTTCTTCGGCGAGGGCTGCCTCAACGGACAGAGGCTACGCATTGCGACCACCAAGACGATGGAGGATTCCCACATCGTCGCCATCACAAAGAAACCGATGATCGCAGCTATCGCGAGCGAGCCAAAGTTTTCGGAACTGTTCATGGGTTATCTGCTGACCCGCAACAACCGGATCGAAGAAGACCTGATCGATCAGCTTTTCAACTCGAGCGAAAGGCGACTCGCGCGCCTGCTTCTGCTGCTGGCGAATTTCGGCAACGAAGGCCGCCCGCAACCCATCGACACCAACATCAGCCAGGAAATCCTGGCCGATATGATCGGCACGACGCGCTCGCGCGTGAGCTTCTTCATGAACAAGTTCCGCAAGCTCGGCTTCATCAGCTACAACGGGAAGATCGAAGTCCACCATTCGCTATTGCATGCGGTGTTGCACGAGAAGCCGCAGGTGAAGGCCGAGGAGTGATCCTCGCGGCGGACTGCTGATCGCAGCCGCCCTCCTCGAATGAGTTACTTCCCCTTAGCTCCATCCTTCGCAGCTTTGCGCGCATCGGCGATCGCCAGCTTGAACTGCTCCGCGGTCAGCCCGCCGGGGACACGGAAAGTGC
>JAZKDK010000073.1:0-25168 GCA_040387615.1 Pseudomonadota bacterium | reverse complement strand
CGAGATATGGCCAAGCCCTAAGGGCACGCGGGCCTCTCAAGCTCGCTGATCAGCCCACAGGCTCCATAACGAGCCCTTCAGAGCCCCGTAGAGCTAGCGTTCCCTCAACGACCTCAGCCTGCCGGTCCATGAACGTCGACAGCAGGATATGTCCGCGCGTGACCGCCGCCAGCGAGACGGATGTTGCGCCGAGGTTCAATGCAACGAGCGATCGCTGGCCCTGATGCTCGCGCTCGAACACCAGCACATCGTCGATGGCACTCACGGGCTTGTACGTGCCAAGCGCAAGCTCAGGCCTCGCGCGGCGTAACGCGATCAGCGCCCGATACAGGTTGAACATGGACGCTGCGTCCTGGCGCTGCGCCATGACATTCTCCGAGGCAGAATTCTGGCTCAACGGCAGCCACGGCGCGTTGGTGCTGAAGCCGGCATGCGGCGTCGAATCCCATTGCATGGGCGTGCGGCAGCCGTCACGGCCGACGCCGATGCCGGGCAGATTTTTCTCCCACGGGTCCCTCACCTGATCCGGCCGAATGTCGACTTGCGGCAAGCCGATCTCGTCGCCGTAATACAGTGTGGGTGTTCCGCGGAGCGTCAGCAACAGCATGGCCGCGACGCGCGCTTGATCGCCGCCGATGCGACTGGCGATGCGCTGGCGGTCGTGATTGCCAAGCACCCAGTTCGGCCATGCACCCGGCGGAAGCGCAGCTTCGTATTCGTCGATCAGCTTTGCGACGGCACGCGCGTTCCACGGCGTCGAGATCAGCGCAAAGTTGAATGGTAAATGCGCGCCGGCGAGGTCGCGGCCGTAATAGGCCACGAGCTTTTGCATCGGCAGATAGATTTCGCCGATCAAGACGCGATCGTCGAATTCCTCGATGACCTGTCGAAGCTCGGCAACGACGTCATGCGCTTCTGGCCTGTCCGTCGAATATCGCGGGATCGACTGCTGATAAGGCTGCTGCCCCTGCACAAAGTCAGGATTCGGCGGATTGTCGCGCAGATGTTCGTCCTTGATGAGGTGCCACATCACATCGACGCGGAAGCCATCGACACCGCGCCGAAGCCAGAACCGCATGACATCGTGGATCGCTTGGCGTACGTCCGAATTGCGCCAGTTCAGATCGGGCTGGCTGCGCAGAAACGCGTGATAGTAATACTGCCCGCTAACAGCATCGAATTTCCAGGAACTGCCACCAAACTCCGAGAGCCAGTTGTTGGGAGGACCGCCCTCACCGCCATCGCGCCAGATATACCAGTCGCGTTTCGGATTGGTCTTCGAACTGCGGCTTTCGACAAACCACGGATGCCGGTCGGACGTGTGATTAGGCACCAGATCGAGAATGACTTTCAGCCCGCACTCGTGCGCCGCCGCAACAAGCGCATCGAAATCATCGAGCAAGCCGAACAGCGGATCGATCCCGGTATAGTCCGAGATGTCGTAGCCGAAATCTTCCATCGGCGATGGAAAGATCGGTGACAGCCACAGCGCATCGACGCCAAGCTCAACCAGATAAGGCAACCGCTGAATGATCCCACGCAGGTCACCAATGCCATCGCCATTCGAATCCTGAAACGAACGCGGATAGATCTGATACAGGACGCCGGACATCCACCATGGTTTCTGTTGCATACGCTGCGCCGGATGACCTGATGGTTGAAATAGTCAGTACTCGGCACTTAGTCGCAGCGCACAGTCTTTGGCAAGATTGGCTTGAACCCTGAGCACACGGGTTCATAATTCAGGTGATGAATCGCAATTGCGCGACCGCGCGACACAATTCCTTCACACAGACCCTAGTTGGCATGCATGATCCCTCAAACGCCACAGCGGCGGCAGCCACGCGGACCGGCGCGGTTCACCTCTGATACAAAACGCTGGACCGTGATGGTGATCGTGCTGATCGGCTCGCTCGGCGTCTATGCGGCCGAGCGTTGGATGCGGACGCCGGACGCGGCGGTTGCCGGCAACGCGTTCGTAGCCGATGGCGATACGCTGACAATTTCCGGGACGCGGATTCGCCTCGTCGACATCGATGCACCTGAGCTCGATCAGATGTGTCTGGATGCCCAAGGCCGCGATTGGCCTTGTGGGCGGCAGGCCTCAGCTCAACTGCGAAGCCGCGTTCGGGGGCGTGACCTGACGTGCCAGCCGAAGTCGATCGACAAGTACGGGCGCTCACTGGCGACCTGCACCCTTCCCGACGGCACCGACGTCAACGCCTGGATGGTCCAGCAAGGCTGGGCGATGACATCAGGCTTCGCAAATGTCTATGGCACACAGCAAGACGAAGCAAAGTCCGCGAAACGCGGACTCTGGGCCGGATCATTCACGCCACCGCGTGAGTGGCGGCAGCAGCATCCGCGGACAGACAATCGCAAAGACTAGCCTGCTTTCGCGAGGCACGGTTGTGCGCGCAAATGCCGCTCGGTCGAGGCCGGGTATTTCCGCAGCATCACGGCAGGCCTGATCGGGCGTGGCACGAAATTTCCGCTGCAGTTTGGGCAGACGCCGCTGAACACGGTGTCGGCACAGGTTGCGCAGAACGTACACTCGAACGTGCAGATCACGGCCTCGCCACTCTCGGGCGGAAGATCCTTGTCGCAACATTCGCAGTTCGGCTTGAGCTTCATCATCGCGCTTCTCCCGTGTGCGGCTTGCCGAGCCTATGCGGCTGCCAGATCGCGCGCAAGACAGCCCAGCGATGCCCAATGCTTGCGTCTGGGCGGCTTTTGATCTTACCTGCGCGCAGAAAAAACGTGAGGAAACCCAAAATGTCGAAGACCGAAAGAGTGCCGGAATTGCGTATCGCCGAGTCGGAAGTGCTCTATGCGGTCGACGGTAACATCGCCACCATCACGCTCAATCGTCCGGAGCGGTTGAATACGATCTCGCGTCCGATGCTGGAGCAGCTCGGTCAATTGCTTCTGCAGGTGGACAACGATCCTGCCGTGCGTGTCGTCATTCTCACCGCGACGGGGCGCGCCTTCTGTGCGGGCCTCGATGTGGCCAGCGCATCCAGCGGCACCGGGATCGGTTCGCAGAATGATGCCGACGGCGCGCGCACGACGCTCGATCTCAAGACCGCTCCTCCGACGATTTTGTTCAACATGGAGAAGCCGACGATCTGCGCGCTCAATGGAGCTGCGGCCGGTTACGGCATGGACACGGCGCTGGGCTGCGATATTCGCATCATGGCCGAGAGCGCGAAGTTCGCGGCAGCCTTCGTCAAGCGCGGGATTGTGCCTGAGTCAGGGGGGACATGGTTTCTGCCGCGCATGCTCGGCTGGGCGAAGGCCGCCGAAATCATCTTTACGGGACGCACGCTGTCGGCCAAGGAAAGCCTCGAGATGGGCCTGACCAATCACGTCGTTCCCGACGCCGAACTGATGCCGCGTGCCCGCGCACTCGCGGCTGAGATCGCGGCAAACGCGCCGCTGGCCGTTCAGTCGGCCAAGCGCATGATGCGCGTCGGCCTTTTCGAGAACTTCAACGATCATGTTCACCACGTCTTCCTGCAACTGCTGCCTTTGATGCGCACGCAGGATTTCCGTGAGGGCCTTGCATCGTTCCTCGAAAAGCGGCCGGCCGATTTCAAGGGGCGTTGAAACTACGTGACGCCCAATCGCTCGTCCCTGTTGCGCAGCCAGCGGATGGCCGGCAGCGTCAGCAGCACCATCGCAGCCTTGCCGACGATTTGACCCGACAGGAAATCGAGGCTGCCGAAGGCGAGCCACAGAAACAGCAGCGAGTCAGCCAGAAGTCCAACAAGGCTGCTCGCCGCGACGGCGAGTACAAGCCCGCGTTTTTGCAACGGCGTATAGACGGCGAAGTCCGCCAGTTCCGACAACAGGAATGCAACCGCCGACGCGACAACCAACGGTGCCGGGGCGAGCGCCGCCGAAAGCACAGTCCCTGCTCCAATCGCCGCCAATCCGTAGGTCACACCGAGTCGCCGTTGCACCAGATCGCGCAGCACCAGCGCGAGGCCAGCCATCAAGACGCCGCTCGGAGCCATCAGGCCCGGAGCCACTGGAATAAGACACGGCCCATTCGGTGGACACACCGTGCCGACGTGCTGGATCAGCCAGTTCGCAATCGGGATGCAGGCGATATAGGCGGCAAGGAATACAAAACCTTCCGCGCGAAGACGTCGAGTGAACGTCATTGCGCTTCGGGGACGGCATGAGCCGCATACGCCACCCAACCTTTGGCGCGCAGGCTGCATGCTGGACATTCGCCGCAGCCATAGCCCCAGTCGTGTCGCGCGCCGCGCTCGCCGAGGTAACAGGTGTGGGACTGTTCGACGATGAGCTCGACGAGCCCCTTGCCGCCGAGTTCTTCCGCCAGCGCCCATGTGTCGGCTTTGTCGCGCCACATCAGCGGCGTGTGCAGCTCGAACGGACGCGCCATGCCGAGGTTGAGCGCGACATTGAGCGCCTTGATGGTTTCGTCGCGGCAGTCGGGATAGCCGGAGAAATCCGTCTCACACATGCCGCCGACAATGTGGGTGATGCCTCGCCGATAGGCCAGCGCGGCGGCGAAGGTCAGGAACACCAGATTGCGGCCAGGCACGAAGGTGTTGGGCAGGCCGCCCTCGCCCATTTCAATCGCCGTGTCGCGCGTCAGTGCGGTTTCGGAGATATCGCCGAGCGTTGGAATGTCCAGCGTATGGCTCTCACCCAGCTTCGAAGCCCACTCGGGCCGCAGCGCCACCATGCCGTCAATCAGTTTTGCCCGGCTCTCCAGCTCGACGGCGTGGCGCTGGCCGTAGGAAAACCCGATGGTTTCCACCCGCGCGAACCGCGCCAGTGCCCACGCGAGGCACGTCGCGGAGTCCTGCCCGCCGGAGAAAAGCACCAAGGCTGCGTTGTTTTGGCCCAACTCTGTCATGGGTTGCACTTAGCATCCGGACACCGCGCCGCCAATTGTCTCCAGACCGCCATTGCGGCATAGAGGGCAGGCCCTTTTCATGCCCATGGTGCGCCATGCCCCCTTCCCGTGACATCTCCGAACTCCTCGACATCATGGCGGCGCTGCGCACGCCCAAAACCGGCTGCCCGTGGGATCTGGAGCAAACCTTCGCGACCATCGCGCCCTACACCATCGAAGAGGCCTATGAGGTTGCAGAGGCAATCGCCCGGGACGATCTCGAGGACCTGAAGGAAGAGCTTGGCGATCTGCTGTTGCAGGTGGTGTTTCATGCGCGGATGGCCGAGGAAAAAGGCGCGTTCGCGTTCGGTGACGTCGTCAATGCCATCACGACAAAGATGACCCGGCGCCATCCCCATGTGTTCGGCGAGAAAGCCGGACGCATGACGCCCGACGAGGTCAAAGGCCTGTGGCACAGCATCAAGGCGGAAGAGAAAGCCGAACGCGCAGCGTTGCGCGGTGAAGTTCCCAACGCAAAGCCGGGTCTGCTGGACAGCGTAAAAAGGAGCCAGCCGGCGCTGGCGCGGGCGATGGACCTACAGCGCACCGCCTCGACCGTCGGCTTCGACTGGAACGATCCGCGCGCGGTGCTGGCGAAAATCCGCGAGGAGGCCGACGAAATCGAAGCGGCGCTAGATACCGGAGATCAGTCGCATATAGCCGAAGAAACCGGCGATCTTCTGTTTGCCGTCGTCAATCTGGCGCGTCACGCAAAGGCCGATCCCGAGATGGCCCTGCGCGCTACCAATGCAAAATTCGAACGGCGCTTTGCCTATATTGAAAGTACCCTCGCCGCACGCGGTTCTTCGCTGGAAGAAGCCACGCTGGCCGAGATGGATGCGCTGTGGAACGAGGCGAAGACCGCGACATAGTTTCCGCAGTACGCGCTTTTCAGTGCGTGCTCGGCACCGCGCCGAACTTGGCAATGGTGATGTCGCGCTTGGTTTCATCGACGCGCACGGTCATGGCAAACCGGCCATCCTGCATCTGCTTGTCGAGAACTTCGGCGTTCCGATGCAGCCAGCTGATGCCGGCGCCGTCTGAGGCATCGATGGAGAGTTCGAGCGTCACCCGCGTGGTCGCAAGACGATCCTCGATGGCCGCGAGCAGAGCTTCCACGCCCTCCCCGGTCTCGGCTGAGACCGGAAAGCATGGCCGCTCGGCAGGCCGGCGCGCGGCGATATTCATGAGGTTGGCGCGACCTTCTTTGTCGAAGCGATCGATCTTGTTCCAGACCTCCAGGATGCGCTGACCGCTATCCGGATCGATACCGAGCTGACGCAGCACGTTTTCGACGTCATGCTGTTGAGCGTCAGCATCCTCATGCGAAATATCGCGCACATGCAGAATGACGTCCGCCTCGATGACTTCTTCCAGTGTGGCGCGGAACGCCGCCACCAGCATAGTCGGCAGGTCGGAGATAAAGCCGACCGTGTCCGACAACATTGCTTTGCCGCCGTGCGGCAATGTCAGTGCACGCAACGTCGGGTCCAGCGTCGCGAACAGCATGTCGGCGGCCTGCACATCGGCGCGGGTCAGCCGGTTGAACAGCGTGGACTTGCCGGCGTTGGTGTAGCCGACCAGCGCGACGACGCGATAGGGCACGCGTTGCCGCCCTGCCCGATGCAACCGGCGGGTCGCCTGCACTTTCTTGATTTCGTTTTCGATGCGCGTGATGCGCTCGCCGATCATACGGCGGTCGGCCTCGATCTGGGTTTCGCCCGGGCCGCCCATGAAGCCGAAGCCGCCGCGCTGGCGTTCCAGATGGGTCCATGACCGGACGAGACGGCTGCGCTGGTAGTTCAGGTGCGCGAGTTCGACCTGCAACGTGCCTTCGCGGGTTTTCGCGCGGCGGCCGAAGATTTCCAGAATGAGGCCGGTGCGATCGAGCACCTTCGCGTTCCATTCCTTTTCGAGGTTGCGCTGCTGAACCGGAGACAGCGCGCAATCCATCACCACCAGATCGACATCGTTGGCCTTGATCAGGCCGATCATCTCCTCGACCTTGCCTTTGCCGAGATAGGTCGCAGGCCGGATGTCGCTCAGCGGTGCCACGACCGCTTCCGCCACGGTCAAATCGATCGCGCGCGCCAGACCGACGGCTTCTTCAAGCCGGGCATCGGGATTGCGTGTGCCATGGGACATTGTTGGCGCGTCGGGATCGCCCCGTCGCGCACGCCTGTAAGGACCGATGACCAGCACCCGTCCTGTATCACCCCTCGCCGACCGCGGACGGTCGGCGGCCCCGTCGAAGTTCCGGGGTTCCAAACTAGTGATCCGGTTCTGACATTCGTATCATTTCTCAGCTTATACCTTTACGAATGTCAGAACCAAAGGATCACTAGAATTATGATTTGCTAGTGTTCTTTCGTATCCGACGTTCGCTCCGGACGTGCTGCAAAGTGAAGCGAACGTCGGATACGGGACACTAGTTCAATCTCAAGCTGGCGCGTCTTCGCCGCCTTCGAACAACTGGATCGGAGCGCCCGGCATGATCGTCGAGATCGCATGCTTGTAGACAAGCTGCGAGTGACCATCGCGCCGAAGCAGCAGGCAGAAATTGTCGAACCAGGTGACAATGCCCTGCAGCTTCACTCCATTGACCAGAAAGATCGTCAGTGGCGTTTTGGTTTTGCGAACGTGATTGAGAAAAGTGTCTTGTAGGTTTTGTGCGCGGTCTGCCGCCATTTTCTTATCCCGCATTCTTGTTTTTGGGCCAGCCTGCCCTCTTCGGGGCGTGGTCTGGCTGCCGGCGTCCCTGAGATCCCCCTCCGGGTGCTGCAGCGCGATTAAAGGACAGGCCCGGTTGTTAGGCAAGGCCGCGGTACCCGGCTAAGCGGCCAAAGGGCGGAAAAACTTATGAAAATGCTGAAAATCGGTGGAATTCTTCCCGCAAACGCATGGAAATGGTGCCCGGTTTGCCGTTTCCGATGCTGCGGCCGTCGATCCGGACCACAGGCATGACGATCTGGCTCGACGCGGTGACGAAGGCTTCAGCAGCTTCATAAGCCTCCGCTGGCGTGAACGGCCGCTCCTCGAGTTTGATCTGGAGCGACGCAAGCACTTCGGTCAGCACAGCGCGGGTGATGCCGGCAAGAATGCCGTTGTCCGCTGATCGGGTGACGACCTTGCCGTCCTTCGTAATGATCCAGGCGTTGCTGGATGATCCTTCCGTGACATGGCCGTCGCCATCGACGAACCACGCCTCATAAGCGTTGTTCTCGCGCGCCTGCTGTTTCGCGAGCACGTTGGGCAACAGCGACACCGACTTGATGTCGACACGCGGCCAGCGATTCTCGGGAGTGGTGATGACACCGATCCCCTTCGCAGCGGTCTCCTGGTTCTTTTGAAAGCTGAGTCCGCGCGCGGTCACAACCAAAGCAGGTTTCACCGGATTGACCGGAAATGCGTGATCCCGGCGCGAAACGCCGCGCGTCACCTGCAGGTAGACGATTCCGTAAGTGACGCGATTTCGCCGCACAGTTTCGTGGATCACGATTTCCAATGCGGAGAGAGGCATCGGCATCTCGATCCGCAATTCATGCAGCGAGCGCTGCAGCCGCGTCAGGTGGCGCGGCATATCGACGACCTTGCCGCTTCTGATCTCGCAAACCTCGTAGACGCCATCGGAAAACTGATAACCGCGGTCTTCGATGTTCACGCTGGCGTCCCGCATGTCGCGGTACTGGCCGTTGACATAGGCAATGCGGGACATGTGGCTAGCCTACACCCAGCGCCTTGAGCTTGCGATGCAACGCCGAGCGCTCCATGCCGACGAATTCCGCCGTTCGCGAGATGTTGCCCGAGAAACGACTGATCTGCGCGATCAGGTAATCGCGTTCGAACACCTCACGCGCCTCGCGCAGCGGCAGGCCCATGATGTGCTCGCCGTTGTTGCCGGTCGGCATGGCCGGAATCATTGAGCCGACATCCTGCGGCAGCATGTCCGCGGTGATCGCCGCCTCGGCATCACCTCCGGCCAGGATCATCACGCGCTCGACGTTGTTGCGCAGTTGCCGGACATTGCCCGGCCAGACGTGCGATTGCAGAACCGCCATCGCATCTTCGCCGATCCGCCGTTTCGGCAGACCAGTTGTGGACGAAATCTGGTCCATGAAATATTCGACGAGATCCGGGATGTCCTCGCGGCGCTCCGAGAGCGGCGGCACGCGGATCGGAACGACCGAAAGCCGGTGATAGAGATCTTCGCGGAATTTCCCTTCGGCGATCTCGGCTTCGAGATTCCGCGCTGTCGAGGACACGATGCGCACATCGACGCTAACCTTGGTGGTACCGCCTGCCCGCTGGAATGTTTGATCGACCAGCACGCGCAGAATCCGGTTCTGGGTTTCGCGCGGCATGTCCGCGATCTCGTCGATAAACAACGTACCGCCGTGCGCCTCTTCCAGAGCGCCCGGCTTGCGGCCGGTTTCACCGTCCGACAACTCGATACCGAACAGTTCGACTTCCATCCGCTCCGGCGTGATCGCCGCCGCGTTGATAACCACAAACGGTCCATCTGCGCGGCTGGACATCGAATGCAACGTGCGTGCTGCGAGTTCCTTGCCGCCGCCAGACGGGCCGACGATCATGATGCGGCTATTGGCCTTTGCCGCGCGATCAATGGTCTGACGAAGTTGGTTCATGCACGGCGAGCGGCCGACCAGCGTTCCCGACGACGGTGCATGCTGCTTGAGTTCACGGACCTCGCGTTTGAGACGCGACGTTTCCAGCGCGCGGTTGGCAACCAGAATCAGGCGGTCGGCTTTGAATGGCTTCTCGATGAAGTCATAGGCGCCGCGCTTGATCGCCGCGACAGCCGTTTCGATGTTGCCGTGTCCCGAAATCATCACAACGGGGACATCGGGGTGTTCGAGCTTGATCTGCTCCAGCAGCTGCAGGCCGTCCAGACGGCTGCCCTGAAGCCAGATATCGAGGAATATCAGGTTCGGCCGCCGGCCCGAAATTTCCGCCAGCGCACTGTCGCTATCGCGCGCGGTACGCGTCTTGAAACCTTCGTCATCGAGAATCCCCGCAACGAGGTCTCGGATATCCGCTTCATCATCGACGATCAAAATGTCATTGGCCATAAATCACGCCCGCTCTGTCAATTGCCGGTTACGGCTTCTATTTTTGTTTCTTTGGGTTCCTCGGCCGCGGTGTCTTTCACCTGGCCGAAGACGGAGAATCTCATCCGCACCCAAGCGCCCCTTGCGCCGGGGCGAAGGGCGGATGCGTCATTTAGTTCGATGCGTCCGCCGTGATCTTCCAGAACACGGCCGACAATTGCGAGACCAAGGCCTGTGCCTTTCTCGCGGGTGGTGACATACGGCTCAAGCAGGCGCGCGCGGCTTTCTTTAGGCAGCCCTATCCCGTTGTCCACAACGTCGATCACGATATCGTCGTTCTCGCGCGTCGCGATGACGTCAATATGTCCGCGCTGAATTTCGCCAGCAGGAACCGCAGCGATGGCTTCGGTCGCGTTCTTGATGATGTTCGTCAGTCCCTGCGAAATCAGACGCCGGTCGAACTTCGCATGCATCGGCTCCTGCTTGATATCGACTTCGATATCGACGTCGGGGTACCCCACCCGCATCAGGAACACCGTCTGACGAACCGTATCCGCTACATCCTCGCCTTCGATGACGGGCTTCGGCATCCGTGCAAACTTCGAGAATTCATCCACCATCCTGCGGATGTCATCGACCTGGCGGATGATCGTGTCCGTGCACTGATCGAAAATGGGCCGATCTTCAATGATTACCTTGCCAAACTTGCGGCGAATGCGTTCGGCGGACAGCTGGATCGGCGTCAGCGGGTTCTTGATCTCGTGAGCGATGCGGCGCGCGACGTCCGCCCATGCCGAGGTGCGCTGCGCGGTGACAAGCTCGGTAATATCGTCGAGCGTGATGATGTAGCTCTCGTTTGATTGTCCGGTCTGTTCGGAGCTGACGCGCACTGACAGATTGCGTTCGACACTGTCGCGGTTGATCTCGATCTGTCCCTGCAACAGCCGTTGCGCGCTGCTACGCGCGGTCGCCATCAGTTCGTCGAGTTCCGGAACGATCTCGGACAACGGCTTGCCCATGACTTCCGATTCCGAATGCCCGATCAGCTTCTCCGCCGAACGGTTGAGGACGGCGATCTTTCCGCTGCCGTCCACGCCAATGATGCCGGCGCTCGCGGATGAGAGAACGGCTTCGATGAAGCGGCGCCGGCTGTCGATAAGCCCGCTGGCATTGACGAGGTCGTCGCGCTGGGTGCGCAATTCCTGCGTCATCTTGTTGAAAGTCTCGCCGAGGCTGGCGAGGTCGCCCTCGGATTTGATGACGGGGACCTGAACGTGGAGGTCACCGGTGGAGACGAGATTGGCGGCGCCCATCAGTCGCCGAATCGGAGCCACCAGCCAGTTGGCGAAATTCAGTCCGATCAGCACTGACGACATCAGCACGGTCAGCGCGATCACGGTGAACATCAGCGCGAAGGCGACCTGAATTCCGAGCCGTCGCGATTCGAGTTCGGCGTATTCCTTCACGCTCGCCTGTGTCTGCTGCAACTGTGCGACGACACGCGGGTCGAGCAGACGCGCCACATAGAGAAACGTGTCCTCGAATGCGCGCAGGCGGATGACCGCGGCAACGTAATTCTGTTCGATGAACACCGCGATCTGGGGTTCTTCTTCCGTGACGTTCTTGAGGAAGTCTGCGGCCGGTGTCTGAAAGTCCTGCCGAATGCCGGTTGCCGCCGTCTCGAGGATATTGCGGTCCTTGTCGATGATCATCGCGCCGGGAAGATTGCGCGACCGGGCGCTCGACGTCAGCACGCTGCGGAATGTCTGCCGGTCCTGATCATACAGTGGCCGCGCGCGCGCAATGTCGTTCGACATCCCAAGGATGTCGCCGCGAATGAGCTGAGCGTGCTCGTAGACGTAGGCATTGGCGACGATCAGCGAATTCTCGATCACCGCACGGGTGCGAACCGAAAACAAACGGTCGAGGCCGCGATCGATGGTGACGTTGGCGACGATCGACACCAGCACCGCCGGCAGCACCGCGATCACCGAGAACAGGCTCACGATCTGAACATGGAGACGCGCGGCAGCCCGGCCGCGACGCCGGGCCTGAACGACTTGCCAGACCTCGCGCGCGATGATCCCGAGCAGCAACAGAATGGTTGCGCCGTTGATCAGGAGGAACGTGACGACGATTTCGTGAGTGGGTGCAATCGGGGTCAGCCCGGTCAGCACCACGAAGGTCAGGAAGGCCGACAGCAGCGCAAGCGCGACCGCAAACGGTGCCAATAGCCGATGCCACGGCCGGGCAGACGGCTCGGCAGCCGACGGTTCAATGGATTGGGCCGACGCTTCTACTGCGCTCATGCGGGGATCGTGTCAGGCCAATTTGCCGGAACACGGCGGTTGCCGTATCCAGTGATGCATTCATATCACAATGTTGCTGAATTGCGACATTTCCTAGGCGCGCTATTTCAATAGGCAGCACCTTCAACGGGCTTTAACCGCTGAAACAGCCGCTAAAGTCCAGTGGAGTCACTGGAATACCACGCGGCCTCGCCTGCAGGATTCACCTGCGGGCATGTACAGTGAGCCAAGGCTGCCTTTAGCTGCCGCTGCGATAGACCTGAATGTCGAGGTCCCGAATCTTCTTTCGGAGCGTATTCCGGTTCAATCCAAGGAGGTCGGCAGCCCTGATCTGGTTGCCGCGATTGGCCGCCAGCGCCGCCGTCAGCAGCGGGATCTCGATCTCCTTCAGGATGCGATGGTAAAGCCCCGGCGGCGGCAGCCCGTTCGGGTAACCGGCAAAATGCGATGCCAGATACATCTCGACCGCGCCACCCAGATTGTCGACGCTTTGCGGCATGCTGCCGCCCGAAACCACGGCGGGCGGCGCAAGCTCGCCCTCGATGACCGAGCCTGTAATGACATCCTGCGGATAGAGCGCGGCAAGACGGCGTGCAAGGTTTTCCAGCTCGCGGACGTTGCCGGGCCAGCGGTGCTGCTTGAGCCGCTCCAACGCCTGCGCGTCGAGCTTCTTCGGCGGCAGGCCGTCCTTCTCAGCCAGCGCGAAGAAGTGCCGGATCAGGTCAGGCAAATCCTCGATGCGCTCGCGCAACGGCGGCAACCGCAGAGGCACCACGTTGAGTCGGAAGAACAGATCTTCCCGGAACAGACCCTGCTGAATCAGGATGCGCAGGTCCTTGTTGCTCGCTGCGACGATACGAACGTCGGTCTTGATCGGGGTGCGGCCGCCGACCGTGGTGTACTCGCCCTGCTGCAACACGCGCAGCAAGCGGGTCTGCGCCTCCATCGGCATGTCGCCGATTTCGTCGAGGAACAAGGTGCCGCCCTCGGCCTGTTCGAAGCGGCCGGTCGCGCGGGCATTCGCGCCGGTGAATGCTCCGCGCTCGTGTCCGAACAGTTCGGACTCGATGAGGTCGCGCGGAATCGCAGCCATGTTGACGGCGACGAACGGGCCGTTGCGGCGCTTGCCGTAGTCATGCAGCGCGCGTGCAACCAGTTCCTTGCCGGTGCCGGACTCGCCTGAAATCATGACCGTCAGATCGGTCTGCATCAGGCGCGCCAGCACGCGGTAGATTTCCTGCATCGCCGGCGAGCGGCCGACCAGCGGAATGGAATCAAACTCGCCCTCGTCCTTGACGGCGACCGGGCGCTCCTTCGGTTCCGACAGGGCGCGCCCGACGATTGCGATCAATTCCTTGAGGTCAAACGGCTTCGGCAGATATTCATAAGCACCGCGCTCGGACGCCCTGATCGCCGTCATGAACGTGTTCTGCGCGCTCATGACGATGACCGGCAGATTGGGACGCATCTTCTTGATCCGCGGCAGCAGATCGAACGCGTTCTCATCCGGCATCACGACGTCGGTGATGACGAGATCCCCCTCGCCCTGGCTAACCCAGCGCCACAGTGTGGCGGCATTTCCGGTCAGCCGCACCTCGTATCCAGCACGCGACAACGCCTGATTGAGGACGGTTCGGATGGCTGTGTCGTCGTCAGCGACTAGTATGCTACCTGCGGGCATTTTTATTCCTCATCTGCGGTCTGTGAGGCATGCGACGGCGTTCCCGGGCGCGCGTCGCCATTGCTGTGGTTCTGATTCTTGGCTGGGTTGAACATAGGCAGCAGCACGCGGAATACCGTTTTCCGCGGCAGAGATTCACACTCGATGATTCCGCCATGATCACCGACGATCTTGGCAACGAGTGCGAGACCGAGCCCGCTTCCCGTCGGCTTCGTGGTGACGAACGGATCGAACAGGTTGGGCAGCAGATCGTCGGGGACGCCTGGTCCGTTATCCTTGACGCAAAATTCAAGCGGCAGCGAGACCCGCGATTTCTTGCCTGGAACGGAAAGGCGCACGCCGGGCCGGAACGCCGTGGTAAGATGGATTTCGCCATCGGTGCCAAGCTCGGCAACGGCTTCGGCGGCATTCTTCACAAGGTTCAAAAACACCTGAATCAGCTGATCCTGATTGGCCAGCACCGGCGGCAGTGACGGATCGTATTCCTCGACGAATTTTACGTTACGCGCAAAGCCCGACTGCGCGAGCCGCTTTACGTGATCGAATACGGAGTGGATGTTGACAGGCCCCCGCGCCACCGGTCGCTCGTCACCGAATACTTCCATGCGATCGACCAAGGTCACGATCCGGTCCGCTTCATCGCAGATCAGTCGCGTCAGCGTGCGATCTTCGGGAGATGCCGCTTGTTCGAGCAGTTGCGCGGCTCCACGGATACCCGACAGCGGGTTCTTGATCTCGTGCGCGAGCATCGCGGCCAGCGCGATCACCGAACGCGCAGCACTTCGATGGGTAAGCTGCCGATCCATCTTGTCGGCGATGGTGCGTTCCTGAAGCATCACAACGATGTGCCCCGGATGCTCGCCCAGCGGCGCGACATGCAGATCGACCTGACGGTCGCCGCCGATGCGCGGCGTTCCGAGATCGACCTTGTATTCGTTCACCGCTGAGCCGGTGCGACGGACCTGATCGATCAACGCCAGCAGCGGGCTGCCGAACGGGACGAGTTCACGCAGCATCTGCCGCTGCAGATGCGGGATTGATGTTTCAAAAAAAGATTCTGCGGCGATGTTCGCGTCGAGGATCTTGCCATCCGGAGCAATCAGCATCACCGGATTGGGTAGCGCGTTGAGAATCGCGTCGCTGTTGGCGAGCTGCGGAACGCGTTGTTCTGCGACGTTGCTCATGCAGCAGCGCTCCAGGAAAATTCGCCAAAGGCATCGTGAAGCGAGCGGCGGACGTGAACCGGCTCGGTCGCGGTCAGAATGATCTGCCGCCATCGCTTGAGGACATCAGCGGAAGCGGCACTTCCCTTCGCGGCCACATCGAGCGCCCAGCCGAGATGCTTGCGCGCGTGGCGCGTGCCGACACGCGGGCCGTAGTGTTCCACCACCTGATCGTAGAGATTGAAGAGATGGTCCAGTTGCGTGCTGAGCTGCGGCGCCTGTTCGGGCTCGCCTCCGTCGAGACGGCGCGCGATCTGTCCCGGCAGCCACGGCTGGCCTTGCGCGCCCCGCCCGATCATCACCGCGTCCGCGCCGGACGCTTCGAGCGCGATGGCGGCTTGTTCGAACGAAGTGATGTCGCCGTTGACCACCACAGGCACCGTTACCGCATCCTTGACCGGCCGCACCGCAGCCCAGTCGGCGCTTCCCTTGTAGAACTGGCAGCGCGTGCGGCCGTGGACGGTGATCATCTTCACGCCTGCCGCTTCCGCGCGGCGGGCAAGCTCCGCAGCGTTCAGCGACGTGTCGTCCCAGCCAAGTCGCATCTTCAGCGTCACCGGCACGCTGACCGCCGACACCGTGGCCTCGACAAGCCGCAGTGCATGATCGAGATCGCGCATCAGCGCGGAGCCGGACTGCCCGCCAGTCACATGACGCGCCGGACAGCCCATATTGATGTCGATGATATCGGCGCCAGCCGCTTCCGCGATTCGCGCGCCCTCTGCCATCCAGTGTGTTTCGCAGCCGGCGAGCTGAACCACATGTGGGCCAATACCAGTGGCTTCACAGCGCAGGACAGACATCGGACGGCCGCGAGCAAGGTCGTCACTGGCGGTCATTTCGGATACGACGAGGCCAGCGCCAAGCTCGGCGGCGATGCGGCGAAACGGAGCGTCGGTCACGCCCGACATCGGTGCGAGCAGGACGCGATTGGCAACTTCGATCTCGCCGATGGTCAGCGCTGCCTGACGTGCCGGTGCCATGCCGATCACCGCGTATCCCGTTTTCTAACGAACCCCGCCTCATTGCGGAGGACGCATAGCTCAATTTCTAAGCATCGAAAAATCATGCCTACACTTTAGCCATTTGCGGGCGGCGCGCAAGTGCGGCGCAACAATTCTTCCAAATTCTTCACAGGGTTGCGGATTCGTGCTGTTCCCCGGCCGAATATGCTAAGGGCTGCACCCAAACCTGCCAATATTCGGCTTATTCACCCTGCTCGGACGGTCGCTACCTACCCATGCCAACTTCAAAACGGACTGCCGCCATCATCGTTGCCGCCGGCCGCGGACTTCGCGCCGGCACAGGCGGCCCCAAGCAATACCGATCCATCGGCGGTAAAACCGTCCTTTCGAGGGCGATGGAGCCATTTTGCACCCATCCGGATGTCTTCGCGGTTCAGCCGGTGCGCAATCCGGATGATGCCGATATTTTCGATCAGGCTGTCTGTCATCTCAAGTATCAGACGCCGGTGAGCGGTGGCGCAACGCGGCAGGCTTCCGTTCGTGCCGGACTCGAGGCGCTTGCCGATCAGTCGCCGGACATCGTCCTGATCCACGACGCGGCGCGTGCCTTCGTCACGGACAAGGTGATCTCGCGCGCCATCGATGCCGCGCTGATCACAGGCGCTGCGATTCCCGTTGTCCCGGTGACGGACACCGTGAAGGTGGTGGATGGATCGGGCGCGATCACAGCGACGCCGGATCGCGCAAACTTAAGAATCGCGCAGACGCCGCAGGCGTTCCGTTTCGACGTTATTCTGGAAGCCCATCGCCGTGCCGCGCGTGAAGGCCGCGATGATTTTACCGACGACGCTGCAATTGCCGAATGGGCAGGATTGACGGTTGCGACCTTTGAAGGCGATGCTGCGAACATGAAGCTGACCACCCCGGAAGACTTTGCACGCGAGGAAGCGCGCCTCGGCGCCATGCTGGGCGATATCCGCACCGGCACCGGCTACGACGTGCATGCGCTGACCGACGGCGATCACCTGATGCTGTGCGGCGTCCGTGTGCCGTTCAATCGCGGCTTCCTCGCGCATTCCGATGGCGACGTCGGACTGCATGCGATTGTCGACGCCATCCTCGGCGCGCTGGCCGATGGCGACATCGGTTCGCACTTCCCGCCGAGCGATCCGAAGTGGAAGGGTGCTGCGTCCGATCAGTTCCTGAAACATGCGGTCGAACTCGTCGGCAAACGTGGCGGACGGATCGCACATCTGGAAGTGACGATGATTTGCGAAGCGCCTAAAATCGGTCCACTGCGCGATGCGATGCGTGCGAAGATCGCCGAGATCACCGGGCTTCCGCAGTCGCGCGTCGCCGTGAAGGCGACCACGAGCGAGCGGCTCGGATTTACCGGACGTCAGGAAGGCATTGCCGCGACCGCAAGCGCGACGATCCGGCTGCCCTGGCAAGAATCTTCTGATTCAAGCGGGCAATTCGCATGAGCGCCAGCGCCATTCGCGCCCTCTCCCGCTCGTTGCTGGATCTGTGCCGGATGCGCAAGCTGACGATTGCGACCGCCGAATCCTGCACCGGCGGACTGGTTGCGGCGGCACTGACCGAGATTCCAGGTTCTTCCGATGTCGTCGATCGCGGCTTCGTCACCTATTCCAACGAAGCCAAGCACGCGATGCTGGGTGTCGAGACCTCGACACTGGAAACATTCGGCGCGGTCAGCAAGGAAACCGCGACCGCGATGGCCTTCGGCGCGCTCGAACATGCCGATGTCGATCTGGCGGTTTCGATCACCGGCATCGCCGGGCCGGGCGGCGCGACGCCGGGGAAACCTGTCGGGCTGGTGCATCTGGCTGTCGCCGCGCGCGATGGCCGTATTGCGCACAAGGAATGCCGCTTCGGCGCAGTTGGCCGCAACAATGTGCGCGAACAGTCCGTCGCGGAAGCGTTAAAAATGCTGACGGAAATGGCGCGCGGACCGCAGCCGCCGCTCAAGAAACGCCCACGCGCGGCGGCCCATAGACCGCATCCGCGCGTTTCTCGAACGCCGCGGCGAAGCGCTGGAAAGCGGCGTCGAACATCGCGCCCATCAGTACCGCGAGCATCCGACTCTTGAATTCGTAGGCGATGAAGAAGCCGACATCGCACGCGTTCTCGGATTTCGCCTCGAAGGTCCAGCGGTTCTCAAGCTTGCTGAACGGACCTTGCAGGTACTCGACGAGAATTTTCAGATTAGGTTTGTCCAGCGTGACGCGGCTGGTGAAGGTCTCGCGGACCACCTGAAACGATACAGTCATGTCGGTGACGATGACTTCGGTGCCATCTGGCTTTTGCGTGCGCTGGCGAACCTTCAGCGCGTGACACATCGGCACGAACTCAGGGTAGCGTTCGACGTCGGCGACGAGATCGAACATCTTCTCCGCGCTATGACGTACGCGGCGCTTGTTTGAAAACTGGGGCATCGCGCGAGTTTATCGTCCTGCGGCCGCGCGCGCCGCCTGCAGCTTAGCGAAATCCTCGCCGGCGTGATGCGACGAGCGGGTCAGCGGGCTCGCTGACACCATCAGGAATCCCTTGGTGTAGGCTACCTTCTCGTAGCCGCCGAATTCATCCGGCGGCACATAGCGCATCACCGCATGATGCTTGAGGCTCGGCTGCAGATATTGCCCAATGGTGAGGAAGTCGACATCGGCCGAGCGCAGGTCGTCCATGACCTGAAGCACTTCGTGACGTTCTTCCCCGAGGCCGACCATGATGCCGGACTTGGTGAAGATGGTCGGGTCCATTTCCTTGACCCGCTGCAACAGCCGGATCGAATGGAAGTAACGTGCGCCGGGCCTCACCGTGAGATAGCGCGACGGCACGGTTTCAAGATTGTGGTTGAACACGTCGGGCTTGGCCGCAACCACCTGCTCCAGTGCTCCGTCCTTACGAAGGAAGTCCGGCGTCAGAATCTCGATCGTCGTGGTCGGGCAGCTCGCGCGGATGGCGCGGATGGTTTTGGCAAAGTGATCCGCACCGCCGTCGGCGAGATCATCCCGGTCCACCGAGGTGATAACGACATGGTTCAGGCCGAGCTTCGAGACGGCCAGCGCGACATGCTCCGGCTCGGATGCATCGAGCGCGCCGGGCATCCCGGTCTTGACGTTGCAGAAGGCGCAGGCGCGGGTGCAGGTGTCACCCATGATCATGAAGGTCGCGTGCTTCTTGTCCCAGCATTCGCCGATGTTGGGGCAGCCCGCTTCCTCGCATACGGTGACGAGGCCGTTTTCCTTGACGATGTTGCGGGTGTTGGCATAGCCGCGCGAATTCGGCGCGCGCACGCGAATCCAGTCGGGCTTGGCCGGCGACTTCGCATCCGGCCGATTCACCTTCTCCGGATGGCGCGGACGCACCTGATTGGAAGACACCGTATCGATCAGAACAACCATGAAAAGCCCGCGATTTCCTTCAACTTACCTAAGCCTGCCGATCCCTTGGCGCAAGCTGTCCGCGCCGTGCTACTCTGGAATCCATATCACGTCCTGAAGCAATCCAGCATGCCCCTCCGTGCACATCCCCTGCCCATAAATGGCTGAAAACCGCGTTCCAGCCCCTGCCGGACGCCTGCTGACGCGCAAATTCTTTGCCCGCAGTGTCCATGAGGTTGCGCCTGACCTGATCGGGACGACGCTGCTGGTGGACGGCGTCGGCGGCATCATTACCGAGGTCGAGGCCTATCACCACACGGAGCCGGCAGCGCACTCCTTCAACGGACCGACGCCGCGCAACATGGTGATGTTCGGTTCGCCGGGTTTTCTCTACGTCTACCGCTCCTACGGCATCCACTGGTGCATGAATGTCGTCTGTGAAAAGGAAGGCTCCGCCAGCGCGGTGCTGATCCGCGCGATCGAGCCGACCCACGGCATTCCGGCGATGCGCCGCCGTCGCGGACTGCACGATGAACGAACGCTGTGTTCGGGACCGGGCAAACTCTGTGAGGCGATGGCCGTGAGCGACAAGCAAAATGCGCTGCCGCTCGACGCACCGCCGATTGCGATTTACTCACGACCGCGAAAGCCCGAGATCGTCAGCGGCATCCGTATCGGCATCACCAAGGCGGTGGAGTTGCCGTGGCGCTACGGATTGAAGGGCTCGAAATTTCTCAGCAAGCCGTTTCCGGCGTAAGGCGGAATGGTGACGAGCTTCGCTGCAAAAGGCGAACCGGTGACGTAACCGCAGCCAGCTAAAATTCTGGATATTTGCATCGCGGCAAGATTAGATCGACGGATCGTGTGTTCGCTATGCGCCATGTGCATGACCGTGAACGTACGCAAGCCTCAGAAAAGTGCATCCATCAGAATGCAGGCCGTTGTCGGTTTATCCGTCGTCCCGGCGAAGGCCGGGACCCATACTCCCTGAGCGAAGTATGAAGACAAGGATGCCTGTTCAGCGGACCTACTCTTGATCCCGTGGTTATGGATACCGGCCTTCGCCGGGACGACCTCAACCAATCCCTTCATCATCCTTCGAGGCTCGCCGAAGATGGCTCGCACCTCTGGATGACGGACTCACGCTGCGCTTCGCACATCGAGCATCGTTACACTGACCCATTGGGTGGCAACGATGTAAGCGTTCGATCTGAATCAAATCGCCGCGTGGCAGACCGCCTCGATCCGGTTGCCGTCCGGGTCACGCAAAAATGCGGCATAATAAGATGCGTGATAGTTGCGCAAGCCCGGCGCGCCGTCATCGCTGCCGCCTGCCGCGATGCCCGCGTCCCAGAATGCATCAACCTGAGTTTGCCATTTCGCCTTGAAGCACCAGTGCCGGCCAGCGGCGTCCTCAGGCTTCGCGCCCTTGCGGATCGAGATATAGACGCGATCCGGATAAGCGGAGCGCGAGCGTTCGCCGTAGCCAAGCCAGTCGTCGCGGCGTCCGACCTTGACGACGCCGAGCGCATTCATGATCGCATCATAGAAGCGCTCAGCCGCGGCAATGTCGGAGACGGTAATCGATACGTGGTCGAGCATCGGTCACTCCCAGGATATCACTCGGTGATCTTCAGTCGCTCCGGCGCTTCAGGAATTTTCGCGCCTATGCTGATGGATCACGATTCAGGAACGACGGGTTGAAAGGTCTGTCAGCAGCGTAAACACGATAACGGGTAATCCCGCGATCGCGATGGGGATGAATGCAAACGCCGGATTCCCGCTGACGTCCCACGCGATTCCGCCCACGATCGAGACAAGCATCGCGACGCCATAACCGATCGTAAAGATCCCGGCCGACATGCGGGGCACGTCATCCGGTGCAACCAGCAGAGCGGGCAGCGTCAGAACGAGGGTCAGCACAATCGCGCAAGCAAAGCCGATAAAAGCTGCAGCCGTCATAACGCCCCACAGGCCCGTTGCGGACAAAACGCCTGCGATGCCGACAAGTCCAATCACGGCGGCGGCCAGCAGCGGCCACTTTTTTCGCTCCCAGCGGCTCGACATGACCAGCAGAATGAACGACGCCGGCAACTGCCCGACGTTCAGCGCGGTGAGCGCGGGGCCTATGAAGTCCGTGCGTTCGGTGTGCAGCAGAAATCCGGGAAGAAACGCGTTGGCGCAGAAGTAGAGCTGGTTGCCGCCGCTCATCATCAGGCCGAGCTTCCAGAGCAATGGATCGCGCCAATCGGGCATCCACTGGCGCGGACGGGAGACCGGCGCGCTCTTGCCTCCGGGCTGAAACCAGAAGATGACCAGCGCGATGACCACAAGCGGAATTGACCACAGCACGAGGCTGGTCCGCCAGCTTCCGCCCACGAGCGGCAATATCACGGCGGCAAGAAGCACCGGGAAGATCTCGCCGCACAGAAGTCCATTGGTGTAGACGGCGGTGGCGAAGCCGATCTGCCGCGGCACCCATTGACGGACAATCGGCGGCAGCGCCGGTTGCATCACCGCGATCCCCGCCGCCATGACAACCGTTGCGATGTAAAGCACGAGCGTATCGGACGCCAGACCGCGCAAGGCCGAACCCGCCGCCGCGATCAAAAGCCCGATGATCAGCGCAGGAACGGCGCCGACACGCGCGATCAGCAGCGAGCCCGGGATCGCGATCAGGGCAAACAGAAACACCGGAATGGCGTTGAGAATTCCGACTTCCGTGCCGGAAAGCTTGAGATCGAGAATAATAAGCGCCAGCACCGGCGGGACCGCAAGGATGGTCAGACGAAGACCGTTCCCTGCGAGCCAAAGAAGAAAAAGCGCGCCGAATGTCGAACGTGCAGAGGTCACGCCACGTCCTTCAGCCGCTCCAGCGCTTCGAGAATCTTCGCCTTGCGCGCTTCGGCTTCGTCGCGCTTCTCGCGCTGTTCGTCGATCACCTCTTCCGGAGCGTTGGCCACGAATTTCTCGTTGCCAAGCTTGGCGTCGACCCGCTTGATGTCGGCATCTGCCTGCGCGAGCGCCTTGTCGAGGCGAACTTTCTCCGCCGCAAGATCGATCACGCCCTTGAGCGGGATCGCAGCCACCTCACCGCGCACCAGCAGTTGCACCGAACCATCCGGCGCACGATCGGCAAACGAGATGTCGCCAAGCCGTGCGAGGCGCTTCATCACGTCGCTCCAGCGTTCCGCTCGCGACTTGATGTCGGTGGATGCACCCACCAGCACCAGCGGAAACAGCGTGGCGGGCGGGATATTCATTTCGGCGCGCATTGAGCGAATTGCCGAGATGAGTTCGATCAGCCAGCCGATTTCAGCTTCGGCTGCAGGATCGCTGAACTGTTTGATCTCCGGCGCAGGCACGACGATGACCGGCATCGCCATCGGATCGCCAGCGATGGCCGGCTCGATGATTGGCGCAGCCGGTGCCTTCAGCGGCCATTCGGCCAGAGCGAGCAGTCCGTCGCGCTGCGCCGTCACCGCCCAGAGTTCCTCCGTGAGGAACGGCATGAACGGATGCAGCAGTTTCAGGATTTCGTCGCGCGCCCATGCGATGCTGGCCTGCGTCTCGGCCTTCGCAGGACTGTCCGCGCCCATCAGCACGGGCTTTGCGAGTTCGAGATACCAGTCGCAGTAAATATTCCAGACGAAGCGGTACATGATGCCCGCTGCGTCATTGAAGCGATAGGCCTGAATGGCTTCGGTGACCTCGCGCGTGGCGCGCGCGGTTTCGTGCGCGATCCAGCGATTGAGCGTCTCCTTGGCTTTCGACGGATCGAACCCGTCGGCCAGCGCGCAGCCGTTCATCTCGGCGAAACGCGAGGCATTCCACAGCTTGGTCGCGAAGTTGCGATAGCCTTCGACGCGCTGGGTCGAGAGCTTGATGTCACGGCCCTGCGCCGCCATCGCAGCCAGCGTGAAACGCAGCGCATCCGCGCCGTAATCGTCGATCAGGTGCAGCGGATCGATGACGTTGCCTTTCGACTTCGACATCTTCGCGCCCTTCTCGTCGCGGACGAGGGCGTGGATGTAGACGGTCGGGAACGGCACGTCCTTCATGAAGTGCTTGCCCATCATCATCATCCGCGCGACCCAGAAGAAGATGATGTCGAAGCCCGTCACCAGCACGTTGGTCGGGTAATAGCGCTTCACATCGACGTCGGTGTCCGGCCAGCCGAGCGTCGAGAACGGCCACAGCGCCGACGAGAACCAGGTGTCGAGCACGTCTTCGTCGCGGGTGATGAAGCCTTCACGCTTCGCCGGATCGACAGCCATGTCATGGCCCTGCTCTTCCGTGATGATTTCCTTCTCGACGTAGTAGCCGAGCGCCTTGCCGACGGCCTCGTCCTCTGTTTCGGCAACAAACACCTTGCCGTCCGGTCCGTACCACGCCGGAATCTGGTGACCCCACCAGAGCTGGCGCGAGATGCACCACGGCTGGATGTTTTCCATCCACTCGAAGTAGGTCTTCTCCCAGTTTTTCGGCACGAACGTGGTCTCGCCGCTACGCACTGCCGCGATCGCTGGCGCCGCCAGCGTCTTCGCGTCGACGTACCACTGGTCGGTCAGGTACGGCTCGATGACCACGCCGGAGCGGTCGCCGTGCGGCACCATGTGCGTGTTGGGCTCAATCTTGTCGAGGAAACCCGCCTCCTCCAGCTTCGCCACGATCAGCTTGCGTGCGGCAAAGCGATCCTTGCCGTCGAGTTCTTCGGCAAAGATAAGCGCGGCTTCCGGCAGGTCGCGCAGATAGTCCTCGTTGCCGGAGAGCGCCATGCGCCCTTCCTGATCGAGGACGCTGATCGACGGCAGGTTGTGGCGGCGGCCGACCTCGAAGTCGTTGAAGTCGTGTGCCGGCGTGATCTTCACCGCGCCAGAGCCCTTCTCGGGATCGGAATACTCGTCGGCGACGATCGGAATCAGCCGGCCGACCAGCGGCAGCACCGCTCTCTTACCGACGAGATGCCTGTAGCGGTCGTCATCCGGGTTCACCGCGACGGCGGTGTCGCCGAGCATGGTCTCGGGACGCGTGGTCGCGACCACGATGTAGGTCGACGGATCTTCCGCGTTATAGGCGACGCCTTCGAGCGGATACCGCAGGTGCCAGAGGCTGCCCTTGACCTCGATCTGCTGCACTTCAAGATCCGAAATCGCGGTCAGCAATTTCGGGTCCCAGTTGACCAGCCGCTTGTCCTTGTAGATCAGGCCCTGCGCGTGGAGTTCGACGAACACCTTCGCGACAGCGCGCGACAGCCCCTCGTCCATCGTGAAGCGCTCGCGCGACCAGTCACACGATGCGCCAAGACGCTTGAGCTGATTGACGATGACGCCGCCGGATTCAGCCTTCCACTTCCAGACCCGCTCCAGAAACGCCGCGCGCCCCATGTCGCGGCGGCCCGGCTCCTGCCGTTCCATCAGCTGCCGCTCGACCACCATCTGCGTGGCGATGCCCGCATGATCCGTTCCGGGCTGCCACAGCACATCACGGCCGCGCATGCGCTCGAAACGGCACAGGATATCCTGCAGCGTGTTGTTCAGCGCGTGGCCCATGTGCAGCGAGCCGGTGACGTTCGGCGGCGGGA
>JAZKDK010000072.1:11911-17190 GCA_040387615.1 Pseudomonadota bacterium | reverse complement strand
TTAGAAACGTTCCAGATTGCAGTCGGAGATTTCATGGCTCCCGTCAAATTCGGTGTCGGTCAAAGCGTCCTTCGCAAAGAGGATGATGCTCTCATTCGCGGCAAAGGCCGTTACACAGACGATTACACCCCGGCGGCAGCGATGCATGCCCTTGTGCTGCGATCTCCGCACGCTCACGCGAAGTTCAAGATCGATGTGTCGCAGGCTCGCGGGTTGCCGGGCGTCGCTGCGATTCTCACAGCCGACGACGTCAAGGATCTCGGCAGTCTTCCCTGCCTGTTCAATCTGCCTGATGAGCCCTTTACCGGCCCTCCGTATCCAATCCTTGCGCGTGACGTCGTGCGGCATGTCGGCGACGCGGTTGCGTTCGTTGTGGCTGACACCATCGAGCAGGCACGGGACGCGATCGAGGCGATCAAGGTCGAGTGGACGGCGCTGCCGGCCGCCGTTGGTCTCGTCAATGCGGTGAAGAAGGGTGCGCCGCAGGTCTGGCCGGATCACGCCGGCAACGTTTTGTTCGACACATCGATCGGCGACAAAAAAGCAACCGAGGCCGCCTTCGCGAAGGCGCATGCGGTGGCGGAAATCACCATCGTCAATCCGCGCATTATCACCAACTACATGGAAACCCGCGCGGTGGTTTGCGAGTACGATGCCAGGCGCGATCATCTGACGCTGACCATCGGCAGTCAGGGCAGCCATCGGCTGCGCGATATTCTCTGTCAGAACGTTCTCAATATTCCCGTCGAGAAGATGCGGGTGATCTGCCCTGACGTCGGCGGCGGATTCGGCACCAAGCTGTTTCCCTATCGCGAATACGCACTGGCAGCGGTTGCCGCTCGCAAGCTGAAGAAAACGGTGAAATGGACCGCCGAGCGGGCCGATCACTTTGTCGGCGACGCGCAGGGGCGCGACAACGTCACCACCGCGCGCATGGCGCTGGCCGAGGACGGAAAGTTTCTCGGCATGGATGTCGACCTGATGGGCGACATGGGCGCCTATCTCTCAACCTTCGGGCCGTATATTCCGCATGGTGGCGCGGGAATGCTGCCCGGCCTCTACGATATTCAGGCGTTTTATTGCCGCGTCCGCACGGTGTTCACCAACACTGTGCCGGTGGATGCCTATCGCGGAGCCGGACGCCCTGAGGCCGCCTATGTGGTCGAGCGCCTTGTCGATGCGGCGGCGCGCAAGCTCGGCATGGCGCCCGACGCGATCCGCCGCAAGAATTTCATCCAGCCGAAGGCAATGCCGTACACAACGGCCACCGGGAAAATTTATGATTCCGGCGACTTCGCCGCACACATGAAGCGCGCGATGGACGTTGCCGACTGGAAGGAGTTTCCCAAGCGCGCCAAGGCCGCGAAGAAGCAGGGACTGGTGCGCGGCATCGGTCTCGGTACCTATGTCGAGGTCTGCGGCACGATGGGCGAGGAAACCGCGCAGGTGCGGCTCGATCCCACTGGCGACATCACGATTTTGATCGGCACGCAATCGAGCGGGCAGGGGCACCAGACCGCCTATGCGCAGATCGTCGCGGAGCAGTTCGGCATTGCGCCGGAGCGTGTCCATATTCATCAGGGTGACACGGACGAGATCGCGACCGGTCTCGGCACCGGCGGCTCAAGCTCGATTCCATCCGGTGGTGTCAGCGTGGAGCGGGCGACGCGCACACTCGGTGCGAATTTGAAAGAGATCGCGGCGGACGCGCTGGAAACAGGTGCGGGCGATCTTGAGTTCAACGACGGGGCGATCCGTATTGTCGGCACCGACCGCACAGTCTCGTTTGCAGATATCGCAAAGCACGCCGGCGCCGATCCGTCGAAGCTGAGTGCGAGCAGCACGTTCAGCAGCGCCGACGGTACCTATCCGAACGGCACGCATATCGCCGAGGTCGAGATCGATCCTTCGACCGGTGTGATCCATGTCGTGAACTACGTGATCGTGGACGATTTCGGCGTGACGCTCAATCCGTTGCTGCTGGCGGGGCAGGTTCACGGCGGCACCATGCAGGGCATCGGTCAGGCCCTGATGGAGCAGGCGGTCTATGATGCCACCGACGGCCAACTCGTCACCGGCACGTTCATGGATTATGCGTTGCCACGCGCGGCGGATGGTCCGTCGATCAAGTTCGAGACCCATAACGTGCCTTGCAAGACCAATCCGCTGGGCGTCAAGGGAGCGGGTGAAGCGGGCGCGATCGGCTCGTGCCCCGCGGTGATGAATGCGATCATCGATGGGCTCTGGCGCGAGTACGGGATCGGTCACATCGACATGCCTGCGACAGCGGAGCGCGTGTGGATGGCGATCGCAAAGAGCCGTCGCGAACACCGCATGTAGAAAAATTCCCGTCTCACGAAAAAATTGTTGGCCTTGTTAGGTCGCGACGGGAATGTTGGATTCTGCCAAGGGTTGCGGAAAGAATCATTTTGAAACCGAGGGAAGGAAATATCCTGATGATGCGTTCCGTTCTTGTGGCCGCCGCTATCTTGCTCGGCGTCACGGCTGTCTCCGCCCAGCAGGACATCGCCGAGCAGCAGGATAAGCTGATGAAGACACTGGCGAGACCGATGTATGGGGTGCTCGGCCGCACGGTGAGAGGCCAGTCGGCCTACGATCAGGCGTCGATCGATGCCGCCCTCGTTCAGCTCGAAGAAAATGTCGGAAAGATTGCGAACGTTTTTGCGACCAATCCGAAGGAAGATGTTTTCGGTGCGGACTATGGATCGTCGCAAAAAATCTGGCAGAAAAAGGCGGATTTCGACTCGAAAATTCCTCCGGTTGCCAAGGCCATTGCGGACGCCAAGGGCAAGATCAAGGATGCGGATAGTCTGAAGGCGGCTTACAACACCATCAACGACCGGTGCAACGATTGTCACGAAACCTACCGGGTCAAGCTGAAGTGACGGCTTGATTTCATCCAGTTCAGGCAAATGACCACGGGGCGGTCGCATTCAAGCGATCCGCCCCTTTTGGTATCTGATAAGATCTCGGTTGCGAAACTATTTCGTGACCTGTCCGCGAATTTCGCCACCCTTGTTCGCTTCGGTGTGAATGTTGATGTACATCTTGCCTGCCAGCAGATCGGCTGCCTGTGCGTCGGTCAGGGTCGCGCTGCCTTCGGCGCCGCTGGCGGCGTCCTTGAGCGGGACAGCGACCGGACCATTCTTGCCGGCTTCGGCAGGGCCGTGAAAATGCGCCATGGTGGCTGGTCCCGTGAGGCCAGAATAGGTGACCTTCCAGGTCAGCGTCTTGGTCGCGGTATCGAAGCCGACATCGGCCGTACCCTTGCCGGGGCTGGTAACGGCGGGCACTTGGGCCGCGCTGGTCAAATCCACTTTCATAGTCATCTTCTCGGCAAATGCCGGTCCGCCAAGTGCAATGCACGCGCCGGCGGCTAGCATCGCAAATCTTTTGCTGTTCATCGTTTTCTCCCGTAGTTTTCGGAATTCCAATACCGATTGAACACTGGCCGCCGCTGTTTAGTTCCTGTCGATTTTCCGGTTACTCCCATTGGGGGCGCATATGTTTCGGAAGCTTTTCCTGCTGGTGGCTGTTGCTCTGATCGCCGGCCTGGGAGTTTTCTGGTTCGTCACCATTCCGGCGGTGGTGTCCGCCGAGGCCTTGCCGGCTTACACACCCAACGCTGCCAACGGACGGACGGTGTTCAACGCCAGCGGCTGCGCATCATGTCATGGGGTGGCTGGCGAGCCGCGCACGATGCTCGGCGGAGGATTGGCCCTTCCATCGCCGTTCGGCACCTTCTATGCGCCGAACATTTCGCCGCACAAGCAGAACGGCATCGGCAACTGGACCGAGGCAAACTTCGTCACCGCCGTGAAGAAAGGGACCTCACCGGCAGGGACGCACTACTTTCCGTCGTTCCCTTACGGCTCGTACGGTCACGCGACTGATAACGACATCCGCGATCTGTTTGCCTACATCAAGACCTTGCCGCCGCTCTCCGGCCGTCCACGTCCTCACGACGTGAACTTTCCCTTCAACATTCGTCGCCTCGTGGGCGGATGGAAATTCCTGTTCGTGGATGGCAAGCCGCTTACCCCTGACCCGAAACAGTCGGCGGCGTGGAACCGCGGCGCCTATCTGGTCAACGGGCTCGGCCATTGCGCCGAGTGTCACAGCCCCCGCAATTTCCTTGGCGGCATCGTGTCCTCGCAGCGGTTCGCCGGCGGGCCGAATCCTGAAGGCGAAGGCTGGGTGCCGAATATCACCCAGAAGGGCCTCAAGGACTGGACGGAAAAGGAAATCGCCTGGTTCCTCAAGACCGGCGAACTGCCCAGCGGAGACACTGCCGGCGGTTCGATGGTGCGGGTCATCAAGAACACGTCGGAATTGAACGACGACGATCGCGCGGCGATGGCGGCCTATCTCAAGTCCCTGCCGGCGGTGGATGGCCCGGTGAGGCCGAAAAAGAAGACCTGAGCGCCGGATTGTTCCGGCCGGAAGCCGCCTGCATGGCCGGTCAATAAGCCATGTTGAGAGCGGGGTTTTCCGGGTGGCCGCCGCGTGCTTTGTCGGGCCGCAATTGCCGCAGGATTCCCGCTTTTCTCCATGAATATCGTCAAAGCCGTTTCATTCAAGGTCGCCAGTACGCTGATGTTCGCCGTCATGGGTGCGCAGGTGCGCTATCTGGGCGGAGCGTATCCGGAAGGCCAGGTGGCGTTCTTCCGCTCGATGTTCGCGCTGATCCCGATCCTGGTCGTGTTCGGTTGGCGCGGGCAATTCAAGGGTGCCCTGCGGACCCAGCGCCCGTCGGACCACCTGCTGCGCGGTGTCTTCAGCGTCGTCGGCACGTTTGCCACCTTCGCCGCGCTGGCCCGGATTCCGATCGCTGACTTCACCGCCATCGCGTTTGCGTCCCCGCTCATTACCGTGATTTTTGCTGCGGTCTTCCTGAAAGAAAAAGTCCACGCCTATCGCTGGTCCGCAGTCGCCTTTGGTTTCTGTGGTGTCATCCTGATGCTGACGCCTTATGCGCGCGACCATGCGGCGCTGACGGCATCGATGGCGATTGGGCTGCTGTTCGCGCTGACCAATGCCTTCACGGCGGGCGGCGCATCGATCCAGATCCGCCGCCTGACCGCGACCGAGACGACGTCATCCATCGTCATCTTCATGACGCTGCTGGTCTTGCTGGTCTCACTGCTGACCGCGCCGTTCGGCTGGCGCATGCCCTCTGCGTGGCAGGATGTTGCGATCCTGGCCGGGATCGGCATCACGGGCGGCCTCGGGCAGATTTTCTTCACCGACAGCTATCG
>JAZKDK010000072.1:0-11811 GCA_040387615.1 Pseudomonadota bacterium | reverse complement strand
CCGAACGCCTTGAACGTGATGATGGTGTAGGTGTCCTGGATGCCGGGAATGACCTGGACCTTCTCGTTGACGAAATGGCCGATGTCGGTGGCGCTGTCGACGTAGAATTTGACCAGCAGGTCGTAGTCGCCCGCCGTCGAGTAGATTTCGGAGGCGATTTCGGCCTCCGCAATCGCGTTGGCGACGGCATAGGACTGGCCCAGCTTGCATTTGATCTGGACAAAGAAGGGGACCATCGCTGTCTCTCCGGCAGGGCTGTATTGCGTCTTCTGGAGCGCAATAGAGCCAAATCCGGCCACGGTGGCAACCCGGCTTGCTGGAGTTTATTCAGCGGGTTAGAGCAGGGTGCAAGAGGCCTTGAATATCCATGAGATTGCCATGAGCATACCGATTGCGCTCACCATTGCCGGCTCGGATTCGAGCGGAGGCGCCGGGATACAGGCCGACCTTAAAACGTTCGCAGCATGTGGCGTCTATGGCGCGTCCGTGATCACCGCTCTGACGGCGCAGAACACGAAAGGCGTAACCGGCATCCATGATGTCCCCGCCGACTTCATCACCGCACAGATCGAGGCGGTGTTCAGTGATCTCGATGTGAAGGCCGTCAAGATCGGCATGGTCGCTCGCCATGAGGCGATCGAAGCCATCGCTGCCGCTCTCGACCGCTGGGCGCCGAAGCATGTCGTGCTCGATCCGGTGATGGTCGCGACATCGGGCGACCGGTTGCTGTCGTCAGATGCGATCGACGCCCTGCGCACCAAGCTCTTTCCGCGTGTCGGCCTCATTACGCCGAACCTGCCCGAAGCCGCCGCGCTTCTCAATGAGACCATCGCTGAGAACGAAGCGGACATCGAGGCTCAGGGCAGGCGGCTGCTGGCGCTGGGCTGTCCCGCCGTCCTGATCAAGGGCGGTCACGGAACCGGTCCCGAGAGTACCGACTATCTGATCGACAAACATTCCGTCGTCCGGCTGGCTGCCCCGCGCATCGCAACCAGCAACACCCACGGGACGGGCTGCTCGCTGTCATCGGCCGTCGCGGCGGGCCTCGCCAAGGGCGATGGCCTCGAAGCCGCGGTTCGCGACGCCAAGGCCTACATCAGCGCTGCCATCGCCGCAGCGGACCGCCTTGACGTAGGGCGTGGCCACGGGCCCATTCACCATTTCCACGCCTTCGACACTTAGAGCTGGATGAATTCCGGTCAAGTTGTCCCCGGACGTCATTGCGAGCGAAGCGAAGCAATCCAGTCTTAGGCATAGCGAGAACTGGATTGCTTCGTCGCAAGTGCTCCTCGCAATGACGATTTGTGGTGAAATTTGTCACATCTCAGATCACCATGACCCTGCGCGCGACAAGCTGCCACGCTTGTCGCCTGTTTGTCGCACTCCGCTGGTAATCGCCAATAAGCGAATAAAAATCTGATTCCTCAGATCGCTTATTGGAACCAAGATGATCTCATCCGATCTCGACAAATCCATTGTTGAAACTGCTTACGCGCGCTGGGCGCCGATCTATGACGCCGTGTGCGGCCCGGTCATGGTGAAGGGCCGGCGCGCAGCTGCGGCGGCAGCGCGGGCCATCGGCGGCAAAATCCTTGAGGTCGGCGTCGGCACGGGATTGTCGTTCGACGACTACGACACCAGCACCGAGATCACCGGCATCGATATGAGCGCGCCGATGCTCGAGAAGGCGCGAGCCAAGATGGCAAGCGGGAAGTATCCGTTCGTCAAGGCGGTCCACCAGATGGACGCGCATCAGATGACGTTCGCGGATGCGACCTTCGATTGCGTCGTGGCGCAGTTCGTCATCACGCTGGTCGCCAATCCCGAGCAGGTGCTGTCCGAATGTCACCGCGTGGTG
This sequence comes from Pseudomonadota bacterium, assembly GCA_040387615.1. Taxonomy (GTDB): domain Bacteria; phylum Pseudomonadota; class Alphaproteobacteria; order Rhizobiales; family Xanthobacteraceae; genus Afipia. Next base: position 9,953 of record JAZKDK010000072.1, on the reverse strand, counting down.
AAGCCGGGCGGGCGCATCATCCTTGTTAACCACCTCTACTCGGAAGTTGGCGTCGCCGCGGCCGTCGAGCGCTGGGCTGCGCAGAAAACCCGCGCGCTGGGTCTTCGCCCGGAATTTCCGTTCGCGCGGCTGCAGGCTTGGGCGCAATCAAACGCAAGCACGACCCTCGTCGAGCGGCGCAAAGTTGCGCCGTTTGGCATCTACACGCTGGTTTGTTTCGAACGGACTCTCAATTCGCAGGCCGCATAATACGTCATCGGACTGTCATGCGATTCTGATAAGCGCTCGTCATGGAAAGACAGGTTATGAGCGACGGTAGTCAAGAACGACGCTTTCGCACTTTGTTTATCTCCGACGTCCATCTCGGAGCCCGCGGCTCGCAGGCCGACCGTCTCCTCGACTTTCTTCGCTGCCACGACGCCGACACCATCTATCTCGTGGGCGACATCATCGACGGCTGGGCACTGAAATCCAACTGGTACTGGCCTCAATCCCACAACGACTTTGTGCAGAAGATGCTGCGCAGGACTCGTAAGGGCGCGCGGGTGATTTACATTCCCGGCAATCACGACGAGTTCCTGCGCTCGTATTACGGCACGCATTTCGGCGGTGTCGAGGTTGTCGAGAATGCCGTTCACGAAGGCGCGGACGGCAAGCGCTATCTCGTCATTCACGGCGATATCTTCGACCTCGTCGTGCAGAACGCGCGCTGGCTCGCGCATCTCGGCGACAAGGCCTATGACTTCGCGATCCAGATGAACCGGCTGGTGAACGCCTTCCGCAAACTGTTCGGCGTGCCGTACTGGTCGCTGTCGCAGTGGGCCAAGCAAAAGGTGAAAAACGCAGTCAACTATATCGGCGCGTTCGAGCAGACGCTGGCCGGTGAAGCCAAGCGCCACGGCGCCGACGGCGTGATCTGCGGCCACATTCACTACGCGACGATCCGTGATGAGAACGGCATCCGTTACATGAACTGCGGCGACTGGGTCGAGAGCTGCACCGCGCTGGTGGAGCACGAGGACGGCCGCTTCGAAATCCTGACATGGACCGATCCGCTGCGCCGGTCGCATCCGATCCCTCACGTTACAGCGCAGGCGGCCTGATGCGCATTCTGATCGCAACGGACGCCTGGCACCCGCAAGTCAACGGTGTGGTGAGAACGCTCACCAAGATGGCGGAAGCCGCCACCTCAATGGGCGTCGAGGTCGAGTTCCTCACGCCGCAATCGTTCCGAACAGTATCGTTGCCGAGCTACGCTGATTTGCACGTGGCGTTGCCGCGGCCGGGCAAGATCGCGCGCATGATCGAAGAGGCGCAACCCGACTACATCCATATCGCGACGGAAGGCCCGATCGGAATTCTGGTGCGGCGCTATTGCCAGAAGAACAAGGTGCCGTTCACCACGAGCTTCCACACCCGCTTTCCCGAATACATCTCCGCGCGTTTCCCGATTCCGGAATCGTGGGTCTGGGCGGCGTTGCGTTACTTTCATGGCACCAGCGATGCGGTGATGGCGGCCACACCAGCGCTTGCGGATGAATTGCGCGGCCGCGGCTTCCGCAATGTCGTGCTGTGGTCGCGCGGCGTCGATGCGGAGTTGTTCCGGCCGCGCGATTTCGATCTCGCTTTGCCGCGTCCGGTCTTTCTCTCGGTCGGCCGCGTCGCCGTCGAGAAAAATCTCGAAGCGTTTCTGGAACTGGATTTGCCCGGGACCAAGGTTGTGGTCGGCGACGGCCCGGCCAGGGCCGAGCTTGAGCGAAAATATCCCGATGCGGTATTTCTCGGCACCATGCAGGGTGAGGCGCTCGCGGAGACTTACTCGGCGGCCGACGTGTTCGTGTTCCCGAGCAAGACTGACACTTTCGGTCTGGTGCTGCTCGAGGCGCTGGCCAGCGGCGTTCCTGTCGCCGCACTTCCAGTGTCCGGCCCGCTCGACGTGATCGGCGATGCCCCGGTCGGCGTCCTGAACAATGATCTGCGTGCGGCCTGTCTGGCGGCGCTGGATATTCCGCGCGAGGCCTGCCGCGATTTTGCCGCGTCCCGAAGCTGGGGCGCGTGTGCTCAGGCCTTTATCGACAACGTGACGCGTGAGCGTCCGCCTCAGGTCAAGCGCCGCTGGCGTCGTCGTCTGGCCCGGCGGCTCCGGTTGACATCGGAATCCGTCCCCACCGCCTGATCGCATAGCCGTTGTTCCGGGGCGATCTTGCTCTGAGAAGCCGGCGCGCTATACATGCGCCATGGCCTCTCTCGTTCTCCCGACACATGTCGATATCGAAGCCGCGGCGCGCGTTCTCGCGCCTGTCGCGGTGCGAACCCGTCTCGTGACATCTCCGGCGCTCGACGCGCTCACGGGCGCGCGGGTGTTCCTCAAGCCGGAAGTGCTGCAGCGAACGGGTTCCTTCAAGTTTCGCGGCGCTTACAATAAGTTATCCTCCATTCCCGAAGCGGCGCGAAAAGCCGGCGTTGTCGCGTTCTCGTCGGGCAATCATGCACAGGGCGTCGCGGCTGCGGCGCAGATCCTGAACATGCCGGCGGTGATCGTGATGCCGTCCGATGCGCCGGTCTCCAAGATCGAGCGCACCAAGAGCTATGGCGCAGAAGTCGTTCCGTATGACCGCGACAAGGAAGACCGCGATGCCATCGCGCGGGATCTGGCGAGCAAGCGCGGCGCGACCGTTGTTCCTCCTTACGACGATCCGTGGGTGATCGCGGGGCAGGGGACAGTCGGCCGCGAGATCGCAGAGGATTTCGCGGCACTTGGAATTGTGCCCGACATCGTGTCCGCGCCCGCGTCCGGCGGCGGATTGATGGCGGGCATTGCGCTCGCGACGAAAGCGAAATTTCCGAATGCCGGTCTGGTGACTGTCGAGCCTTACGGTTTCGACGATCACGCCCGGTCGTTCAGCGCCGGCGAACGTCAGCCGCATCGTGCCATCGGCCGCACCATCTGCGATGCGCTGATGGCCTCGATTCCCGGCGAGATTACATTTGCGGTGAACCAGAAGCTTGGTGTGCAGGGTGTCACGGCAACGGACGATGAGGTCGCCAAGGCTGTGGCGTTTGCGTTTCGCGAGTTGAAGCTCGTGGTCGAGCCGGGTGGAGCTGTCGCACTCGCCGCGCTTCTGGCGGGGCATATCGACGCCAAGGGCAAGACGCTTGCGATCGTGCTGTCCGGCGGCAACGTCGATGCGGATCTGTACGCGCGGTTAATTCAGTAGGCGTCACTATTTCGCCATTTGCGGCGAAGACCGCCGCCATTTCGCCTTTAGCTGAAAAACGCGACTTTCTCGGCCTGGCTCATGCGCCGGATGGGCGCGAGCGGATCGCTGCGCGGCGAAACCGGCCTTGCGATAATGCCGCTGGCGATCAGGCTTGCACCAAGCGACGCGGGTGCGGGTGCTGTGGCCTCGATCTCAGGCTCGATCGCTAGAACGGCAGGCTCAACCTCAAGAACAGGCGTCGGTGTTGCCTCAGGCACGATAGTCAGATGCACGGCCTTAACGGGCTCCGGCGCTTCATCCACCTCGATGGTTGCCGCAACCATCTCCACCGGCTGGTCGTCTTCCGCCAGCAGAACCGGCTCTGTCACCACTTCCAGCGACGTCTGTTCCGGAGCCGCGATTGCCGTGTCGAACAGTTCGTCGTCGGCGATGGAAATCTGCGGTTCCTCGGACGTTTCCGCAGGTGCCGCACTGAAATCGACAACATGGATGACCGCAACAGGTTCGGCCTCGGCCTGCGGCTCCATCGTAGAAGGTGCGATAGCGTCGATGTCGCGCGCGGCTTGATCGAAGGCTTGCAAAACGCCGTCGCGAAGGCCGCCGGCGGCGACGTGATCGCAGGCGGCGTTGATCGCATCGACCTGAGACTCGAGCAGAGAACAGATGCGGCCGTCCGCGCCGGACTCGCGCAGTCCCCACGCAATCTCGCGGATCACCCGCGCGCATTTGCGCGATGGCGCCAGGGCTTCATCGAAAACCGCACCGGACAGCGTTGCGGACACGCTTTCACGAGCGGCCGCAACGATCGCCTGGATCGAGGCTATCGCCTCAGGCAACTCGCTTGAGGGTGGTTCAACCGGTGTCGGTTCGCTCGAGGCTTGCTGTTTCTGCTCTTCCTTCTGGGCGGCAAGCGAGCCTTCGATGCGCGCGACGGCTTCCAGCACCATGGCGGTGTCAGCGTTGCGGTTGCGCTTCGTGTACTCGTCCAGAAACCAGCGGCCGCGCGCCGTCTCCAGAAATGCCTCGCGAATAGCTTCAAAGTCCGCGTCCGTCGGAGACGCGGCGCGGGCTGAGATCGGCGACAGGGCGAAGGCTTCGTTGGCCATAAAAACCTGTAGGACAGAAACGCGTTGACGCAATCCGCACGCAAAAGCGATGTCCAGATACGCCGAACACGCGCTACACATTCACCAACACGAACCGCGGCGAATCGCAATTCCCTTGCTCACCAGAGAATCACAAAAGCATCCGGCCGGGCAATCCGTTGCTCGCCGATTTGCCGTCGGCGCCAGCCTGTTTTATGCCTCGACCTTGGGCATGGGCGGAACATATCTGCCGTTCTTTCCGGTCTGGCTGAAGGCCATCGGCGTGGATGTGTCGTGGATCGGCATTATCACGGCGGTGCCGTCGCTTTCCCGGTTCACCGTCCTGCCGTTCGTTACCGCCTTCGCCGAACGCCGGCAGATCCTGCGCAAGGCGATGATCACGCTGGCTTTCGCAACAGCCTTCGGATTTACCCTGGTGGGACTGCTTCATCACCCGCTCGCGATCCTGATCGTTTTCGGGCTCATGGCCTGCGCGTGGACGCCGCTGGCGCCGCTGATCGACGGCTACGCGCTGAAAGGCGTGGCGCGCTACGGCCTCAACTACGGGCCGATGCGGCTCTGGGGGTCCGCTGCTTTCATTGTGGGTGCGATGGGAGCGGGGCTTCTGCTGTCAACGATCGACCCGCAATACCTGATCTGGGCGATCGTGGCGGTGGCGTTCCTGAGCGCGTTCGTTAGCCTCGGTCTCGCACCGCTTGACGCGCCTGCCAGCGCGGCTCCGCCACCACGTGCCAACGGCTTGCTGCGACGGCCGCTGTTTCTTTCCATTGTCGGCGCGTCGGCGCTGATCCAGGCCAGCCACGCGGCCTACTACGGTTTCTCTGCGATTACCTGGCAGAATGCCGGCCTTGGCGGTCTTACCATCGCGGCGCTGTGGTCGCTCGGCGTGATCGCCGAGATCGTGATATTCGCGATCTCGCCTCGTTTCACAGTGTCACCCGCGGTTCTCGTGATGATCGGCGCGGCGAGCGGCGTCTTGCGCTGGGTGATTACGGCACAGGAGCCTCGGATCGAGGTTCTTGCAATCGCTCAGCTCATGCACGGCTTGACCTTCGGGATCACACAGGTCGGGACGGTTGCGCTGCTGGTTCGCAACGTGCCGCATCAACTCCTCGCCAGCGCGCAGGGATATCTGTCCGCCCTGACGGGCATCACCTTCAGTCTGACCATGGTGTGCTCCGGGCTGGTTTACGCGCGGGTCGGCGAGGTTGTTTATTACGCGATGGCCGCGATAGCGCTTGCAGGCGGTGTTGTCATGATCATCGCGCGCAAGCGTCTCGATGCGCACCGTGCGGTGACGGACTAGCCCCAGAGACCGGCGTCAGGCGGATATACGGTGCTGCCGTCATAGCGCAGGCCGTCGTCGCGGTCCTCCGCCAGCAGCAGCGGTCCGTCGAGGTCGACCACGCGCGCACCCTGCGCGATCATCATGGCGGGGGCCATCGCCAGCGATGTGGCGACCATGCAGCCGACCATCAGATCAAATCCCAGCGCCCGCGCCGCCTCGGCCATCGCCAGCGCCTCCGTAAGACCACCGGTCTTGTCGAGCTTGATGTTGATGGCATCGTAGCGCTCGCGCAGACCTTCGAGCGACGCGCGGTCGTGCACGCTTTCGTCGGCGCAGACAGCCACGAGCCGCTTGATGCGCGCCAGGGCCTGATCCCGGCCGGCGGGCAGGGGCTGTTCGATCATGGTCACCCCGGCATCGGCGCAGGCCGCCAGATGCCGTTCCAGATCGGCCTCGGTCCAGGCCTCGTTGGCATCGACGATCAGCTCGCTGGCCGGGGCGGCCTTGCGGACCGCTGCGATCCGGGCCTCATCGCTGTCACCGCCGAGCTTGATCTTGAGCAGCGGGCGATGGGCCGCCTTTGCGGTTGCCTCCGCCATCGCCTGCGGGGTGCCCAGCGAGATTGTATAGGCGGTGGTCAATGGACGCGGTTCGGGACGTCCAAGGAGGTCCCAGATGCGCTTTTCCGCCACCTTGGCCTCCAGATCCCACAGCGCGCAATCGAGCGCGTTGCGGGCCGCTCCAGCGCCTATCTGCGATTGCAGCGCCTGCCGGTCCAGCCCGCCGTGAAACGCATCCTGAAGGCTGAGAATGGCCGCCAGCGTTCCTTCCGGCGTCTCGTTGTAGCGGGCATAGGGAACGCATTCGCCGCGCCCGATAATGGCCTTACCATTAAGGCCTTGGCGACTTACCTGAGCCACAATCACAACGGCTTCTGTCTTGGCGCCCCTGCTGATGGTGAAGCCGCCGGCAATGGGCCAGCGCTCGATTCGAGCGGCAAGAGTCAGCGATGGCATCATTTGTGAAATCGATTTTCGTGAGGGCGGGCTTGCTCAGACGCGCCAATTATGGCTCTTAAGGTCATCCCCGTACAGATTGTTGGCATCGTGGTAGGTTGCTTAGTCAGCCGGGCACGGAATCGGCGCAGGAGTTGAGCTTGAACGGCAATCCGACATTGGAGCAGGTGACCGTGGGCGCAGGTCTTGCGCTGCGCGCGACTGGCCAATGGACGGTCCATCATGCGCCTGATCTGGAAAAGATCGTCGAGGACACCGAACGGCTGACCGGCCGCCCGGGCAACATCGTGATCGATGTGTCGCAGGTCTCGAGCCTCGACACCTTCGGAGCCTGGCTGATCGAACGGCTGCGCCGCAGCCTGACCCAGGGCGGCGTCGAACCCAATGTCGCCGGCCTGTCCGCCAACTATGCGAGCCTCGTGAACGAGGTCCGCCAGGTGAAGTCCGGCGTCGTTCACAAGCGCCAGCGGCAAACCCTGCTTGGCATGCTTGACGGCATCGGCCGCAGCGTCGTCGATGTCGGCGGTACGCTGGTCGGGCTGATCGGCATGCTGGGAGCGATCCTCAACGCGCTGTTCCGGGTGATCCGTCATCCGACCACCTTCCGCTTCACCTCGATGATCCACCACCTCGAGCAGGTGTGCTGGCGCGCGGTGCCGATCGTGGTGCTGATCACCTTCCTGATCGGCTGCATTATCGCCCAGCAGGGCATTTTCCACTTCCGCAAGTTCGGCGCCGATGTGTTCGTGGTCGACATGCTCGGCGTTCTCGTGCTGCGCGAACTCGGCGTGCTGCTGGTGGCGATCATGGTCGCCGGCCGCTCGGGCAGCGCCTATACGGCGGAACTCGGCTCGATGCGGATGCGCGAGGAAGTCGATGCGCTGCGCACCATGGGCTTCGACCCGACCGAAGTTTTGATCCTGCCGCGGATCGTCGCGTTGATCATCGCCATGCCCATTCTGGCTTTCCTCGGCGCGATGGCCGCGCTGTATGGCGGCGGTCTTGTCGCATGGGGTTACGGCGGTGTGCAGCCCGATGCGTTTCTGGTCCGCCTGAAGGAAGCGATCTCCATCAATCATTTCACGGTCGGCATGGTGAAGGCGCCATTCATGGCGTTGGTGATCGGCGTCGTTGCCTGCGTCGAGGGCGCCGCCGTGAAGGGCAGCGCCGAGTCGCTCGGCCAGCACACCACGGCGTCGGTGGTGAAATCTATTTTCTTCGTCATCGTCATGGATGGCCTGTTCGCGATCTTCTTCGCGACGATCAATATTTGAGGTGGCGACCATGGCGTCCTATTCCGACGATGCGATCATCCGCGTACGCGATCTGACGGTGAAGCTGAACGAGAACCTCATTCTCGATCACCTCGACCTCGACGTGCGGCGCGGCGAAATCCTTGGCTTTGTCGGCGCATCGGGTGCCGGCAAGTCGGTGCTGACGCGTACGATCATCGGCCTGATTCCAAAGCTTGCCGGAAATATCGAGGTGTTCGGCGTCGATATGGGCAAGGCGAACGAGGATCAGCGCCGCGCGGTGGAACGCCGCTGGGGTGTGCTGTTCCAGCACGGCGCGCTGTTCTCGTCGCTCAGCGTCCGGCAGAATATCCAGTTTCCGGTGCGCGAATTCATGAATGTGTCCGAGCGGCTGCTCGATGAAATCGCCATCGCCAAGCTCGCCATGGTTGGTCTCAAGCCGGAGGTCGCCGATCGTTTTCCGTCGGAACTCTCGGGCGGCATGATCAAGCGCGTGGCGCTGGCGCGTGCGCTGGCGCTCGATCCGGAAATCGTGTTCCTCGACGAGCCGACGTCCGGCCTCGACCCAATCAGCGCCGGTGACTTCGATCAGCTTGTGATGACATTGCAGCGTACTTTGGGGCTGACCGTTTTTATGGTAACCCATGATCTCGACAGCCTTAAAACGGCCTGCAACCGGATTGCAGTGTTGGGGGACCGCAAGGTTCTCTTGGTAGGCACGATGGATGACATGCTGGCCTCGCAGCATCCTTGGCTGCGGGCCTATTTTCATGGCAATCGCGCCCGTGCCGTGATGGCATAAGTATATTGCGTATTTGGAGTTAAGTTTATGGAAACAAAGGCAAATTTCGTCCTTATCGGGGCGTTCACGCTGGCGGTGGTCGCCGCGGCGTTTGGCTTTGTGTTCTGGTTCCAGAACCTTGGTGCGGCTGCCCAGCGTGTCCCGCTGCGCATCGTGTTCGAGGGGGCGGCCTCCGGCCTGCGCACTGGCGGCAACGTGAATTTCAACGGCATCAAGATCGGCGAAGTCACCTCGATCAAGCTCGACGATCCCAAGCGCGTGGTCGTCATCGCCAACGTCGATAAGTCCGCGCCGATCCGCAAGGACTCGCTGGTCGGCCTTGAGTTCGCTGGTCTCACCGGCGTGTCGTCGGTCTCGCTCAAGGGTGGTTCGGCCGATGCGGGCGGCGTGCCGGTCGCCGAAGACGGCGTGCCGACGCTGACGGCTGACCCCAACGCGATCCAGGACATCGGCGAGGCGGTTCGCGGCGTGCTTCAGAACGTCAACAAGCTGGTCACCGAGAACCAGGAAACGCTGCACAACAGCTTGACCAACATCGAAGCTTTTTCGAAGAGCCTTGCTGCCAACTCAGCGCGCATCGACAGCATCATGGCCGGCGTCGACGGTCTGATGGGCGAGAAGGGCGAGCTGCAGGCCGCCGCCAAGTCGTTCCGCGAACTGGCCGACAACCTCGACAAGCGCTCCGCCGGCCTGATCATCGACGGCCGCCGCACGCTCGCGGACATCAGCCGTGCGGTGAACAACTTCGACCGCAACCCGACCCGCGTGCTGTTCGGTGCGGGGCAGAAGGACGCCGCACCGGCCCCAGCGGCTCCGGCTCCAACCCCGGTCCGAAGTCCCGCTGACGCTCGCGCGCGGCAGCGGTAGGGCTGACTTCGCCCCGCTTGCGGGCGAGTGGCGTTGAGTTCCCTATGAAATCTCTCAACTGGTCGTCCCCGCGAAAGCGGGGATCCATACTTCCTTGAGCGAGCGATTGTCCGCTACGTTAATGCAATCGCAGTTTGTCATGGCCGGGCTTGACCCGGCCATCCACGACTTATCTCGACATTCGCAAGCAAGGCGTGGATCACCGGGTCAAGCCCGGTGATGACGATTGCGGAGGTTGCGCGAGCGTGCGTCACCTCGATATTCCGGATTCAATTTTCAAACAGCCACGCGCAATCGCTCTCGCGCGTCGCGCGAGTTGATCTCTGAGTCTCGCCCCTCATCACATGAGGGGCATGGAGCGCCGCGAGGCGCAGTTTGTATCGTTTCGCTTCCGGCACCG
>JAZKDK010000071.1:0-18486 GCA_040387615.1 Pseudomonadota bacterium | reverse complement strand
AGCGCCCTCGAGAAGCGCCCCTCGCGAACAGGACGTCTCGAACATAAGGGAGGTCCGGAGCGCGGGGATGCGTGTCCCCATCACGAAATGTTGCGGGAGGGCTACTGTTGTCTCTCCGCGTCGTCCCCGCGAAAGCGGGGACCCATACTCCCTGAATTATCGAGTTGAGGGAGATGCTGGAGCGATCTTCTCGCCATCACCACGACGTTCGGTGGTTATGGGTCCCCGCTTTCGCGGGGACGACATCGAATGCTTGGCGATGATCGGGCGTCGCAAACGGTTGCGACGATGCAGCGTCATCCTGAGGTGCGAGCCGCGTTTGCGGCGAGCCTCGAAGGATGTACCGCCGCCGCCGTCCTCGTTCGAGGCTCGCAAGCGCTCGCACCTCAGGATGACGGTCTCTCAATCGTGGTTGCCCAACAAAAAAGCGGAGGCTCTCGCCTCCGCTTTTCGTATCTGATGTCAGATCAAGTCTGAGCTTACCCCAATCGTCCCGCAGCGTGGGCGAGCAGGGTGTAGACCAGCCCGGTTTCCGACACGAGGTGGCTGCGCAGTGCCGCCGGTCCGCGTTCGTCGCGCGAGACTTCGTCGAGCAGCCGCTCGAACTCGTTGATGTAACGATCCACCGTCTGCTTGAAGTTGCGGTCGGAGCGATACTTGCGGGCGACCTCGTCGAACGCTTTCTGGCCGGCCGGTGTGTAGAGCCGCTTGGAGAACGCCTTGCGTTCGCCGCGCTGATAGCGATCCCACATTTCGGCGGCGAGCTCGCGCTCCACCAGCCGGGCGATGTCAAGCGACAGCGCCTCAAGCGGATTTCCGGACTGACGCGGAGCGGCAGCAGCGCCGCGGCCACGCGGACCTTCGTCGCTGTCGGATCGGCTCAAGAGGTCCGAAAGCCAACCGTCGTTGTTGCCGCCATTACCAACAGGGCTGACCGGCGGCGCTTCGGTGCGGCGCGGAGCGGGGCTGGCCGGACCGAATTCCGGCGGCGGCAGGCTCGATGCACTGGTGATGTCGCGCGGGCGCTGAGCAGGGCGAGACACAGCGTCCTGACGTCCGCCGGCATTCACCATCGCAAGCTCGTCCTCGCGCTGAGCGGCGCGGCTGCCGGTCGTTGCAACGTCGAGGCCCTTGCCGTGGCGTGCGACGATCCGGTTGAGTTCGGCGAGCGCCTCGATCTGGTCGACGATGACCTTGCGCATATGCGCCGTACTCTCAGCGGCTTCCTGCGGCACTTCGAGAACACCACGGCGCAGTTCGGCGCGGGTGGCGTCGAGCTCGCTGTGCAGTTCGGAGGCCATCTGCTTCATGCCGTGCACGATGGTCGCGAACTTGTCGGCAGCCTGACGGAACATGTTGTCCGCCTCGCGGGTGCCCTGGTCATACAGTTCGGCCATTGCCTCTGAGGTCTGGCGGCGTTCGTCCTCGACGGCGGCGCGAACGGCTTCGAACTGGCGGCTGACTTCCGCCGAGCTGGAGCCAGCGGTCTGCGCCACGATCTGCGCGATGTCGCGTGCCCGCGTCTCCGCGGCGGCCAGCGAGTCGTCGAGCAGGTTCGTGAAGCGGGAGAGGCGATCGTCGAGGTCGTGGGTCCGCAGGTCGATGTTGGAGATCAGCGATCCCAGGATCGCGTTACGCTCGGCGACCGAGTCGCCGGCGCGTTCGTTGCTCTTCTCCACCAGGGTCGCGGCTTCGGCCAGTGCGCGGCCATGGCTCTCGAACTGTGCCGAAAGGGCGTTGAGATTCTCCAGCGCGCCGGATGTCTTGGAGGTGAAGGTTCCGAGCTGCTGCTCCAGCGTGGTGGTGGATTCGCCGTTGCGGCTGGTCACGTCGTTCATCGTCGAGACGAACTCCGCAACCCGCGTCACGAGCGTGCGCTCCAGCGAGTTGAGGTTGTCGTGCGCGCCGGTGAGGACTTCCTGCAGCAGGATGTTGCCTTCGCGCAGCCGCTCGAACAGGGCGAGCGTGTCCGTGCGCAGGATCTTGCTGGTTTCCTGCAGCTCGTTGATGGTCGAGGTCGCGACCTGACGCGACTGGTCGATCGCCGCGCGCGAGGTCTGATCGATGTCCTTCAGCGACTTGCTGACGGCGCCGATGGCGATTTCGCTGGCGGTGTTGATCTGGCGTGCCAGATCGGAGCTGTTGTTCATCATCGCGACGGTGAACGCGCCGCCATGGTTCTCGATCGACTTGAGCGCGGAATCCGCGGCGCTGCCGATGGTGGACGAAATCTCGGCGGCCTTGCTGCCGAGGGCATCGACCAGTGCGCTGCGCCTGCTGTCGACCAGCTGGGCGAGCTGTTCGGTATGCTCGCGCACGCCGTCGGTGATCGCCTCGACCTTGCCGTTGAGGGTCGAACCGAAGCGGTCGGTCGAGACCGCGATGGTGCGTTCGATTTCGGCGGAGGCCGACTTGATCTGCGCGGTCGCGCCGGTCGACGCGACGGTGAGGGTGTTCTCCGCTTCGCGGGCAGCCATCTGGATGCTGCGCTCGATGTCGCTCGAGACCGCCTTGAGGTTGGTGCCGACATCGCCGGACACGCTGCGAAGATGCGAGCCCACCTCGCCGGAAATATCCCGCAGATGAGTGCCGACGTCGCCCGTGATGCCGCGAAGCTGCGAACCGACCTCGTTGGAAACGGTCTTCAACTCGGTGCTGACTTCGCTCGAGGCGGTCTTCAACTCGGTGCTGACCTCGCTCGAGACGGCCTTGAGCTGGTTGCCGACGTCGCTGGACAGCGACAGCAGCGACTGCTGGGCGGCGCGTGCGCCTCCCTGAACCGTCGCGGTGGTATCGGCCATCAGACCGGTCAGGATGCGTTCGGCTTCCTCGACGCGTGACTTGATCGTCAGCGACAGTTCGTCGGAGCGGGAGCCGATCGCCTCGGCGGCATGCTGGCCGCTGGTGGTGACGCGGTTGGCGGCAGCCTCGACGCGGGTATCGAGCAGGTTCTCGAACTGCGCGACGCGCGCGCTGATGTCCGAGGCGAGGGCGGAGACGTTGAACTCCAGGTTGTTCTGGATGTCCTTGACGCGGAGCGACATGGCGCTGGCCATGTCGTCGACGCCGCTGGTCATCAGGCTCATCACCTGTGCCCCACGGCTCTCCATCGCGTCGGCGATGGTCGAGGACCGGTTTTCCACGACCGCCACGAAGGCCGCGGCGCGGCTGTCGAACGTCTGCACCACGGATGAGGTGCGGGTATCGACGATGTCGGCGAAGGCGGCGGTGCGGGTATCGAAGGCGTCGGAGACCGCGTTGGTCCGCGCATCGACGATATCTGCAAAGGCCGCCGTGCGGGTATCGAATGCCTCGGTGATCGCGGCGGTGCGGGCATCGACCACGGTGGTGAAGGCTTCCGCTCCGTTGTTGATCCGCGAGGTGATGGCAGCGGTGCGTGCATCGATGAGATCGGCGAACGCGGTAGTGCGGCCGTCGATGGTGTCGGTGAAGGCGGTGGTGCGGTAGTCGATCGTTTCCTTGAACGCCGCGGTGTGATTGCCGACCGTTTCGGTGAATTCGGCGGCGCGGGTATCGAACGTCTTGGCGATCTCCGCGGTGTGGCTCTCCAGTTTCTCGGTCAACTCGGCGGCGCGCGTGTCGAACGTCCGGGCGAGCGCGTCGGTGTGGGTGTCGAGCTTCTGGGTGAACGCAACCGCGCGGTTGTCGATCGCATCGGTGAAGGCGCTGGTGCGCGAATCCATCACCGAGGTGAAGGACGCAGCACGGCCGCTGACCGTGTCGCCGAAGGCGGCGGCGCGTGCATCGAACGATTCCTCGAGCGCCCTGGTGCGGTTGGTGACGGTTTCGTCGAGCGCGTTGACCTTGCCGAGCAGCGAGTTGTCGAGATTGTCGATGCGCGTTTCAACGGCTGACTTGAAGCCGGCGAGGCTCTGGTCGAGCTTGGTGTGCAGCTGGTCGCCATGCGAAGTGACGCGGCCGTCGAAGGTGTCCACATAGGTCTTGAGGCTGTCGGCCAGGCCCTGGGTGTGCTCGCCCATGCGTTCGACGATCTCGCCGCCATAGGTCTTCACGGTGCGGTCGAATTCGGCGATGTGGCGGGTGATGAGGGCGCCCAGCGTGCCGCTGTCGCGCGCGAACCGTTCCGCCAGTTCGTTGCCCTGTTCCTTGACCAGGCCGTCGAACAGGCCGATCTGGTTGCTCAGCGTCTCATGGGCGGTTTCGGTCTGGCTCATGACCTTCGCCACCAGCGTGCTGATGGTGACGTCGAGCGCTTCGCTGGCCTTGTCGCCGCTGGTCAGCACGCGATCGGCCAGCCGGTTGCCGGCGTCGTCAATCTGCTCGGAGAGGGTGGCGCCGCGCACGTCGAGTTCCGACAGCAGGGATTCGCTCGAGTTCTTCATCGAGTCGAAGATGCGCTCGGTGCGGTCCGCGACGCTTCGCACGATCTCTTCGGAGCGCGCCGAGATGCCGTCGACGATGGTGGTCGAGCGCTGCTCGAAATCACCGGTCATCTTGTCGAGGCGCTCGTTCAGTGCGTCATGAACGCGGTCGGCGAGGTCCGCGAATTCCTCGTGGACGTGGCCGGTCTTGAAATTGAGGCTGGCGGTCAGCTTCTCGCTGGCGTCGAGCACGGCGGCGGCGGTCTGGGTGCTGGCTTCCTCGAGGCGGTCGAGCAGGTCGCCGCCGCGCTCGCCGAGCGCAATGATCATGTTGTCGCCGGCGCTGGAGAGCGCGCGGGTGATGTGTTCGCTGCGCTCTTCGAGCGCGCCGGTGATGCTGCTGGCCACTTCATCGACGCGCGATGCAATGGCGTCGCTGATCAGGGCAATGTCCTGACGCAGATCGATCTGCACCCCGGAAATGGCGTTGCGGACCTGTTCGGCCTGGCCGACGAGGTTGTCGCGCTGAACGGCGATATCCTGGAGCAGGGCGCGGATGCGGACTTCATTGTCGCTGTAGGCGCGCTCAAGCGACGACACTTCATTGGCAACGAGTGCTTCGAGTTCGCCGGCGCGCGCGATTGCGCGTTCGACGCCGTCGCCCATCGCGGCGACTTCGCGGCGGATCGCCTGACCCACGGTCACGATCGAGCCGTTGGCGACATGTTCGGGTTCGGAGAAACGCACGGCCATCTGCGCCATGGACTGCGCGACCATGCTCATTTCCTGGCTGCGCCACGCCATGCTGGCGAGGAAATAGAACAGCAGCAGGGGGGCCACGAGAACGGCGATGAGACCGATCATCGCCAGCGCGCCGGCGCTGCCTTGTCCGGCGACCGATTCAAGCGCGGGCAGGAAAGCGAAGGCGAGGAATCCGACGCCTGCGATCCACAGGCCGGAGAACAGCGTGGCGACAGTATAGGCGTTGCGGCGCGGACGGCCCTTCTGGATCGCCTGGAGGATAGTGCCGATGGTTTCGCGGTCGTCGTTCGCGGGATGGCGGTCGAAGCCGGGCGCGCCGAGATCGTCGGCCGGCTGGCGCAGGTCAGAACCGCGGTTGTCAGAACCGCGGCTGGCGGCGCCGAGCGAGGGCTCGTTGCGCAAATGGTTGTCCCGGCCGTTGTCGGTCTCAGGCAGGTCGCCGATGTTCAGAGCTTCCTGGATCGCCGAGAGAGCGACTTCGGTTGGATCTTTGACCTTCGGATTTTTTGCCATGTGTCCCGCACGCCCTTATTTTTACGCATCCGCAGTGGCACCACGGCAGATGCCGCGCGCCTTCGAATGTTGCCCCGATACCATCGGCCGAAACGAAGTTACGTCGCCGATTTGTCCCGCCGGTTGTCCCGCACTTCCGCAAACATCCTATTGGCTCGGTCGGTCGAATGAAATGGCAGGAGTTAATAGATTTTTAATCATCGTTAACGGCGCAAGGGTTAACACTTTAAGAAATCAACAGTTTTCAAAAGCACATTGGTATTTCTGGGCGGTGGGACGGCGAAAACATGGCTAAATGGTGGCGAATAGCTGATACATTTCGTTAACCATTGGTGTGATTGCTTGAGGGTGTTTCCGCCGGTTGATCCGGCGCCCTCACGCAATCTCGGATGGGTCATGTCACTCAATTTGGAGCGGTTGAACTGGATGCCGTCGCCACCGCTCGTTCCGGAAGACTCCGCCATCGATGTCCAGCACCTTGGGCGTATGACGCTCGGCGAGGCCGCGCTCGAGGCCGAAGTTCTCGCGCTTTTCTCGGCCCAGAGCGGGGAGCTCGTCACCCGCCTCAAATCCATCCCGCCTGACGCCGCCGCACTGGCGCATACGCTGAAGGGGTCCGCGCGGGCCATCGGCGCATTCAGGGTCGCCGAAGCGGCTCTCGGTGTCGAAGCGGCCATGAAGAACAACGGCGATATCGCGGGCGCGATCACTCTGCTGCAGCAGACCGTCGAGGAAGCCCAGGCCACGATCGGACGGATGCTGAACCGGTCCTGATTGGGCCTTCTCCTGTCCCGCTTTTATCCCCGCCGGTGCCAGTGTCCGTATCCGACGTTCGCTTCACTTTGCAGCAGCTCCCGCGCGAACGTCCGGATACGAAAGGACACTGGCAAGCTATGATTTTAGTGATCCTTTGGTTCTGGCATTCGTAAACGTGCCAGCTAAGGATTTGATACGAATGCCAGAACCGGATCACTAGCATCCCGCGGGTTGACCCGTTATACGACTGCTCAATCTGAATTATCCGGGCAGCTCGACAATCATGGTCAAAATCAACTTCACCGATCACACAGGTACAACCCGTTCCGTGGACGTGGATGCCGGCGCAACCGTTATGGAAGCTGCGATCCGCAACGCCATCCCCGGAATTGAGGCTGAATGCGGCGGCGCGTGCGCCTGCGCGACCTGCCATGTGTATGTCGATGAAGCCTGGCGCGAGAAGGTCGGGTCGCCGACGCCGATGGAAGAGGACATGCTCGACTTCGGTTACGACGTGCGGCCGAATTCGCGCCTGTCATGCCAGATCAAGGTCACCGACGATCTCGAAGGCCTTACGCTGACGACACCGGAGCGTCAGGCGTAATCACGGCCATGCGCGATACCGCATCGGCAAAGTGAAATTTCTACGTGATGAAAAGAAGCGCTGAAATACGAGAGCAGTAATTCTTACGTCATGAAAATCGACACGAAGCCCCGCCTGTGTGCGGGGCTTTTTGATGTGTGGGCTCCATGTGGCAGATCGGCGCGCGGCCGTCTTCTCATTCCGCGCAGATGCACAAGTCAGATGCGGGAAGGTTAATCTTTTTCAGGCGCGACGGTCGCGATGCCGATGCGCTCAGAACGTCTGACTGACGCCGAGGCGCGAGACGTACGTGACCACCTGACCGGGCGTAAGTGACGCTGTGACCGAAGCTATAACAGCGCCGTTGTTCCACACCGGCAGGCGCACGCCGCCGCCGACTTCGGCCCAATCCTTCGCGGACGAGAGACCCGGCGCGGTCAAGGCGAATGCATCGACCAGCGTTCCGGTGATGTTCGCGCCCTTGCCGCCGTCGAGGCGATGGCCCCACGCAGCCGTGCCCCACACCCAGCTGTTCGGCGCGAAGGTGTAACGCGCGTCACCGCCGACACGCGACGTGTGCGACGTCGAGATGAAATCGTCGAATCTCGCTGCAAACACGCCGTCAGTCTCGGAGTAACCGCCGAAGCGCGTCTCGGCGAAGGTGTAGGACGCGAACGGCGTCACGGTGACTTGGGGCATCAGTGCAAATCCCCAGCCGATGCGTGCTGTCGCACCAAAGCCGTTGCCGGATGTCGAACCCGTAGAGGTCACCGGCGTGATGCCGTTGAGATAGCCACGGGTGATGTCGCCCTTGAGGTTGATCAAGCTGCCGCCGACAAGCCATTGAAAACCAATATCCGGCACGCGCGCGACGAACGCGCCGACTGCGCCGCCGGACATCTTGGCGTTGCCGTTGTAGATCATGTCGGTCTTCACATAATTTGCCGAAGCAGAAAATCCGGCGACGAGACCAAACGGCAGATCGGCGGTGAGGCCGAGCGTGCCCGATGCAATCGGGTCGCTGTCATAGGCACCATAACCGAACACGGAGTAGGGCGTGCTGCGGCTGCCCTGCGATCGCATCGCCTGTGTGGCGTATTCCTGCATCGTGCCGAGCGTACCGCCGATTGCGGCGTTCGCCGTTTGGCCGACGGCGGACTGTCCGGCAAATGATCGCATAACGTCTTCCGCAGTCACCAGTCCTTGGCAGAGTGCCGATTCGCAGCGGGCGATAAAATACTGGTTTTCATTGGACGCATCGGGCCCGTAGCCGACGATGATTTTGCCATTGTCGGAAACGCCAGTCGCGGCCCGCAAGCTTATGCCGCCCGTGCGGACGCCGCCGGCGCCCAGCAAGCTGCTGAGTGCCTGCATGCCGCCGGTCCGGGTCCAGCGCATGGCGACGTTCATACCGTTCGTGGTGGTATTGGCTTCACCCACGATCACCGAACCGTCGGCATTCACGGCATTGGGCGTGGAATAGTTGCCGCCCGCGATGCTGCCGAGGTTCTCCATGCCCCCGCTATGGGTCCAGCGGAAAACGCTACGGGTAACCGAGCTATCGTTGCTGAACCCAACAATCGTGGAGCCGTCGCGGCTGATGGCATTGGCTGTGCTTTGCGTGCCACCCGCGAACGTGCCAAGGCCGACCCAGCCGCCGCCTTGTGTCCAATACGCAGCCTGACTGCTAAAAGCCGCTGTCGACATGACGGTTCCGACCACCGTCTGCCCGTCACCCGAAACGCCGTATGCGATGCTGCCGTCGTAGCCCGCCAGGAAGCCCAGTCCCACCATACCGGTCGCCTGTGTCCAGCGGAAGGCCTGAACCCCAGTTCCGATTGCAAGGCCGACTGCAACTGATCCATCGCTGCTCACGCCACGCCCGAAGCTGAGGGTGTAGCCATCCAGCGACCCGCCAGGCGCAAATGCGGCTCCGCTGTGGAGATCGGTGATGACGGTGCCACCCGCGGTCCACATGACGGCATGCTGGCTCGCTGCGACCGCTGTCCCGACAATCGCGGAGCCGTCAATGTTCACCGCGGAAGGTGTTGCCCCATTTCCAAGGTCCGGCAGTGTAATCACGGCGCCATTCGTCTCCAGAAGCGGCAGCGCCGGATCGAATCCGACGCGATTGTCCCTGACGGTGACCTTGCCGTTGCCGCTGATGAAGATAAGCGGCGAGGTGAGGCCCGGCGGCGGGAACAACACATCAAACCCGTCGGCGGCCTGCGCCATTGGCGTCGCAGCGAGCGTCGCGCTCGCGAAGAGCGCCGCGCGCCACAGCCCGCGCGTCGATAGTCCAGCCCCGGTCATTCGATTGTCCCCCAAAGATCAGGGCTATCAGGTGGGAAACCAGCCGTCTTCTCACTCTGCGCAAACGGCGTACCCGGGTACGCGACGATTGAATCTTCTCAATTATGTGGCGCCGAGGTCACAAGAACTCACGCGTTGAGAGAGGCCATCCGCACATCGCCCGGCGTCATGCCAAAGGTCGCGCGAAACACGCGATAGAACGTCGCGATGCTGTCGAAGCCACAGGCATAGGCGGTGTCCGCGACCGAACGTGCCGGCATGGTTTCGAGCCGCCGCCGCGCCTCCTTCAGCCGCATGGCCGTGAGCGTGCGCGCGAAAGAGAAACCGGTGGGCTCGAACAGCACATGAACCTGCCGCAGCGAGATCGCGAGTTCGGCCGCGACCGCCGCCGGCGTCAGGTCCGGGCGATGCAGGTTGCGCTTCATGATTGCACGCGCCGCGTGGAGATATCCTGCGCGCAAGGCCGCGCGGCTTTCAGGCAGGCCCAGCGGGAGACGCTGGCGCGCGAGCATGGCCAGCCGCGCGATGTGCTCGATGTCTTCCGGCTGAGCCGCGGTTTGATCCCGTCGCTCGGTCAATGCCGTGAACATCGCCGCGATCAGCCGGGTCAGCCTTTCGTCCGGGGCAAGTGTTCCGGGAACGACGTCATGCGCGCGTGCGCCAAGCACGATGTCACCGGCGAGCGGTATCTTCAGCGTGCGGAAATGAAAGCCGTCGGAGCGTTCGGGTGTCGCCGCGAACGGCAAATCCGAGTGACTCAGCGTCAGGTCGCCCTCGCGAACGCGGTGGACCCGGCCACGGCCGGTGTTCATGTGGCCCGGTCCGCGTACCTGTAGTCCGATGCTTATGCTGTTGCCCGCCACGCGTGCGATATCGGCGGGCGTGCGGCTGACGCGGTAGGACGAGGCGGTCATCTCGGCGACAACGGCATTGCCGATAGCGACGGCGGAAAAACGTCCGTGGAAATTCGCGCGGCGTTCACGCTCCAGTTCGATGGTAACGCCGAACAGGCTCTTGCCGCGCACCTCGCACCAGTGTTCGAAGCGGTCCTGTGGCCGCAGGTCGTCGGTGGAGAAGCTGATCATGCGCGCCGCGTGGTCGAAACTGGGGTCGGCTCAGGATGGCAAGACGGCAAGAGGTTGTCCAATCACGACATTTGCGGCTGGTCTGTCGCAGATCGGCTGCCGCGCGTCTTCTCAATGCGCGCAGAGGGCAACGTCACTGCTCAATCGGCGAGGTATGCGGCAGGCCGGTGACAGGCTTCTGGTGATCCGCGGCGGCCCGGACATCGCCGGGCGTCACGCCATGGGCCGTCCGGAATACGCGGTAAAAGGTCGACAGGCTGTCGAAGCCGCAGGCATGGGCAATTTCGGTCACCGGCAGCGTCGGCCCCGCCTGCAGCAGCCGGTAGGCTTCCGCAACCCGCATCGCGATCAACGTGCGGGAGAAACTCGCGCCGGTCGGCTCGAACAGAAGGTGCAACTGCCGTACCGATATCCCGAGCGCGCTGGCCACGAACGCCGGTGACAGGTCCGGCCGATGCAGGTCGCGCACGAGGATATTGCGGGCCGCATGCAGATACCCGAACCGCAGCGCGGCGCGGCTGTCCGGCGAGCCGGTCGCAACACAGCCCCGGGCCAGCAGCGCCAGTTGTGCGAGATGACCGACGGCCCCATTGAAATCGGTATCGGGACTTCTGGTGGACTCCGCGACGAGCACGGCGAACGAGGCGGATATCAGCGCCGTCAGACGCGGATCGTTCTGCAGCGGTGCGGGCGCGAGGCGAAGCGCGCCAGGGGGCGAGGTGCGCCCGGCCAGCGGGATCTTCAGAACGCGCAGGTCAAAGCCGTGGGACGTGGTCGGCCGGGTCAGGTAAGGCAGATCCGCATGACTGATGGCGAACTCACCGGCCCGAACCACGAATTCGCCGCCGGCGTGACTGTTGAACCAGCTTGCGCCGCCGGTCTGCTGATAGATGCAAAGACTGTCGTTTGACGCGCGGGAAATGTCGGCCGTGGTGCGTGACACCCGATAGGGCGACGCCTGCATCTGGCTCAGGACCGCGCCGCCAACCGATGTGGCCGAGAACTGCCCGCGGAAGTGCGGCCGTTCTTCATGCTTCAGCGAGATCGTCACGCCAAACAGGTTACGGGCGCGCACTTCGCACCAGTAATCGAACCGCTCATGCGGGTGAAGGTCGTCGGTCGAGAAGGTGAGCATGACGGATGTTGCCCCGTTGCCTCGAACTTGGCCCGAGCTTTAGAGGCAGACGATTGCCGCGGCAACATCAATCGTTGTGCAGGTAGTGCCTTATGCGCGCAGCAGCCACGGCTGAAACCGCTCGATGATGTCGGGGGTCAGCGGCGTCGGCTTGCGCGTCGTGGCGTCCACGAGAACCGTGACGGCTTCGGCGGACGCGGTGCAGACATCGCCGGCGAATACCACCTGCGCGAAAGTCGCGGAGGTCCGCCCGAGTTTCGAGACGCCGATGCCGAGGTCGAAGCTTCCGGGCCAGTGCATTTCGGCGCGGAAGTCGATCGCCAGATGCACCAGCATCCAGCTCAGGCCCTTCGGCATCAGGCCGCGGTCGCCACTGCGCAGCAGCGTCACGCGGCTGGTTTCGAAGTAGGTCGAATAGACCGCGTTGTTGACGTGCTTGTTCGGGTCGAGATCGCTGTAGCGGACATTGTCGGTCAGGCGGAACGGATAATTGCCCAGCTTGAAGCTGGGCTGCGGGCGGGGCGGCGCGTTCACGTGTTCGGTCTCCGGTTTCAGGCCTGCATAGCGGGAAATGTCGCTGCCTCACAAGGTCCCGGCAGGGCACAGGGATGGCGGGCATACCCCGAATACCGCTTCCCCCAAACGGCCGTCTTGGCTAGACAATGCCGTCAAAAGCGGCACTTTTCCGCCCCCCGCCCGCTAATCCTCACCTATCAAAGCCGGAACGCGCATGACCGACACGATCAAAACCGACGTCCTGATTATCGGCGCTGGCCCCTGTGGTCTGTTCGCTGTGTTCGAACTGGGCCTGCTCGATATGAAGGTGCATCTGGTCGACATCCTCGACAAGCTGGGCGGTCAGTGCGCGGAGCTTTATCCGGAGAAGCCGATCTACGACATTCCGGCGATTCCAATCGTGACGGGGCAGGGCCTCACCGATGCGCTGATGGAGCAGATCAAGCCATTCAATCCGACCTTCCATCTCAACGAAATGGTCGAGACCATCGAGAAGATCGGCGATCCGCTGTTTCGTGTGAAGACGGATGCCGGGCAGGTGTTCGAGGCCAAGGTCGTGGTGATTTCAGCGGGCGGTGGTTCGTTCCAGCCGAAGCGTCCGCCGGTGCCGGGCATCGAGGCCTATGAAGGCACCTCGGTGTTCTATGCCGTGCGCAAGATGGAGCAATTCCGCGGCAAGGATTTGCTGATCGTCGGCGGCGGCGACAGCGCGCTGGACTGGGTGCTGAACCTTCAGCCGATCGCGAAGCGCGTGACACTGCTGCATCGCCGTGACGATTTCCGCGCAGCGCCGCACAGCGTCGATCAGATGCGCAAGCTCGTTGCGTCGGGAAAGATGGATCTGAAAATCGGGCAGGTCACCGAGCTTGAAGGCGCTGACGGCAAGCTGTCCGGTGCTCAGATCAAGGGCAACGACAATGAAATCTCGAAGGTTGAATGCGATACCATTCTGCCGTTCTTCGGGTTGACGATGAAACTCGGCCCGGTTGCGAACTGGGGCATCAAGCTCGAGAACAATCTGGTGCCGGTCGATACCGAAGCGTTCGAGACCAACGTGCCCGGCATCTTCGCCATCGGCGACATCAACACCTATCCCGGCAAGCTGAAGCTCATTCTCTCGGGCTTCCATGAGGGCGCGCTGATGGCACAGAAGGCGAGCCGCTATGTCTTCCCGGACAAGCGTGTCGTGTTCCAGTACACGACGTCGTCGTCGAGCCTGCAGAAGAAGCTCGGGGTGAATTGACCCAATTGGGGTATCCGTCCGGCGAGGCGGCGTCGCCAATTCGCCGGATTTCGGGTCGATTTTGATACAAGTTGCGATTGATCAATCGTGCATGAGCGCTCATGCTGCGATGAATGAGAGCGGGAATTCTCGCCCAACACATTTTGTAAGTTTTGCCGACGTTCGACGAACCGTACACCCTTGGCAGGAGGGATCGTTGTCGAAGGATTTGCATCACGATGCGTTCGCCGGGAGGCAGTCGTCGCCCTTTTTCGATCTGCCGTTTTCCCAGCAGCCTGCCTTGCAGCTGATCTATGACAGCGCCCCGATCGGTCTGGCATTTCTCTCAACCGACTGCCGCTATCTCCAGATCAACCAGCGCCTGACGGAAATTTGCGGCATCTCCGTTGAAGGTCATCTCGGACGAACCGTGCGCGAGTGCGTTCCGGCCCTGGCAGACTCGGTTGAAGCCATCGTCCGGTCGATTGTTGAAAGCGGAGAACCGGTCACGGGGATCGAGGTCGCGGGTCAGCGGGCCGATCAGGTCGATGAGCGCTCGTGGGTCACCTATTGGCATCCGCTGCGCGGCCGTAATGGCGCGATCGTAGGCGTCAATGTCGCGGCCGAGGAGATCACCGAGCGGAAGCGCGCGGAAGCAGCACTCCAGGCGAGTGAACAGCAATTTCACACGCTGGCGGATTCCATTCCTCAACTGGTCTGGATGGCCGAAGCCGACGGCAAGATCTTCTGGTTCAACAATCACTGGTACACTTACACGGGCATTCCGGCGGGAGAGATTCTCGGCCGCGACTGGAACAAGCTTCTCGATCCTGCGGTCGCTCGCAAGGCAAGCGAGCATTGGGCGCGCTCGCTCGCGACCGGCACGGCATTCGAGATGGAATTGTCGCTCTGCGGAAAGGACGGTCAGTATCGTCCGTTTCTGACCCGGGTCATTCCGCTTCGCGACGCCAACGACATCATCTACCGCTGGATCGGCACGCATATCGATATCAGCGAACAGAGGCGTCGCGAGGAGCATATCCGCTTCATCATCGACGAACTTTCGCATCGGACGAAGAACCTGCTGGCCGTCGTCATGGCCGTTGCCAATCAGACCGCCCGGCAGGTTGGTGACGTGGCGCAATATCAGGCGCGTTTTTCAGAACGCCTGACAGCGCTTGCGCACTGTCACGATCTGCTGGTGAGAGACAGTTGGCATGGGGCGTCCTTCCGCGATCTGGTCTCGGCGCAGCTGAAACCATTTCACGAAACTGTCGAGGGACGCATCGAAGTCGTGGGACCGCCGATCATTCTCAAGCCCGATGCGGTGCAGAACCTCGGTCTGGCCTTTCATGAACTGGCCACCAATGCATCGAAACACGGTGCATTGTCGGCGCCGGATGGAAAGGTCTCGATCCAGTGGCTGTTCAATGACGCGGGTGACAAGGTCCACGTGCGCTGGTGCGAGAGCGGAGGGCCCGTCGTTGCGCCGCCACAACGCCGCGGCTTTGGTCACGTGGTAATCGAGCAGATCGTGCCGCGGGCACTGAATGGCGTCGGCACACTCGATTTCTCGCCGGCCGGCGTCAACTGGACGTTCGAATTTCCAAGCTGCCAGTAGAGCGACTTATCGGGTTTGCAGCGGCACAGCCGGCGCGATCGGCTCGCTGGTCACCGGATTTTCGGTGAGGCCGAGCCCTAGCACCGCCGTTGCGGCAGGGAGCGCCGCATCCGCCATGGCGGCGTGGCCTTCTGCGGTCGGATGGATCGCGCCGCCATACACCGCGGACAATACACCCCACGTCGCGTCGTGAATGTCGCCCGGCTGGTTCGGCGCTTTCGCCGCTTGCGGATAGGTCATCGCCGTGAAGTAGCTGTCGTTGGCGTCGCGGACCCAGCGTGCACGCGGCGCGTAGGCGCGGAAGTCGCTCGCCGCCGCGCCGCAGACCAGAGGGTTGTTCGCGCCTTCGACGATGTCCGCGACGAAACTGTCGCCTTTCGCTGAAAAGCATTCACGGTCGAACGGCGGATCGGTTTCCGCGCGCGCACAAAAGCCGTGATTGGCGAAGGCCTCCTGATGCTGGTCGACGAAGGTCATGCGGTCGCGGGTGCGGTCGCCGCACAGCACGCCGCCGCTGCACAGCGCGAGTCGCTTGATCTGCGGCAGGAATTCGCTCTGGACGAAATTTGTTACGTCGGCGAGACGCTGCGGATCGGCGTTGAACGACGGATGAATGTCGAAACCCGCGCGGCCACCGGGACACGGTGCGCCGTTCACCAGAGACGGGTTTGCGTAAGAGGTGTAGACGACGCGCGAGAGGTCACCGCCGACGAGCGGCTTCAGTGCCTGACGCAGCTTATTGAAATCCTGCGGCAGTTCTCTTTGCAGGGTGGAACGTGCCTCATCGACAGAACTGAGCACGCCGGTTCGCCGTGACAGGCCGCGTTCGGTCTGCCGTTCGATGATGACGTCGGCGACCAGTCCCGAGAAGTCGATGTCGTTGGCGCCGATCGACAACAGGATGAGGTCGAGCTGCCGGTCCGGCTGCCGCTTTGTGGCAGCGGTCAGCGCTTCGCGCAATTCAGCGACCTGCGCGTTGACGGTGCCCTGACAGGTCAAACCATTCTTGCCGACGATGCATTCGCGGGCGCGCTGCGATCCGAACATGCCTTCGTCGATGGTCGCGCCGGTGCAGGCCAGCGGCAGATAGGTCACCGCGATTTGCGGATTCTGCGCCGCCAGCGCGATCGCCATACGGGTCTGGTAGCTGTAGAGCGAACGATGGCAGGCGGGGTTCATCCATTGCGCACCGGCGCGTTGCCAGTTCTGCAAACTGGTGCCGTCCGACGTATCGCAGGCACGCGCGCCCTTGAAGCCGGCACGGCCGGGGCGGAAATACATTCCGGCGGGGCCGCCGAGATAAGAGCGGAAGCAGAAGCCTTCGTCGGAGAGTGTCACCGGCCGATCGGGATTGCCTTCGCCCGATGCGATGGAGTCGCCGAGGCCTGCGATGAAAATGTCGCGCACCGCGATCTGTGTCGTCGCGCGTTGCGGTGCTTCCGATCCACTCGAGACATCGACGGTGACGGGTGTGGGACGGCCGTAGCGGATGCGCAGGTTGATCGGTTCGGCGCAGTCGAGCGTCGATTGCCGCGGCGGATCGCCGTCCTCGAAGGTCCATGCGCAGGTCGCGCCGACCGGCACGGCGCCGGTAAGGCGAACGGTGACCGGATGATCGACCGGCGTGAGATAGCTTTCCTTCACGCCGTCACGGGTGCAGGGCTCGCTGACGCGTCCCGCCGCGTCGATGCACAGACGTCCGAGCGTGTTGCGCGCCCAGCCGCGGCCGTCGCTCTGCGTCGCTAAAGCCCGTTCGGAGGCAAGAATGTTGCGGCCGCTGAGCGAATCCACCTGGAGCTTAAAGTCGCGTTCCTCGCGAAACAGCCGGAAGCGGTTACGGACTTCCCAGGAAATCTGCATCGTCGTGCTGAGTTGCACGGCGGGCGGCTGCAAGGCGGGTGACGGTACGAGCGGCTGGGCGACGACGGATGGGTCCGCAGCGGGAGGCATCTGCGCCACTGCAGGACTTGCCATTGTGCCGCCGAGCACGGCGACAAAGAGCGCCCCGATCAAGGGCTTCGCCCTGAGCGACTGACGGGTGACGCGTGACTGGATCATGCTGGTTTGAAGCCGACGGATAAGGCCAAAATGTGGGGATATCGCCCGAGCGTAAATCACGCTCCCGAACCCCACAAGCCACATCTTTGTGCGCGGAATTACTCCGCCGCCTGCTTCGGCTTCGACTGTGGAGATGACGATTGCGCGACAGCCGGCGCTGGGTGGAGCTTCCGGCTCTGTTGCCACGGCAGGATGACGCTCAGCCACAACTCCCGGATGCCCAGGATTGTGATCGAGGTGGCGAACGGGATCAGGAAGTAGAGAATACGGAACACCAGCAGGGAGGCCAGCAGTTGTTCCTTGCCGAGCATCGGCAAGCCGACCAGCATCGCTGCGTCGAACACGCCGAGACTTCCCGGCGCGTGGCTGGCGAAGCCCAGCAGCGTGGCGAGGATAAAGACGACGGAGAGCGTCACGAAATCGAGGTCCGGGCTGGAAGGCGCCAGCAGGTACATCGCGAGCGCGCAGAAGGCGAGATCGACGACGCCGATCAGGATTTGCAGCACGGTGAGCGGTGCGGACGGCAGATGGACTTTCCAGCCATCCTTGCCGAGCTTGCGGCGGCCGTGCCCTGTCGCGATCCAGGTGAGATACGCGGCGATGCCGGCAAGCAGCCCGAATCCGATCAACTGGTTGACGCTTTCCGGCAGCAGATCAACCGCGGAAGCTGCGGCCGGATGCCAGATCATTCCGATGCCGAGCACGAAGGTGTTGCCGAGCCAGAACGTCAGGCCGGAGATGAAACAGATCTTTGCAACGTCGATCGCGGTGAGTCCCCAGTCGGAATAAATCCGAAACCGGATCGCTCCGCCGGTGAAAACCGTCGCGCCGAGGTTGTGGCCGATAGTGTAGCTGGTGAAGCTCGACAGCGCGGCGATGCGGTAGGGCACGTGCATCTTGCCGATCGTGCGCAGCGCGAACAGATCGTAGAATGTCAGGGTGAAGAACGCGCACAGCACGCACAGCGCCGCCATCGCGATCTGGCCCTGCGATTTTTCAGCGAGCGCTGTCAGAACGATCGCGGTGTCCACGCCCTTGAGGGTGCGGAACAAATGCATGATCGCAATGGAAACGATGACGACGCTGGCGACGATCCCGAGCCGTTTCCAGCCAATTCGTTCCCTGAAAACACGCCCAAGCGTGCTCAACAATTGTTGCATTCGTCCTCCCGGCAGGGCGCGAAACTTATAAAAGCCGATTGAGGCGACAGTGAGCAAGCGGCTGCGGCGGTACTCATACGCGAAATCCTGCGCTTGGAAAATAGGGCGGTTGTGCAGCGCGAATAACGGTTATTGCTGGAAAAACGGGGTCGATGGGCCGTCATCTGGGCTTCATATTTGGCCGATTCTGCGTTGATCCGGCCTAACCGATGTGGGGAATGAAGACGGTGTTTGAAAGGCCGAAGGCGCTCTGTTCCATCGGCTATTGTCGATTCTTCGCATCGGATTTTCCGGAGCATCGGTCAACGCGCACCAGCTTTGATCAATGCTGCGCAGGCAGCCGAGCATTACGAGATCACGCGTTACGGCACGCTGGTGACGTGGGCGAAGCGGCTCGGCCGCAACGACTGCGCGGCGGT
>JAZKDK010000070.1:0-13255 GCA_040387615.1 Pseudomonadota bacterium | reverse complement strand
ATCTCGGATTCGCATAAGGTATATTATGGAATATATTATATCCAAGTGATATCAGCGCGATCTGTCCCATAACCGATAAAATGATCGAGATAATTGGAGATTTGTCCGTTCTGGATCAATGCACTCCGCCTCCCGAGCCTCGGCGTCGCTTATACTTTTCCTATGAGATCAGCCCGGCGTTGCTCTCGAATTCATACGGTCCTCGACCAGACATTAGCGGCGTGATCGCGCAAGGTCCTCCGATTCCCATCCACGGGTGGCCTTGCACGATCCTGTCACTGCAAACGTCATTCGAGGCATCCTTCCATGATCCAGACTGAACCTCCGTCGTGTAGCTCCGCATTGGTTTTCATTGGCAAGAACAGCCGCGGCCAGTGGGTCGCGCAGGAACAGCACGGGCTGTTCGGCGGTCTGTTCATTAGCCGTGCCGCAGCCGTCCGGTACGCCCTCTTCGAGAACGGCCATCACTCCGAATCCATCATGGCCGCACCCGGCACGATCGAGCTCGATATGGGTGCTGTCGGGGCGGCGGCATGACTTCAGCCAGATGACCAAGGCAGTGTGACGGCATCTCATGACATACGCGATGAATCATTCCGCCACCTGGCTGGCGGGCTACATTCCCGATCTACCAACGCCATTCGACAGTGCCGGCGAACTCGACCTCGCGGTATTTCGGCGGCTCTGTGAACGGCAGATCGCTGCCGGTGCGACAGCGCTGGTGGTCGGCGAACTCACAGGCGAGGATTCAACGCTGAGCGACGCGGAGCATTCGGCACTCATACGCATTGCTGTTCGTACGTCGCGAGGCCGCGCGGCGGTGATCGCCGGGGCAGGTTCAAACTCCACGAGCGCCGCCATTGAACTCTCTCGACGAGCTGAAGCCGACGGCGCCGACGCCGTACTGTCTGTGGTTCCGTACTATAACAAGCCGACGCAAGCGGGGCTCTATGCGCATTTCTGCGCGATCGCCGAAGCGACACGTCTGCCCATCATCCTGCACGACGTCCCTTCCCGCACGGTTCGCGAATTATCCGACGACACCGTTGCGCAGCTGTCGCAATCGGCGCGGTTCGTTGGTCTGAGAGACGCAACAGGCGATATTTCGCGTCCGCAACGGCTGCGATCATTGATCCGGCCGGAATTTCGACTGCTGTCAGGCGATGATGCGACCGCTCCGGCATTTCTGGTGCACGGTGGAGACGGTTGCATATCGGTCACGTCTAACGTGATCCCGGATCTGTGTCAGCACCTGTATCGGTGCTGCAAGGACGACGATTTGCAGACCGCCAGAGCTTTGGCGATTGGAATCGGCCGCCTCACCGCTGTGTTGCTGCGCGAGCCTCCATCCGCTTCCATCAAGTATGCTCTCAGCCTGTTCGGTCTGATGTCACCCCACGTGCGCCTGCCGCTTCTGGAACTCACGGATTTTGCAAAGGAGTCGGTTGCGGAGGCGATCCGCACCACAGAAAAAGATCATGCCGGGCTTACGTTGAAGTGTGCCGAAACGTCTGATGCACATCCTGCCAATGTCATCCGGTGAGCGTCGTGACTGCCGCGCGTCTTCCTATCGACGATCATTGCGCTAGGACGATCAGGGCATGGCTGTTGGCGCTGCTGCGGTACGCGATCACGCTGGACGACGAGGACCGGCTTGTAGCGCTGGCGGCAGCCTCCAAGATCGACAAATCGGACACGCGGCAGTCCGGTGACTTTCGGTTCTTTCATCGTACCAGCGCCAGGCTTTGCGAAGCGGTAGCAAACCCCGGTCGAGGCAGTACGGACGTCTTGCGCTGTCATCTGGACCGGATGAGCGACGAGCGGATGAAACGAGCCTTCGCTGCCGTTCTCGATCTGGGTCAAACTATCCCCGAACTCGCAGCGAGAGCGCCGCGAAGGCCGAAACGTCACGATTTGTGGAAGGGTTCGAAGCCAAAACCTGCGCATCAAAGAGCTAAAATAATATGAAATTCCATGTAATTCAATATCTTATTGATTTTTATCGAATATGAACATTAGATAGCTAAAGCAATTTGTAAGAAGCCGCACCTCGTCAGGGCGAGATCAGACCTGCACGCTACCACCCACTGTAAGCTAGGGCCCGCGCGATCATTGACCGGGAATGTCGCCGCTGTAGAACCAGATGCAAATGCCCGCCAGCCTTGCGAGTTTGGGAACGGCAGCAGCACCGGGAGGTCCGAACCATGAGCAGCCAAGGCCAATACAGCATCGGTCTGGACAAGAACGCCGCCAACTACGTCCCGCTGTCACCGCTGAGCTTCCTTGTCCGCAGCGCCAGCGTCTATCCGGACCACACCAGCGCCGTCTACGAAGGCCGCAAGTTCACCTGGGCGCAGACCTACGAGCGCTGCAAGCGCTTCGCGTCGTTCCTCGCCAAGCGCGGCATTCAGCGTGGCGATACGGTCGCAGCCATGCTGCCGAACATTCCGGCGATGAACGAGGTCCATTTCGCCGTGCCAATGGCCGGCGGCGTGCTTAACGCGCTCAATATCCGGCTCGATGCGGCCTCGATCGCATTCCAGCTCGACCACGGCGGCGCCAGGATCATTCTGGTCGATCCAGAGTTTACCGGCGTGATCTCCGACGCGCTCGGCCTGATGAAGGGCCCGAAGCCTTTGGTGATCGATGTCGACGACGCAGCGTTCGCCGGCGGCCAGCGCATCGGCGAACTTGAGTACGAAGCCGCTGTCGCGTCCGGCGATCCTGACTTCGCGTGGCTGCAGCCGCAGGACGAATGGGACGCTATTGCGCTGGGCTATACGTCCGGCACCACGGGCAATCCCAAGGGGGTCGTGACGCATTATCGCGGCGCGTATCTCAACGCGGTCAGCAACATCCTTGCAGGTGGTCTGGGCACGCATCCGATCTATCTCTGGACGCTGCCGATGTTCCATTGCAACGGCTGGTGCTTCCCGTGGACCATCGCGGCGTCGGCCGGCGTCAACGTCTGCCTGCGCAAGGTCGATCCGGCCAAGATCTTTGAGCTAATCAAGGCCCACAGTGTGACCCACATGTGCGGCGCGCCGATTGTGTTCAATACGCTGATCAACGCGCCCAGCGCGCCGAAGGGTAAATCCGCCAAGCCTGTGGTAGGCCTGATCGCGGGCGCGGCGCCACCCGTGGCTGTGCTCGAGGGCGCGGAAAACATCGGGATCAAGCTGACCCACGTCTACGGCCTGACCGAGGTCTATGGCCCCGCCTCCGTATGCGCCGAACAGCCCGGCTGGGATGACCTGCCGGCTGATCAGCGCGCGCAGCTCAAGCGTCGCCAGGGCGTGCCCTATCCGCTTCAGGAAGCCGTCACGGTGCTCGATCCCGAGACCATGCAGCCGGT
The DNA here is from genome assembly GCA_040387615.1 of Pseudomonadota bacterium. GTDB lineage: Bacteria > Pseudomonadota > Alphaproteobacteria > Rhizobiales > Xanthobacteraceae > Afipia. The sequence continues at coordinate 9,900 of JAZKDK010000070.1, read as the reverse complement.
ACCGCGCGACGGCGAAACCATCGGCGAAGTCATGTTCCGCGGCAACATCGTCATGAAGGGTTATCTGAAGAACGAAAAGGCCACCAAGGAAGCGTTCGAAGGCGGCTGGTTTCACACCGGCGACCTCGGCGTGCTCGATGAGTTCGGCTACGTCATCATCAAGGACCGCTCCAAGGACATCATCATCTCCGGCGGCGAGAACATTTCGTCGGTCGAGGTCGAAGACGTCCTGTACAAACACCCGGCGATCCTTTTTGCCGCCGTGGTCGCCAAGCCGGACCCCAAATGGGGCGAGGTGCCCTGCGCCTTCGTCGAACTGAAAGAAGGCGCGACCGCAACCGAAGCGGAGATTCTGGCTTACTGCAAAAGCGTGTTGCCGGGATTCAAATCGCCGAAGTCTGTGGTGTTCGGCGCAATCCCGAAGACGTCGACCGGCAAGATCCAGAAATTCATGCTGCGCGATCAGGCGAATTCCGCGAAAGCGATTTCGGCGTAATTTCCTTACGCCTCGATCGTCAGCTGCATGCCGTCGTAGCCCGCCTCGATACCGGGCGGCAGTTTCGCCTGCAGCACATCGTAGTCGAGATCCGAGTGCAGGTTCGTCAGAACCGCACGGCGCGGCTTGAACTTCGCGATCCATGACAGCGCATCGTCGAGGCTGAAATGGCTCGGATGCGGCGCGTAGCGCAGCGCATCGATGATCCAAAGATCAAGATTTTCCAGCGCGTGAAAACTCTCGGCCGGAATGTCGTGAAGGTCCGGCGTGTAAGCAGCATCGCCAATGCGGTAGCCGAGCGCCGGAATGTTGCCGTGCTGAACCAGAAACGCGGTCAGGGCGAGGGAGCCGCCCTTCCCGTCGATGGTTTCGGTTTCTCCCGCCTCGATCGATCGCCTTTCGAGGATTGCCGGATAATCGCTGCCCGGCGCCTGCTCGAAGCAGTATGAGAACCGCAGCAGGATGTCCTTGCCGGTCGACTTGTTGAGATACACCGGAATCCGCTTGCGCTGATGCAGCACCACGGAGCGCAGATCGTCAATGCCGTGGGTCTGGTCGGCATGCTCATGGGTCAGGAACGTCGCTTCCAGATGATCAACGTTTGCGTCGATCAACTGCTCGCGCAGGTCCGGCGAGGTGTCGATCAGCACGCGCGTGATGCCGTTTGCGCTCGCCTTCTCGGCCAGCAGCGAACAGCGGCGACGGCGATTCTTCGGATTGTTGGGATCGCACGCGCCCCACCCCAGTGCCGGACGGGGCACGCCGGCGGACGATCCGGACCCGAGAATGGTCAAGGTCACCGTCATGCAGCTTTTGCGTCCGGGCGCGGCACCTTGTCGAACAGCCGGAAGAAATTTTCCGTGGTCTGTTGCGCGATCTCGTCGAGTGAAACCCCGCGCGTTTCCGCCAGAACTCTGGCGGTCTCAACCACGAAGGACGGTTCGTTGCGCTTGCCGCGGAATTTCCCCGGTGCGAGATAAGGCGCGTCGGTCTCGACCATGATCCGGTCCGCAGGCAACTCAGCAGCAATGTCGCGGATCGCCTGCGAATTCTTGAACGTCAGGATGCCCGTGAAGGAAACTGACAGTCCGAGCGAGACAGCCTTCATCGCAAGTTCGCGGCCGCCGGTGTAGCAATGCAGCACAGCCTTGAACGGCCCCTTTCCGATCTCATCTTCGAGAATGCGGCCGCAGGCCTCGTCGGCCTCGCGGGTGTGGATCACGAGCGGAAGGCCGGTCGCCCGCGCCGCTGCGATGTGCGCGCGAAAGCCCCGCTCCTGCGCTTCCGGTGATCCGTCCTTGTAGAAGTTGTCCAGACCCGCCTCGCCCAGCGCCACCACCTTCGGATGTTTCGTCAGCGCGATTAGTTCGTCCGATGTGATGCCGTCTTCCTCGTCGGCGTTATGCGGATGCGTGCCGACCGAACAATAGACATTCGGAAACCGCGCGGTGATCGCCAGCAGCGATTCAATCCGGCGCGCGCGCGTCGAGATCGTGACAATGCGTCCGATTCCCGCGGCCTCGGCGCGCGCGACAATGGCGTCGAGATCGTCGGCGAAGTCGGGGAAATCGAGATGGCAATGGCTATCGACAAGCATCAGGCTCAACTCGGCTCGTCTTCTTTAGGCTCGACGTAACGCGGAAAGATCGGTGCGGGCGGCGGCAATTGCGTGCCGCCCTTGATCCGGGTTCCGAGTGCCGCGAAGTCCCGTGCGTCCGGTGCAATACCGAGAATATCGAGCAGCTTGGCGCAAGCATCCGGCATCGCAGGCTGAGCCAGGATTGCAATCTGCCGCACAACCTCGGCGGTGACATACAGCACCGTCTGCTGGCGCGCGGGATCGGTCTTGGCGAGCGCCCACGGTGCCTCACCCGCGAAGTAGCGGTTGGCTTCGGCCACCACGGCCCAGATCGCATTGAGCGCGTGATGAATCTGCTGCGTGCTCATGGCGGTGCGAGCCTGCTCGAGCATGCCGTCGGCCATCGCGAGAATGGCGGTGTCGTTGTCGGAGAACGCACCCGGCTCCGGCAGCACGCCCTGATACTGCTTGCCGATCATCGACAGCGAGCGTTGCGCCAGATTGCCAAGGTCGTTGGCGAGGTCCGCATTGGTACGCGCGACGATGGCTTCGTGGTTGTAGTTACCATCCTGACCGAACGGCACCTCGCGCAGGAAAAAATAACGGAGCTGATCGACACCGTAAGCATCCGCAAGGCTGAACGGATCGACCACGTTGCCGACCGACTTCGACATCTTCTCGCCGCGGTTGAACAGGAAGCCATGCGCGAAGACGCGCTTCTGCACCGGAATGCCCGCCGACATCAGGAATGCCGGCCAGTACACCGCGTGAAACCGGATGATGTCCTTGCCGATGATGTGAACATCCGCCGGCCAGTAATGCCAGTTCGCATCGCCCTCGTCCGGAAACCCGACGCCGGTGATGTAGTTGGTCAGTGCATCGACCCAGACATACATCACGTGGCCTTCGTCGTCCGGCACCTTCACGCCCCAATCGAACGTGGTGCGCGAAATCGACAGATCTTTCAGCCCGCTTTTGACGAAGCTGATGACTTCGTTCTTGCGCGAGTCCGGGCCGATGAAGTCGGGCTGGTTCTCGTAAAGCGCCAGCAGTTTGTCCTGATAGGCGGAAAGCTTGAAGAAGTAGCTCTTCTCCTCGACCCATTCGACTGGCGTGCCTTGCGGGCCGCGACGCACCTGGTCTTCGCCGACAACGGTTTCGTCCTCGGCGTAATAGGCTTCGTCGCGCACGGAATACCAGCCGGCGTAGCTGTCGAGATAGATGTCGTCATTCGTCGTCATCCGCTTCCAGATTTCCTGCGTCGCCTTGTGATGCACGGACTCCGAAGTGCGGATGAAACGGTCGTAGGAAACATTCAGGCGCTGATCCATCTCCATGAAACGCGCGGCGTTGCGCGTCGCCAGATCCATCGGCGTCATGTTTTCCTTCTGCGCCGTCTGGACCATCTTCTGACCGTGCTCGTCGGTGCCGGTCAGGAAAAACACATCCTTGCCGTCGAGGCGCTGAAAGCGCGCAAGTGCATCAGTCGCGATCGCTTCATAGGCGTGGCCGATGTGAGGCTCGCCGTTCGGATAAGCAATCGCCGTCGTGATGTAGAAGGAATTCTTCGAGCTAGCGTTTGCAGCGCTCTGTGGAGCGGCCGACGACACTTTAGGCTTCGCGGGTTTTGCCGGTGCTTTCTTTGTCACCTGCTCTGCTGGTTGCGCAGTCTTCGTGATGACTTCCGCCGCAGGCTTCTTTGTCACGGACTTTTTGACGGCGCTCTTCCTCGCTGTGGTCTTCTTGGCTACGGCCTTCTTGCCGGCACGCTTTGCGGCCGCTTTCTTCGCAACCTTCTTGGCTGTTTTCTTGACAGCTTTCTTTGCGGTTTTCTTGGCAGTCGCCTTACGTCCCTTTTTCTTCGGGGAAGCTGGCGCGCGACGAGACGCTGCCTTGCCAGCCGTTTTGACTGCTTTCTTTTTCTTCTTCGCGGCGGTTTTCTTGGCTTTGGCCATTACGCTTCCTTAGAATTTCAAACGGCGCCGACGTGGGCGCGATCACTCAAAACGGGGTGCTGCTAAACCGCTGCGATTGTCCAGTTAGCGAGCCTGCGGGCGGGCCGCGGTGGCTTCGGCTAGCATGCCAAATACTGAAAAAACCAACGGTTTTCGCTCCAGATTGAAGCTTTCCGTGTCGCGCGCGGCACTGTTGATCTTTTCCCATACCTCGGCAAGCCGTGCAAGGCGCGGCAGGTTTGCGCCAGCATCGGGCGCATGCAGGTGCCCCGTCAGCCAGCGGTCGATGGTGTCGACAAAAGCTTTCAATCCGACTCGGTCGTTGAGCGGAAGCGCCTCACCTAGGGCATGAAGTGCGCGCTGATCGAGCTGCGGCAGGCGATTGAGGAGCTCAAGTGTACGCTGATGAAGCCCGAGCGATTGCCCACCGAGCAACGTGAGTGCACGGGCCACGCTCCCCTCCGCTGCATCGGCGGCCTCACTCAACGCCGGATCGCGGCGAGTTAATCCGCCCGCCTCAGCCGCAGCCTGAATCACATCGTCTGTCTCCAGCGGCCGCAACGGCAGTTTACGACAGCGCGACTGGATGGTGGCGAGCACTCGCGCCGGTGCGTGACTGATCAGCAGGAACAGCGAACGTGCCGGCGGTTCCTCGAGGATTTTTAGAAGCTGGTTGGAGGCGTTGGTGTTGAGTTCATCGACGGTATCGACCACGCAAACACGCCAGCCGCCAACGGAGGCGGCGGTCGAACCGAAAAATCCGATCGTCTCACGCGAATCTTTTACCGTGATGACACTGCTCATCGCGCCCTTTTCATTGAGAGTACGCTCTAGTGTCAGCAAACCACCATGGCTTCCGTTGGCGACCTGTCGCGCCACCGGATGATCCTGATCGACATAGAGGTTGTCGGCGCTCTGAACGGCTTGCGCAGCAGGATCGGAATGGGCGAGCACAAACCGCGCCGTGCGATAGGCCAGCGTCGCCTTGCCGATGCCCTGCGCGCCGCCGATCAACCACGCATGCGGAATGCGCCCGCTGCGATACGCGGTCAGCAACGTCTGCTCGGCGTCGCGATGACCGAACAGCGCGGTTGTTTCGCGCGGCGCGGGAACGGCAGTCTCTGGTTCGGATGACTTCGCGCTCATGCCTTGGTGGTCTCGCGAGCCGTAGCCACAGTGAACAGGTGATCACGTAATGCTTTCCAGATCCGCTCGGCGACGGTCTTGGCATCGGCATCCGCATCCACCAGCGCGCAGCGCTGCGGGTCGCCTTCGGCGATCTTGCGATAGGCATCGCGCAGTTTTTCGTGAAAACTCACGCCCTCGCCTTCGAAGCGATCGGGCACCGCGGTCCCGCGCCGCTTGAGCGCACGCTCCATGCCGATTGCAACCGGCACATCCAGAATGATCGTGAGGTCAGGCTTGAGATTGCCGATGGTAACGCGCTCCATCGCCCGGATCAGCTTCAGATCGACCTTCCCCAATTCACCCTGATAGACTCGCGTGGAATCCGTGAAGCGGTCGCACAGCACCCACGTTCCCTGCGCCAGCGCCGGTTCGATCACCTGACTGACGTGATCGTCGCGCGCAGCAGCGAAAAGCAGCGACTCCGTCTCGGGGCCGAAGGCTTTTGCCATGCCGGAGAGCAACAGGTGCCGGATGATTTCCGCGCCCGCCGATCCGCCGGGCTCGCGCGTCGTAATCGTCCGAAGCTTGGCGGCGTTCAACCGATCCGCCAGCAACTGGATCTGCGTCGATTTGCCGGAGCCCTCGCCGCCTTCAAAGGTAATGAAGCGCCCGCGCGGCGGATGTTTCGGCTTGACGACATCAGCCATGTTACAGTTTCTCCGCGCCGGCGCGGAACAGGCCAAGGACCAGTTCGCTGGCGCCGTCGATCGCGCGGCGGGTGGTTGAACCCGTCGCGACCGGTTCCGCAGCAACCAGCGGCGACTCCATCGCGATGTTGCTGCCGCGCCAGACTTTCAACACGCCGATCCGCTGGCCGGGCTCGACCGGTGCGCGCACCGGGCCGGTGTAGACGATACGGGCAACCAGCTTGTCCGTTCCGTTTCGCTGCACCATGACCTTGATTGGCTCGGGGCTCGCCAGCTTGACCGAACGGCTCTCGCCGCCGAACACGCGTGCAAAACCGACGGCTTGGTTCGCGGCGAACAGCGTCCGTGCCTCGAAGTTACGGAAGCCCCATTCAAGCAGCTTCTTCGCCTCGGATGCGCGGTCATCGGGATCCTCCAGACCGTTGACGACCACGATCAGCCGTAGGCCGTTCTGCACCGCGGAGCCGACCATGCCGTAGCCGCCCTCCTTGGTGAAGCCGGTCTTCATGCCGTCCGCGCCCTCAAGCATCGTCAGCAGCGGGTTGCGGTTCTGTTGACGGATCTTGTTCCAGGTGAATTCGCGCTCGCCAAACAGTTTGTAATTGTCCGGATAGGTCAGGATGATGTGACGCGCGAGCATTGCCAGTTCGCGCACGGTCATCTTGTTGCCGGGGTCAGGCAAGCCGCTGGAATTCGCGAAGGTCGATTTCGTCAACCCGAGTTCACGCGCGCGTTTGGTCATCCGCTCGGCGAAGGCGGCTTCGGTATTCGACAGGCCCTCGGCCAGCGCCATGCAGGAGTCGTTACCGCTCTGGATCACCGCACCGCGAAGCAGATCGTCGACGCTGACGCGGCTGTTGATGGCAGCGAACATGGTCGAGCCGCCGGACGGCGCACCGCCCTTGCGCCAGGTGTTTTCGCTGATCCTGAATTCATCGGTGGGCTTGATCTCGCCCTTCTTGAGCGCGTTGAAGACCACCTCAGCGGTCATCAGCTTCATCATGCTGGATGGTGCGCGCAACTCGTCAGCGTTCTTCTCGAACAGGATGCTGCCGGACTTCGCCTCGATCAGGATCGCGGTCGGCGCATCGACCTCGTATCCGTCCTCCTTCTTGGCCCCCTGCACGCTGTTGTTGGCGGCATAGGCGATGCCCCCCAGCGCAACACCGGCCATCAGGACGACAGCCACCAGCGGCCAGAACCGCCCAGTCCGGCGTCCGCGAATCCGGGATGTTGTGAGAATGGCTGCCATGTCGAGATTCCTGAGGATCGCCTTGTACCAGTTGGGCTGGTACCAAACAACGTGCGGCTGGCCGTCACGGGTATGCCCACAGCCTTCAAAATCCTGAAAAGAGGCAGAAAATCGATGTCGTCATCGCGGATGATCTCAGCCAACGGGATTGAGATTTTTGTGACCGAACAGGGCTCCGGACCGCTGGTGCTGCTGTGCCACGGGTGGCCCGAACTGTCGCATTCGTGGCGGCATCAGTTGCCCGCGATAGCAGCCGCCGGTTTCCATGTCGTCGCGCCGGACATGCGCGGCTTCGGACGTACCTCGGCACCGCAGAACATCGAGGCCTACTCAATCTTCGATCTGGTCGGCGACATGGTCGCGCTGGTCGCGGCGCTGGGTGAAACCAAGGCCATCATCATCGGCCACGATTGGGGCGCGCCGGTAGCCTGGCATGCCGCCCTGTTCAGACCTGACATCTTCACCGCTGTCGGCGGCCTGAGCGTGCCGCCGCCATGGCGGGGACGCGAGCGGCCGCTCGATACCCTGGCGAAAAGCGGGGTCAACAACTTCTACTGGCAGTACTTCCAGAAGCCGGGTGTGGCGGAAGCCGAGTTCGAGCGCGATGTCAGCTTCACAATGCGCGCGGTCACCTTCGGCGTCGACTCGTCCCTGTTCCTGAAAGACGGACAGGGTTTTCTGGGCGATCCGGCCAAGGAGCGCTCTCGCCCGGCATGGGTCAGCGAGCAGGATCTGGCGCATGTCGTTGAGACCTACACGCGCACCGGATTTCGCGGAGGCCTGAACTGGTATCGGAACATCGATCGAAATTGGGAGCTGACCGCACCGTGGCACGGCGCGAAAATCTATCAGCCGTCGATTTTCATCGCCGGGGCAAATGACTCCGTTGTGACCGGTATCATCGGCGGCAAGCGGGTGACCGAAATGGACCGCGTGTTGCCCAACCTGCGGCGCAAGCTGTTGCTCGAGGGCGCGGGTCACTGGATTCAGCAGGAGCGCCCCGACGAGGTCAACGCGGCGCTGGTGGAGTTCCTGAACGGCGTGCGGGATTGATCGGCAACGCGCGGAAACTCAGTAGAGGCCGCGGCCCGACATCAGATTGACGTTGCTGCTGCGCGGGGCCGATGCGAAGGAGGCAACAGGCCTCGCCGTGGCAGGAGCCTCTTCGGCGGCGTCCTCAGGCTCTGCCTGAATGTTGCGTTCGAAGCGCCGGCCGCCCGGCCGTTGGGCACGGGACGCTGAGACTTCCGACGCGCCGGCCGCAGCAAAATCTTCCTTGGTATGGCCGAGCGTATAGGGACGCCCTGCCGGCAACGGAACATCTCCGCGGACCACACCACGCGTGGGCACCATCTCCGGGATGAAGGCGTTTGCCGACGCTATCCTAACACTTGAAGGTGCCGGGGCTGGTTGGCCGGTCCGCAGCGTCGCCATCAACTGCCGGTCGTCAGATCCCTCAAGGGGTGCACGCCCGACATATTCGACGCGAACGCGGCCGATGCCGTTCTCGCGGAATTCCAAGAGCTTGGCGGCCGTATTTGAGACATCGATCAAGCGATTGCCGTGATACGGACCGCGGTCATTCACGCGCACAATCACCGATTTGCCGTTGGCCACATTGGTGACGCGCGCGTAACTCGGCAGCGGCAATGTCGGATGGGCTGCGGTGAGCGACGTCATGTCGAACACTTCGCCGTTGGCGGTCAGGCGGCCATGGAAAGCATCGCCGTACCAGGACGCCATGCCTTCGGCGCGATAGTTCGGGTCTTCTTCCGGCACATAGGTTTTGCCGGCAACGACATAGGGTTTGCCGACACGATAGGTGCCGCCGCCCTTGGGAACCGATTCGCCGAAATCGACCACCCGGGGACTGCTCGATACGCCGTATTTCGGATCGACGCGGCTGGAGAGTTTGTTCGACGCGCCGCAATTGGCGAGCAGCAGGCACACGGCCCCCGCCGCTGCGACTCGCAGGGCCGCCTTGCCCGATTCCCTGACGCAAATCCCCATAGAACCCCAAATAGCACTTTTCGCGCCGTCTTGCCTACCGGGCATCGTCAGGCCGGACGCTCCTACTTCATACGGCGATTACCTTAACCCATTGCTTCCATGCCGGAAACGACCCGATGCACGGGGTGGTAAACCAGAGATTGATTTTCCGGAGTTTACCGCCTCCCCTTGTGCGGGCAATCCTTGAGGCCGCCGGTGATTTCCGGGTGGAGCAACATGCCGAGGAATCCATGAACGGCTGGGTTTCGGTCCTGCTTATTTCCGGTCTCCTGATCGTTGCCGCAGTGGCGCTGATCCGTCAGGCCGCGCGGCGATGGTGGGACTATTTGCTGATCCTGGCCGTGGCCGGATTGCTGTTTCGGCCGCTGTACAGCCTCGTCAGCGGTGACGTGTCGCGCTACCTGCCAGCGTTCTTCTGGTCGGACGGGAGCGACGGAAAGGACAGATTAGTCTCGCCAGCATTGCGAGCACATTTCTGCTGCCGCTCGTCGTCTCGGCCCTCATCCTGTTGATAGCGAAATCGATTATGGCGCTTGGCCGAACCTGATCTACCGGCGAGACATGTTCGGAAGGCGCAGCGGGTCAGCGCAAGGGCGGCGAATAGTCATCAGAGCGGCGGCGTTTCGGGGCAATCGCCTCTTTCGCTACCCCGTCCGCTTTGCTAAGTGCTGGTTTCCAGAGCAGGAAGGGTGGCCGAGTGGTTTAAGGCACCGGTCTTGAAAACCGGCGTGCCTGCAAGGGCACCGTGGGTTCGAATCCCACCCCTTCCGCCA
>JAZKDK010000069.1:0-26385 GCA_040387615.1 Pseudomonadota bacterium | reverse complement strand
CGGCAACCTCCGCGTTCGCCGCACCTGGTAATGTAACCGCCTAACGGCGATTACGACCTGAACTAAAAGAACCCCCGGCAGGAAACTGCCGGGGGTTTTTCTTTGGATGTTCTTCCGGATGAGAGAGGATGACGGAGTGCTTGCCAAGCCTACTGTTTCGTCCCCGCGAAGGCGGGGACCCATAACCACCGAACCTCGTATGACAGCGAGAAGATTGCTACAGCGTCTCTCACAACCAAAACTCAGAGAGTATGGATCCCCGCCTTCGCGAGGACGACGTGAGAGGTTGCTAGGTGGGTTCGGTTGTTAAGGCGGGGCCGTTACGCCTCGTCGCAACGCCTGCAGAACGCGACGATGCGATCCATCGTCGGTTTGTCCGCCAGCAGCGGTGCGTGGCCCTGATCTGCGACTGTCACGAGATCGATGTCCGGCCGCCGCGCGATCATGTCCTGAACGCCTTGCCGCGAGAGCAGGTCGGACAGTCCGCCATGAATCAGCATCAGAGGAACGCCCGCGAGCTTGTCGAACAGTTCCCAGACCTGCGGCAGCGGGTTGGCTGGATCGAGTCCATCGAGTGTATGGGAGAGTTTCAGGTCGTAGGTCCGCTCCAGCCCGCCACCGGCCCTTTCCCGGAACGCGCGGCGGGCCCACGCCATCCATTCGGCGTCGCTGAGCGACGGAAACACATTGGCGAACAACTCCTTCAGACCGCGCGCCGCCTCATCCCATGTTTGCCTTGGAGGTGGGTTGGCGATGTAGCCCTTGATTTTCATCAGGCCGCCTATCTCCAATGCGGGGCCGATGTCGTTGAGGATAACGCCGGCCAGCAGTTGCGGCTGCGCCGCCGCCAGCGCCATCGAAATCAGGCCGCCGCGCGATGTTCCGAGCAGAATGGCGCGGGCAATTCCAAGCGACGCCGCGATCGTCAGCACATCGCCCAGCTCAACCGGAACAGCGTACTTGGCGGGATCGGGATCGTAGTCCGACAGGCCGCGGCCGCGGTAATCGACCGACACCACCTTGCGGGGTGTTGCCTGGTTGGTAGCGATGGCGCGCGCGATGTCGTCGAAATCGTCGGTGGTTCGCGTCAGGCCGGGAAGGCACAGCACCGGGAGTGTGCCGCTGTTGTCAGGACCGATGACCTTGGCATGGAGTTTCAGCCCGTCGGCCGACTGGCAGTACACGTCGCGGAATGATTGGGACATTTTGCCGTCACCCTGAGGAGCCGTAGCGCAGCGAAGGCCTCGAAGCGCGGCGGCCGCGTTGTTGTGGAAAGGATTCGCCCGTGCATCCCTCGCACCTCAGGATGACGAACTCCATACCGGCGTGCCGATACAGCGTCTCAACCTATTCCACACCTGCGCCCCGGCGCAAATCGGCCTCGATCAGCAGCTTGCTGCCGCCGCCGAACCGCGAGCGGTACACCTGGACGTTTTCCATGATGCGCTGGACGTAGTTGCGGGTCTCGGAGAAGGGGATCTTCTCGACCCAATCAACCGCGTCGACCTTCGGATCGCGAGGATCGCCGTAACGCTCGATCCATTTGCGCACGCTGCCGCGCCCGGCATTGTAGCCGGCGAAGGTCATGATGTAGGATCCGCGATAGTCCTCGATAAGGCCGCCGAGTTCGGCGGCGCCAAACGCGGCGTTGTACGCGGGATCGGTCTTCAGTTTGGCGAGATCGAACGTCGCGCCGTGTCGCTTGGCGACGTATTTGCCGGCGGCAGGGGTAACTTGCATCAGGCCATAAGCCTGAGCGGGCGACACGACAGAGGGATTGAATGCGCTTTCCTGCCGGGCGATGGCGAAAACGATAGCCTTCTCCACCTCGGGTCCGAAGTCCTTGTAGGGCGGAATGCCGATCACCGGATAAGCATAGTGATCGAACGGCATGCCGCGGTTCAGCGCAGCCTTGCCGACAAGGAGCATGCCCCGCGCATCGTTGTGCCGCTGGGTCAGTTCGCAAAGCGCGAGCAGGCCATCCATGTCGGCGCGGTCGCCCATGTCGGCAAGGATCGGGATCGCGATTTCGCGTTCGTCCAGCGCGTAGAGAATCTCGACGGCGCGGACAACCTCGAGGCGTTCGCCGCCGCGCGAGCGGCCCGGCACACCATTCAATGCGATCTGCGGCAGTCCCAGCTTCGCCCGCGCGAGCTGGCCGTAATAGCTGGTCGATTGCGCCGCCGCCGACTCATACGCCGCGCGGGCCTCCTGTGATCGTCCGGCAGCTTCCGCGGCGCGGCCCTGCCAATAACCGGCACGGGCGAGGGCGGTTGGATTGACGCTGCCAACGCCGATCCGCGCGAAATGCTGGGCTGCGAGATTTGGATCGTTGAGGAATCGCAGCGCGATCCAGCCCGCGGTAAATTCCTGTTCGGTCTTGTAGATATCCCGTGCCGGCAGCGATGCATCGCGCGCGACAGCATAGGCGGTGCGTGGCTCGTTGGTATCGAGCAGCTTGCGCGCCAATAGCCGGCGTTCGATCCACCATTCGTCCGCATTGACCAGTCGTGCCGGATCGCGCGGCGCAGCCTGCATGGCGCGCGCGGCTTCCACGAACTTGTCCTCGCGCCGCAGCCATTGCGCCTTGCTGAAAAGATAAAGCGGGTCGCTGTGCAGATCGCTCGGAACAGCATCGAGCAAGGCCTTTGCGTTAGAGGCCTTCTTGTTGAGCGCTGTGCGGGCCTTCGCGAGCGCGACATGACCGCTGCCGAGCCGTTTGGCGGAGCGCTGCGCGGCCTCAGCATTGTCGCCGCTATACAGCAGCATATCCATCCGGATCTTGATATCGCCAGGTGTCAGCAGCGTCCCGAATCTGTCGAACGCGGTGTCTTCGGTGTCGGAGGAGAACGGATCGCCCCGCCACGCTTCGCGCACCAGCCGTTCCGCGCTCGCCCGGTCACCGCGCGCCAGAAGTGCGCGGGCCAGCATAAAGCGCCCCTTGGCGGAGATCGGTTGTTCGCCATTGAAAAATGCGAGCACCACGGAATCGTCGCGCTTGTCGTCCCACAGGGCCGCTTCGCCACGCCGCCGCAGGAACGTCACGCTTGGCCACGTCGGGTTCTCGGTGATGAAGGCCTTGTAGCGGTCGGACGACGCGTTGTTGTCATCGCTGCGCAGGATCATCCATTCGGCAAGCTTGCGTGCAACAGGATCGGAGAGCGAGGCCTGAAGCTGCGTGGCGTCAAGTGGCTTTCGCTTGCGCACCAGCTCGATGATCTGCTCGATCGTCTCCATGTCCGCCTTCGAGGTGGACGATGTGCTGGACATGGCCAATGGCACGGAAGGCTTCCGGGGCGGAGCAGGGCGCGCAGCCAGAGCCTTGGGCGCAGGTGCCTCCGGAGTAGCTTTCGCGGCCGACGGGACCGGTGTTTGAGCTGGTTTCGCCGGCGTGGTTGGCGGCGTCACGTTGCGGGGCACCGGACGCGGCTTCGGCAAAGGAACCGCCGACGCGGCGTAAGAAATCAGCGCAAGACTGCCCGCGCCGAGGAGAACAGCGGTCCAGCGCGCTGAACGGGGAAGTCCCGAGGGCGAAGGAGCAAATAGCATCACGGACGGCCTATGCGGCGAATCATTCAAGAGCCTTCACCCTAAGGCGTAGTGCATTGAATATGTGGACAAAATACTAAATGTGTTAGAACAGGCACAATGCCGCAACACCGCGGCAAAATCGCGGCTAACGCAGGGTCATCCAGGCGGTGGGCGCGGTATGGGAGTGCCCGGGACTTTCATCGCGCTTCGGGACTCGGTATCAATCAATCATAAAATCGCAGCGTTGCGATGCGTTCGGAGACTGACAATGGCAGCCAAGACGAATTTCAGGGGGTCCCTTACCGCCTTGGTGACGCCGTTCAAAAACGGAGCGCTGGACGAGGCGGGCCTTCGTGATCTGGTGAACTGGCAGATCGAGCAGGGCTCGCATGGCCTTGTTCCGGTCGGAACCACCGGCGAAAGCCCGACGCTCAGCCACGAAGAGCACAACAAGGTCACCGAGTGGTGTGTGGAGGAGGCGAAGGGCCGCGTCCCGGTTATCGCCGGCGCAGGTTCGAACTCCACGCGCGAAGCTGTCGCTCTGGCGAAGCATGCCGAGAAGGCGGGCGCCGATGCCGTGCTCGTGGTGACGCCCTATTACAACAAGCCCACGCAGGAAGGGATGTATCATCACTTCAAGGCGGTGAACGATGCCATCGGTATTCCGATCATCATTTACAACATTCCGCCGCGCTCGGTCGTCGATCTCTCCGTCGAGACCATGACTCGGTTGTTCGAGCTGAAGAACATCGCCGGCGTGAAGGATGCTACTGCCAATCTCGCCCGCGTGTCGCAACAGCGTCACGCGATGGGGCCGGACTTCATCCAGCTCTCGGGCGAGGACATGACCGCGCTCGCCTATATGGCGGCGGGCGGACACGGCTGTATTTCGGTCGTCGCCAACGTGGCGCCGAAGCCGTGCGCGGAACTGATGTCCGCCGTGATGAAGGGCGATTATGCGGCCGCGCTCAAGATCCAGGACCGGTTGACGCCGCTGCATGACGCCATCTTCAAGGAGCCGGGCCTTGCGGGCGCCAAGCATGGTCTCAAGCTGCTGGGCCGCGTGCATGAGGAAGTGCGTCTGCCGCTGATGACAGTGACGCCGCCGACCGGCAAGATCATTCGCGACGCGATGGTGTACGCCGGATTGATCAACTGACGAGGCAGCAGGAGGGGGAACTAGCCAATGCTTGAGGAATTCAAGAAATTTGCCTTGAAGGGCAACGTCGTCGATCTCGCGGTCGGCGTGATCATCGGTGCGGCGTTCGGGGGGATCGTCACCTCGATGGTGGCCGACGTCATCATGCCGATCATTGGCGCGATCACCGGCGGGCTCGATTTCTCGAACTATTTCACGGGCCTTTCGAAAACTGTGACGGCCACCAATCTCGCCGACGCCAAGAAGCAAGGCGCTGTGCTGGCATGGGGCAACTTCCTCACGCTGACGCTGAATTTCCTCATTGTGGCGTTCGTGCTGTTCCTGGTGATCCGTCTGATGAACCGTCTGAAGGCGAAGGAAGAGGCAGCACCAGCTCCGGAAAAGCCGACGAAGGACCAGGAATTGCTGACCGAAATCCGTGACCTTCTGAGGTCGAAGTAAATCACTATCTATCACCAACCGAGACATTCTGACGGCGCAAAATCTTCCCGCGCCGTCAGGCCGTAATGAAGGATTGCGTACTCACGCGAACCGTATTTTCGCGTGTACACGCCCGAGGCACCTGATGGCCGAGAAGAAAGAACCTACGATCAAGGTCATCGCGGAGAACCGCAAGGCGCGGTTCAACTATGCCATCGAAGATACCGTCGAGGCGGGCATCGTGCTGACCGGCACCGAGGTCAAATCATCGCGCAGCGGCAAGACCACGATTGCGGAATCCTATGCGGACTCCAAGGATGGGGAAATATGGCTCGTCAACGCCAATATCCCGGAATACCTCCAAGCCAACCGCTTCAATCATGAGCCGAAGCGCGACCGCAAGCTGCTGCTGCACAAGAAGCAGATCAACAAGCTGATCGGTGCGATCGAGCGCGAGGGAATGACGCTCATTCCGCTCAAGATGTATTTCAACGAGCGCGGCAGGGTGAAGCTTCAACTGGCTCTGGCGAAGGGCAAGAAACTTCACGACAAACGTGACACCGAAAAGAAGCGGGATTGGGCGCGCGAGAAGGGTCGCCTGCTAAGGGCGCGAGGTTGACGCCGAAAAGTGCGAAGCGGTTTTCGGACAACGTCATCCTCTAGGATAGAGGGGTAACGCGATGAACCAGCCGAACCTGATGGACGTGGACTGGAGCAAGATCCCGGCGCCGGTCGATGACGGCGCGGCGAAACATCTGGTCGGCATGAAGATTCCGCCCGTCGCGTTGCAGGCGACCGATGGCGCGTCGGTCACGCTGGCGTCGCTGCCGGGGCGGGTGGTGCTGTTCGCGTATCCGCGCACGGGAGAGCCCGGCAAGATCGGGCTTGTCGACGACTGGGACATGATCCCCGGCGCACGGGGCTGTACGCCGCAAACCTGTTCTTTCCGCGATCTGTTCAAGGATCTGAAAGACGCGGGCCCGCAGCACGTGTTCGGGATTTCGACGCAGGACAGTGCCTATCAGCGGGACATGGTCGAGCGGCTGCATGTCCCGTTTCAGGTTCTGTCGGACAGCGATCTTGCGTTGACGCACACACTGCGGCTGCCGTCGATGGATGTTGCGGGACTGACGCTGATCAAGCGGCTGGCGCTGATCATCGACGATGCGACGATCACACACGTGTTCTATCCAGTGTTTCCGCCGGACCGGAACGCAGGCGATGTGCTGGCTTGGCTGCAGGCCAATCCGGTTTAACGCGATTGGATTCCCGTCATCCTTCGAGGCGCGCAAGAAAGAGCCCGCACCTCAGGATGACGAAGCCTTCGTCGGTCGCGAACGACCTTAGCCCAGATATTCCCGCACGTTGGTGAACACCGCCCTGAACATCTCGGGCGTCAGGCGGCGGGTGTTCGTGTTGTAGCGCGAGCAGTGGTAGCTATCGAACAGCCGGATCGATCCGGCCTGATGTTCGGCGCCATGGGCGAAGGGCGCATCCGGCGCGCGGATGCCGAGCGTCTTCAGCGTTGAATCGTGCGCCACGCGGCCCAGCATGACAATCGCGCGCAGGCGCGGCATCTCCTCCATCGTTGCATTGAAGAACGTGCGGCAGGTCTTGATTTCAGCGGGCAGGGGCTTGTTCTGTGGCGGCACACAGCGCACAGCGTTGGTGATGCGGCAATCAACCAGCGTCAGGCCATCGTCCGGCCGCGCTTCGTATGCCCCTTGGGCAAAGCCGAGTTCGATGAGTGTCCCGTAGAGAAGGTCACCGGCAAAGTCCCCGGTAAAGGGGCGCCCCGTGCGGTTGGCGCCCTGAAGCCCGGGGGCGAGCCCAACGATTAGAAGCTGCGCGTCGATCGGTCCAAAAGAGTAAACAGGTGCGTTGAACCAATGCGGATGCTGCGCACGGTTCGCATCACGATAGTCTTTCAGGCGGGGGCAGAGAGGGCAATCCGGGCCGGGTTCGTTCGACTGCCCTGAAACAGAAGAGGAAGGGCCGGCACTGCTGCGCCGGCTCTCCTTGGTTTTCTGCTCAATCGTCGAATTCGTCATCGCCCCTTGGCGCCATTGAGCTGGTCGTCGCCCGCTGCAGGAATTGCGGCGTGTGCTGACGAGGTTCGCGCGGTTCGCGAGGAGCAGGGCGCTCGCTCGGATCGCGGCCAAGCTTGGATTGTAGCTGGACCAGATCCGTAAAGACATCCGCCTGGCGGCGCAATTCGTCAGCGATCATCGGCGGCTGGCTCGATATGGTGGAAACCACCGTGACGCGAACGCCGCGGCGCTGCACGGCCTCGACCAGCGAACGGAAATCACCGTCACCCGAGAACAGCACCATCTGGTCGATATTTTCGGCCAGCTCCATGGCATCGACAGCGAGTTCGATGTCCATATTGCCCTTCACCTTGCGGCGGCCGGATGCGTCGATGAATTCCTTCGTCGCCTTGGTCACGACGGTATAGCCGTTGTAATCGAGCCAATCGATCAGCGGCCGGATTGATGAGTATTCCTGATCTTCGATGATGGCGGTGTAGTAGAAAGCCCGAACCAGAGTGCCACGACTCTGAAATTCAAGAAGCAGCCTTTTATAATCTATGTCGAAACCAAGCGTCTTCGCTGTTGCGTATAGGTTTGCACCGTCAATAAACAGCGCGATCTTGTTCGTGGCAGAAGGCATAAGTTTTTTCTCGCATCGTTGTTATCGTATATATTCTTGGCGCGTATCCATCACCGCGCATTCCCATTCAATTTCAGTTGTTATTCGCCAGAGGGTTTAGAGAAGATAAAGGTCAGAAATATTGTTTGCGGTGGTGGCGTCGCACCGCGAAGCATTTCTGATGAAGCAATGAAGCGAATTCTTGTCCATGGGACTAATTACCCCTCAGCCATGCTCCCGCAGGGGTCATCCGAAACGGGCGTTTTAGGTGCCTTTTCGAAATTGATGCTTGCGGAAAGGCCCGTGTCGCTATACCTAGCGCGCATAGCGACATATTTTCTGACCCAGACCCGGAGCGACAGCCGATGGCGCGCGTCACTGTTGAAGATTGTATCGATAAGGTCGACAACCGGTTCGACCTCGTTCTGCTGGCCGCGCACCGTGCGCGGATGATTTCCTCAGGGTCGCCCCTGACCATCGATCGCGATAATGACAAGAATCCGGTCGTTTCGCTACGCGAAATCGCAGATACGACCATTTCTCCAGAGGATTTGCGCGAGGAACTCGTTCATTCCCTGCAGAAATTCGTCGAAGTCGACGAACCGGAACCCGATACGGTGCCTCTGATCGGCTCCGCCGGCGCGTCCGTGGATGCGGACGACACCGAGGTCGCCGTCGAGCGCATGACTGAGGAAGAGCTTTTGAAGGGCCTGGAAGGCCTTGCTCCGCCCGAGGAGCAGCCCGAGGAAGACGAATAAGGCCGTCTTCCGGACCGACTTTCCGGCACTCAGCGCTGTTTTTCTCAAAGGCCCGGGCGAATCGCCCGGGCCTTTGCATTTATTGACATTTTTAGTGTCTTCCTTGCGATTACCGGAGAACCGGCGATATTGTGAATGACGGTTCCTTTTTCGGGCCGTCAGTCGAGGCGAGCGAGCGGAATGGCAATCGGGCGGCGAAACCAGCCCCAAATGCAGGCGGCGGCGACCGAAGCGGTCGCAACGGCTCCGTCTGCGCCCCCGGCGGCGCCGGCCAAAAAGCCGGTCCGGGGCAAAATGATGCGCCAATATGACCTGGTGGATCGGGTTCGCGCCTACAATCCGAACACCGATGAGGACTTGCTCAACCGGGCCTATGTCTACGCCATGATGGCCCATGGGGAGCAAAAGCGCGCCTCTGGCGATCCGTACTTTTCTCACCCGCTCGAGGTCGCGGCGATTCTCACCAACCTGAAGCTGGACGACGCGACCATTGTCGCGGCGCTGCTTCACGACACGATCGAGGACACCGAATCGACCCGCGCCGAGATCGACCAGATGTTCGGCCCGGAGATCGGCGCGCTGGTGGAGGGGCTGACCAAGCTCAAGCGGCTCGAACTGGTATCGCGCGAAGCCAAGCAGGCCGAAAACCTGCGCAAGCTGCTGCTCGCGATCGCCGACGACGTGCGCGTTCTGCTCGTCAAGCTCGCCGACCGGCTGCACAACATGCGGACGCTCGAATTCGTGCCGCCAGCCTCACGTCACCGGATCGCGGAAGAGACGCTCGACATCTATGCGCCGCTCGCCGGCCGCATGGGTATGCAGGAAATGCGCGAAGAGCTCGAGGATCTGTCTTTCAAGGTGATCGACCCGGATGCCCATGCCGTGGTTGTGCAGCGGCTGGACGCACTCGAAGAGCGCGATCGTAATCTGATCGGAGAAATCGAAGCCCAGCTTTCCGCCAAGCTCGCCAAGAACGGCGTCAACGCGCAGGTGAGAGGCCGCCGCAAGCAGCCGTTCTCGATCTGGATGAAGATGGAGCGCAAGTCGGTCGGCTTCGAGCAGTTGTCCGACATCTTCGGCTTTCGCATCATCGTCAACAGCATTGCGGAGGTTTATCGGACCGTCGGCATCGTCCATACGACGTGGCCTGTAGTGCCGGGACGCTTCAAGGATTACATCTCGACGCCGAAGCAGAACGACTATCGCTCGATCCACACAACCGTGATCGGCCCCGGCAAGCAGCGCGTTGAGCTGCAGATCCGTACCGAGGAAATGGACCGCGTCAACGAGTACGGCATCGCCGCGCATGCGTTCTACAAGGATGGCGTCGGGTCACCCACCGAGCGGCTCGAGCGCGAATCCAACGCGTTCGCTTGGTTGCGGCATACGGTCGAAGTGCTTTCGGAAAGCGCCAATCCGGAGGAATTCCTCGAACACACCAAGATGGAGCTGTTCCACGATCAGGTGTTTTGCTTCACGCCAAAGGGCAAGCTGATTGCGCTGCCGCGTCATGCCAACGTGATCGACTTCGCCTATGCTGTGCATACCGACGTCGGCAACAGCGCCGTCGGCTGCAAGATCAACGGCAAGTTCGCGCCGCTATCGTCAGAGCTACAGAACGGCGACGAAGTCGAGGTCCTGACTTCGCAGGCTCAATCCGCGCCCCCGACGGCGTGGGAATCCCTTGCGGTCACCGGCAAGGCGCGTGCCGCGATCCGCCGTGCGACCCGCACCGCCGTTCGCGATCAGTATGCGGGACTTGGGCGGCGCATCGTCGAGCGCTTGTTCATGCGCGCGAAGATTGTCTATGCCGACGACAAGCTGAAGGGCGCGCTGCCGCGTCTGGCGCGCGCCTCCATCGACGACGTGATGGCGGCGGTCGGTCGCGGCGAGATGAAAGCGTCGGACGTCGCGCGTGCGATGTATCCCGACTACAAGGAAGAAGCGCGGCTCAGCGGCAAGAAGAGCAGCGCTGCGAATCCAAAACCCGCAGGCGACACCAAGGCATCGAGCGCGATTCCTATCCGCGGCATCAACAGCGACCTGCCGGTGAAGTTCGCGCCGAACGGGGGCGCCGTGCCGGGCGACCGCATCGTCGGCATCGTCACGCCGGGCGAGGGGATCACGATCTATCCGATCCAGTCACCGGCGCTGAAGGATTTCGAGGAAGAGCCGGAGCGCTGGCTGGATGTCCGCTGGGATACGGACGAAGCCACGCCGCGGCGCTTTCCCGCACGGTTGCTTGTGCAGAACGTGAATGAGCCGGGCAGCCTCGCTCAGGTCGCCTCGGTGATCGCGGAACATGACGGAAATATTGACAACATCAGCATGAGCCGCCGATCTCCCGATTTCACAGAGCTCACCATCGATCTTGAGGTCTATGACCTGAAGCATTTGAACGGTATCATCGCTCAGCTTCGCGCCAAGGCGGTCGTCGCCAGCGTCGATCGCATCAACGGTTAATCTCATCGTTCTGTGGATTGTTCATGCCAGCCATTCCGCCGCTGCGTCTTGGAGTCAATGTCGATCACGTTGCGACCTTGCGCAACGCGCGCGGAGGCCGTGCACCGGACCCGGTGCGCGCTGCGCTGCTGGCGATTGAAGCGGGTGCTGATGGCATTACCGCGCATCTGCGTGAAGACCGCCGTCATATTCGCGATGATGATATGGCGCGGCTGAAAGCTCAAATCTCCAAGCCGCTGAACTTTGAAATGGCCGCGACCGCCGAAATGCTGCAAATCGCGCTCGCGGCCAAGCCGCATGCGGCCTGTCTCGTGCCGGAGCGGCGCACCGAGGTCACCACCGAGGGCGGGCTGGATGTCGTCGGGCAGCGCGATGCGCTCGGCCCCTTCATTGCAAGGCTGAACGACGCCGGAATCCGCGTCTCGCTGTTTATCGCCGCCGATCCGGCCCAGATCGAGATGGCGGCAACACTGAAATCGCCGGTGATTGAAATTCACGTCGGCGCGTGGTGCGATGCCATGGCCGAAGGACAAAAACAAAAGGCCGACGTGGAATGGCAGCGCATCGTTGCCGGCGCGAAGCTTGCGCAGTCCGCCGGGCTTGAAGTTCATGCCGGACACGGCCTCGACTATGTCACCGCGGAAACCATCTCGGCGCTGCCGCAGATTGTCGAACTCAATATCGGGCACTTCATGATGGGCGAGGCGATGTTCGTCGGCATGGCCCAGACCATCCGCGACATGCGCGCGGCGATGGACCGGGGCCGGAAATCGCTTCGGGGTCATCGCTAGTGTGGCGGTTCGCAAGTCGGCGCTGTCCTTGTCGCACGCTCCGATGCGGACTTGCGAACCAAAGCCACACTAGAATCATATTTTCTAGTGTCATTTCGAATCCGAAGTTCGCTAAGGACGATGCTGCAAAATGAAGCGAACTTCGGATTCAGGACACTAGGCCATGATCATTGGCATCGGATCGGACCTCATCGACATCACACGGATCGAAAAGGTGATCGGACGCCATGGCGACCGGTTTATCGATCGCATTTTCACCGATGAGGAGCGGGCCAAGGCCGAGCGCCGTTCGAAGATGCCGAAATTGATCTGGGCGACCTAC
Source organism: Pseudomonadota bacterium (assembly GCA_040387615.1). GTDB lineage: Bacteria > Pseudomonadota > Alphaproteobacteria > Rhizobiales > Xanthobacteraceae > Afipia. Next base: position 14,289 of record JAZKDK010000069.1, on the reverse strand, counting down.
GCTAAGCGATTCGCCGCCAAGGAAGCCTGCTCGAAGGCGCTCGGCACCGGTATCCGGCGCGGGGTGTGGTGGCGGGACATGGGGGTGGTCAACCTGCCGGGTGGACGCCCCACCATGAAGCTGACCGGCGGCGCGCTGGCGCGGCTGGAATCGCTGACCCCTCCGGGCCATGAGGCGCGGATCGACCTCACAATTACCGATGACTGGCCGCTGGCTCAGGCGTTCGTCATCATTTCGGCGGTTCCTGCGGCCAAGGTCTGATTGGTGCTGGATCCCGGTTCCGGGCTGCCTGAAAATCTAAAATTCACTGAACTGTCAGACGATTAGCAAGTTTTCATGAGCCCGTTGATTGCACCCCCTGCGACAACGGTCTAAAACCCGCGCACGTGATTTGGGCGGCGTCTTCGTCTCTTATGGGCATAACGGTCCAGTTCAGAGGCATGAAAAACCAGGATTCGAAAGAGCAGATGAGCGTGACAACACCGGCCAAATCCGAAGGCGGCGTCGGCGAGACCGTCCGCGTCGTCATTCACGCGCTCATTATCGCGCTGGTGATCCGCACCTTCCTGTTTCAGCCCTTCAACATTCCGTCCGGATCGATGAAGGCGACGCTGCTGGTCGGCGATTACCTGTTCGTCTCGAAGTACTCTTACGGCTACAGCCACTATTCGATCCCGCTGTCGCCGCGGCTGTTCACCGGCCGCATTTTTGGCTCCGATCCCGATCGTGGCGACATTGTCGTGTTCCGTCTGCCGAAGGACGACACCACCGACTACATCAAGCGCGTCATCGGGCTGCCCGGCGATCGCGTCCAGATGAAGGAGGGGCTGCTCTACATCAATGACAAGGCAGTGCAGCGCGAACGGCTGTCGGATTTCGTCGGCGAGGATCCTTGCGGCTCTGACGCTACGGCGCGGGTCAAGCAGTGGAAGGAAACGCTGCCGAACGGCGTGAGCTACAAATCGCTCGATTGCGTCGACAACGGCTTCTACGACAACACCAATGTCTACACCGTGCCGCCGGGTCATTTCTTCATGATGGGCGACAACCGCGACAATTCCACCGACAGCCGTGTTCTGTCCGCCGTGGGTTATGTGCCGTCCGAAAATCTGATCGGCCGCGCGCAGATGATCTTCTTCTCCATTGCCGAGGGCGAACAGGCCTGGCAGTTCTGGCGCTGGCCGGTCTCGGTGCGCTGGAATCGCATTTTCTCCATTGTGCGATGAGCGGCGAACCCGCAATCGTCAAAACTCCTCCGACGACGGACGACGCTGCGGATGCCGGCGTCGCAGAGGTCAAGCCTGCCAAGAAGACTCGCCGCCCGAGTGCGAAGGCGGCGGCCAAGGTCATCGAGCAGCGCATCGGGCATACGTTCGCTGATCCCGCGCTGTTGGCGACGGCTTTCACCCATGTCTCGGCGCTGAAATCCGCGCGCCGCGCCGACAGCTATCAGCGGCTGGAGTTTCTCGGCGATCACGTGCTGGGGCTGATTGTTTCGGATATGCTCTATCGGGCGTTCCCGAAGGCTGATGAGGGCGAACTGTCGAAGCGCCTCGCCGATCTGGTGCGCCGCGAAGCCTGCGCCGATGTCGCCAAGTCGCTCGGATTGGACGAGGCTATCAAGCTCGGATCGGTGGGTGCCGGGGCTGGCGCGCGGTTGCGCAATTCGGTACTGGGCGATATCTGCGAAGCGGTGATCGGCGCGGTGTTTCTCGACGGCGGCTATGCGGCGGCGTCCCAATTCGTGGAACGCAACTGGACCGAGCGGATGCGCAAGCCGGTGCGTCCGCTGCGTGACCCTAAAACGATTTTGCAGGAATGGGCGCAAGGCAAAGGCTTGCCGACGCCGGTTTATCGCGAGGTCGAGCGCACCGGACCGCATCATGATCCGCAGTTTCGCGTGGCGGTCGAGTTGCCGGGACTAACCCCGGCGGAAGGCGTCGGCGGCAGCAAACGCGCCGCCGAAAAGCTCGCAGCGACGGCGCTGCTGAAGCGGGAAGGCGTAACGGGCGGCAATGATGCCTGACGAACTGCAAGAGAATTCAACTCGCGAAACGCGCTGCGGCTTCGTCGCGCTGATCGGTGCGCCGAACGTCGGCAAGTCGACGCTGGTCAATGCGCTGGTCGGATCGAAGGTCACTATCGTCTCGAAGAAGGTGCAGACCACGCGCGCGCTGATCCGCGGCATCGTGATCGAGGATAACGCGCAGATTATTCTCGTCGATACGCCGGGCATCTTCGCGCCCAAGCGGCGGCTCGACCGCGCCATGGTGTCGACCGCGTGGAGCGGGGCGCACGACGCGGACCTCGTCTGCGTGCTGCTCGACGCCCGTGCGGGCATCGACGACGAAGCCGACGCGATCCTGACCAAGCTTTCGTCCGTCAATCACCCGAAGATTCTTGTGTTGAACAAGATCGATCTGGTGCCGCGCGAGAAGCTGTTGACGTTGGCGCTGAAGGCCAACGAGCGTTTGGCCTTCGATCAAACCTTCATGATTTCCGCGATGTCCGGCGACGGCGTTGATGACCTGCGCCGTGCGCTGGCGAAGGACGTGCCCGCAGGCCCGTTCCATTATCCCGAAGATCAGATGTCGGATGCGCCGCTGCGGCATCTCGCGGCGGAAATCACCCGCGAGAAAATCTACCGTCACCTGCATCAGGAACTGCCGTATCAGTCCACGGTCGAAACCGACTCATGGACCGACCGCAAGGACAAGTCGGTGCGGATCGAGCAGACGATCTATGTGGAGCGCGACAGCCAGCGCAAGATCGTGCTCGGCAAGGGCGGGGCGACGATCAAGGCCATCGGCGCGGATTCGCGCAAGGAGATCGCGGAGATCGTCGGCCAGCCGGTGCATCTCTTTCTGTTCGTGAAGGTCAGGGACGGCTGGGGCGACGATCCGGAGCGTTATCGCGAGATGGGTCTGGAGTTTCCCAAGGAATGATCAACGATCCCGGCACCAGCGTTCCCAAAAATATCTTCTACTTCCAGGTGCTGCTGTATCTGTCGCTGCTCATTGACGTGCTGTCGGCTGCGTTTCTGGATCGCATGCCTGATGATGTCACTGGGTCCACAAAGCTGGCAGTCAATTTCATCGCCGTCATGATGACGCTGGGGTTTGTCCAGTTGGTCTGGCTTGCGGCGCACCGGCGCAAGCGCTGGGCACGGATGATCCTGGTTGTGGCGCTGACGCTGTCTGTGGCCTCAATTGTCACCACGGTGGGTGAAACCGGTATGCAGTTCGGCACTTTCGTGGACGTGATCTCGACGGCCCTGACTGCTTTTGGCCTGTATTTCTCATTCACCGGCGATGCCCTGGACTGGTTCCGGCAACCGGACTGATCGTACTTTCCCAGGCGATGTCGCTGCGAAGGTGCGCAGAATCCTGTAAGCTCTGGCCATGGAATGGACCGACGAAGGCATCGTCTTGGGCGTGCGGCGGCATGGCGAATCCAGCGCCATCGTCGAACTGCTGACGCGCAGCCATGGCCGCCATCTCGGGCTGGTGCGCGGCGGTTCAGGCTCGCGGATGCGTCCGCTGCTGCAGCCCGGAAATACCGTGAGCGCGGTCTGGCGCGCGCGTCTCGACGAGCATCTCGGATACTACGCGCTTGAAGGCGTGCGGTTGCGGGCGGCCACGATGTTCGGATCCTCGCATGCGGTTTATGGCGTGACGCATCTGGGCTCGCTGGTGCGGCTGTTGCCCGAACGCGATCCGCACGAAGATATTTACGAAATGCTGGAATCCATTCTCGACGATTTCGATGACGTCGCCACGGCGGGCGTACAACTGGTAAAATTCGAACTCGCGATGCTGACCGAGCTTGGCTTCGGCCTCGATCTGTCATCCTGTGCCGCGAGCGGAGCGATGAACGATCTGATTTATGTCTCGCCGAAGTCGGGCGCTGCGGTCTCGCGGCAGGCGGGTGAGCCATGGCGCGACCGGCTGTTGCGGCTACCGCCATTCCTGCGCGAAAGCGAAGACGGGACCAACGGCTGGTCCGGGCAGGATATCGAGGACGGCTTCCGGCTGACCGGGCTGTTCCTGCTGCGCAATGTGCTGGAGCCGCGCGGGCAGCGCCATTCGGATGCGCGGGAGGGCTTTATCAACGCGGTCACGAGGCCACGCGCAACGGCAGCTGCGGAATAAAAACAGGCCGGACAATGTCCGGCCTGTTTCCTGAATTGCCGGTCTGAAGACCGGCAGATTTCAGATCAATAGCGATGACCGTGGCCATGTCCATGACGATGGCGGGGGGCATGATGCCGGTGCGATCGGTGGTAATGCGGGCGAACGTCGCGGCAGACGCGAACCATCCGGTGGCCGGAACGTCTCATGGAGCAGACGAGACGGACCTGCTCGGTCTGCTGGGTCGCCCCTGCGACCACGCCCGGAAGGCTCATGGCCTCGGCGCGGCTACCGCCCAACGATACGGCTCCGGTCAGTGCGGCCAGTGCCGCGGCTGCGAAAATCAAACGACGCATTGCATTTCCTTCATTGAATCCCTCCGGCACCTCGCCATCGGGTACTGTACCCGGCCTAGGCCGGTGTCATGAACCGCAGGCGATTCACGACGCCCACGGCAGACAGCAGCAATGTGGCAGAAGAATTACGAACCGCGAGTGACCATCCAATTCATCTATTGTTCATCGCGCGCAGCGGAGTTAACCCCTTTCCATGGGTAAAAGACTGATTCCACCGGAGCCGATGGACATTCAGGAGGTCGCACTCCGCGAGGCGCTCGAGGAGCGCTATCTCGCCTATGCGCTCTCGACCATCATGCACCGCGCTCTGCCGGATGCGCGCGACGGGATGAAGCCCGTTCACCGCCGCATCCTTTACGGTATGCGGTTGCTGCGGCTCGACCCCGGCACGCCATTCAAGAAGTCGGCCAAGATCGTCGGCGACGTGATGGGCTCGTTCCATCCGCACGGCGACCAGTCGATCTACGACGCGCTGGTGCGCCTCGCGCAGGATTTCTCGTCGCGCTATCCGCTGGTCGACGGGCAGGGCAACTTCGGCAACATCGACGGCGATAACCCGGCGGCCTATCGATACACCGAAGCGCGCATGACGGAAGTCGGGCGGCTTCTGATGGAAGGCATCGACGAGGATGCCGTTGAGTTTCGTCCGAACTACGACGGTCAGTCGAAAGAGCCGATCGTTCTCCCCGGTGCGTTCCCGAATTTGCTGGCGAATGGCTCTCAGGGCATCGCTGTCGGCATGGCGACGTCAATCCCGCCGCATAACGCGGCGGAGCTTTGCGACGCGGCGCTGCATCTGATCGACAAGCCCGCCACCAAATCGCGCGGCCTGCTGAAATATGTAAAGGGTCCGGACTTTCCGACCGGCGGCATCGTGGTGGATTCCCACGAAAGCATTGCCGAGGCCTATGCGACCGGCCGTGGCTCGTTTCGCGTCCGCGCGAAGTGGGGCCAGGAAGAGGGCGCGCGGGGCACCTGGAATATCGTCGTCACGGAAATCCCGTGGCTGGTGCAGAAGTCGCGCCTGATCGAGCGCATCGCCGAACTGCTCAACGAGAAGAAGCTGCTACTGGTCGGCGACATCCGCGACGAGTCGGCGGAAGATGTGCGCATCGTCATCGAGCCGAAGTCGCGCAACGTCGATCCTGAAGTGCTGATGGAAACGCTGTTCAAGCAGACCGAGCTTGAAAGCAAGATTTCGCTGAACCTCAATGTGCTGGTGAAGGGCCGGGTGCCGAAAGTGCTGGGCCTCGCCGAGTGCCTGCGCGAATGGCTCGATCATCTGCGCGAAGTGCTCGTCCGGCGCGCGAATTTTCGCAAGAACCAGATCGAGCATCGCCTCGAGGTGCTGGGCGGTTACCTGATCGCCTATCTCAACCTCGACAAGGTCATCAAGATCATCCGCACCGAGGATGAGCCGAAGCCGGTGCTGATCAAGACGTTCAAGCTCACCGACCTTCAGGCCGACTCCATTCTCAACATGCGCCTGCGCAACCTGCGCAAGCTTGAGGAAATGGAGATCCGCGGCGAGGACAAGGCGCTGCGTACCGAGCTGAAGGACCTCAAGGCCCTTGTGGCATCGGAAGACGAGCAGTGGAAGAAGGTCGGCGAGCAGGTTCGGAAGGTGCGCGACACCTTTGGCCCCAAGACGCCGCTTGGCAAGCGCCGCACGCAGTTCGCCGATGCGCCGGAGCACGATCTTGCTGCCATCGAGGAAGCCCTGATCGAGCGCGAGCCGATCACCGTGGTTGTGTCCGACAAGGGTTGGGTGCGCACGATGAAGGGGCATGTCGAGGATCTGTCGAACCTCGCCTTCAAGACCGATGACAGCATGGGCTTCTCGTTCTTTGCTGAGAGCACATCGAAGCTGACATTGTTCGCGACCAACGGCCGCTTCTACACGCTCGACGCGCAGAAGCTGCCAGGCGGGCGCGGCCACGGCGATCCGATCCGCATGACCATCGACATGGAAGGCGATGCCAACATCGTGTCGATGTTCGTGCAAAAGAGTGGCCGAAAATTCCTCGTGGCCAGCAGCGACGGGCAGGGCTTTGTGGTCAACGAAGACGATTGCGTCGCCAACACCCGTAAGGGCAAGCAGGTTCTGAATGTCACCGCACCCAACGAGGCGGTGGCGATCGCGACCGTGAGCGGCGACACCGTCGCTGTGATCGGCACCAACCACAAGATGGTGATCTTCCCGCTCGAGCAGGTGCCCGAGATGGCGCGCGGCCGTGGTGTTCGCTTGCAGAAATACAGCGGTGGCAAGCTGTCGGATGTGATGACGTTCACCGCCAAGGACGGCATGACCTGGAAGGACTCGGCAGGCCGCGATCAAAGTTCGACCTGGAAGGAGCTCGCCGACTGGCGCGGCAACCGCGCGGATGCGGGCCGCCTCGCGCATGGTTTCCCGAAGTCGAACAAGTTCGGCAAGGTGATCGAGTAAAATGAGATCGCCGGCGGGATAGGCTGGCGCTCTCACCAACTCGGCTTGCTCCCGTTGGTAGCGGAGCTACATTACCGGCCACGCCCAAGGAGCCGGTGAGTTGAATGGTCCGCTACAATGAAATCCGCGAAGGCGAGGTGGCCGTCGAGCCGCCGCCGCCGACAGATGCCGGTCTCGTTTTCATCGGCCGGATTCGGACGCCGTGGACCGACAGGCTGATGGCGCCGCGCCAAGGCAAGCACGACGGCCCGATCTGCAAGATTGAGATTTTCGAGCCGTGGGTGCCAGCGCTGAAGGGGCTCGACAAGTTTACACAGGTCGAAGTGATCTACTGGCTGCACGAGTCGCGCCGCGACCTCGTTCTGCAAAGTCCGGCGAGTGACACCACTACGCACGGCACATTCGCGTTGCGATCGCCGGTGCGTCCCAATCCACTCGGCACTTCGGTGGCCAAACTCGTCGACATCGAAGGCAACACCGTTCTGGTGCGGGGGCTTGATTGTCTCGACGGCACGCCGCTGGTCGACCTCAAGCCGGACCGCTGCCAGTTCACGCCGATCGCGCCACCGCAGCCCGGGGATTTCGAGACCGGCGCGTAGGGCATATGCTGTTGCAACTCACTTGCAACTGGCTGTGAGGGCGTGCATATTGACGGTATGGACGCACGATCTCCGTCACTGCCGCCTGACCAGGCTGCCACCCCGCCTGTGCCGGGAGGATGGCGCACGCCGCGTGGCGAGCCGTCGCTCTCGAACATGTTCGGCTCGATCCGGGTCGCGAAGGGTGGCTCCTTCTGGCGCAAACTCGCCGCCTTCCTCGGGCCGGGCTATCTGGTCGCCGTCGGCTACATGGACCCCGGCAATTGGGCGACCTCGCTCGCCGGTGGTTCCAAATTCGGCTACGCGCTGCTCGCCGTTGCGCTGATCTCCAACATCATGGCCATCGTGCTGCAGGCGTTGTGCGCGCGGCTGGGCGTCGGTTCGGGCCGCGATCTGGCGCAGGCCTGCCGCGACGCGTATCCGAAATGGGTGTCGTGGCCGCTCTGGCTGCTGGCGGAAATCGCCATCAGCGCCACCGATCTTGCAGAGATTATCGGCACCGCGATTGGCCTCAATCTGCTGTTCGGAATTCCGCTCGAGATCGGCGTGCTGATCACGGCGGCCGACGTGTTTCTCATTCTGGCATTGCAGGCGATCGGCTTTCGCTGGATCGAGGCGTTCGTGGTCGCGTTGCTCGGCGTCATCGCGGCATGCTTCGCCGTGCAGATCGCGATGGCCGATCCCGATTGGGGTGCGGTGATCCGCGGCTTCGCGCCGACCGTCGACATCGTGGCCAACCGCGACATGCTCTATCTCGCGCTCGGCATTCTCGGCGCGACAGTGATGCCGCACAATCTCTACCTGCATTCCGGATTGGTGCAGACGCGCGGTTATGGCGACACCGTTCCCGAGAAGAAGGAAGCGATCAAGTTCGCGACCATCGACTCCACCATTGCGCTGTGCCTTGCGCTGCTGATCAACGCGTCGATCCTTATTCTTGCCGCGGCGACATTTCACAAGGCGGGCAAGACCGACGTCGCCGAGCTCGATCAGGCGCACGCGTTCCTGGCGCCGCTGCTTGGCTCGACGCTCGCGCCGACGCTGTTCGGCATCGCGCTGCTCTGTTGCGGATTGAATTCGACAGTGACCGCCACGCTGTCAGGCCAGATCGTGATGGAAGGGTTCATCAACATCAAGATCGCGCCGTGGATGCGGCGTCTGGTGACGCGCGCCATCGCCATCGTGCCGGCCGCCATCGTGACGATCTGGTACGGCGAGAAGGGCACCGCGCAGCTTCTCATTCTCAGTCAGGTGGTGCTCAGCCTGCAGTTGCCCTTCGCTATCGTGCCGCTGGTGATGTTCACGGCGAGCAAGGCGAAGATGGGGACGTTCGTTGCTCCGCGATGGCTGTCGTTGTTTGCAGCGGTTATCGCTGCGGTCGTGATCGCGCTCAACGTCAAGTTGCTGATCGATTTTGTATTCGGCTGACACGGCCCACAGAAATCAGGCGCGCGTGGTATCGAACTTTTCGCGCGCTGACTGGATTTGCGGCAGATGTTCGAATGCCCATGAGCCGAGGTGCTGCACGGGCTCCTTGAGCGAGTGGCCGAGTTCTGTGAGTTCGTAGTCCACGCGCGGAGGAATGGTCGGAAAGATCGTTCGCGTGACGAGGCCGTCGCGCTCCAGCCCCCGGAGCGTCAGCGTCAGCATCCGCTGCGAGATGCCGCCCACCATGCGCTTGATCTCATTGAAGCGGCGCGGGCCATCGCTGAGCAGCATGATGATCAGCACGCTCCATTTGTCGCCGATGCGCGACAGGATTGACCCTACCGCAAGGCAATTGCCCGGCAGATGCTGGTCGGGCGGGGTGGTTACATCGGTGTGCTCGGGTGTCACGGCTGTTCTCGGGTTCAGAAAATGTGCCTTCTTGTGCGGTTTATCAAAGGTAATCATTAGTGTCCAGGTATCAATCTGATACTAGAGCTAAAGGGGAACCTATGAAACTGCTCCATATCGACGCCAGCATCCTCGGCGGCAATTCCGTCTCCCGGCAACTCTCGGCTGCGGCCGTCGAGCGCCTGCGCAAGACCACTCCCAATCTCGACGTCACCTACCGCGACATCAGCGCGACGCCGTTCTCGCATCTCGGCGGGGAACATCTCGCGGCTGCCCATGGCGCGACGCCGGAGACGCCGGCCGTGCGAAATGACATCGCGGCGAGCGCCGCCGCGCTGGATGAATTCCTTTCCGCCGACATCGTTGTCATCGGAGCGCCGATGTACAACTTCACCATCCCGAGCCAGCTCAAGGCCTGGATCGATCGCATCCTCGTGGCTGGAAAGACCTTCAAGTACTCGGAGAAGGGCGTTGAGGGCCTCGCGGGCAACAAGCGCGTGATCGTCGCCATCTCGCGTGGCGGCTTCTACGGCGCGGACACGCCGGCTGCGGCGGGCGAGCATCTGGAAACCTATCTGCGCTGGGTGTTCGGCTTCATCGGCATTACCAATCCCGAGATCATTGCTGCCGACGGAATTCAGATCGGTCCCGAGCAGCGTGAGAAATCGGTGGCTGGTGCGCTGCGTGCCGCGGATGCATTGCAGGCTGCGCCGGGTCAGCAGGCGGCGTAAGGAAGCAATCTATCGCCATGCTTGGTAGGGTGCCCGGCATGGCGGTGTTGATTCAGGATATGTGAAAGTGCGTCAGTCCTGCGGCTCAGGCGCCATCGAGCCGGTGGCGTCGACGCGCAGCCAGCCGCTGGGCGCCAGCCGCTGCTGCGGCAGGAAGCGGGCCTTGTAGTCCATCTTGCGCGAGCCATCGATCCAGTAGCCGAGATAGACATAGGGCAGGCCGAGCCGCCGCGCGCGGGCGATGTGATCGAGGATCATGAACGTTCCCATCGAGCGGCCTTCCTCGCCGGGCTCGAAGAAGGAATAGACCATCGACAACCCGTCGCTCAGGATGTCGGTCAAAGCCACCGCGATCAGGTCGCCGCCTTTACCGGTGATGCCGCTGTCGGCGGTACGCCGACGGTATTCGATGATTCGGGTCGAGACGTGGCTGTCCTCGACCATCATCGCGTAGTCGAGCACGGTCATGTCCGCCATGCCGCCGTCGCGATGACGGGCGTCGAGATAGGCGCGGAACACCGAGTACTGTTCTGAGGTCGGTACCGCCGTGCGTAGTTCGCTGACGATGTCGGCATTGCGCGCCTGGATCTTGCGGAAGTTGCGCGACGGCCGGAATTCGTTGGCGATGACGCGCACTGAGACGCAGGCGCGGCACTGGTCGCAGGCAGGACGGTAAGCGATCGACTGGCTGCGGCGGAAGCCGCCATGGGTGAGGAGATCGTTCAGCTCGCCGGCCTTGTCGCCGACCAGATGCGTGAAGACCTTGCGCTCCTGCTTGCCCTCCAAGTAGGGGCAGGGTGAGGGCGCCGTCAGATAAAATTGCGGCGTATTGCGCGAGTGTTGCGTCACGGGGTGCCGTGTGTCTCCGGTCTGCGCGATTCCTTCCACAGCATCGCGCCACGGAGGGCAGGGGTCAACGAGTTTGAACGCGCTGCCGCGAGAATGACCCGGCTTTCAGGCAGCAAACTGCATGGCACCGGGCAGGCCACACGGATGTGATCTGCCCGGGCTGGAATTCGTCTAGACGCGCGTGGTCTGGACCGCCGATGCCCGGACGCTGCTGTTAATGAACACCGTGCCCAGTACGATGTCATGCAACAGCCGGCGGCGGCCGTTGAACAGGCCGACCAGCAGGATCAGCGGGGTCAGGAACGAGACCGACACCCAGTAGAGAACGGCGTGAACCGCGCCGAGGATGAAGTAGGGCCGCTCGCCGGTCCATGTCCGCATCTCGATGTCCATCATGCGCATGCCTACGGTGGCGCCGTTCGGACCGCCGAGCGACATGCCGTAATAGAGCAGCGCCCAGATCACCGAGAACGGTGAGATCAGCCAGAACAAGAACCAGCCCAGTCCCAGTGTGACGATGCCGAACAGGGTGACGAAGATGACCGCGAGGATGATCGGGATCGACAGGATTACGAGGTCGATGAGAAACGCGAACACCCGCTTGGTCAGCACGCCGCGAAACAGTTCGGGCTGCAGCCACGGATCATAGGCCTGCTGTGCGCTCGCGCTGGCCGATGGATTGTTGCGCCAGGTCGCACCTGATGTCGCGCCACCGGTGTTTCTCGTGTCAGACATGGAAACCCTCCTCAGCGGCCATTTGCCCGGGCCGCTCGCTGCGCACATGGCCCCGCCGGATTGCGTGCGCAAGACGGCTTAGGCTCACATGGAGAAAAAGTTATCTCGCCGGTCGCGGAACCGTCGTTAGCGTCCAGCCTTGAGCTTTTCCGCCGCGGCCGGCGCAAAATAGGTCAGCACGCCGTCGGCGCCGGCGCGCTTGAACGCGACGAGGCTTTCCATCATGGCGCGCTCGCCGTCGATCCAGCCGTTATTGGCTGCGCCCGCGATCATCGCGTATTCGCCGGACACCTGATAGGCGAAGGTCGGCATCGCGAAGGTATCCTTCACGCGCCGTACGATATCGAGATAGGGCATGCCGGGTTTGACCATCACCATGTCCGCGCCTTCGGCGATGTCGAGTTCGACCTCGCGCAACGCTTCGTCGGAGTTGGCTGAATCCATCTGGTAGGTGCGCTTGTCGCCGGTCAGCGTTTTCGCCGAGCCGATGGCGTCGCGGAACGGGCCGTAGAACGCAGAGGCGTACTTCGCGGCATAGGCCATGATCTGCACGTCGCCGAAACCGGCGCGGTCGAGACCGGCGCGGATGGCGGCCACGCGGCCGTCCATCATGTCGGAGGGCGCGATGATGTCGCAACCGGCTTCGGCCTGCACCAATGCCTGGCGGACGAGGATCGCGACCGTCTCGTCGTTCAGGATCCGGCCGTCCTGCAACAGCCCGTCATGGCCGTGGCTGGTGAACGGATCGAGCGCCACATCGCAAAGGACGCCGAGGCCGGGGAATTCCTTCTTGATTGCGCGCACCGACTGGCAAACCAGATTGTTGGCGTTCAGTGCTTCAGACCCGGTCTCGTCGCGCAGCGACGGATCGGTGTAGGGGAACAGCGCGATGCAGGGAATGTCGAGTTTCATCGCGCGCTCGGCATCGCGGACGCATTGATCGACGCTGAGGCGATCGACGCCCGGCATCGAGGCAATCGGCGCGCGCAGGTTGTTGCCGTCAACCACGAACAGCGGCCAGATCAGATCGTCGGTGGTGAGCACATTCTCACGCACCAGCCGCCGCGCCCATTCGGACTTGCGGTTGCGGCGCATGCGGGTGGTCAGATCGAGGGAAGGGGCGGCGGTGGCCGCATCCCGAAGCGGACTATCCCGCATTTCAATCGGACGTCCGAACTTGATCGCCATCTTGATACCACTCCCCGCGCAGAACAGATGTCTCACATGTAGCATCTGCGGGCCCGTCCGTCACCGCATGGAGGCCTCATCGGGCGGATTGATTTTAAGGTTGTAAAGGATCAAACAGGCGCCATGAACAAGGATACCCGGCAATCGATGGCCGCCCGCATGGGCCGAGGGACCAGAGGCGCGAACGACGATGTCCCGCGCGATCAGGTCAATCTGGTCACGGCAATGACGTCGCCGGACGCGGAGACGGGCGAAAGCACGTGGACCACACGGCTGGTGCTGTTCCTGCGCGTCATGGCCGTGCTGTCGATGATCAAGGGACTCTATCACTGGGCACAGATCACCGGCTTCGTCGGCGGCGAGGAGAGCGCGTTCGAGGCGCAGACCACGCAATGGCAAACCGCCACGGTCTACTTCGCGGTGATCGAACTGGTTGCGGCGGTGGGATTGTGGCTTGCCACGCCATGGGGCGCGGTGGTGTGGCTGACGACGATCGTTTCAACCGCAGTGATCGAGTTGATGTTTCCCGCGATCTACGGTGGCAACCTGTTCGCTGTTCTCGTCTCCCTGATCCTGCTCGCGGCCTACCTTGTCCTGGCGTGGTTTTCGGCGCGGGAGAGGCCGCCGTAGTGTGCCGCTGGCCGCCGCCCGCCTTGATGTTTTACGAAGTCTTTCAAATTTGAACGAACGGTGTTCTGGAATGCGACAGAATGCGTGACGAAGCGTGAACATCGCCCCGTTTAAGTGAATCAAAACTAACAAAAAGCCCTTATTTTATCGATGTAACATACGATTCACCGTTTCAAATAAACCATCTCTTTATGCTGTTATTTAAGCTGATCTTCAAACGCCTCCCTTAGTTTGTACCTATCAGGCGAGACAAAAGTTTCGTCGAATAAGTCGTAAAAACGACAACAGGGGAAGTGTCATGATCAAAGCCGCCGCTACGGCAGTTGAACCTGCTCGCGACAATGCCGCTGCACCCGTGCAGCCGCTGTATCTCGAAGCTCTTACGCTGGTCGAACGTCTGCATCGCCGTCTGCTCGACGTCATCAAGGACGAATTCGATCGTCGCGGCCGCGCCGATATCAATTCAGTTCAGGCTCTGCTGCTCTACAACATCGGCGACAAGGAATTGACCGCTGGCGAGCTGCGCACGCGCGGCTACTACCTCGGCTCCAACGTTTCGTACAATCTGAAGAAGCTTGTCGAGATGGGCTTCCTCGATCATCAGCGTTCGCGCGTTGATCGCCGCTCGGTCCGGATTCGTCTGACTGCGCAGGGCCAGGAAATCCGCCACATCGTCGACGCGCTGTATCAGAAGCACGTCAAGACGGTGGAGCAGGTGGGCGGCATCTCGAACGCCGAGTTCGCGACGCTGAACAAGTCGCTGCATCGCCTCGAGCGCTTCTGGACCGA
>JAZKDK010000068.1:0-24873 GCA_040387615.1 Pseudomonadota bacterium | reverse complement strand
TCGGCGAAGCCGAACAGACCCATCGCCACCGTGGCAAAGCCGAGACCGTCGGCCAGTTCCGGCACGTTGAACGACATGCGCGACGCGCCGGTTTCGATGTCGGAACCGACCATTGAGAGCAACACGCCAAAGGCGATCATCGCAATCGCCTTGAGTACCGAGCCCTTCGCCAGAACGACTGCGAAGATCAAGCCGAGCACCATCAGCGAGAAATATTCCGCCGGACCGAACGCCAGCGCGAGTTTGGTCAGCGGCGCGCCGAGCAGCGCGATCAGGACGGTTGCGACACAGCCCGCGAAAAACGAGCCGATGGCGGCGATCGCCAGCGCCGGACCGGCGCGGCCCTGCTTGGCCATCTGGAAACCATCGAGCGCCGTGACCACCGAGCCCGCTTCGCCGGGAATGTTGACCAGGATCGAGGTGGTCGAGCCGCCGTACTGCGCACCGTAGTAGATGCCGGCGAGCATGATGAGCGCGCCGACCGGTGGCAATCCGAAAGTGATCGGCAGCAGCATGGCCACCGTCGCGATGGTGCCGATGCCGGGCAGCACGCCGACCAGCGTGCCGACCAGCGCGCCGATCAGACACAGCCCAAGATTCATGGGTGAAAACGCAACGCCGAAGCCAAGTGCGAGATTTGCAAAAATGTCCATGTCGCCCTCAGCGCAGAATGCGTGGGAAGAGATCGAGCGGCAGCCCGAGCGCATAGGGGAACAAGAGAGCACATCCAATCGTCAGGCAAATCCCGACGATGATGGTCTGCACCCACTGCGTCTCGTCGCTTCCCATCGCGGCGATGATAAAACTCACAAACGCGGAGACGATCAGGCCGAGCGGGCGGATCGCAACTGCGAAAGCCAGGATCGACAAGGTCACGAAGACAGGACCGCGAATGCCGTAGCGTTGCAG
The DNA here is from genome assembly GCA_040387615.1 of Pseudomonadota bacterium. GTDB lineage: Bacteria > Pseudomonadota > Alphaproteobacteria > Rhizobiales > Xanthobacteraceae > Afipia. Next base: position 23,964 of record JAZKDK010000068.1, on the reverse strand, counting down.
CGGCGGGCCTTCGACAAAGAAGCCTGTGATGGCAACACCGGCGCCGAGCGCCAGAAGAAGGTAGGCGAACATCCGTGGCGCGGTGCCGGGGCCGAACGAAAATCCCCGCATGCCCTGAAGATCACTGGACGCCCACAGGGCGAACAGCGCGATCCCCATCAGCGCCAGGCCTCCGTAAAAATCCTGCGGTCCCTTGATAAGCCCGCGCACGGGTTTTCCCGCAGCGCTGTCCGGCGCTTCACTCATCGTCATCCCCCTCTGTCATCGCGGGCTTTAGCCCGATCTGCTTTTGTTGTGCAGAGGTGCCTCCGCACCCCTTGCTTAGCTATTTTCATCAGACGGCGCCAGCAAAACCGAGGATGCCGCCCACAATCAACATCCATAGTGGGTTGAGCCGGGTCGCTAATGCAAGCACTGCTGCGCCGACAATAAGGACCACTGCGACCCACGTACCGCCGGTCGTTAAAGTGAGAATGAGACCGCTGGCGCACATCAGCCCGATGGAGATTGGAACCAGCGCGGCCTGGAGGATCGCGGGCCAGATCGACTGACTCGAGCGGGTCAGCATGCTGCTGACGAAATAAGCAAGGACGGCGGACGGACCGCACATCGCGAACGTCGCCACCAGCGCGCCCGCGATCCCGGCAACGTGATAGCCGATCAGCGTCACAATCAGCACGTTTGGTCCCGGCGACAATTGTGCAATCGCGAACATGTCCGCAAACTGTGCATCCGACATCCAGTGCCGGACCTCGACGGCGACGCGATGCATTTCGGGGATCGTTGAGTTTGCTCCGCCGATGGCGAGCAGCGACATCAGACCGAAGGTCCATGCCATCGTGAGCAGTGTGCTCGTCGGCGAATTCACAACGTACCCCTCCTTCGCAGAATGAAGGTCACCACAACGCTGAGTGGGATCGCGGTGAGCAGAACGAGCACCAGCGGCAACCGCAGCAATCCGATTGCTGCGAATACAGCGACAAGCAGCGCAAGCGCCACAGGGTCGCGCTTTTTCAGCAACGGCATCATCATGCGTGCGATAACCGCGAGAAACAGCCCGACGGCGGCGCAGGACACGCCCGCCAATGTTCGCTGCAGTGCAGGAATTTCGCCGTATCGCGCATAGATCGCGGCCAGCACGGTGACGATCACCACCGGAGGCCCGACCAGACCCAGAAAGGCCGCGATACTGCCGGGGATGCCGCGAAAGCGCGCACCGAACACCACCGACAAGTTGACGATGTTGGGGCCAGGCAAAAAATGACAAAGCGCAAAGGCTTCGTTGAATTCCTCCGGTGTCATCCAGCGATGCTGGTCGACGATGGCCCGCCGCGCCCACACCAGCACGCCGCCGAACCCCGCAAGCGACATCTTGGCGAATGCCACGAACAGTTCAATCAGCCCCGGACGCGCCGGCGACACTGCATCAGGTGGCTGGGGAATTGCTGAAGCGCTGTCAGGAGGCATCGCCCGATTTAGAATGGACCCTGGAAATGGCCAACCGTTATTCCGTTGCGGCGCGCATGCGCTGGACGCAAATCGGGACTTTCCCGCCGAAAAGCTGCACGCCCCCTCCCCTCGAGGTGGAAACCGGGTCTTTTGCCGTCAGAATTCGCACCCTATATTCAGGGTGCGGGTTCGCCGGCTATGGAAATAAATGGCCGTCGTAATAAACCATTCGGACCCGGGCAGCACCCGGCGCGGGGGCCGGAGGCGCTTGGCAACAGAAGCCTCCACTTTCATCGGACGGCATTGAATTTGTCAGTCGCATGCGTTGCGGCGCGTGAGAATATCTGCGATCTGCGCTGTGCGGATGCTGACCTGCGGGCCATGACCGGATAGCATGGATCAAACTGCGAGTCGGAACGTTCGAGTCTGGTCACTCCGCAAACTCGAATTTCGACTGGCCACCTTTTACAGGACCACATGATGGCGACGACGACCGATCACATTCGTTACGATGTCCTCGCGCGCGATGCGTTGCGCGGCGTGCTGAAGCATGTGCTCACGGATGCCGCCGAGCACGGCCTTCCCGGCGAGCATCATTTCTACATTACGTTCGTGTCCAAAGCCGAGGGCGTGAAGATCTCCCCGCGCCTGCTGTCGCAGTATCCGCAGGAAATGACCGTCATCCTCCAGCATCAGTTCTGGGATCTGGTCGTCACGGATGACCGTTTCGAGGTCGGACTGTCGTTCAACGGAATTCCCGAGCGTCTCGTCATCCCTTTCAGCGCGATCAAGAGTTTCTTCGATCCGTCGGTGCAGTTCGGCCTGCAGTTCGAGCCGGTCGACGAACCGGCCGCCACTGCCGAAGCGCCGGCGGAATCGCTGTCGGTTGCGGCTGAGCCGGAAACTCCCGCCGAGGCGAGCGAAGAGCCGGTCAAGCAGGGCGAAGGCGCCGAAGTCGTGCGGCTTGATCGCTTCCGCAAGAAGTAGTCCGGTCGATCGGGGCGCTGGCGCCCTTTCTCACTTCATCTTGAAGCTTTTCTAAGTTCTGGCACGCGTTTCCGCCCATGCGGAAGCGCGCGGCGGTTGCGCGCATCGGCTGTGCGGTCATAAACTTCGACGTTCCCGCAAAGCATCGGAAAGCATCATGGCCGCACAGAAGAAAACAACGCGCATCGAAACCGACACGTTCGGACCGATCGAAGTGCCGGCGGACCGCTACTGGGGCGCACAGACCGAACGCTCGAAGCACAACTTCAAGATCGGTGGTGAGCGGATGCCGATGCCGATCGTTCGGGCGCTGGCCATTGTCAAACTCGCATCGGCACAGACCAATCTTGAGCTGGGCCTGCTCGATCAGCGCCGTGCCCGCGCCATCGTCCGCGCGGCCCGCGAAGTGATCGACGGCAAGCTCGACAACAACTTCCCGCTTGTGGTCTGGCAGACCGGATCGGGCACGCAGTCCAACATGAATCTGAACGAAGTGATCGCCAACCGCGCCAGCGAGTTGCTCGGCGGCGAGCCCGGCACCAAGAAGCCGGTGCATCCGAACGATCACGTCAATATGAGCCAGTCGTCCAACGACTCGTTTCCGACCGCGATGCATATCGCCGCCGCCGAGCGCATCGCCCACGACCTGCTGCCTGCGCTGACTATTCTGCTGAAGGCGCTGCGGCAGAAGGAAAAGGCCTTCGCCAAAATCGTCAAGATCGGCCGCACCCATACACAGGACGCGACGCCGCTGACGCTGGGTCAGGAATTCTCCGGTTACGCCGCGCAAATCGAGAGCGGGATCGCGCGGGTGCGCGCTGCAGCGAAAGATCTCTATCCCTTGGCTCAGGGCGGCACGGCGGTGGGCACCGGCCTCAACGCAAAGCCGCGATTTGCCAGGCTGTTCGCCAAACAGGTCGCCGCACTTACCAAGCTGCCGTTCACCAGCGCGCCGAACAAGTTCGAGGCCCTGGCGTCCAACGACGCCTATGTCTTCGTGCACGGCGCGATCAACTCGGTCGCAACCGGCCTGTTCAAGATCGCCAACGATATTCGCCTGCTCGGCTCAGGCCCCCGCTCGGGTCTCGGCGAACTCATTCTGCCGGAAAACGAGCCGGGTTCGTCGATCATGCCCGGCAAGGTCAATCCGACCCAGTGCGAAGCGATGACCATGGTGTGCTGCCAGATTTTCGGCAATCACACAGCGATTACCGTCGCCGGGAGCCAGGGCCATTTCGAACTGAACGTCTACAAGCCGGTGCTGGCGCACTGTATGCTGCAATCGATCCAGTTGATGGCTGATGCGACGCGTTCGCTAACCGAACATTGCATCGTCGGCATTCGCGCCGACGAAAAACGAATCGACGAATTGATGCGGCGCTCGCTGATGCTCGTGACGGCGCTGGCGCCGAAGATCGGTTACGACAACGCCGCGAAGGTCGCAAAAACCGCTCACGCGCGCGGCACTACGTTGAAGGAAGAGGCAGTGCGTCTCGGGCTGGTGTCTTCCGCTGAATTCGATCGGCTTGTGAAGCCGGAGAAGATGACTCGTCCCGGTTAAGTGCGAGCATTCGCACACATTAACTCGTTGTAACGTTTCGGACATGTCGTCGCACCGCCTAAAGTCATAGGCCTATTGGCTACCATCCGCGCCGCAACGCATGCTAGCTTTTCGCATCTGCCGCGCTGAATCAGCGCTTCGAGAACGAATGATATTTTGAAACGGACTCGCATGAGCAATTCGCTCTGACGAGTCCCCAACAGGACAAAACGAAGCCGGCGATATCGCGTGCCGCATCACTCGTTGAAAATGTCCTATCAATAAGGAGGGGTCATGGGCGATCTGGTCAACCTGAAGCAGGTCAAGAAACGCATCGCGCGCGAAGAAGCCGCGAAGCAGTCAGAGACCAATCGCGCTCGCTTCGGCCGCACCAAGAACGAACGCAGCCGCGACGAACTCCAGGCAAAGCGCGCCAACGACGTCCTCGATCAGCACCACGTTGATGATCGGACTCCAGTATGAAATCGCCTGTCGTCAAACGATCGATCGTCGTCGCCGGCCACAAGACCAGCGTCAGCCTCGAGGAAGCCTTCTGGAATGGCATGAAGGAAATCGCATCGGTGAGAAGCCTCACCTTGTCCGAACTGGTGGGCGAGATCGATGGCGGCCGCCAGCAGGGCAATTTGTCCTCCGCTATCCGGCTGTTCGTGCTCGACTACTTCCGTTCGCGCGCGACACTCCCGGCAGGAAACGGCAGCAGCCGACTGCAGGCGGAAAGTCCTCATCCGTAATTTTCCGGATCGGACAGTTACGATCCTGACTCCGCTGTAGGTTTTCGCACGGATACCGCCGGTAGCTGATTTCAGTTACTATGTACCCGCGTCTCGAAACTCATACCGTTTCGGGACCGGCTGCGGGGCGGCTGTATCCTGATCCGTGCAGTCCGATCAGACATCGTACCAATGTGCCAATGCCTCATCGTCGGCGAGACCGCGTCTCGCCGCACGCGGTCGCTTGGCCAGAATGGGGGACACTTCGATGCAGAACGACACCATCGTGCAGAGTACGGACGGAACGGCCGGCGGCTTCGTACGCAACGTGAAAGAGTTCGCAGTGGTCAAGCGCTCTGTCGTCGTCGGCGGTCACAAGACCAGCGTCAGCCTCGAAGACGCTTTCTGGACCAGCCTGAAAGACATTGCGACGCGCCGCGGCCTGCCGCTCTCGACCCAGATCGACGCCATCGACCGCGCGCGCAAGACCGCGAACCTGTCGTCTGCGATCAGACTGTTCGTGCTGGATCACTTTCGCACCCGCGCCATCACGTCGGTGTTCATCGGCGAACGGCAGCCATCGCCAAGCATAGCGCCCGGCTAGATCAGAATGTCCCTGCCGGCGCAGCGGGCCGCTGTTTCTGCATCCGCATGGCGCCGGGCGCCGGCTTGATGTCGATCGGCGGCGGCAACGGCAGCACCAGCGTGCCACCGCTCGGCGGACTTAGCGGAGGCGGATTTGGCGGCGGGCTCACCGCAACAGGCGCACGCGGCGCGGCGGGTGTACCCGGCACCGCCGCCTTCGCTCCCGCACCCTTGCGCCGCGGATCGCGGTTCGGAATCTTCACTTCCGACGGCGGAATGGGTTCGGCCGCCGGCAGCTCCTCGTCCCACAACTCATCCGTCTCCGGGCCTGGCGCAACCCCGCGCTCGAGCTGATCGAGCCGCCGTGTCTCGCGATCGATCGCGCGCATTCCGAGCCACGACGACAACGCCGCAACATCAACCGCACGCGCCATCCCATCGGGCGACCCGTTCAGATCGACACGAATTTCGGGACGCCCGTTGATCGGCCGGGTGGTCACCGGCGACATCACGGCCCGCAGATCGGCCTGGTCCGCCAGCAGGTCGTAGCCTCCCGCGAGAGCAACACGCGCTCGTTTGGCGTCAAGCGTGGCTGCCTCCACCCGCAGCCGTCCATCCTTGATGCTGAATGGAATCTGCGCCGACGGCACGGTCAGCGTACCAGCGATCAAGACAGGCTCAACGATGTCCCGCAGCTTGATGTCGTCAGTCGCCTGCCCGCCATCGCTGGCGCGCATCGCGACCTCGAACGCCCGCGGGTCGAGCCCAGCGATACGTGCCTCCATCAGCGTCAACGTGCCCGCGCCGGACAGCGCGCCCGTCAGTCCGGCCGCGCTGCGGCCCTGCCCTGCGAACGTCATTTGCAGCGCAACCTTGCCATCCGGCATTGCGAGGCTGCGGTAGCGAAGCGCCGCGCCATCGACACCGGTGAGTTGCACGCGCGCACTGAAAGACGTGCCTTGAGAACCTTGGGCCCCGCCCGGCGCGGTCTGCCGCGCATTGAGGTCAATCGCGGCTTCGCCGCCGCCGATACCGGCTTTGACGCTCTCCAACACCAGCGACTGACCGTCGCCTTTGAGGGTCCCGCTGACCGGACGCAGCTCGCCACCGCCCGGCAAGGCTCCGCTCAGCGCCTGAAACGCCAGTTTTCCGCGCCAGCCGCGCAGCCAGCCCCGGTCAAGCGGCGCCGATGCGTCATGTCCCGCTGCGCCGAAAGCGACTCCGGTCACGGCCGCAAGATCGAGCGTGTCGAGTCCGATTTCACCATCGACTCCGATCTCGTCACCGCGTGTTAGCACCAGCCGTCCGCGCACGCGCGATCCACCTGCCGTGGCATCGAGATCGTCGAAGGTGAACGTATTCCCGGCCACACCTATGCGCGACGACAGCGAAACGCCGAGCGACGGCACGCTTGCCGGCTTCAGATCGAACAGCGCGGCGAGGTCCACGCGACGCACTGCAACTGTCAACGCCGCCGCCGGATGTTCCGCCCACGGATTGCCGGTACCCTGAATGTCACCATCGAGACCTGCCCCGGTTAGCTTGGCCTTCAACTGCAGCGGCGCGCCCCATGTGCCGGTGACCAACGATTCAAACTGCGCAGGGCCGTCGCCCGGCGAAATGATCCGGCCGAGATCCAGCAATGTCACCATGGTTGCGGTCTGCTTCGCAGTCAGCCTGGTTTCGAGCTTGAATTCGTTGCCTCGCAACGCCGCGAGATCACCCACCCGCGCGAGATCGATATTCGGTGTCCCGCTCAGCGTGATCGTACCCTTGATCTGCGGTGCGTCGATGTTGAGCACGGCATCCGCACCGGTGCGGCCGGAACGATCCTTCGCCTTGCCAATCGAGGCAGCCACCAGCATCAGCGCGGGACCGGGCTCCTCCGCAACCGCTGCCAGTCGCTCAGCGAGAGCGGGGGCAAACGGCGCGATGAAACTTCCGACCCGCGCCAGCGATGACGACGATGCGTACAGCCCCAGATTGCCGCCACCTTCGGCGCGATCGAACGATCCTGTCGCGCTGATGGCAAGGTCGCTCGTCGCATCGCCAATCTCAATGCGGTCGAGCGCGATTTTTGCGGGCCCGTAACTTAAACTGACCGCGGCCGGGCGAACGGTCTTTCCCGCCAGCACGGCGCTCTCGGCGCGGAGCGTGAATTGCCCCTCGTCCGGCCATGCAGACTGCGGCCCGGCCAGCACAGATGCAAGCGATGACATCGCATCCACGTCGAAACTTGCCGCCGTCAAGGCAGCTTCAAGCCGCGTCTTGCCGTCCGCGATCGTCAGCAGTGCGATACGGCCATCGATCGCGCCGCCGTTGATCTCGGCTTTCATCCCGTCGAGCCCAATGCGATCCGCCGCGACAATGGCTTCGCCGCGCACACGCAGCGGCTTTTGATTGCGGTATGTGGCGTCGCCGCGTCCCTGCAGCCACGCCGTCAACACATCCGGATCGGACGACTCGATGCTGACCGGCCCGGTGAAACGCGCCGACGGTCCAGGCTCGGAGATCGTGCCGTTCGCCGTAACCCGCGTCGCACCGGGCGCGCGCATCTCCAGCTTCGCGATGGTCCATGACTTGTCGTCTGCGCGCAAGTCGGCGGCAACATTTTGCAGCGGACGCCCGCCCAATGCGATCTGGTCCGAATTCAATTCGATCTGAGCCGGAAGCGGCAACACCGGCATCGACGTCACCAGCGTGCGCAACGCAGGGAGCAGCTGCAGCGGTTCTGCGTTCGCGCCCTTCACCAGCAGCCGGTCGGCATCAAGCTGCCGCGCCGACAACGCCAGACGCAACGATGGCGACACGCCAAAACGGATATCGCCGCCGCCGGTCAGCCGCAGTGCATTGTCATCAGGACCGTAGGCCGCTTCGACCTGTTCAAATGTCGCTGATACCGGGCTGGCCTTCACCCGCGATGACAGCTTCCATGGCAGGCGGTCGTCGGTGGGCTTCACGTCTGCCGGTCGTGCCAGCATCAGCGCGCCCTCGAACCTTGGCACCGTATTCTCGAACGTCAGCGTGCCGTCGAGATCGGCCAGCAGCGGACGCTCACCCGGCTCGGCGGTGAAGTGCACGCGCGTGCCCTTGCCGTCGTTGCTTTGTCCCGACGAAATACGGTACGGCGTTCGCGCTCCGAGCAGTGTGAACGATCCTTCGCCACGTATGCTGCCGGCCAGCGCGCGCACGTCGCCGCTAAATTTGAGATCGTCGATCCGCAGCGTCGCGCCGCTCGACGCATCGTGCAGCGCGATCCGACCCGCGACATTCATGCGGTCGATAGCGAGCGACCCGAGATTGAAACGGCCTGCGGCGGAGGGCCACTGAAACCGGCCCTGGCGATCGAGGCCAATATCGAGCGCGAAACCATCCAGCGACAATTCGGTGGCGCGCCATTCGCCCCGCATCAGCGCGCCGAGGCTGAACTCCACATCGAGCTTGCCTGCACGGATCTTTGCCGGATCATTGTCGCCACCGACGGCAACATCGCGCAACCGCAGCGTCGGCGTCGGCAGCAGCAGCGCGTCGAGCTTGCCGGTCACCCGCACCGGCGTACCGATGACGCGGGACGCCTCCGCCTCGAACTGCGGCCGAAATTGGTTCCAGTCAACGAAATACGGCCCGATCAGCGCCGCGAGCAGCGCAAGGATGAGAGCGATGGCCAGTCCGAGCAGCGTGGTCTGCAAGGTCTTTCCTCAGTAGGATCGGCCGATCTTATGATGGCAGCAGCACCATATCGCACAGCAGCGCGATGGGGCACCGGATGGCACGAATATTGAACCTGTCGATTGCTTCGAATACTAAATTTAACGCCCCCTGTTCACAACCCTGTAACCCAGTGAGCACGATGTCCGAAAAGCCCGTACGGCCAGCGGAACGAACCGGCGCCTCGCCCGAGGCGATCATGTCCCATTACGACATGGGCAACGATTTCTTCCGGCTCGTGCTCGATCCGGAGATGATCTACTCCTGCGCCCTGTTCAAGGGTGACGGCGATCTCGCCGCGGCACAGCGCCACAAACTCGACCACCATATCGAGGCGGCTGGCGCTGCGAACGCGGCGCGCGTTCTCGACATTGGTTGCGGCTGGGGGGCGATGCTCCGGCGGCTGGTGGACCATGCAGGCGTCGCCCATGCGGTGGGGCTGACGCTCAGCCCGTCGCAGGCTCAATGGATCCGCGACGGCGCGAACCCGAAAATCGAGGTGCGTGAGCAGGACTGGCGCGATCACAAGCCGGAACGCCGCTACGATGCGATTATCTCGGTCGGCGCCTTCGAGCATTTCGTCCAGAAGGGCCTCGATCCCGCGGCCAAGCTCGACGCCTACCGCGAATTCTTCGCCTATTGCGACAGCGTGCTGGCGATAAACGGAAAAATGTCGCTGCAGACCATCGCCTACTCCGAACGAACCAAGGTTCAACCACTGCTGGACAAAACCTTCCCGGAAAGCGATCTGCCGCTGGAATGGGAGCCGATCGCAGCAGCCGAAGGCACATTCAGCCTGATCGCCGCGCGCAACGACGCCGATCACTATTATCGGACGCTAGTGCTGTGGGAGCAGAACCTGCTCGCCAACTACGATAAAGCGATTGCGCTGGTCGGCAAGTCGAACACCGATGAGTTCCGCCGTTATCTGCGCATGTCGGCTGTGGGCTTTCGAGCCGGCATGGTCAGCCTGATGCGCTACAGTTTCCGGAAGAAGTATTGATCGACGGCCTTCAGCCGAAGCGGACGCCAATGCTGCCGAGCGGAATGCCGGACACCGTTGTCGTCCATGTCTCTCCCGGTTTGACCGGCATGGCGCGCGTGAGCGTGCCCGTCGTGACGATCTCTCCCGCGACGAGGCCCGGGTTCAATTCGTCCTTGGCCAGTACGCCCACGAAATGACGCAAGGCCGACAGCGGACCACCGAGCACGTTGCGCGCATGGCCGCGATCCACGACATCGCCGTTACATGCGAGTTCGACGTCGAAGTTTGAAAGCTGGTTCAGCCATTTACCGGTGTCGCCGGAAACCCGATGTCGCTCACCGATCAGCATCGCGCCGTGCAGACCGAAAGCCGCCACCGTATCGGAGGCGGCGAACTTCCAGTCCGGATAGATCGACTGAACGACCTCGTAGCCGAGCGCCAGCCAATCGATACAGGACAGCAGCTCGCGCTCGTCCATCGCCGCATCGGGCGCCGCCGACAGTCCGAATACGATTTCAGGCTCGATCCGCGGATCGGTCAATTCGGCGAGAGAGGCAACCCCGCCGATGTCGCTCAGGTTGCGAATGGTGCGGTCATACATGTAGCCCCAAATCGGGCCATTGACGTTGTACTGCGCCCAGATCGTGCTGTTGGTGAAACCGATCTTGCGGCCGAGCACCTTTTCACCCCGCGCCTCGCGCAATTGCCGGACGATGGGCGTGACTTTGTAAGCCTCGGCGAGACCGAAGGCCGGGTCGCGCGACGAGAACGGGACAATCTGGCGGCCCTGACCGAGCACCGACAGTGCCTCGGTGGCGATACTCTTCGCGTCCATTGCCGTCGTTGCAGTCATGACGGCAGGATCTTGCCTGGGTTCAGGATGTTGTGCGGATCGAGCGCTGCTTTCAGCGCGCGCATCGCATCCACAGCCTCGGGCCCAAGCTCGGTTTCAAGATATTTCTGCTTGCCCTGACCGATACCATGCTCGCCGGTGCAGGTGCCGTCCATCGCCTGCGCCCGCTCCACCAGCCGATGCAGAAAGCCTTCGGCGCTGTGCATCTCATCGGGATCATTGACGTCGACCAGCAGCGAGCAATGGAAGTTGCCGTCGCCGACATGGCCCACTATCGGTGAGATCAGACCGACCGTCGCCAGGTCCTTCTCGGTTTCGACCACGCATTCGGCCAGCCGCGAGATCGGCACGCAAACGTCGGTCGCCACTGCCTGTGCGCCGGGGCGAAGCCCGCGCACCGCCCAGTAAGCATCGTGCCGCGCCTGCCACAGCCGGTTGCGATCCTCCTGCCGCGTGGTCCATTCGAACGATCCGCCGCCGCACTCGGCGGCGATCTCGCCGAACATCCGCGATTGCTCGGCGACATCGGCTTCGGTGCCGTGGAATTCGAGCAGCAGCAGCGGCGTTTCCGGCAGCGACAGTTTTGAGTAGGCGTTGCAGGCGGCGACCTGCGCGGCGTTCAGCAGTTCGATGCGCGCCAGCGGAATACCGGTCTGAATAGCGAGAATTGTCGCGTTGCAAGCGCCCTGCACGCTCGTGAACGAGCACGACCCGGCCGCGATGGACTGCGGAATGCCGCGCAGCTTGATGGTCAACTCGGAAATGATTCCAAGTGTGCCTTCGGCGCCGACAAACAGATGCGTGAGATCGTAACCGGCCGAAGATTTCTTGGCCCGCGTGCCAGTGGTGATGATTTCGCCATCGGCACGCACCACCTTCAGCGCAAGAATGTTGTCGCGCATGGTGCCGTAACGCACCGCGTTGGTGCCGGATGCACGGGTCGAGGCCATACCGCCGATCGACGCATCAGCACCGGGATCGATCGGAAAGAACAGGCCCTGATCGCGCAGGTGTTCGTTCAGCGCCTTGCGGGTCACGCCCGGCTCGATCACGCAGTCGAGATCGTCGGCATGCACCGCGAGAATGCGATTCATCTCGCGCAGATCAATGCAAACGCCGCCCGCAGGCGCGTTGACCTGCCCCTCCAGCGAGGTGCCGGTGCCGAACGGAATCACAGGCACGCGATGCTTCGCGCAAATCCGCACCACGTCCTGAATGTCCTCGGTGGTCCGCGCCATGATCACCGCATCCGGCGGCTGCATCGGCAGCCAGGTGGTGGTATGCGCGTGCTGCTCGCGCACCGCCTGCGAGGTGATGAGATTGTTGCCGAACCGCGCGGCGAGCGCTTCGATGGCGCTCGAAAGCGCCGATGGTGCGGGACGTGTCAGGGCTGCGTTGGAAAAGGCCACGGTCGCTCGTTTCGTTCGATGCTGGTTCGTTCGATGCTGGTATGGCGCGAAGCGTGGCAAAGGATATATAGCGGGTCAAGAGACAGTGCCCAGTGAACCGGGAATTGAGATGACATCAAGCACGCTTTCAAAAAACAATGCGCCGCAACATATGGCTGCGCCGTTCCTCACCACGGTGATGCAGATCGAGCCGCAGTGGATCGACTACAACGGCCATCTCAACATGGCGTATTACAATGTCCTGTTTGACCGCGGCATCGACCAGATGTGGCTCGAACTCGGCATCGGCCCGGAATACATGAAACAGCGCCATAGCTCGACGTTCACGGCCGAGGCGCATGTCCGCTATGTGCGCGAGGTCCATCTCGGCGATCCGGTGCAGGTATCGGTCTATCTGATCGCGGCCGACGAGAAACGCATCCACACATTCGAGGAACTGCGCCATGCGACCGAGGGATGGATTTCAGCTACCTCGGAGAACATGACGCTTCACGTTGACATGAACGCGCGCAAAACCGCGCCGTTCCCGCCGGACATCGCCACGCGTGTTCGCGAGGTCGTTGCAGCCCACGGGGCAGTGCCGCGCCCGGATGGCATCGGCCGGCGCGTCGCCATGCCGGTCAAGTGACGCCATCGCGACGCTGCTAGCCCTGGAGGGATCACGGTCCACTGCTGCGGCGTGCCAGACCCACCACGGCGGAAATCAGGAACAGAATAAGGGCGACGAAGAACACGATCTTGGCGATTTCGATCGACGCACCCGCAATGCCGCCGAAGCCCAGAAGGCCCGCGACCAGCGCGATGATCAGAAATGTAACCACCCAACTCATCATGACACGCTCCTGTGTTTCGTTTTCGAGCGCGGAAACCAGCGCTTCGACTAAGAAAACAATCCGCCAGCGAGGCCGGAGTTCCCGCCCTGCCCCTCACTCGAAAAGTCAAAAAATCGAGCCGGAATGGAACAAAAACGAGCGGGACAGCCTCCGCGCGGTCCGTTTGCACGGAAATCGACCGTGTCAGGCGAGCCCAATCATGCCTATATGTCCTCGTATCCTGATATGAAGCCTCCCCTTTCGGGCGTCGCGATGCCATCGTGACGGCAAAGACGAATCGCATGACCGAACCGAACAAGCTGCCGCCATTGGCCCCTTCCCGCGACGTGCCGAGCCACCAGCCTGCTGCTGGCGGCATCGCGGCGCGGGCGCGTGCGTCGGCGGCTCCGCAATATCTGACCGGGCTGAATCCCGAGCAGCGTGACGCTGTCGAAACGCTCGAGGGGCCGGTTCTGGTTCTCGCCGGCGCCGGCACCGGCAAGACGCGCGTGCTGACGTCGCGCATCGCGCATATCCTGTCGACCGGCCGCGCGCGGCCTCACGAAATCCTCTCCGTCACCTTCACCAACAAGGCGGCGCGCGAGATGAAGCATCGCCTCGGCCAGATGCTGGGCCAGGCGGTCGAGGGCATGCCGTGGCTCGGCACCTTCCATTCCATCGGCGGACGGATTCTGCGCTATCACGCCGAACTTGTGCAGTTGAAATCCAACTTCACTGTGCTGGATGTCGACGACCAGATCCGTCTCCTGAAGCAGCTTCTGCAGGCCGAGAACATCGACGACAAGCGATGGCCGGCACGGATGCTGGCCGGGCTGATCGACGGCTGGAAAAATCGCGGGCTGACGCCCTCGCAGGTCCCCGCCGGCGAAGCCGCCGTGTTCGGCAACGGCAAGGGCGGCAAGCTTTATGCGACCTATCAGGAGCGGCTGAAGATTCTCAACGCCGCGGACTTCGGCGATCTTCTGCTGGAAAACATCCGGCTGTTTCGCGAGCACCCCGACGTGCTGCGGCAGTACCAAGGCCGCTTCAAATACATTCTGGTGGACGAGTATCAAGACACCAACGTCGCGCAGTATCTCTGGCTGCGGTTGCTGGCGCAGGCACCGTCTTCCCTTACCTCCCCCCGTTCTTCACGGGGAGAGGTCGGATCGCAACGCGATCCGGGTGAGGGGCAAGCTACGGGTGACGCACATCTTGAGGCAGCCCCTCACCCCACCCCTCTCCCCGCAAGCGGGGAGAGGGAGAACGTACAGAGCATCCCCGCGCCCCTCGCCGCACTGAAGAATATCTGCTGCGTCGGCGACGACGACCAGTCGATCTACGGCTGGCGCGGCGCGGAGGTCGACAACATCCTGCGCTTCGATCACGACTTCCCCGGCGCAAAGGTCATTCGCCTCGAGCGCAACTACCGGTCGACCGGCCACATCCTGGCCGCTGCCTCGCACCTGATCGCGTACAATGAAGGCCGCCTCGGCAAGACATTGCGCACCGAGGACGAGGACGGCGAAAAGGTCACCGTCACCGGCGCGTGGGACTCCGAAGAAGAGGCCCGCGGCATCGGCGAAGAGATTGAGCAGCTTCAGCGCGCCGGCCAGAAGCTCAACGAGATCGCCATTCTGGTGCGCGCCTCGTTCCAGATGCGCGAGTTCGAAGACCGTTTCGTCACGCTCGGTCTGAATTATCGCGTGATCGGCGGACCGCGGTTCTACGAGCGTGCGGAAATCCGCGACGCGCTGGCTTACCTTCGTGTCATCAACTCCCCTGCCGACGACCTCGCTTTCGAGCGCATCGTCAACACACCCAAGCGCGGCCTTGGCGATGCCACGGTGCAGATGCTGCATGACATCGCGCGCAAGCGGCGCATTCCGCTGACCGAAGCCGCGCTATCCGTGATCGAGACCGACGAATTGAAACCCAAGGCACGCAGCAGCCTGCGGGACGTGATGATGAATTTCGACCGCTGGCGCGCACAGCGCGACATCGTTCCGCACACGCAGTTGGCCGAGATCGTGCTCGACGAATCCGGTTACACCGAGATGTGGCAGAAGGACCGGTCCGCCGATGCGGCAGGCCGTCTCGACAACTTGAAAGAACTCGTGCGCTCGATGGAAGAGTTCGAGAACCTGCAGGGTTTTCTCGAACATATTTCGCTGGTGATGGACCGCGAAGGCAGCGCCGACGACGATGCGGTCTCCCTGATGACGCTGCACTCCGCCAAGGGACTGGAATTCAACAACGTGTTCCTGCCCGGCTGGGAGGAAGGCCTGTTTCCAAGCCAGCGCACACTGGACGAACAGGGCCGTGCCGGGCTTGAGGAAGAACGCCGCCTCGCCCACGTCGGCATCACGCGCGCGCGCAAACGCGCCATGCTCTATTTCGCCACCAACCGGCGTATCCACGGCTCGTGGACAACGACCATTCCGTCGCGCTTCCTCGACGAATTGCCGACGGCCAATGTCGAGATCACCGAATCCAAGGGCGGCTCTGGATGGGGCGGCTCGGGCGGCTACGGCACATCGCGGTTCGACAAGGTGGAATCGTTCGGCTCGACCTACACGACGCCGGGCTGGCAGCGCGCGCAGGCCAATCGCGCCCGCAACGGCGGCAGCGGATTCGATGAAACCGGCGCACGCTACGACTCCAGCTCGCGCAGCGGCAGCTTCAGCCGCAAGGCGACGGTGATCGAGGGCGAGCTGATCGCCAAATCCACCGGCGCCAATTCAGATTTCTCGCCAGGCGACCGGGTGTTTCATCAGAAATTCGGCTACGGACGGGTCGCAAAGGTAGACGGCAACAAGCTCACCATCGCCTTCGAAAAGGCCGGCGAGAAGAAGGTCGTCGACAGCTTCGTGACGAAGGCTTAGCGGGCGCGGCCATAGCCGCATGACAAATTTGAATTCGTCGCAATAGAATATTCGATGCGCGTAGCAGCTGCCCGATAGGCATTGTGTATTGCGCAGGGGCTCTCTCACGCCTATGTCATGCTCCCGCCTCTACAGATTGCGCCCATGTCCCCCATTATCTCCGTATCCAATCTCTCGAAGACCTATCCGTCCGGCCTTACTGCGCTGAAGAATATCAACCTCGATATTCGCCGCGGCGAGATCTTCGCGCTGCTCGGCCCGAACGGCGCGGGGAAGACCACGCTGATCAGCGTGATCTGCGGCCTCGCCGTACAGACCGCAGGCACAGTGACGGTGGATGGGCATGACATCGTCAAGGACTACCGCGCTGCCCGCTCGCTGATCGGACTTGTGCCGCAGGAATTGCATACCGACGCATGGGAAAGCCCGTGGTCGACTGCCTCGTTCAGCCGGGGCCTGTTCGGCAAGCCGAAGAACCCCGCGCATATCGAAAAGGTGCTGAAAGAACTGTCGCTGTGGGACAAGCGCAAGAGCCAGATCATCACCCTCTCCGGCGGCATGAAGCGCCGCGTGATGATCGCCAAAGCACTGGCGCACGAACCGCAGATTCTGTTTCTCGACGAGCCGACCGCGGGTGTCGATGTCGAATTGCGCAAGGCGATGTGGGAGGTCGTGCGCGGCCTGCGCGACGCCGGCGTCACCATCATTCTGACCACGCATTACATCGAGGAAGCCGAGGAGATGGCCGACCGGGTCGGCGTCATCAACAAGGGCGAGATCGTGCTGGTCGAGGACAAGGCCAAGCTGATGCAGAAGCTCGGCAGAAAGCAGCTCAAGCTGCATCTGCAATCGAAGCTCACTGAAATCCCTGCCTCTCTCGCTGCGCACCATCTCGAACTGTCGCCGGATGGTGAGGAACTGGTTTATACTTACGACACCAAGGGCGACCGCACCGGCATCACCGCCCTGCTGAACGACCTCAATCAGGCCGGTGTCCGCTTCAACGATCTCAATACGACGCAAAGCTCGCTGGAAGAGATTTTCGTCAGTCTGGTGCACCAATGAACTTTCACGCGATCAGCGCCATCTATAAATTCGAAATGGCGCGCACCTTCCGCACGCTGCTGCAAAGCGTTGTCTCGCCGGTGATTTCGACGTCCCTGTATTTCGTCGTGTTCGGCGCGGCCATCGGTTCACGCATTACCGAGATCGATGGCATCAGCTACGGCACCTTCATCGTGCCGGGCCTGATCATGCTGTCTTTGCTGACGCAAAGCATCGCCAACGCGTCGTTCGGAATCTATTTTCCGAAATTCTCCGGCACCATTTATGAGTTGCTTTCCGCGCCGGTCTCCTCATTCGAGGCCGTGGTGGGTTACGTCGGTGCCGCGGCGACCAAGTCGATCGTCCTTGGCCTCATCATTCTCGCCACCGCGGGCTTGTTCGTGCCGTTGAAGATTGCGCATCCATTCCTGATGCTGACCTTCCTCGTGCTGACGTCGGTGACCTTCAGTCTGTTCGGGTTTATCATCGGCATCTGGGCCGACGGCTTCGAGAAGCTGCAGGTGATCCCGCTGCTGGTGATCACGCCGCTGACGTTTCTGGGCGGCAGCTTCTATTCGATCCACATGCTGCCGCCGGTCTGGCAGACCGTGACGCTGTTCAATCCGGTGGTCTACCTGGTCAGCGGCTTCCGCTGGAGCTTCTTCGAAATCGCCGATGTCAGCGTCGGCCTCAGCCTCGGCATGACGCTCGGATTTCTCGCGCTGTGCATGACCGCAGTGTGGTGGATTTTCCGGACCGGCTACCGGCTGAAGACCTGACACCAAACGAAATACGCCCCTCAAGCGGGGCGTATTGGACGGATCACGGCTCTGGTCGTTTAGTTCGGGCGCCAGTTTCCGTTGCTGTCATAGTAACCACTGGGCCCGCTGCCGGGCGGTGGCGGGACCTGCATAGGTTGCACCGCCTGGCTGACGCCATTACCCACTACGTTGAGCGTGCCGGCCACGGCGCCGACACCCGCACCGACCGCGCCTCCGACCAATCCGCCAATCGGACCCGCCGCGGTTTTACCCTGATAGGTCCCTTGCGCAGCACCGCTAATGGCACCGTTGATGGGATCCTGCTGAGCGTACGACGCCGCGGGCACGGCCAAAAAAGCCAGCGCCGCTGCCGTACGCGCAAAACCTGAAATGGATACGAACGAAGCTGCAATTGTCATCTGAGGAAACCTCCCTGCCCGGCCGAATCCCGGCCCGCTCGAACAAATCAGCAAGTCCGAAGGTTGCGTCAGGTTCGGGGGAAATACAATGCGCGATAGCCGCGCGTCTGGAGAGTTTCTCATCTTTCTAAAATCGTGGCTAACCCGCCGGTTCGGTGATTGGCGCATGAAGAATGGCGCATCCGTTTCAGAATGCGCCATTTGAACGATTACCGCCGAACAATCAGCGATGGCGCTTGTGACGGTAATGGCGATGACGATAGCTGCGGCGGTTGTCGATACCGAGCACGCCGTTCACGCCTCCAACGACACCGCCGACACCGGCTCCAACCGCGCCGCCGACGACACCACCGACAGGCCCTGCTGCGCGATTGCCCCGGTGGACACCTTCATTTGCGCCGCCTTCCATGCCCCTAAAGACGCCCTGCGCATGCGCCGCTATCGGCAACGCCAGGACAGCCAGCGCCGCGGCGACAAATGTGAAGCGGCGGTGCGCCGCGGTGAATATGAACAGAGCCTCAGTCTTCATTGCGGGAAATCTCCATAAGCGGCCTTATCGTGACCCACCCTGTAACGTCTCCGGTGCGGGAAAGTTGCGTCAAGTTTGGCGAAAACACGCCACAAACAAGCGTCGTTCACGAAACTGTATGGCCGCTCCCATCAACCTAAAGACGAAGTGGCTGTTAAAAAAGCCACTTTCCATGCTTTATTAGCAGCGAAGTGGATTTGACATTCGCGTCTCACCGTCCGCGAAGCGAATGTCAAATCCGTAACTCCACTGGAAATTTATATTGCTAGTGGTCCTTTGTTTCTAACATTCGCAAAGATGCCTGCCGAAGCGGGATGCGAATGTTGGAATCGGATCACTAGTCGAGGGGCGGAGACGAGGCGAGTGTCATGCGTGCGATATTGATTTCGGTGACCGGTTTGATGCTGCTCTCAGGCAGCGCGCAGGCCGCGGTCTCCATTCTGGTCAACAAAGACACGCAGCAGATGACCGTCTCGGTCAATGGCGCGACGCGCTACACGTGGCCCGTCTCCAGCGGCAATCCTTCGCACGAAACACCGAACGGCAGCTTCAAGACCTTCCGCATGGAAGAAGATCACTACTCGAAGGAATTCGACGACGCACCGATGCCGAATGCGATCTTCTTCACCAAGCAAGGCCACGCCATTCACGGCACCGACGCCGTCGGCCGTCTCGGCAGCCCGGCCTCACATGGCTGCGTGAGGCTGTCGCGCGCCAACGCGTTGAAGCTATGGGATCTGGTCAAGACCGAAGGTCTGCTCACCACCACCGTGACCCTGACAGGATCGTCACGGGTCGCACTGGCGCGAAATCCCAGAACCCGCACCACGGTTGCACGTGGCGATGCGGATACGATCGGCCAGCCGGTCCAGATCGCGCCGCAGAGCGGATACAGCGAAGACCTCAATGCCAATACGCGCTCGCGCCAGCTCTCGCAGGAGCGGGTCTACCGCGATCAGACCTATGCGCAGGACCAGGCTTATTACGGGCCTGCCGACGCCGGCCCGATGCAGCGCCGCATTTATCAGAACAGCTACGGCTATCAGAATGGCTACGGTTACGAGCCACGGCCCAGATATCAGTCACCGCGCGGCGGATATTACTACTACGCGGACTGACACCCTGACTATTCGTCAGGTTTCCTGAGCCGCCGCCACACTGCGCCAAGCACGTTGGAATAATCGTCGGTCCAGACCCGTTGGCCTTCGTTGGCCTCCGTGAGCACCCACTTTTCGTCCGACGATATCTTGCCGACGTCGGCTTCCTCGCGGGCTGAGATCACGACATTGGTTGTGAAGATGTAATCGACGTCGCGAC
This sequence comes from Pseudomonadota bacterium, assembly GCA_040387615.1. Lineage (GTDB taxonomy): Bacteria > Pseudomonadota > Alphaproteobacteria > Rhizobiales > Xanthobacteraceae > Afipia. The sequence continues at coordinate 3,950 of JAZKDK010000068.1, read as the reverse complement.
CGGAATCCTCGTTGAAGACCCAGCTCTTCAGATCGTTTTCTTCGGCGATGCCGACGATGACGCTCGCCAGCTCGAGATGACGGTTGGACACATGCATCACCACCGCGCCCTGCGGCGCGAGCTTGGCCTTGTAGATCGCCATCGCCTCTTCCGTCGCGAGGTGGATCGGAATCGCGTCCGATGAATAGGCATCGACGATGATGAGGTCGTAAGTCCCGTCCTTCTCCTTGGCGAAGGTGAGCCGCGCGTCGCCGATCACCGGCTTCATATTTGGATCGCACGCGCTGACGTAAGTGAAATACTTGGGATCACGCGCGGTATCGACCATGGTCTGATCGATCTCGAAGTATTTCCAGTCCTCCCCGGGCACCGAGTGGCAGGCGAGAGTACCGGTGCCAAGACCGATCACAGCGACGCGGATCGGACCGCCCTTGCGCTCGCGGATCGCGGCAATGGCACGTCCCATGCCGCCATCCTTGTGGTAGTAGCTGATCGGCTCCGGCCGCCCCTTTATCGGCGTGCCGTCATCCTCCTGGAATTTTTCCGCGCCGTGAATCGTCGTGCCATGCATCAGCACGTGATACTGGCCGTTCGAAGTCACCACGATCTTGTGGACACCGAAGAAGCTGCGCACCGTTTCCACGCGGCCGTCGTCAGATGGATAAACGCGGATCAAGACCAGTCCAAGCACCACGAGCGCGGCGATCTGCCAGCGGCCGATCTTCCACAGCACCGCCAGTACCATCATGACGATGGCAACAGCCGTGACGATCCAGATCCGGTTCACCTCGAACAATCCCGCGGCCGCGCCTTCGCGGAACGAAAGCCCGATCATCGCGAGGGCAAGCGCAATGGCTGCAAGCCACAGCGCAAGGCCTCCACGGGCAGCGGACGCCCCTGCCGGCCGGCACAACGCCGCCAGCGCCAGCAGGATGGGATACTCGGCGATCCATGAGAACGCGTAAGGCGCAATCAGACCCGCGAACAATCCGCCGACCATGCCGCCGAACGACAATGCGACATAAAAACCGGTGAGATAGGTGGCGGCGGGCCGCGTTCGCGCAAGTTCGCCATGACAGGCCATGGCGATGATGAAAAAGCAAACCAGATGGCCGCCAAGCGTCAGCAACAAATTCTGTTCGCCGCCGACCACCAGCAGGATCATGACGCCCGCGATGGCGAGCGGCTGCAGCATCAACATGAAGCGATGCGGCAGCAGTGGCCGCGACTGGAACACCAGCACCCATGTCAGCAGGTACAGCGACAGTGGCAACACCCACAGCAGCGGCGCAGCCGCCACGTCGGTCGAGATATGCGCCGTCACCGCGATCAGCAGTCCCGACGGGACAGCAGCGAGGAAAATCCAGCGCAGCCGCGTCATCCATGCCGGCGCCGGCGCGTCGCCCTCGCTGGCACTGATAGCCTCAACAGTCATCGGCGGTGAGCGCAACAGCAGCACACCGCATGCCGCAATCAGCACGATCAACAGCGCATAGCCGCCGGTCCAGATCAGGTTCTGGGTCCGCAGCGAGAACATCGGCTCGAGCAGCACGGGATAGGAAAGCAACGCTAAGAAGCTTCCGATGTTCGAAGACGCGTAGAGAAAATACGGGTCGGGACCATCGGGATGCCCGGTGCGGACGAACCAAGCCTGGAGCATCGGGTTGTTGGCGGCGAGCGCGAAAAACGGCAGGCCGATCGAGACCGCGAACAGGCCGAGCAACCAGAACGCATAGCCGCTCGACGGCGGTTCGCCCCACCCGCCCGCAATCGACAGCGGCAATGTGAGCAGCGCGACCGTCAGCAGCACCAGGTGGATAACCACGGGCGCGGTACGGCTCTTCAGCGTCATCAGGTAGTGCGCGTAAGCGTAGCCGCCGAGCAGCAGCGACTGGAAGAACACCATCGCCACGGACCACACAGCGGGTGAACCACCGAGCCGCGGCAGCACCATCTTCGTGAACAGCGGCTGCACCGAAAACAGCAACAGGGCGCTGGTAAAGATCGCGGCGGTATAGACCACCAGCACAAGTGTATTTCTCGCGCCGGTGAACTGGCTCGCGGTGTCGGACGGCACTGAAGTCATGGAAGCTCCGGTATGATTCCGGCACATCACCGGACGCGGGGCGAGTGGAGCATAGCCGTCTGCGGCGGGCAATAACATGCGCGTGACAGAAATCACTCGCGCGTGACGCTACCCGCGATTATGACTGGGCCATGTCGGATTACGATGCACTTATTATCGGCGCTGGCCATAACGGCCTGACCTGCGCGGCCTACCTCGCAATGAGTGGCCTGCGGGTAAAGGTGGTTGATCGCCGCAAGGTGGTCGGCGGCGCGGCTGTGACCGAGGAGTTTCATCCGGGGTTCCGCAATTCGGTAGCCGCCTACACGGTGAGCCTGCTCAATCCGAAGGTGATCGCGGATCTCGGCCTGCATCACCACGGCCTGCGGATCGTGGAGCGCCGCGCGCAAAACTTCCTGCCCGCACCGGATGGCCGTTACCTGCTGACCGGTGACGGCCGGACGCATCAGTCGATCGCAAAATTCAGCGAACGCGATGCCCTGCGGATCGACGATTTCAACCGCGAACTGGAAACCATCGCCGATGTGCTGCGCAATTTCGTGCTGCGTGCGCCGCCGGACGTGGTCGAAGGGTTTGGCCTGCACGCCATGCGTGAAGCGTTCAACGCGCTGACCAGCGCCAATATCCTGCGCGGGCTGACGCTGGAGAGCCAGCGCACCTTGCTCGACCTGTTCACGCGGTCCGCCGGTGACATGCTCGACGACGTCTTTGAAAGCGACCTGGTCAAGGCGCTGTTCGGCTTCGACGCCATCGTCGGCAACTATGCCAGCCCTTACGCGGCGGGCTCGGCCTACGTCATGCTGCATCATGCGTTCGGCGAAGTGAACGGCCGGAAGGGGCTGTGGGGGCACGCCATCGGCGGCATGGGCGCGATCACGCAGGCCATGGCGGCCGCCGCCCGGGCCCATGGCGCGGAGATCGAAACGGGCGCCGGGGTGCGCGAGGTGATCGTCGAGAACGATCGGGCCGTCGGGGTGATCCTAGATAGCGGCGAGACGGTACGCGCGCGCTATGTCGCGTCCAGCGTCAATCCGAAGCTGCTGTACACCCGGCTGATCCCGGCGGACGCCCTGCCGAAACCCTTCCTCGACCGCATCATGAACTGGCGCAACGGGTCCGGCACGTTCCGGATGAACGTCGCGCTGTCGGCGCTGCCGTCGTTCAAGGCGCGGCCCGGCGAAAGCGATCATCTCACTGCGGGGATCATCCTTGCGCCCAGCCTCGGCTATATGGACCGGGCCTGGCTCGATGCCCGCCAGCATGGGTGGAGCCGCGAGCCGGTGATCGAGGTGCTGATCCCCTCCACCCTCGACGACTCGCTGGCCCCTTCGGGCAAGCATGTCGCCAGCCTGTTCTGCCAGCACGTCGCCCCGCAATTGCCGGACGGCCGGTCATGGGACGACCATCGCGACGAGGTCGCCGACCTGATGATCGCCACGGTGGATCGCTACGCGCCGGGTTTCGCCCGCAGCGTCATCGGGCGACAGGTGCTGTCGCCACTCGATCTTGAACGCGATTTCGGCCTCCTCGGCGGCGACATTTTCCACGGCGCGCTGTCGCTCAACCAGCTGTTTTCGGCGCGGCCGATGCTGGGCCATGCGGGGTATCGCGGGCCGCTCGAGGGGCTTTATCACTGCGGCTCCGGCGCGCATCCCGGCGGCGGCGTCACGGGCGCCCCGGGTCACAATGCGGCACAGGTTATCCTCAAGGATCATCAGGGAATCTTCACCTGAACCGAAAGCAAAACGGCCGCGAAAGGCTGTTGAGAAGCTGTGGATAACTCTGTGGATAATCTGTGGATTTTCGTTTGGTTAAAGCTTTACTAACGGGTGGAAAACCCCGGTTAACAAACTGTGAAAAACTG
>JAZKDK010000067.1:0-8489 GCA_040387615.1 Pseudomonadota bacterium | reverse complement strand
CGTAATCGGCCCACGCCTTTGTCTTGGCGAGCAACGCCGGCACCGTTCGCAACGTGTACTTCATCGGATCAAGATCGCTGCGTACCTGTGCCCATGTCATCGGCATCGAGACCGGCGCGCCGTCGCGTGCGCGTGGCGACAATGGCGCAACGGCTGTCGACGTCCGGTCATTGCGCAGATAGTCGAGGAAGATTTTGCCCTCGCGCTGCTTCTTCGACATGTTGAGCAGGTAGTGTTCGGGGCTGTCCTCTGCCATCTGCTGGCACACGGCCTGCGCGAACGCCTTCGCTGTCTTCCAGTCGATCTTGTCTTTCTTCGCGTCCTTCAGCGGCGTGACCACGTGCAGGCCCTTGCCGCCTGTGGTCTTGCAAAAACTTTCCAGTCCGAGTTCTGTCAGCCGTTCACGCATCTCGCGCGCGGCATCGACCACCGCGGAAAACGCGACGTCAGGCGAGGGGTCGAGATCGAACACCAGCCGCCCCGGCACGTCAGGTTCGCCCGGTGCGCAGTTCCAGGGATGCAGTTCCAGTCCGCCGATCTGTGCGGTGGCGACAAGTCCCTCGACGCGATCAATCTGAACATACGGTTTCTTGTCGCCGGAGACTTTCACCAGATCGAGCAGTTTCGACATGCCTGTCATGGCGTGACGCTGGAAGAACGTCTCGCCGCCGATTCCATCTGGGGCACGGATGATCGAACAGGGCCGGCCCTTGATATGTGCGATCAGCCAGTCGCCGACCTGCTCCATGTAATGGGCGAGATCGAGTTTGGTGACGGGCTCACCGTCGCCGCCGTCGGGCCACATCGCCTTGTCGGGATTGGAGATGACGACCCCCATGACGGTGTTGTCGCCGCGTGCCCCCGAAGTCTTTCCGTTCGTCTTCGCGGACAGCGTCGCGACGTGCGTCTTGGCAGGCTTGTCGGCCGTCACGTCGCTTGCTGACTTGTCCTTGCGCAATCCCTTGAACGCGGCCTGCCGGACCATATTGTCTCCGGTCCAGCCCGCGAACTCGATTTCCGCGACAAGCTCGGGTTTCAGCCAATGCATGTCTGCGGTTTTCTTTGGTGCGTTTTCGCCGCCGAAAGGATTTTTGGCGGCGGCGTTGGCTTTCAGCTCGGGCATGATCTGCTTGACTGTCGCCTGTCCGTAGCCAGTCCCCACCACGCCGACATAGGCGAGGTGGCCGTTTCGCGGCACGCCGACCATCAGCGAGCGGAATTTGCCGCCGTTGCTTTTCCATCCGCCGATCACGACCTCATGCCCGGCGCGAACCTTCGCCTTGGTCCAGCTCTCCGAACGTCCTGAACGATAGGGGGCTGTAAGTTTTTTCGACACGATGCCCTCGAGCGATAACGCGCGGGCGGATTCCATGATGGCGTTGCCGTTGGACTCGAAATGCTCAACGTAACGGATGGTTCCTTCGTCGCGTTTTCGCTTGCCGTCAAGTAGATGCTTAAGCCGCGCCTTGCGCTCGGACAGCGGCAGCGGCCGCAAGTCTTCGCCACCCGCAAAGAGAAGGTCGAACGCAAAGAAAATGAGATCGTTGGTCTTGCCGTCGGAAAGCGCTGCTTGCAACGAGGCGAAGCTTGGATGGCCCTCGTGATCGAGCGCGACGACTTCACCGTCGATGACGGCGCCGGGAAGTTTTTCTGCCTGCTTGGCAATCGCGGAAAACTTCTCGGTCCAGTCGAGACCCTTGCGGGTTCTCAATGTGACATCGCCGCCTTCGATCCTCATCTGCACCCGATAGCCGTCGAACTTGATCTCGTGCACCCAGTTGTTGCCCGAGGGCGGCTTTTCGACGGACGCACACAACTGCGGTTCGACAAAGTTGGGGAGCTTCGTAACGCGCTTGACCGTGGCTTTTGGTTTCGTAGTTTTGGCGGCTGGCTTGTTCTTCGTGGCGGTCGTCTTGGAGCGCTCCTTCTTGCGTGCGTCCGCAGCGACGCCCTTGTTCGAATTCCACACCGCGTCGGCTTGAGCCCGCGTTGATTTGCGTGTCATGAATGGTGTCGGGGCTCGACCCTTGCCGGCAGCGATCTCGGCCATCGTACGGCCGGAGGCGACGGACGTGTCGTCGTCGAGAATATCGTTCGCTTTGCCTTCGCGGGCGTATTCGTCGCGGTGTTTGATGAGCAGCCAGTTGGTGCGCTTGCCGCCGTTGCGGTCGTGCTTCATGCGCACCAGCACCCATTCACCATGGAGCTTGCCGCCTTCCAGCGCGAATTTGAGATCGCCTTTCTTGAAGCCGCGCTCGGGATCGTCCGACAGCCAATAGCCGCGGTCCCAGAGCTGCACGGTGCCGCCGCCATACTGGCCTTTCGGAATGGTGCCTTCGAAATCGCCATAGTCGAGCGGATGATCTTCCACCTCGACGGCGAGGCGTTTGTCTTTCGGGTCGAGCGAAGGGCCGCGCGTCACGGCCCAGGACTTGAAGACACCGCCGAACTCCAGCCGCAGATCGTAGTGCAAACGCGTCGCGTCGTGCTTCTGGATGATAAAACGCCGCGCCTTCGAGGGCGTCACCGGCGTGCGGCCGCTGGGCTCGGCCGTTTTGGTGAAATCACGTTTTGTTCGGTAAACCTTAAGTTTCTTTTGGGCCACGGCGAGGCATTCCCAACGGTGCAATAAATCCGGAACAATTGTATTATGCGCCATCAGGCGGGGCTGCAGGAACCAAAACCTGCCACTTCTGTTGAGCTCCGTCGCAGGTATGCGTTTGAGTTGGAGGTCGCCGATGTTGCCGCGTGCGTACTGGAAGGGTTCGCTGAAGCTGTCGCTAGTCACTTGCCCCGTGGCGCTTTATCCCGCCTCGACCACCGTCGAACGAACCCGCTTTCACATGATCAATACCGAGACCGGAAACCGGCTGAAGCAGCAGATGGTGGATTCCGAAACCGGCGAAGTGGTCGAGAAGGAACAGAAGGGCCGCGGCTACGAGGTCAGCAAGGGCGAATACGTCCAGATCGAGAAGGACGAACTGGAAGCTGTTCAGCTCGAGAGCAACCACACCATTGATATCGACAACTTCGTCCCGCGTGACGAGATCGACCGCAGATATCTGGACAGTCCGTACTACATGGTTCCAGACGGTAATGCCGGCATCGATGCCTTCGCGGTGATCCGCGATGCGATGAAGGATCAGGACCGCGTGGCGCTGGCGCGCGTCGTGCTGTCAAATCGCGAACGCATCGTGGCGATCGAACCGCTCGGCAAGGGTTTGCTCGCGACCACGCTACGATATGCCTATGAGGTGCGCAGCGAAGAAGATTTCTTCGCCGACATCAAGACGCCTAAAATCTCGAAGGACATGGTCGAACTCGCTGCACATATTCTGGATAGCAAGGCGGCGAACTTCGACGCCTCAAAATTCGAGGACGAATACGAAAACGCACTGAAAGCACTGGTGAAACAAAAGGCTTCGGGCAAGACCATCAAATCCGTCGATAAGCCTGCCAAGGCCGATAACGTCATCAGCCTGATGGATGCACTGAAGCAGAGTCTGAAGGGCAAGGCGCCTGCACAGCGACCGGCGCGTGCGTCCCGTGCAGCGCCTGCTCCCGCCGCGAAGAAGGCCGGACGTTCGACAGCGCGTCAGCGCAAGGCGGGTTAAACTTAAGCCGCCTGCGCGGCGAGAAGCTTTTCACGCAGCGCCTTGATGTCGGCGGTCAGCTTCATCACCTCGGGAATGGTGATGTTGGTCGCGCAGCCGATCGCTTGCGGAATCTCGACCGCCTTCTGCTTCAGATCAGCGCCCTTGGGCGTCAATTGGATTCGCACAACCCGTTCGTCGTCCTGATCTCTTGTCCGGCGCACCATGCCGGCCGTCTCCAGCCGCTTGAGCAGCGGAGTGAGCGTGCTCGACTCCAGCAACAGCTTCTCGCCGATCTCGCCGACAGTTCTGTCGTTTTTCTCCCAGAGCACGGCCATCACCAGATATTGCGGATAGGTCAGCCCCAGCGGGTCGAGCAGGGGCTTGTACAGCCGCGTGAAGGCGTGCCCCGCCGAGTAAAGGGCGAAGCAGACGAAATTATCGATCTTCAGCAGATCGTCCGCAGTTGGTCGGGCTGCCATGGCCTGTCCTCAAAGTTTTGATCCAGCAAGGGATCACGTAGCTATTTAAGGCGCGCGCGATTGAATCGCGCAACGCATTTTTGCATAGCTGTCGGTCAAATTACATATTGCGCGATTATATCGTGCACGATATAAATAACCTATTCCTTCCCGGTCAAGACCGGCCGAAGGCTGTTAGGTTTCAGCCCTCGCTAAAGAGGCCCACAAGGAGAAAGCGCATGCCCACGAAAGTTCTCTATCGCACCCAGGCCACCGCAACCGGCGGCCGTGACGGCAAAGCCTCCACCACGGACGGCACGTTTCAGGTCAGCCTCTCGACCCCGAAGGAACTCGGCGGCGGCGGCGGAGCCGGCAACAACCCCGAGCAGCTTTTCGCAGCGGGCTATTCGGCTTGTTTCATCGGCGCCATGAAGGCGGTTTCAGGAACGATCGGCATCAAGGTGCCGGCGGATGCGACGGTGACGGCTGATGTGGGTATCGGCCCGCGTTCGGAAGGCGGTTTCGGTCTCGACGTCGCGCTGGCCGTGGCGCTGCCGGGCCTCGATCGTGCCGATGCGGAGAAGCTGGTCGCCACCGCGCATCAGGTCTGCCCTTATTCCAACGCCACGCGCAACAACCTCGACGTCAAGATCACCGTCGTCTGATTGCTGCGGTATTCGAACAAAAGAGCGGGGCCTCGGCTCCGCTCTTTTCGGTTGCCGCGTCTTTACACGTGCTGTCCGCCATTGATGTGGATCTCGGCGCCATTCACGTAGGAGCTTGTCTCGGTGCACAGCACATAGATGATCTTCGCCACTTCATCCGGTGTGCCGAGGCGGTTCATCGGAATCTGCTCATGCACGATCTTGTCGGTGCCCGGTGACAGGATCGACGTATCGATTTCGCCCGGCGCAATCGCGTTGACGCGAACGCCGACGCGGCCGAAGTCGGCGGCCATCTCGCGCGTCAGCGATGCGAGCGCTGCTTTCGAAGTCGCGTAAGCCGCACCCGCGAACGGATGCACGCGCGAGCCCGCGATCGACGTGACGTTCACCACCGATCCTTTGGCCGCTTTCAATTCCTCGAGCAGTCCGCGCGCCATCATGATGGGCGCAAAGAAATTCACGCGGAACACATGGCTCCAGACATCGACATCGGTGTCGATCGACCCCATGCGCGCGCCGCCGTCGCCCTTCGGTGAAATCGCGGCGTTGTTGACCAGCGCATGCAGCGCGCCGCCGTCGAGCCGCTCGCGAATTTCATCGATGGCGCGCGCGGTGTCGTTGTGATCGGCGAGATCGACCTGGATATGGTCTTCCGGCCCGGCGCCCCACGGGCATTGTTCGGGAAACGGATGCCGCGAGCAGGTGAGGACGCGCCAGCCTGCGCTGGAAAACCGGATCACGGTGGCGTGGCCGATGCCGCGGCTCGCACCGGTCAGCAGCAAGGTGCGCTTGGGCGCGTTGGAATCGGGGGGAGTTGAAGTCGGCATGAATAAGGGTCTCGCCTTCGCTAGTGATCCGGTTCTGACATTCGTATCACACCATTCGCGAGCACTTTTACGAATGTCAGAACCAAAGGATCACTAGAACTATGATTTGCCAGTGTCCTTTCGTATCCGACGTTCGCTCCGGTGACGCTGCAGAGTGAAGCGAACGTCGGATACGGGACACTGGCGTTCGCGTTCAGAACATACGGTCAGGGATAGAGCCGCGTCTTGCTCCATTCGGCATCGGAAGCGGCGCGCGTGAATGTGATGCGGTCGTGCAGGCGGAAGGGGCGGTCATGCCAGAATTCAAACGCCTGTGGTGCGATACGCCAGCCGCTCCAGCCGGGGGGGCGGGGGACCTCGCCGATGGCATACTTCGCGGCATTGAGCGCGATGGCTTTTTCGAACGCCATGCGGCTTTCCAGCGGCTGCGACTGCTTGCTGGCCCAGGCGCCGATCTGCGCCTGCTTCGGTCGGGTCGCGAAATAGGCATCGGCCTCGGCGTCGGTGACCGGGCTGACCGTGCCGCGGATGCGGACCTGCCGGCGCAGCGATTTCCAGTGGAACAACAGCCCCGCCTTGGGGGTGGCGGCGAGCTCCCGGCCCTTGGCGCTGTCGAGATGGCTGTAAAACACGAAACCGGCGGTATCGAACCCCTTCAGCAGCACCATGCGCACGTCGGGCAGCCCGTCCGGATCCACGGTGGCCAGCGCCATGGCGTTGGGATCGTTCGGTTCGGACTTCACCGCCTCGGCAAACCACACCGCAAAAAGCCCAAAAGGCTCGTCGGCGGCGGTGAAATCACCGGAAATTAACTCGGCTGGGGTTTTGATGGTGTTTGGACCGTTCATGTCTGGAGTATCCGGTTGCGTATCCTGGCGCCCCTTCGTGCCAAGCCTGTCCTCGAGCGTTCCCTATATAGGGTACGCGAGGGCCGTGGCCTATCGCCGATCGGGCGGCTGATTGCGGCTGCATCGCTGGTGGCCGTGGGGTGCTCCGCGGGTGGCTGCAGCATGGGGACCATGTTCAGCAAGGAGCCCAAGAAGGATGACGCCTCGGATGTCACCGGCTCCATCGGGCCGATCCTGCGGTCTCACGACGACACCAATTTGACCGACGCCGACCTGGCCCTGGCCCGCAACGCCGCCTCCGACGTGCTGACCCGGGGCCACAAGGACGTCAGCCAGCCCTGGGAAAATCCGGAAACCGGCGCGCGCGGCTCGGTCACGCCGCTGGCCTCGACCTATACCTCCGAGGGCCGGACCTGCCGGGATTTCCTGGCGAGCTACGTCCGCGGCACCAATGAAGGCTGGCTGCAAGGCGAAGCCTGTCAGCAGAACAAAGGTGCCTGGGAAATCCGCCAAATGAAGCCTTGGAAGCGAAGTTGAAGGCTTTGGAAGCGAAGTTAAAGACGTAGCCAGTAGATTGAACGCACGGCCAGAACCGCCGCGCCCACGCCAGTTTTCATACTGCAACCGGTGAAACCCGTTGCAGGATTGTCACGAAAACCCCACATCAGGACAAAGGGCCACTCGGCTCTCACCTGAATTCCTGCAAGGAGACCTGACGGATGCGCGACCCCTATGAGGTCCTGGGGGTGCAGCGGGGTGCCAGTTCTGCGGCGATCAAGAGCGCGTTTCGCAAGCTCGCCAAGAAGCACCACCCCGATGCCAACAAGGGCGACCCGAAAGCAGCCGACCGCTTTGCCGAACTGAACACTGCGAATGAAATCCTCGGCGACGAGGACAAGCGCAAGCAGTTCGATCGCGGCGAGATCGACGCCGAGGGCAAACCGAAGTTTCAGAATTTCGAAAGCGGCTTCCCCGGAGGCGGCGGCGGACGCCGCGCGGGTCCGGGCGGTTTCGAATATTCCTTCCGCACGGGCGGAAATCCCGGCGGACCGGGCGCGGGCGGTTATGCCAGCGGCGGTGCGTTTGAGGATATTCTCAAGAGCATGTTCGGCGGTCAGGCCGGCGCAGGCATGGGAAGTGGCCCCGGTGGTCCGCGCGGCGGCGCGGGCACGTTCGAATACGACGCGCCGTTTGCGGCCGATCTCGATCTCAACGTCACCATGAGCGTTGCGCTCGAGGAAGCGGTGCAGGGCGCGACGCGTCGCGTGCGGCTGCCGACCGGCAAGGAACTCAACGTCAAGATTCCGGCGGGCGTCACGGCCGGCCAGCAGATCCGTCTCAAGGGGCAGGGCGAAACCGCGCCCGGTCACCGTCCCGGCGACGTGCTGATCACCGTGAACATCGCGCCGCATCCCTACTTCAAGGTCGACGGCAACGATCTGCGGCTCGAACTGCCGATCACACTGTATGAAGCCGTGCTCGGCGCGAAAGTACGCGTGCCGACGCTCGACGGCGCGGTGCAGTTGTCGATTCCGAAGAACACATCATCCGGCCGCACCTTCCGCCTCAAGGGCAAGGGCATGCCGATCAAGGGCGTTTCGGGGGCTGATGGCGCGGGCGATCTGTTTGCGACCACGCGCATCGTCTTGCCGGACGCCAACGACGCGGAGCTTGAAGCGCTGATGGAAAAATGGCGCACCGAGCATCCGACCAATCCGCGCAGCGATTTCGAGTGAGGGTGTTGCTTCACTCCCTACAGTTGCTCGCACTCTACGTGTTGCTCGCGTGATCTCTCTGTTCGTCATGGCCGGGCCTGACCCGGCCATCTTTCTTTTGAAAAGTGATGGATCACCGGGTCAAGCCCGGTGATGGATTGTGAGTGTTGCAGTATCGCAATCTCTCTCCGGTCGTCCCCGCGCAGGCGGGGACCCATACTCCCTGAATCATCGATTTGAGGAAGATGTTGGAGCAGTCTTTTCGCCATCATCACGACGTTTGGTGGTTATGGGTCCCCGCCTTCGCGGGGACGACGATTGCGTAAGTTGCGGCATCGCGCGTCATTCGAATTTCTGATCTACAGATTCAAACAGCCACG
>JAZKDK010000066.1:0-23510 GCA_040387615.1 Pseudomonadota bacterium | reverse complement strand
CTCTCGCTACCAATTCCGTCAGTCTCCATAAAAGCCTTTCATTTCAAATAGCTCGCCCAAATTGGGTTCGAGGCTGCTGCGTGACATCTCATGGAAGCGAAGCGGCGCCGCATGGATAATCTCGGCCGGGCCTGCGACATCATCGATGCTTCGGATCTCGAAACTCTCGTGCAGGCCTTTCAGGTGTTGCTGGCGGAACGCCAGATGGCACGGGCGCATTCTATGTTCGCGATGCAAAAGCAAAGGGACAACCAATGGCAATTGCCAAGAACACGATCTGCCTGTGGTACGATAAGGACGCTGAGGCTGCGGCCCGCTTCTACGCCGAGATTTTTCCTGACAGCTCGGTGAATGCCGTCCACCGTGCTCCCAGCGACTACCCGTCCGGCAAGGCGGGTGACGTGCTGACGGTCGAATTCACAGTCGCCGGCGTCGCCTGTCTTGGCCTCAATGGTGGGCCCGCGTTCAAACATAACGAAGCCTTCTCGTTCCAGATCGCCACTGACGATCAGCAAGAGACCGACCGCTACTGGAACGCCATCGTTGGCAATGGCGGCCAGGAAAGTGCGTGCGGTTGGTGCAAGGACAAATGGGGCGTCTCCTGGCAAATCACGCCGCGCGTGCTGACCGAGGCGCTGGCTGCCGGCGGTGATGAAGCAAAACGCGCGTTTGCCGCGATGATGGAGATGACGAAAATCGACGTCGCCGCGATCGAGACGGCTCGGCGCAGCTGACGGGTCCTTGATCGGCGTGACTCTGGCGACGTACTATTCCGCCGGCGCTGGCTGCAGTTTTGCGGCCGGACGACGGTTGAGAAATCTACGCCCAGCTGCAACGCTAGGGAGCTCTATCCATCTATAAGATGCGCCTCCTACGGCCATAATCACCGCGACGAGAACGACGGTGCGTATTTGCAATGATAAATGCAATCCATGTCTGGAGAGGAGTTCGAAGGCAAATTTCTCTCCGTACAAGACGAGCGGGTGGGAGAGATATATCGAGTAGCTGCGCTCGCCGATCCACAGCATCGCGGGACGCAAATACCGATCGGCAGGTAACACTGAATTGGTATCGGACGCTGCAATTGAAACGAGAAGCCCGGCGTAGAGGGCGACAACGGTGTAAGCGTGCGGGATCTTGAAGGCGAAGCAAGTCCAGATTGCAAACATCAAAGCCAAGTTTGCGACGATCGCGGCAGGGCGAGGGAGCGGGATTCCAGCCGGAAGCAAATAGGCGATAAGGACTCCGATCAGCAGCCCGTCAAATCTGGCGTGAGTGTATTGCGCGCTGTAGGCGTAAGGTCGAAGCCAGATCCAAACAGCAGCGATTGCGACGATTGCGACGGGTACAAGGAGTCGCCTCTTGATCAGGAATGGAAAAACAAGAGCGAAGGCGAGATAGAAATGCTCTTCGACCATCAACGTCCAGTAATGCCCCAACGCTAAACTTGGGCTGCTTGGCGCTGCATAGTTGTAAATCAGGGTTAGAATCCAGATGACTTCCTTCTTGATGTTTGATGGGAAGCGGAAGTCTCCGACTGCGGCAACGATGCCGAATGACAAGCAAAGAATGGCGACCCACGCCAGTGCGGCGGGTACAATCTTGAACGCTCGCTTGACCATGAATTCATAGATGAACGACCACAGGGGAAGGCTCTTAATCATTGGCAGCGCGCTTCGCGTGATGACGAAGCCGGAGATGACGAAGAACAGGTCAACGCCTGTGCTGCCGTGCTGAAGTAGCTTCGGGAAAATGCGACTGTGCCCGCCATAGGTCATGTGATTGATCACGACGATCAATACGGCGAACGCCCGCAATACCTGAATATCTGCAATCTTATGAATGGTGTGCCCCACCGCGGAACTGTGTCATCACGACGGGAAAGTCACGGCCTGCCGTTGCTGTCATGAGCCACCTTTGATCTCAGGTGGCCGCTGATCCGAGCAAATACGACACACGGCCAAGTCCATCTGAGAACGGTCGACCATGGTGCTGGTTCGTTCAGCATCAAACCCTGCGTAAGGGCTCTTTGAACGTGCTCGGTCACTGCCGTTTCGAGCAGGGCAATTGCGGCGTCCCGACTCTCGGCCTTCACGCTGATGTTGAGGTCGAGGCAAATCGACTGCCAATAACGGCCGCCGCCTTTGGTGGCGGACAAAAGACTACTTAAATTCATTGCGCCCTCGAAGGGGTCTGAAAGTGGACAATCTAGCAGCAATCAGATGGCGCGCTAGTTCCTGCACCCGTCGACGCGGCCAGATGGTTACCCGTGGCAGGTTGGAAAATGGTGGAGATGGTCCGGGACGAGGAGGGCTTGATACCATTGGTAATGGACAATCGACTCCAGAGTCGGGTAGCCATACGTTCTGCCAAAGGAGGCCGTCGTGGCTCGCTGGAATAACGCCGTTGCCAGCGCAACGGAGCTCAAAAATCTTCGGAAGGATGCGCTTTACCGCGAAGCGGCGAAGGCGTTTCGCCGCAACGGCTACCATGGGACCTCGCTGGACGAGATCGCCGAAGGTCTCGGGATCAGCAAGCCGACCCTCTATCACTACGTCAAAACCAAGCGGGATCTTCTGTACCAGTGCCACATGGCCGCGGCCGAGCAGGCGCTGTCGACGGTATGCCGGGACGAGGGCATCACCGGCATCGAGCGGCTGCGGCGGACGACGTCGGCCTATGTCCGCTCGATGATCGGCGAGCAAAGCTATAGCGTTATTATTCTTGAGGAAAAGTCGCTTTCCCCGGTCCAGCTTTCGACCGTCGTGCACGAGCGCGACCGCTTCGAGGGCGCTCTGATCTCGATGGTGCTGGAGGGGCAGCAGGACGGCACGATCCTTCCGGGAGAGCCGCGTTTCGTGGTCTTCAATGTGCTCGGCGCCGTCAACTGGGTCACCAAATGGTACCGGCCCGGTGGTTCGTGGAGCGAGGCGGACGTCGGCGAAGGAGTCGCCGGCTTTGTCTGCCGGGGCCTTGCCGCACCTGGCGTTACGATTGAAGGTAGTCAATTACTGCCGCGATTGCCGTTGATGGAAACAATGCCAGTGCGGAAAACTCTGTCCACCTGACCCACCCTGTTGACTTTCGACTCTGCAGTCGATTAGTCGTACCCGCAGTTGAGGCGGCCGATGAAGAGCACGCCGGGTATGGCAGGACGTTGTGGCGGACCAGGTACGAGATGAAACGAGCCCGGCAGGGGTAAACAGCTCCCGTCAGTTGTTGCGGGCAGTGGGTCTCTCGAAGCGCTTCGGCGGCGTGCAGGCGTTGCGTGATGTGTCGTTTGCGATGGATAGCGGACAGATCGTCGGGCTGATCGGCCCGAACGGCTCCGGCAAGTCGACCTGCGTCAATCTTCTCTCCGGCAACATTCCCGTCAGCGCCGGCGAAGTCTGGCTCAACGATGAGTTGCTGACCGGCAAGCCGATTGATGCGGTCGTCGTCAAAGGTCTGTCGCGCACCTTCCAGAGCACGCAGATTTTCCCGGAAGATACCGCGCTCGAAAACGTCATGCTCGGGTGTCACACGCTGTTCAAGCAAGGTCCGGCGAAGTCCGTCTTGCGCACCGCTTCGGCCAAGCGTGAAAATCTCGAACTGGTTACGCACGCTGAGCACTCGCTCGCACTGGTCGGCCTTGCGGCGCGCCGGGACCAGATCGCTTCGACGCTATCCGCCGCCGAGCAGCGCCTGCTGATGATCGGCGTGGCGCTGGCGTCAAAGCCCAAAGTCATTCTGCTGGATGAGCCGGCCGCAGGCATGGTCGCCAGCGAGCGCCGCGCCCTTGCGGCCATCATCCGCGCCATGCCGTCGCACGGCATCAGCGTGCTGGTGATCGAACATCACATGGGGCTGATCATGGAGGTCTGCGACCGCATTGTCGTGCTCAACTTCGGCCAGAAGATTGCCGAGGGTACTCCGGCTGAAATCCGTAACAATCAGGCGGTCATCGACGCCTATCTTGGGCATCGCGATCATGCTTGAAGTCTCGGACTTGCGTATCGGTTACGGCCAGGTCGAGGTCGTGCATGGCGTTTCGTTCGATGTACGTCAGGGCGAATGCGTCGCGCTGATCGGCCCAAACGGCGCCGGCAAATCCACCATTCTCAAGACCGTCTGCGGGCTGATGTCTCCGCTCGGCGGTTCGATCATGTTCGATGGCCGCTCCACGGCTGGCCTGCCCGGTCACACCATCGCAGGTCTCGGCATCTCGATGTGCCCGGAAGGCCGTCAGGTCTTTCCGGAAATGACCGTGATGGAAAATCTGCAGCTTGGCGCCTACACGCGCCGGCGCCACGCGATCAAGGATGACCTCGATGAAATGATGACGCTGTTTCCGCGTCTGCGCGAGCGCGCCGGGCAATATGCCGGCACGCTGTCGGGCGGCGAGCAGGAAATGGTGGCGATCGCGCGCGCGCTGATGGCGCGCCCGAAACTCTGCATTTTCGATGAACCCTCGCTCGGCATCGCGCCGCGCGTGGTTGATGAAATCGAGCAGACGCTGCTGGCGATCAAGGCGCGCGGCGTCACCATTTTGCTGGTGGAGCAGTCGGTTTCGATGGCGCTTCGCGTCGCCGACCGCGGCTACGTGATCGAGGCGGGGCTGATCGTGCTTGAGGGGTCGTCAGCTGAACTCGCGGGCAACAAGAACGTCCAGAACGCCTATCTCGGTTTTTGAAGCAAGAAAACTCACAGGAGGAAATACTGATGAAGAAATTGTTGGGAGCGGTGCTGTCCGCAGCGCTGATCGGAGCGCCCGGCGCATTCGCAGCCGAAAAGACCCTGACGATCGGTTACAGCGATGCGCTGACCGGCGGCGGCGCCGTCTATGGCGTGCCGCAGAAGAAGGCGATCGATCTTGCGATCGAGGAGATCAACGGTGCCGGTGGCATCAAGGTCGGCGCGGACAACTACAAGATCAAGACCATCGAGTACGACGACAAGGCGGACTCGACCGAAGCCACCAACGTCGCGCGCAAGCTGATCGATCGCGACGACGTCAAGTTCATCCTCGGCTATTGCTGCTCGGCCTCGGGCGGCGCGATGGCTTCGTTCATCGGCCGTGAAGACGTCATCGTGCTGGTCGGCACCGCAGGTGCGCGCTCGATCACATCGATCGGCAACAAGAACGTGTTCCGCACCCGTCCGCCCGGTGACTACACCGGCGCAGCCGCCGGCAAGTTCATCGCCCAGCAGGGTGTGAAGACGCTCGGCATTCTCGCCGTGCGCGACGTGGCGCTGTTCACCCAGTACCGCGATGCGCTGGTCAAGGCGTTCGAGGAAACAGGCGGCAAGGTCGTTGCGATCGAAACCTTCGGCGGCCAGGATCGTGACATGACCGCCCAGCTGACCAAGCTGCGCGGCCTCAATCCGGATGCGCTGTTCGTTTCGGGCTATGTCGAGCAGGTTGCCTTCAGCCACCGTCAGGCTTCCGAACTCGGCATTAAGGTTCAGCGTTACGGCTTCTCCGGCGGCAGCGCCGAGCAGTTCACCAAGGTTGCCACTCCCGAGCAGATGAACGGCGCATGGGATCTTCTGGCGATCGAGTTCAACGCCGACGTGCTCGGTCCGAAGGCGGTGGCCTTCGCCGAACGCTACAAGAAGAAGTACAACGAGAACCCGACGCCGAACCTGGCCTATGCCTATGACCAGGTCTACGTGCTGCGCGACGCGCTGCAGGCGGCGCAGACCACGACCGACCTGAAGAAGATTCAGGACACGATCCGCGCGCTGCCGGTCCCGAAGGAAGCGTTATTGAAGTACCTGCCGATCAACGGCCGGATGTTCGACGACAAGGGCCAGGCCTACATCGCCAACGGCGCGTTCCAGTGGAAGAACGGCAACTGGGCCTTCGTCAAGGAGCTCCCGTCGGATGCCGCCGCCTATTCGAACTTCCTGAAGACGATCAAGGATTGATCGCAGACCTAATTCAGCCCGCGGAATTTTCCGCGGGCTGATCATCGGACCATCTCATGCTCATCGATTTCATCCAGCAGATCTTCAACGGCCTCGTCGTCGGTAGCATCTACACGCTGATCGCACTCGGCCTGACGACGATCTTCGGTATTCTCGGCATCGCGCACTTCGCGCATGGCAGCGTCGCCATGTTCGGCGGATACCTGACCTTTTTCCTGATCTCCGCACTGGGGATCGGCCTGCTGCCGTCCTTCATTCTGGCGATGGCCGCCGGCGCTCTGCTCGGCATCGTGCTTGAGCGCGTTGCATACTATCCGGTGCGAAACGCGCCACCGATCAACTCGTTCATTATCGCGCTCGGACTGACCCTGATTATCGAAAAGCTGAACCTGCTCGCGTTCGGTATCGATCAGGTCATCATTCCGACGCCGTTCGTCAATGTCATTAGTATCGGCGGCGTGACCATGCCGGAGCTGCGCATCTATGTGCTGGTGATCGCCGCAATCCTGGTCATCGGCATGACGCTCCTGATCCAGCGTACGTGGATCGGCATGGCGGTGCGCGCGGTCGCGCAGAATCGCGCCGCAGCGGTGCTGATGGGCATCAACGTCAATTCCGTGTCGATGTTCGTGTTCGCGCTGAGCTCGGCGCTGGGCGTCGCGGCCGGCGTGCTGGTCGGCGCGCTGTTTGCGGTCGCGCCGGGCGTCAGCAGCGGCCTCGTCATCAAGGGCTTCGCGGTGCTGATCCTCGGCGGCCTCGGCTCGATCCCCGGCGCAATTGTCGGTGGCATGGTGCTCGGTGTGTCCGAAGCATTCGCGGCGGCGTTCGTGTCGTCGGCCTATAAAGACGTGATCTCGTTCCTGCTGATGATCCTCGTTCTGCTGGTGCGACCTGAAGGCCTGATGCGCAGGAGCAGCCGCTGATGTGGACGCGATTTGCCATTGTTGCGGTCATTGCTGCCGCAATCGTCTTTCCGCTGTTCGTGACGGTGAATTATTTCATCCACCTCGCGATTCTTGCGATGATTTTCATGATCGTCGCGCAGGGCGCTAACGTCATTCAGGGCTATACCGGATACGTCTCGATCGCGCAGGGTGCGTTCATGGGCATTGGCGCCTATGCCTCGGCGTTGCTGAGCATGCGCGCCGGTTTTCCGGTGTGGCTCTCGATGCTGGTGGCGCCGCTCATAACCGCGGCCGCGGCCCTCGTCGCCGGTTATCCGTCGCTTCGCGTCAAGGGCCACTACTTCGCGATCGTGACGCTGGCGATGAACATGGTGGTGTTCACGGTGCTGGTAAACTGGACCTCGCTGACAAAGGGCGAGCCCGGCCTGCCGAGCATTCCGTCGCCGGAGGCGATCAATCTCGGCTTCATGGAAATCGCGTTCGAGAAACGCCGCGCTTACTATTATCTCGCGCTGGCGGCGCTGGTTCTCGTGATGTGGATCGTGGCGGCTGTGGTGCGATCGCGGGTCGGCCGGGTGTTGTTGGCGATCCGTCAGAACGAGACTTTTGCCGAGGCTGCGGGCATCGCCTGCTGGAAGTACAAGCTGTTCGCGTTCATCTTCAGCGCGTCGCTGGCCGGCTTCGGCGGCGCGATCTATGCGCACTACATGGGCTTCATCAATCCGACGCCGTTTTCGGCGGACGCATCGCTGAACGCCATCCTTGCGGTCATTCTGGGCGGCAGCGGTACGCTGACCGGCCCGCTGATCGGCGGCGCATTGACGGTGATCCTCCCCGAGGCGCTACGCGTGGCTGAAATCTATCGCCTGATCGCCTATGGTCTGTTGCTGATCCTGGTGGTGATCTTCCTGCCGCGCGGTTTGGTGCCGGCGGTGGTTGATGGTGTCAGGTCGATCACGGGCAAGGGGAAGAAGACTCCGTGAGCGTGCATATCGGCAGCTTCGTTCGGCACCACGCCATCTCGCAGCCCGATGCGCCGGCGCTGCGGGTGAACGAGCAGGCGCTGAGCTATCGCACGCTCGACCGCCGTGCGGCCGGTTGCGCGGTAAAGCTGCGCGACCTAGGTGTTGCCGCCAATGACCGCGTGATGTTCGTGCTGCCGAACTGCGTCGAATGGGTCGTGCTCTATCAAGGCACGCTTCAGGCAGGCGCGATCCCGGTGCCGATCAATCCGTTGCTGGCGGCGGCTGAACTGGCCGCGATCGTCGCCGATTGCGAGCCGCGCGTGGTGTTCGCGCGCGCGGCGATGGCGGCGCAGTTGCGCCAGAGCATCGGCGGCATCAGTTCTGTGATCGATATCGACGCGCAGCCGTTCACGTCCGACGAGGCTGACCCGCAGCCGTTGCCACGCGCTGGCTCCGACGATGTCGCGCTCATCCTTTATTCATCGGGATCGACCGGGCTTCCGAAGGGCATTGAGCTGTCGCACGCCAATATCTTCTGGAACGCACAGGCCTTCGCCTTCGATCTGCTGCGGCTGACGCCGGAGGATCGGGGACTGACCGGCCTGCCGCTGAGCCATGTGTTCGGTCACACCTGTCTCTACACGGCGTTTCTGTTTGCGGGTGCGTCGATCACGCTGGTTGAGCGTTTCGATGCCGCTGCGGTCCTTGCGATGATTCATTCGCAGCGGATTACTGTCTTCATGGGCGTCCCGACCATGTACTGGACGCTGCTGCGCGAGGAGATTCCCTCCGGTTGCGATCTGTCGTCGTGGCGGGCCTGTGTCGCCGGCGGACAGGCGTTGCCCGAAGACGTGCATCGCAAGTTCGAAGCCAAGTTCGGCGTTGCGATCTCGGAAGGCTACGGCATGACGGAAGCGAGCCCTTCTGTCACCGGCTGCCGCCTGTGGGGAGCGCCGCGCAAATCCGGTTCGGCCGGACAGCCTTATCTCGGCGTTCAATTGCGGATTGTCGACGACGAGGGCCGGGACGTTCCTCGCGGCGAGCGCGGCGAAATTCTTGTCGCAGGCCCCGGTGTCGCGCGCGGGTATTTCCGTCAGCCCGAGCTGACTGCGCAGACCTTCCGAGACGGCTGGTTGCATTCCGGTGACATCGGCTGCGTCGACGCGGACGGTTTCCTGTTCGTGGTCGACCGCAAGAAAGAGATGATCATCTCCGGCGGCTACAACATCTATCCGCGCGAGATCGAGGAAGTCGCGCACGCGGTTGAGGGCGTTTACGAAGTCGCTGCGATCGGTGTTCCCGATGACCGGCTCGGCGAGCGTATTGTCGCCTATGTGGTTCTGGACGCCGGCGCCTCGGTGCCTGAGGCGACGCTACTTCAGCGCTGCAGCGATCAGCTCGCGCGTTACAAGGTGCCGCGCGAAGTCCGCTTCCTGGCAGCTCTGCCGCGCAACGCGACCGGGAAAATCGATCGCCGCAGGCTTCGCGACCTCGGCCGCGACCCACAATAAGGACGGGTTTATGGATAAGCAGGAATTCACCTCGCTGCTCGAGGAAATGACGCTGGCCGCGGAGGCTGCCGACGGCGAGCGCTTCGCGCGCTGTTTCACCGAGGATGCGATCTATTACGATTACATCTACGGCGCGCATCATGGACGCCAGGACATCGCGCACATGCTGCAGAACCTGTTCCGCCGCGACGCCGACGACGACTATCGCTGGGAGATGTTCGATCCGGTGTTCGACGGCCGCATGGGCTATGCGTGGTCGTTGTCGAGCTTCACGTCGCTGGTGCCGCAGTTCAAGGGCAATTTCGTCGTGATCGACGGCATGAGCCGTTTCATTATTCGCGATGGCCTGATCGCGGAGTATCGCGAATCCGTCAATGGCGGCGTGGCGATGCAGCAGCTCGGCGTGGAGCCGGCGCGAATGGCGAAGGTCTTCGCCCGCTGGACCGGCTGGCTGAAAGAGCGCGCCGAGACCGTCACTTATCTTTCGAAGCAACCGAACTGGCGGAAGCGTCCACCGCAATCCTGAGCGAGGCTTTAGCATGACCTATCAGCACATCCTGTACGACGTTGAATCGCGCATTGCGACCATTACGCTGAACCGGCCGGATCGCATGAACGCGTGGACGCCGACCATGGAGCGCGAGGTGCGCATCGCCATGGAGGCGGCAGCCAGCGATGACGGCGTGCGCGCCATCGTCCTGACCGGGGCTGGCCGCGCATTCTGCGCCGGCGCCGACATGGACGAGCTGAAGACGCTCGATCCCAACGACATCAAGAGCGATCAGTGGATGAAGCCGTTCGACATGAACCGGCGGCCCGATTGGCAGACGCGCTATTCGTTCTATCCGGCG
Source organism: Pseudomonadota bacterium (assembly GCA_040387615.1). Lineage (GTDB taxonomy): Bacteria > Pseudomonadota > Alphaproteobacteria > Rhizobiales > Xanthobacteraceae > Afipia. Next base: position 13,368 of record JAZKDK010000066.1, on the reverse strand, counting down.
ATCTCCAAGCCTGTGATCGGAATGCTGAACGGCGCCGCCGCCGGCATCGGTCTTGTTCATGCGCTGTATTGCGATCTTCGTTTTGCCGCCGACAACACCGTGTTCACGACGTCGTTTTCCCGCCGCGGGCTGATCGCCGAACACGGCATGAGCTGGATGCTGCCGCGCATCGTCGGTCATTCCAATGCGCTTGATCTTTTGATGTCCGCGCGGAGGGTCTCGAGCGCGGAAGCATTGCAGATCGGCCTCGTGAACCGGCTCTATCCTGCGGCGGAACTGCGCGCCAAGACCATGGAGTACGTCAAGGATATGGTCGATTTCGCCTCGCCGCGCGCGGTGGGCGTCATCAAGCGCCAGCTTTACGAAGTGCCATTCCAGAGCCTTGCCGAGGCGACGATTTGTGCCAACCGCGAGATGGAGCTTGCAGCCCGCAGCGACGATTTCCGGGAAGGTGTCGCGAGCTTCCTCGAAAAGCGCCCGCCGAATTTCTCAGGGACCTGAGGTATCATGGCTCGTCTGTTCACGGTCGAAGAAGATGCGTTCCGGCTTACGGTCCGGCAGTTTCTCGACGACAAGCTGCCGGCCGATCTGCGCGAGCGGATGCTGAGCGGCGAGCGCCCGACACGCGATGACAAAGTGACATGGAGCCGGTTGCTTCATGCGCGCGGCTGGGGCGGCTACACCTGGCCTGCCGAACATGGCGGCCCCGGTTTCTCGCCGATCCAGCGCTATATTTTCGAGGACGAGGCCTGGCAGGCCGGCGCGCCTGAGGTCGTTCCGTTCGGCCTCAAGATGGTCGCGCCTGTGATCATGAAGTTCGGCAGCGACGCGCAGAAGCAACGCTTCCTGCCGCGGATCGCCTCGCTTGAGGACTACTGGTGTCAGGGCTATTCGGAGCCGGGTTCTGGATCCGATCTTGCATCGCTGAAGACCCGGGCCGTGCGTGACGGCGACGACTATCTCGTCACGGGTCAGAAAATCTGGACCACCGAAGCCCACGACGCCGACTGGATCTTCTGTCTGGTGCGGACCGCATCCGACGGGCGCAAGCAGGACGGCATCTCGTTTCTGTTGATCGACATGAAGACGCCCGGCATCACCGTGCGGCCGATCATCACGTTCGACGGCGCACACGAGGTCAACGAAGTCTGGTTCGACAACGTCCGCGTTCCCGTCGCCAACCGGATCGGCGAGGAAGGGCAGGGCTGGACCTGCGCGAAATATCTGCTCGAGAAAGAGCGGCTGAACTTCGGCGGCATGGGTTTCTGCAAGCGCGAGGTGGCGCGGCTGAAGCGGCTGGCGCAGGCGAACGGAAAATCCCGGCTCGACAATCCACTGTTTGCCGCTCGGGTCGCCGCGCTGGAGATGCGGATCGCGGCGGCGGATCTGACCAACTTGCGCTTTCTTCGTGCCGAGGAGCGCGGCGACGCGGTCGGGTTGCCCGCGCCTTATCTGAAAATTCTGAGCTCCCACCTGCAGCAGGATGTGCTTGAGCTTCAGGTGCGCCTGCTCGGCCGAAGCGCATTGCCGGTGCGCGCCGCCGATCTCAGCAACACGCCGCTGGCCCTTGATTCTGAACTGGCCAACGTCGCGCCGACCTACTGCAATTATCGCAAGACCACGATCTACGCAGGCTCAAACGAGATTCAGCGCAACATCGCGGCGAAGAGCCTGCTGGGGTGAGATGATGTCCGACGCCGCCAATGTCATTTTCGTTCCCAAGCAAGAGCACGGGCTCCTTGTTGACGCCCTCGATCATTTGCTGAGCGAGCCCGCGCTGATCAAGGACGGCTGGCGGCCGCTGTGGCAGCAGCTTGCAGAAGCGGGAATTCTCTCGGCGGCATTGCCCGAAAGCGATGGCGGCTTGCAGGATTCGCGGGCTTTGGCGTTGCTGGCCGAGCGGCTAGGCCGCAGTGGCGCGGTGTCGCCGTTCATTTCATCGGCTACTGCGGCGACCTCGCTGCTCAGTCGCGTTCCGGCAGCTGATCGATTTGCCCAGCTTCGCGAACGCCTCGGCGCGGGCTCCGTCACCGTGGCCATGGACATTCCGGGAATCGCGCAAAGTGAGCGCGGCGCTGTCACGTTGACTGACGGCAAGTTGAGCGGTGTTGTCCGTCTTGTGCCATTCGGGGCCGAAGCAGATTTCATCATTCTGGTTGCGACGGGCAACGATGGCGAAGCTGCGCTTGTTCTGGTGCGAAAGTCCGATGTCTCGGTCGAGCAGTCCGTGATCGGAATTGATGGCGCGCCTTATGCGACGCTCCGCCTCGACGGCATCACGCTTCAGCAGGACTCGGAACTTGCGCGCGGAGCAGAGGCCGAGCGCCTGATCGCATGGGGCAGGGACGTGCTCGTCACCATGCATTGCGCCGAGGCGCTCGGTGCGATGTCGATGCTGGTCGATCTGACGCGAGACTATCTCAAGGTCCGGCATCAGTTCGGTGAGCCGCTCTCGGCGTTTCAGGTGTTGCGACACCGGCTGGTCGATATGGACATGGCGCTGACCGAAGCGCGATCGGTGGTCGAATGCGCCGCCGGTCTGATCGAGGATGATGATGTGTCCGCCCGCAGGCAGGCCGTGTTGACGACGCACTTCACCGTGGCGCGTGCCGCGCTCAAGGTGTCGCAGGACAGCGTGCAACTCCACGGCGGCATCGGCATGGCCGACGAAACGCCGGTGGGAGGCTACTTCCGCCGGTTGCTGACCTTGCCGCTGCTGTTCGGCGACGAGGATGCCTGCGCGGAAAACTATCCCAGCTAGTTACTGCTTCGCCGGTCTTTCCGATGCTGGAGCGTTCGCTTTCGTGAGTGAACGGCGCCTTCATCGATGCAACTATTCTGCCGAATGACCGCCGTAGGCGATGCCGCGTCCCAGCGACCAGTCGATCGAGAAGTTCTCCGTCAGCGCGACCATGATGTCGTCGGCCTTGAAGCCGGCGGCGACGGCCTTGTCAGTGATCGAGCGATACAGCAGCCGCTTTTTTTCATCGTTACGCCCGGCGAGGAAAGTGATCTCGACGATGGACGCATCCGCTGTGCGTTCCACGTCGGGAAATGTCGGATCGATGATCATCGCGCCTTCGGCAAAACGTGAAATCAACTGGAAGCGATCTTTCGGTGGCACACCGCATGTGGCGACCAGGGCCACGTGCACGGCGTCTGCAAGCGCGATCACCCGTTCCTGCGCGAGATGGGCGGGCACTGAAATGCGGGCGAGGGGCATGATCTGTCTCCGGGTTGCCCCCATCGATAGGGCGTTGGGGAGAACGGTATTCCATCCAGAAATGCGGAAAAATGTGCTAAGTGGCATATCATTGCGACCTAAAATTCAGGAATGAGGCCGATGCATTCAGCCGGGGACATCGCCACCTTTGTTCGCGTCGCCGATCTCGGGACATTCGCTGCGGTGGCGGATGAAGTCGGGCTGACGGCATCGGGTGTATCGAGAACCATTTCACGTCTCGAAGACCGGCTCGGCGTGAAGTTGCTTCATCGCACCACGCGCAGGCTCGTCCTCACGCAGGAAGGCGAGACGTATCTGCTGCGTGCGCGCAACATCTTGACCGAGATCGATGCCGCGGAGGCCGAGGTGACGGCCGGGCGCGGACGCCCGCGTGGGCTCATTCGCATCAATACTGGCACGGCATTCGGCAAGCATCGGCTGGTACGGCTGCTACCGGAATTCCAGAAGCAGTATCCCGATGTCGCGATTGATCTGTCGGTCTCCGATCGCCGCATCGATCCCGTCGCCGACCAGATTGATGTGACGATCCGCGTCGGGATGCTGGGCGACAGCTCGTTGATTGCTCACCCACTCGGCGAGGTTCGCCGCATTATCGCGGCCAGCCCGGCCTATCTCGCGCAACACGGAACGCCGCAATCACCGTCCGACTTAAAGCAGCACAACTGTCTTCTGTTGTCCGGGTTTGCGCGGCAGGCCAACTGGCCGATGTTCGAGAAGGGACGGCGTGTGCTGACGCCTGTGAAGGGATTGGTATGCTGCGACAGCGCGGATCTATTGCTCGATCTTGCAATTGCCGGAACCGGGATCGTCCGTCTCGGCGATTTTCTGGGTGAGTCAGCGCTCGCCGATGGACGGTTGGTGCCTCTGTTGTCTGCATGTCACGACGACGATGCATCGCCGATCACCGCACTTGTTTTGCCGGGCCGTCAGAACATCCCCAGGATTCGCGTGTTCATCGATTTCCTGAAGGCGCAGATGCTGAAGCGCGCAAGCGTATCATCGTCTTAAGCAGGCTTCGCGCCGGTCTTTCCGACGCGCTCGTAGGCCTCGACCAGATGGCGGCGCATCAGTTCGGCGGCGGCATCGCTGTCGCCTCGGATCATTTCTTCGAGAATGCGTCCGTGTTCTTTCCAGACGCTGATCGACATGCCGGGATGGCGCAGCACTTCGCCCATCGCGCGGCGCAGGTGCCGCCAGTGCAGCCGCATCGTCTCGGCGATCAGGGGATTGCCGGAGAGATCGTAGATGAATGAGTGAAAGTCCATGTCGGCCTGAAGGCTGGCGCGGCTGTCGCCTGCCGCGACCAGTTTGCGGCCGTGGTCGATCAAGGCGCGCCCGCGCGCGATGGACTCTTTGGTGAGGCGCGGTGTTGCCAGCTTCACCGCGAGCGGTTCGACCGCTGAGCGGATCTGATAGATTGCCTCGAAGAAATCAGGATCGACCGCGGTGACGGTCAGTCCCTGACGTCCCTGCGCGAGAAACCCCTGCGCCTTCAACACCGCCAGCGCGTGGGTCACCGGTTGCCGCGACACATTCAGGCGCGCGGCAATGCTTTCCTGAGTGAGGCGCTCGCCAGGCTTGAAGGTGCCGTCGCACAGGGCATCGAGGATCACCTCATAGACCTGATCGACCAGACTTTTCGGCGGGGCCAGAGACTCGAGCACTTCTCCTCCAAGGGAATCGTCGCTGCGCGGCAGCATGGTTGCTGCTTGACAGGGGTGGGCGCAAGCCGCATCCTGAGTTTAGAATACTGAATTCAGAATGCAATATTGGCGTACCATAAGACGTTGGCCGCCGAACTGGCTTGAGGGCGCAAAAGCGCTCCTGAAAATAAACAACCGGGAAGCAAACCTAGGAGGACCATCATGCGATTGACCCCTGAGCAGCTCGAGCAATTCCGCACCGAAGGCTGGCTGTTTCTGCCTGAGCTTTTCAACGCCGAGGAAATCGATGTCCTGCGGCGCGAAGCGGTTTCGATCTATGACGAGCAGCGCCCCGAGGTCTGGCGCGAGAAGAGCGGCGCGCCGCGCACCGCCTTTGCCGCGCACCTTTATAATGAGGCGTTTCGCCTGCTCGGCGCGCATCCGCGCATGATCGATCCGGTCGAACAGATCTTCGGCGAAAAGGTCTACATGCATCAGTACAAGATCAATGCGAAGTCCGCCTTCACCGGCGACGTCTGGCAATGGCATCAGGACTACGGCACCTGGAAGCGCGACGACGGCATGCCACAGCCGCTTGCGATGAACATCGCGGTCTTTCTCGACGAGGTGATGCCGATCAACGGCCCGCTCATGCTGGTGCCGAAAAGCCAGAACGCCGGCGACCTCAAGGCGTCGCACGATCTGGCGACCACGTCGTATCCGCTGTGGACGCTCGACGAAGAGACCGTAACGCGCCTCGTCAAGGACGGCGGCATCGTTGCGCCAACGGGCAAGCCGGGCGGCATGCTGATGTTCCACGGCAATCTCGTGCACGGGTCATCCGGCAACATCACGCCGTATCCGCGCAAGATCGTTTATCTTACGCTGAATTCGGTTTCGAATTACATCCGCACGCCGACGCGGCCGGAGTTCATCGCGCACCGCGACTTCACGCCGATTCAGACCGTGGATGACGATGCCTTGGTCCGCTACGCCCGCAGCCATCGTCAGGCGGCGGAATAACTGAAGGCGCTTCCGTCATTGCGAGGAGCATAGCGACGAAGCAATCCAGTGTTTTCTGGATTGCTTCACGTCGCCCGTCATGACGATATAGACTGACCATCCCTCCCTGAGAGTTTCTTGCAAATGAATCTGCATCACCTTCTCGAAAAGCGCCGCGCGGCGGGAAAGCCCGTGCGCGTGGCGCTGATCGGCGCCGGAAAATTCGGCTCGATGTTTCTCTCTCAGGTGCCGCACACCCCGGGGCTTGAGGTGCCGGTGATCGTCGATCTCGATCCGGAGCGCGCGCGCGACGCTTGCCGCACGGTCGGCTGGGATGATGCGCGGATTGCCGCCACGACGTTCACCAAGGATGGCGCAGCCGCGACCGATGGCAACGTCGAGGTGATCGTCGAGGCTACCGGCAATCCGTCCGTCGGCATCCGTCACGCGCGCGCGGCGATTGCTGCGGGCAAGCATATCGTGATGGTCAATGTCGAAGCTGACGTGTTGGCCGGGCCTCTATTGGCCGATGAGGCGCGCAAGGCAGGTGTGGTCTATTCGCTCGCCTATGGCGATCAGCCTGCGCTCACCGCCGAGATGGTGGACTGGGCGCGCGCCACCGGCTTCAAGGTCGTTGCTGCGGGCAAAGGCACCAAGTATCTGCCGATCTATCACGACGTGACGCCCGCCGGGGTGTGGGGGCACTATGGTTTGACCGCCGCCGAGGCGCAGTCTGCCGGCATGAATCCGCAGATGTTCAACTCATTTCTGGACGGCACCAAGTCCGCCATCGAAATGGCCGCCATCGCCAACGCCACCGGTCTCGATGTCCCGTCGACCGGCCTGCTGTTTCCGCCTTGCGGCGTCGACGATCTGCCGCATGTGATGCGCCCGCAGGACAAGGGCGGCGTGCTGGAGAAATCCGGTGTGGTCGAAGTCGTCTCGTCGCTGGAGCGCGATGGCCGCCCAGTGTTCCGCGACCTGCGCTGGGGCGTCTATGTTGTGCTGGAAGCGCCCAACGACTATGCGGCGGATTGCTTCCGGCAGTACGGATTGAAGACGGATTCGTCTGGACGCTATGCGGCGATGTACAAGCCGTATCATCTGATCGGCCTTGAACTCAATATCTCGGTGCTCTCAGCCGCGCTGCGCAACGAGCCGACCGGACAGCCGCAGGATTTCCGAGGTGATGTCGCGGCTGTCGCCAAGAAAAACCTGCGCGCGGGCGAAATGCTCGACGGCGAGGGCGGCTACACGGTGTGGGGCAAGCTAATGCCCGCGGCTGAAAGTCTCAAGACCGGCGCCCTGCCGATCGGCCTCGCGCATCGCGTCAAGCTGACGAATGATGTTGCGCATGGCGCGGTGGTCCGGTGGGCGGATGTGGAGATCGATCCCAAGGACGATGCAGTCGCTTTCCGCCGCGCGATGGAAGCGAAATTCTCGCGCTAGTTCCTATCGCGTCACGTGCGCCGAGACGGCCAGCCACTGGCCGTTGATCTTGGCCCAGACGTCGGTGTAACGCCCGCCGCCTGTGCTGCCATCCGGCATCAGGTAGCTGGTGCGTGCGTGGATGATCGCGACATCGCCGATAATGCGGATCAACACGTCCTCGGCTTTCAGATTCTTGATCGTTACCGGTTTCGCGGTCTGCGTCAGAAACCCGGCGCGGTCGACCAGCGAACGGTCGGGATTCGAGCAGTAGAAATCCGGTGCGAGGATTTCATCGAAGCGTTTGACATCGCTGTTTTGAACAGAGTCGATGTAGTCGCGGTTGAGACCTGTGAGGATGTCGTGATCCGATGTCATGGGTGAACTTCCTTCTCCGCTTTCGCCGCCGGGGCGATCAATGTGAGAACGTAACGCCATCCGATCAGCAGACTGCGCAGTGCAAACCATCCGATGATCAGATTGGACGCGATGAAAATCGGCAGCGCCAGTTTCGAGATGATGCCGGTGTCACCCCGCTCAACAAAGCGCAACGCCGCGAGCGGCAATGCCGAGACGCCGAAACTGTAGGCCCAGGCCGCGAGCGAGAACGGCTGCTCGCGCAGCCAGGGGATCAGCCGCAACATCACCAGCGCCTGGAACAGCGCGTAGCCGAACAGCATATAGGCGAGATGATCGGGCACCCCGTTCGTCACGGAGAGATAGGCAACGGCACCGACTGCCGGCGGAGCGAGATGAATTCCCATCGTGGCGCGCAACGCAACCGGCAGACCATGCGCAATCAGCCGATTGAGAATGACCGACTCCATCACGATGATGGAGAAGAAGCCGACACCGAAGAACAGCAATCCCGCGTCGGGATAACCGAACAGGCCGCAGGCGATGGCGCTGACGAAGCTGCCGCCGACGGTCGGCATGTAAAGCACCGGCGTCGTCGTCTCTGTCGTCCGGCCGCCGACCCACAGTCCGCCGACGCCCCAGACCGTGAAAGCGAGCTGTCCCGCGACGCCGCAGACGAACAGCACAAAAGCTGTTTGCGGCAGATAAGGCGCGATCGACCATGCGACGATCATCGTCGTCATGGGGATGATCACGACGAAGAACGACTGGACGGGATGCCGGACTTCGTCCGCGGCCGCGTCTGGAGCCTGAAGCCATTTCAGGATGTAAAGGACCAGCCATACCAGCCAGATCGATGCGGCGGTCAGCGCCAGGGTTTCACCGATCAGCGCAGGCGCGCCCCAGACGTGGGAGGCCGCTCGCCAGCCGCTTCCGAGGCCGCCGATGCCAAGGACCATGCCGAACATGGTCGCGGAGAATTTGGAAATATCGATACGCAACGCTAGTGTCCTGAATCCGAAGTTCGCTTCGTTTTGCAGCGCCCTCTGTAGCGACTTCGGATTCAAAAGGACACTAGCAACCTATAATTCTAGTGTGGTTTTGGTTCGCAAGTCCGCAAAAAGAGCGTGCTACGGAAATGATGCGGACTTGCGAACCACCACACTAGCCTGCCTTTTTTGTAATTGTGGGACAGGTCTTTAAGGCCGTAAGAACTCCTATCAAGCCAAAGGATCGATCACAATGGACTTCGCACTGAACCCGCAACAGGAATCCATTCGCGATGCGATCCTGAAAATCTGCGCCGGTTTCGACGACGCTTACTGGCTGGAGAAAGACCGCGCCGGCGGCTTTCCGCACGAGTTCTACGACGCAATGGCGCAGGCCGGCTGGCTCGGCATCTGCATTCCCGAGGAGTTTGGCGGCGCGGGTCTCGGTATCATGGAAGCCGCGATCATGATGCGCGCGATTTCGGAGTCGGGTGCAGGCATGTCGGGTGCCTCCGCGATTCACATGAATGTGTTCGGGCTCAATCCAGTGGTGGTGTTCGGCGACGACGCGCAGCGCGCGCGCATGTTGCCCGGCATCGTCGAGGGCCGTGAGAAAGCGTGCTTCGGGGTGACCGAGCCGAACACCGGGCTGAACACCACGCAGTTGAAAACCCGCGCGGTGCGCAAGGGCGACAAGTATATCGTCAACGGCCAGAAAGTCTGGATCTCGACCGCGCAGGTCGCGCACAAGATTTTGCTGCTCGCGCGCACCACGCCGCTGGAGGAGGTCAAGAACCCGACCCATGGCCTCAGTCTGTTTTACGCGGATTTCAACCGCGACCAGATCGCGGTGCACGAGATCGAGAAGATGGGCCGCAAGGCGATCGACTCCAACGAACTCTTCATCACGGATTTCGAGATTCCGGTTGAGGACCGCATCGGCGAAGAGGGGCGCGGGTTCGAATACATCCTTCACGGCATGAATCCGGAACGCGTGCTGATCGCGGCGGAGGCGGTCGGCCTCGGCAAGCTCGCACTGGATCGCGCGGCCGCTTACGCGAAGCAGCGCATCGTGTTCAACCGGCCGATCGGACAGAACCAGGCGATCCAGCATCCGCTGGCGAAGAACTGGGTCGATCTCGAAGCGGCGTGGCTGATGACAATGTCGGCGGCGTGGCAATACGATCAGGGATTGCCGTGCGGTCCGGCCGCCAACGCGGCAAAATATCTCGCAGGCGAGGCGGGCTTTGACGCCTGCCAGCAGGCGGTGATGACCCACGGCGGTTTCGGCTACGCCAAGGAATTTCACGTCGAGCGTTATTTGCGCGAAGTGATGATCCCGCGCATCGCGCCGATCAGCCCGCAGCTCATTCTCAGCTTCATCGGTGAGAAGGTGTTGGGATTGCCAAAGTCATATTGAGTGCATGTGTTATGCGCGGTGCGCGCCTTGGCATGACGCTCCCATACGTTGACGACGACTGACATATCTGGTGACGTGCCGGCAACGTCGCGCATCAGCGCTCACAAAGACTCAGAGGAAACCATGTCCGGATCGCACGATCATCATCACCCGCACGATCATTCCCACGCGCACGACGATGAGCGCTGGAAGCATGACGGCGTGCGGGTCATTCCCGGCAATCAGCTCGATCCGAACGTGCCGTCCACCGCCGGCATGGATCGCAAAGCCGCGATCAACTTCGCGCGCGTCGGCGCACAGAAGCTGTGGGCTGGCACCGTGACAATCAGGCCCGATGCGAAGACCGGCGCGCACCATCACGGACATCTGGAAAGCATCATCTATGTCGTGCGCGGCAAGGCGCGGATGCGTTGGGGCGAGAATCTCCAGTTCACTGCTGAGGCGGGGCCGGGCGATTTCATCTTCGTGCCGCCTTACGTGCCGCATCAGGAGATCAACGCCAGTCCGGACGAAGTGCTGGAATGCGTGCTGGTGCGCAGCGACGGCGAGGCGGTCGCGATCAATCTCGACATCGAGCCGGTTGAAAAGCCGGAGACGGTGCTGTGGGTCGATCCGATTCACCGCGATCCGGCGGAGAAGGCCTGAAGTTGTAGGTATCCGAGGATGGAGAAAAATGGCGGCGCTGTGGCGGTTCCGAAAACGCTTTTGGAGCCAAATGGTTGCGGTGCGTCATTCTGACTACTGACGATTATTGACAATCGTCAATCGTTGTAAGAAGGTGCTGGAAGTATCCCAAGGGAGCTTCCGATGCCTCGCATCTCGAAATTCACCAGCCAACGCAATGGCTTGGCTGTTCTCGCGCTAATCGTTCCTGCCTTGGCGCTCGGCGCTTGCAGCAAGGAGCAGGCTCAGGAGGGCGAAAAGGGCCGCCCGGTCCTGGTCGCCACGGTCCATTATCAGTCCCAGTCGCCGGAGCGCAGCTTCGTCGGCACCATCCGCCCCCGCATCGAAACCGACATGGGTTTCCGCGTCCCGGGCAAGGTGGCCAAGCGTCTGGTCGAAGTCGGGCAGATCGTCGATGTCGGCCAGCCGCTCGCGACCCTCGACGAGGTCGATCTCAAATTGCAGGCCGAGCAGGCCGAAGCCGAATTCCGCGCCGCGACCGGCGTGCTGGCGCAGGCAAGCGCCGCCGAGGGCCGCGCCAAGGAGTTGCGTTCGAAGGGCTGGTCCACGGAAGCGCAACTCGATCAGGTCAAGGCAGCGGGTGACGAGGCGCGCGCGCGTCTCAATCGCGCCGAGCGGTCGGTTGAACTCACCAAGAACAGCCTGTCCTACGCCCATATTGTCGCCGATACGCGCGGCGTCGTCACCGCGACGCTGATCGAGCCGGGACAGGTCGTGGCGTCAGGACAGACCGCGGTCCGCGTGGCGCGTTCCGCCGAAAAGGAAGCTGTCGTCGCGATCCCTGAGACGATGGTCGTCTTTGCCAAGACGGGCGAAGCCAGCGTGACGCTCTGGTCGGAGCCCAACAAGAAATATGCCGCCAAGCTGCGCGAGATCGCGCCTGCCGCCGATCCTGCGACGCGCACCTATCTGGCGAAATTCTCGCTTCCGGGCGCTGACGACGCGGTGTCGCTCGGCATGACGGCGACCCTGACGCTGGCGGATCCCGCGACCGAGCGGGTGGCACGGCTGCCGCTGTCGGCGCTGTTCAGCCAGGGCGACGGACCGGCGCTGTATGTCGCCGACGCGAAGACCGGCGCGGTATCGCTGAAGCCGGTCGCGGTCAAAGCCTATGAGACCAAGGACGTGATCATCACCAGCGGCGTCGAGGAAGGCGCCAGCGTCGTGGTGCTCGGCGTGCAGAAGCTCGATCCGGCCCAGAAGGTCCGTGTCGTCTCGTCGCTGTCGTTCTAAAACCTTACGAGGGTCCGATGAAGCGATTCAATCTTTCTGCGTGGGCCGTTGCGCATCCCACCCTGATCCTGTTCTTCATCGTGATGCTCGGCATCGCGGGCTTCTTCTCGTATGAGCGGCTGGGCCGCGCGGAAGATCCGTCGTTCACCATCAAGGTCGTCATCATCAATGCGATGTGGCCTGGTGCGACGGCCAAGGAAATGCAGGAGCAGGTCGCCGATCCGATCGAGAAGAAGCTCCAGGAACTGCCGTACTTCGACAAGGTGCAGACCTACACCAAGCCGTCCTTTACGGCGATGACGCTGACCTTCAAGGACAACACGCCGGCGAAGGATGTGCCGCAACTGTTCTATCAACTGCGCAAGAAACTCGGCGATATCAAGAACGATCTTCCGCCGAGCCTGATCGGTCCGAACATCAACGACGAATACGGTGACGTCGATTCAGTTCTCTATATGCTGACGGGCGAGGGCGCCGATTACGCGCAACTCAAGAAGGTGGCCGAGGGCCTGCGGCAGCGGCTTCTGAAAGTCGAGAACGTCACCAAGGTCAATCTGTACGGCACGCAGGACGAGCGCGTGTTCGTCGAATTCTCGCACGCCAAGCTCGCGACGCTGGGCATCACGACGCAGGCGCTGTTCGATTCGCTCGCCAAGCAGAACGCGGTGGTTCCCGCGGGCACCGTTGAAACGTCGTCGCAGCGCGTGCCGCTGCGCGTTACCGGCGCCTATGACAGCGTCAAGGCCGTGGCCGAAACTCCGGTCGAGGGCAATGGCCGCGTGTTTCGTCTGGGCGACATCGCCATGGTCACGCACGGTTTCGTCGACCCGCCGAGCTATCAGGTACGCCAGGAAGGCAAGCCCGCGCTCGGCGTCGGCGTGGTGATGGCGAAGGGCGCCAACATTCTGGAACTAGGCGAGACGATCAAGAAGGCGACCGCCGAATTCATGGCCGCCGTGCCGCAGGGCATCGAGATCGAGCAGATCGCCGATCAGCCGAAGGTAGTTGAACACGCGGTTAGCGAGTTCGTGCATTCGTTTGTTGAGGCGCTGGCGATTGTGCTGTTCGTGAGCTTCCTCGCGCTCGGCTGGCGCACCGGCATCGTGGTGGCATTGTCTGTACCGCTGGTGCTGGCGATTGTCTTTATCGTGATGAACGCGATGGGCATGGACCTGCACCGCATCACCCTCGGCGCGCTGATCATTGCGCTCGGCCTTCTGGTCGACGACGCCATCATCGCGGTTGAGATGATGGTGGTGAAGATGGAGCAGGGCTGGGATCGCGTGAAGGCGGCCTCGTTCGCGTGGGAATCCACCGCGTTTCCGATGCTCACGGGAACGCTGGTCACTGCCGTTGGCTTCCTCCCCA
>JAZKDK010000065.1:0-5988 GCA_040387615.1 Pseudomonadota bacterium | reverse complement strand
ATCGCGGTCTTGCCGGTCTGACGGTCACCGATGATCAGCTCGCGCTGGCCACGGCCGACGGGGATCAGGGCGTCGATCGCCTTGAGACCGGTTGCCATCGGCTCATGCACCGACTTGCGTGGAATGATGCCGGGCGCCTTGACGTCGACGCGCTTGCGTTCGGTCGCCTGGATCGGGCCCTTGCCGTCGATCGGATTGCCGAGCGCGTCAACGACGCGACCCAGAAGTCCCTTGCCGACCGGCGTGTCCACGATGGCGCGGGTGCGCTTGACGGTCTGGCCTTCCTTGATCTCGCGGTCGGCGCCGAAAATAACGATGCCGACGTTGTCGCTTTCAAGGTTGAGCGCCATGCCGCGCGTGCCGTTCTCGAACTCGACCATTTCGCCGGCCTGGACGTTGTCCAGACCATAGACGCGGGCAATGCCGTCGCCGACCGAGAGAACCTGACCGACTTCAGAGACTTCGGCTTCCTGGCCGAAATTCTTGATCTGGTCCTTGAGGATTGCGGAAATTTCCGCGGCGCGGATGTCCATCAGCCTGCCTCTTTCATCGCGTGCTTGATCGAATTGAGTTTGGTGCGAAGCGAACTGTCGACCATGCGGCTGCCGAGCTTGACGACAAGCCCGCCGATGATCGACGGATCGATCTTCACGTTGAGATCGACGTCCTTGCCCGACACTGATTTCAGTGCGGCCTTGAGAGCGTCGAGATTGGTATCGCTGAGCGGCTCAGCGACGGTGACTTCCGCGGTGGCTTCGCCCTTGAACTTGGCGACCAGCGCGCGGAACGCCCTGATGACATCGGCCACGGCGAACAGCCGGCGATTGGCGGTCAGAACTTTGAGGAAATTCGCGGCGATGCCGCTGATGCCGGCCTTTGTCAGCACGGCATTGAGCGCCTTGGTCTGGGCGTCGGCGGTGAACACCGGGCTTCGCACCAACCGCAGGAGGTCAGGGCTGTCGGCCAGCATGGCGGTGAACTTGTCGAGGTCCGCCTTGACGGCATCGACGGATTTCTGGTCGCGCGCCAGTTCGAAAAGGGCCGTCGCATAACGGCCGGACACGCCAGATACGGAGGGATCTTCAGCTGCCACAAATATCTCTTCTAGCTGTCGAATGCCCAAGGATAAGACCATCGCTGCCAGTCTGGTGTCAGTGCGACACCAAGCGACCCAAGTCCTTGGAATTCAAGCGGGACTTCGATTTCTGGCCGGAGCGACATGCCCAGCAGCCCAAAATCGCGGTTTTGCTAACATAGGGCGCGCGCAGGTGCAACATGACGGCGATTACGAAAGCATTTTTGGCGGCGCCGGTTTGTCGCACGCGCGACGTTTTCATCTGAGCAGCACGCGAGGGAAAAATCGTGAGTGAGCAGGAGAGTTTCGCGGCGAACCAACTGCAAGGCACCGCCGAGCAAATCCCGCTGCCAAAGTTTCGAACTGGCACCCTGCCGTCTCAGCACCATTACGCATCAGCAAAACAGCGAACCTTGCCCAAATTTGAGTCCGAAAGCACAGAAAAGCGGCAAAAGCTTAAGATAACTATTTGAAATCAATGGATAATTTATAAAATACGCGATTGTACTTACATGAAGATCGGTCATCATTGACGCATCGCACAAAAGCGATTCGAGCCGGCAATTGCGCCGCTCGGGACAGCTTCCGCTCGTGAAGCAATTCGTGGTGGGCAATGGCGCTTCAAAAAACAGTGTCAGCCGGCTCGCATGCCGGCGGCGAACATACCGTCTCCATTTCAGAACTTATCGAATTGACCAACGACCTGCGAACCAGCGCGGCCGACAAGATCGGCGGCATTCAACGCGTCACCGGTTCGCTTCGCATGCTTGCGTTGAATGCAATGATCGAAAGCGCGCGCGCGGGCCCGCATGGCCGCGGCTTCTCCGTCGTCGCCGCCGAAGTCCGCGAGATCGCGGCCAATGTCGGACTGATTTCCGAACAGTTGCAAAAAGAACTGACCGCACAGATCGATTCGTTGAGCACGCACACTCAATCGATGGCCAATGCCGCCATGGGAACGCGCATGGTCGATCTCGCGCTGAATGCTATCGAGATCATCGATCGAAATCTTTATGAGCGAACATGCGACGTGCGCTGGTGGGCAACCGACAGCGCCGTTGTCGATTGCGCGGCCGGTGTAACGCCAAAGTCGGCCGCCTACGCCTCGAAGCGGCTGGGCGTTATCCTGAATGCGTACACCGTCTATCTCGATCTCTGGCTGTGCGATCTGCACGGCAAGGTGCTCGCGAATGGCCGACCCGATCGATATTCCATCGCGGGTCTCGATGTCTCGCAGGAGCCGTGGTTCGTGCAAGCCGTGCGCCTGCAATCGGGCGACGACTATGCGGTGGGTGACATCAGCGTGGCTCCGGGACTGAAAGGCGCCCAGGTCGCGACCTATGCAGCGTCGGTGCGCGCCGGCGGCGAAGCCCACGGCGCTCCTCTCGGCGTTCTGGCAATTCATTTTGACTGGGCGCCTCAGGCCGAAACCATTGTGCGCGGTGTCCGGATCGAGCCTGAAGAAAAGGAACGCACCGCCGTCCTGCTGGTGGACGCGCACCGCCGGGTGATCGCGTCATCGGAGGGGATGAGCAGCCTCGACGAGCGTTTCCAGATCGAGACCGGCCATCAATCACATGGTTTCTACACCCGCCCGGACGGGACCACCGTCGCATTCCATGCCACTCCCGGCTACGAAACCTACCGCGGCCTTGGCTGGCACGGCGTGATCGTGCGGCGTCCCGGCTGATTCGGGTCTGAAATCCGCAAACCAACCGATTAGCTGCCCATCTTACGCATGCAGCATTGCGAATTGCGCATGCGTGAAACTATTTGGGCGATTTTGCGTTTACTTGCGGCTGGCAATAGTTACGCCAACTCTACAGTATCAGTTAGTATAAATTCTCATACGATTTAGTTTTCCATCTTATTTCAAAGAAAAACAGGCTATTTCTATATTTCCTGCAAATGGGTGAGGCTTTAGGGAACAAAACCCATCGCCGCGCTTATGCCTCATTATTGGATGAACCGTCCCGTTACGTAACCGGCTGGCTCTATTTAGCCAGCTGTTGGATGGATATACCAATTGTGAGGGACAACTATATGATCGCCGCTATCAAGCGCGTGCCGGGGCGACCCGCTGCGAATCGGAATACCTCGATCGCGTTGGTTGCAGTCGGAATTTTGGCGCTTGGCGCTACTGCGAGCGAAGCCGGCCAGCGCAAATCCTGGCGCGACGCGAATGCTTCAGTCGGCTCAAGCCGCAGCTTTTCCGGAAAGGCCTCGTTCTACGGCAACGAGTCGGGCAGCAAGACCGCCTCGGGCCAGCGCTTCAATCAGGAGGCCATGACCGCCGCACACCGGACCCTGCCGTTCGGTACGCGCCTCAAGGTCACCCATGGCAGCCGCAGCGTCGTCGTGACCGTCAATGACCGTGGCCCGTTCATCAAGGGCCGTGTTCTCGATCTGTCGAAGGGCGCCGCCCGCGCGGTCGGTCTCACCAGCCGCGGCGTCGGCCACGTGGTTGCAGAAGTTCAGTAAGCACCACGCATGACGCCGAAAAGTGCGAAGCGGTTTTCGGACCACGTCATGCGTTAGGCTTCTGAAGCGTCAGTAAGCGTATGAGTTGCGTTGCGTAAGTTGCGTTGAAAAGGCCGGTGCCAATTGCACCGGCCTTTTTCATGAGTTCACTGGATATGCAGCTTTCGTCATTGCGAGCGAAGCGAAGCAATCCAGAAGCAACAAAGCAAAGACTGGATTGCTTCGTCGCTTCGCTCCTCGCAATGACGGATTCTACAAAAAACTCTGCGGATCGATGTCGATCTCCAGCTTGAGATTGCCTTTGGTTTTTGGGCCGGCCGCGAGCCAGTCCCGCATATAGTCCGACAGGTCGATGCTGCGGACTGACTTCACAAGAATACGAAACCGGTAGCGGCCCTTGATGACGGCAAGCGGCGCTTCCGCGGGACCGAGCACCTGAACCCGTTCGTCGAGCGGCGCGGCGGCGGCGAGCTTGCGCGCAAAGCCCTCCGCGGTCGGACGATCCCCCGCCGAAATAATCAACGACGCCAGCCGCCCGAACGGCGGATACAGCGCGCGTTCGCGCGCCTCGATCTCGCTGGCGTAAAACGCTTCACGATCCGATGCGACCAGCGCCTTCATCACCGGATGCTCCGGCTGATGGGTTTGCAAATAGCCGACGCCGCGTCCCTGCTCGCGGCCGGCGCGGCCGATCACTTGATTGAGCAACTGAAACGTGCGCTCGGCGGCGCGCGGATCGCCGTTGCCCAATCCCAGATCCGCATCCACCACGCCAACCAGATTGAGACGCGGGAAGTTGTGCCCCTTCGCCACCAGCTGCGTGCCAATGATGATGTCGACGCGCCCCTCGGCGATCTCGTTGAGCTCCGAGCGCATGGTCTCGATGTCGGTGATGAGATCGCTCGACAACACCATGGTCCGCGCGTCGGGAAACAGGTTTGCGGCTTCTTCCTGCAATCGTTCGACACCGGGACCGATGGCCGCCAGCGATTCCTCCGCCCCGCAATGCGGGCATTGATGCGGACGCGGCATCGAGAAGCCGCAGTGATGGCAAACAAGGCGCTGGCGAAAGCGATGATCGACTAGCCACGCATCGCAGATCGTACAAGCGAACCGATGACCGCAGGCGCGGCACAAGGTCAGCGGCGCATAGCCGCGTCGATTCAGAAACAGCAGCGCCTGTTCCTTGCGCTCGATAGCGATCTTGATCTCTTCGGCCAACCGCGGCGAAATGAACCGGCCACGTGCGGGACCTTCACGCTTGAGATCGATTGCCTCGATCTGCGGCATGTGCTGGCCGCCGAACCGCGACGGCAGGGCGACACGGCGATAACGGCCCTTGCGTGCATTGACTTCAGATTCGACCGAGGGTGTTGCCGAGCACAGCACGACCGGAATTTTCGCGATCGATCCGCGCACCACCGCCATGTCGCGCGCATGATAATGCGCGCCTTCATCCTGCTTGTAGGCCTGATCGTGTTCCTCATCGACGATGATAAGCCCGAGATTGGCATAGGGCAGAAACAGCGCGGAGCGCGCGCCGACCACCACCGGCGCATCGCCCGCTGCAACCGCAGCCCAGTTGCGCGCACGGGTACGCGGCGTCAGCTCCGAGTGCCATTCGATCGGCCGCACGCCGAATCGCAATGCGAAACGATCCAGAAACTGACCGGTCAGCGCGATCTCCGGCATCAGGATCATGGTCTGACGGCCGCGCTTAATATTCTCTGCCACCGCCTCGAAGTAGACTTCGGTTTTTCCGGAGCCGGTGACGCCATCGAGCAGGGCGACCTGAAATTCATCCTTCGAGGCGAGGTCTCTCATCGCGTCGGCGGCGATACGCTGGTCGGGAGAAAAATCCGGTTCCGAGAACGACGGATCGGGTGACGGTGGCGCAAGATCGCGTGGCAACGGCTCGATGGCGAGGGTGCCTTCGTCGACAAGGCCGTCGATCACGCCGGGGCTGACGCCCGCTTCCTTCGCAGCTTCGGACTTTGCGTGCAGCAATCCGTCGGACAGGATCTCGATCAGGCGATGCCGCGCGCTGGTCATGCGCTGGGGCGGTGTACCGACCAACCGCACGCCCATGCGCACGCGCTCGGGCCCGAGATGCTCGCCCATGCGCAGCGTCATCCGCAGCACCATGCCGCGCGCCGACAGCGTGTAGTTGGCGACCCAGTCAACGAAGCTGCGCAGCTCGGGCTTGAGCGGCGGCACGTCGAGCTTGCCGCCGGTGTCTTTCAGACGGTTATGCAGCCGGGGGTCAGGGTTCGGATTCTCGGCCCAGACCACGGCGGTGACGTCGCGTGGCCCGAGCGGAACGCTGACCACGTCTCCCGGATTCAGATCGACGCCGTCGGGAACGCGATAAGAATAGGTCTGGTTCAGGGCCACGGGGACAAGGACGTCGACGACTCGTCTTGCCATGGTGA
>JAZKDK010000064.1:0-12950 GCA_040387615.1 Pseudomonadota bacterium | reverse complement strand
TGGTCTATCCGCAATTCGCACACCTAGAACACGTCGAACCGCGGCACACGCGGCAGCTCATGACAGGGACCAACGGCTATTTCGGAAAGGTCGGCAGATGGCTTCGAGAGGGCTTCTGATGATCTCAACACCGGATCGGACCATTCCATCAACCGCTTTGGCGTGCAGCCCAAGCCCCCACGCGCGCGCATAATCGAGAGGCAACCATGACCATCAATCTCACACCCCCGGATGTTCGCGAGCTGAGGCCACGCATCACCGTGTTCGGCGTAGGCGGCGCGGGCGGCAATGCTGTCAACAACATGATCACCGCCGGTTTGCAGGGCGTCGATTTCGTCGTCGCCAACACCGACGCGCAGGCCCTGACCATGTCGAAGGCCGAACGCATCGTGCAGATGGGCACCCAGGTCACCCAGGGTCTCGGCGCGGGTTCGCAGCCGGACGTCGGTGCCGCGGCCGCCCAGGAAGTGATCGACGAGATCAAGGATCACCTCTCCGGCGCGAATATGGTGTTCGTCACCGCCGGCATGGGTGGCGGCACCGGCACCGGCGCTGCCCCCGTCATCGCCGCGACCGCGCGCGAGATGGGCATCCTCACCGTCGGCGTCGTCACCAAGCCGTTCCACTTCGAAGGCCAGCGCCGCATGCGCACTGCCGAGGCCGGTATTACCGAGCTTCAGAAGGTGGTCGATACGCTGCTGATCATCCCGAACCAGAACCTGTTCCGGGTCGCCAACGAAAAGACCACCTTCGCCGACGCCTTCGCGATGGCCGACCAGGTGCTCTATTCGGGCGTCGCCTGCATCACCGACCTGATGGTCAAGGAAGGCCTCATCAACCTCGACTTCGCTGACGTTCGCGCCGTGATGCGCGAAATGGGCAAGGCGATGATGGGTACCGGCGAATCGACCGGCGAGAAGCGTGCGCTCACCGCGGCGGAAGCTGCGATCGCCAACCCGCTGATCGACGATTCGTCGATGCGCGGTGCGCGCGGCCTGCTGATCTCGATCACCGGCGGCAAGGACCTCACCCTGTTCGAAGTCGACGAAGCGGCCACCCGTATCCGTGAAGAGGTCGACAACGACGCCAACATCATCGTCGGCGCGACGTTCGACGAGAGCCTCGATGGCGTTATCCGCGTGTCGGTGGTCGCCACCGGTATCGACACCGTGGCTGCCAGCCGCTCGACGGCTCCTCCGCAGGTGACAACCGGCGGTGCTCCGGAAAGCCGCCTTGCCGAACTGACCGCACGTCTGCGCGCCGACAACCAGCGCATGGCGGAACGCGCGCAGCAGCAGAAGCAGGCCGCGACCGCTGCCGCTCCTGCGCCGGCTCGCGCCACTGCCGACCAGATCGACCGCGCTGCGCTTGCGGCGATCGCTGAAGCCGTATCACCATCAAATCCGGCTCCGGCACCGATGCAGTCCGCCGCTTATGGCGACGTCAGCGTGCGTCCGATCCCGCCGAAGCCGTCGCTGTTTCCTGATCACGACGAGCCGATGAACCTGCAGGAAGCCGCTCCGCCGGCATCCTTCATTCCGCAGCCTGCGGAGCGCATGCCGGTTCGTGCACCGCGCATGCCGCAGTTCGAGGAATTGCCGGTGCCCGCCCAGAATCAGATTCGGCAGGCCCGCGGCGAAACCGCCGAGGAGCATCCGCCGCAGAAGCGCGCCTCGCTGCTGCAGCGTCTGGCGAATGTCGGCCTTGGCCGCCGCGACGAGGAGTCCGAGCCGCCGATCGCGGCCCGCGCTTCCGGTCCGGCGATGCCATCGATGCCGCCGCTGCCTGAGCGCAAGCCGCAGCGTCCGGTTCCCGCCGAGTTCGGTGGTTCTCCCCCGGTATCTGAGTACGCTCGCCGCCCAGCGCCTCAAGGCCTTGATTCGCACGGCCGTCCGGCCCCGGTCGCGCCCCAGAACGGCGGGGACGACCATCTGGATATCCCCGCCTTTTTGCGGCGTCAGGCCACCTGACGTTTGTTACAATCCCTGAAAGCTCCAATGCCCCGGCCAAAAGCCGGGGCATTTTGCTGACGACCGCTTCCTTGGCGGTGGTCGTAAATTAAATATTTGTTTTTGCTGGTAAAATCTGCGAGCTACGGCGGGCTGCAGATCGCCTGGAAGGCGTCTTCAGCCGCCTAAATGGGCCAGACCGGCGGCACGAATGCGGCGAGTTTGGGGTAACAATCTGTAAACAACCGTGAGTAGCGCTCTCGCGTACAGGGGTTAAGGTTCTCGCACTTTGGGGATGATCCTTGGTCGCAGCGCCGGTTCAACAGGCGAAACCAGTTTGGTTACAGCGACTTGGATGACTAAACTTTTGGGCAAGCGGGAATGAAATCGAGTCGGCAGACAACGCTCCGGTCGCAAGTCACCGTGACGGGCATCGGCGTTCATTCCGGATCTCCGGTCAGCGTTACGATCGGACCAGCCGATATCAATGCAGGTTTCGTCTTCACTCGCATCGGCGCTGATCGTGAAGTTCAGGCCGTCGCGGCCTCCGTCATCGCCACTGATTTTGCGACCGTTCTGGGTGACCACAACGGTCCGTTCGTTTCCACCGCGGAACATGTTCTGGCTGCGCTGCGCGGCATGGGCGTCGACAACGCCACCATCGAAGTCGATGGACCCGAAGTGCCGATCATGGACGGCAGCGCCGCTCCCTTCGTGGATGCGATCGATCAGGCCGGTATCGTGCAGCAGAACGCCGCGCGCCGTTTCATCGAAGTTCTGAAGCCGGTGCAGGTTGAACTTGGCGAATCGTTCGGTGAACTCCGTCCGTATGCAGCCGGTTTCCGCGCTGAACTCGAAATCGACTTCGCCAATTCGCCGATCGGCCGTCAGGCCTATGCCTTCGACCTCGATGCCGACAGTTTCCGCCGCGACATTTCCCGCGCCCGCACCTTCGGCTGCATGGGCGATGTTACTAAGCTCTGGAGCGCAGGTTACGCGCTCGGCGCATCGCTCGAGAATTCCGTGGTGTTCGACGAGACCCGCGTTCTGAATACCGAAGGCCTGCGCTACGCCGACGAGTGTGTCCGTCACAAGGTTCTCGATGTGGTGGGCGATCTGGCGCTGGCCGGATTGCCGCTGATCGGCCTCTATCGCTCGGTGCGGGGCGGCCACAAGCTCAACCATGCCGTGCTCACCGCCCTGATGGCTGACCGCCATGCCTGGCGGGTGGTGGAAGCCACCGAGCCGGTGCTCGAACGCCCGGTTGTTGCCCGCCGCGCGCGCGGCCACGCCGATGTCGCAGGCGGAATGGTCGCCGTGGCCTTCGCGCCGGACGTGTCCTGAACGCCTGCCGCTCGCGGGGTTTCCGGAACTCTCGATTTAACCAGTTTGTCGCTTAACCAAGGCATTGTTGAACCGCGGCAATCCGCCTTAATCCCGGCGAATTGTCCTCCTATCCGATTGGTTAAGGTCCGTTTTTCAGTTACATACGCACGCTGGACGAGCCCATGGGGTTGTTTGTGCCGCAGTAGCGGCGGCAGGCTTGTCAGAAACCCAAAACCCGTGATCGGTTCGATCTCTCGCGTCGGATTTCAAACTCAGGTCGGCCAAACGTATGACGCTTGAACTGCGCAACATTCCCGGCCCGTCCCTGATGAGCCGCATCGGCCGTCAGGCGCGCCTCGCGTTCGGGCTGATGGTTCTGACCGTGCCGCTCAGCGGCTGCGGCGCCGGCGCGCTGTGGGACAAGTACTTCACCAAGGAAGAAACCTTCGTCGATGAGCCGGCGGACAAGCTCTACAACGAGGGCTTGTACCTGATGAACAAGAAGGGCGACCGCAAGTCGGCGATGAAGAAGTTCGAGGAAGTGGATCGCCAGCATCCGTATTCCGAATGGGCGCGCAAATCGCTGCTGATGTCGGCTTACGCGGCTTACGAAAACGGCGACTACGACGAGTGCATTTCTTCGGCCAACCGTTACGTCGCGCTGCATCCCGGCAGTCCGGACGCTGCCTATGCGCAGTATCTGATCGCGGCATCGAATTTCGACCAGATCCCGGACATCTCGCGCGATCAGGGCCGCACCGAAAAGTCCATTGCCGCGCTCGAGGAA
Organism: Pseudomonadota bacterium; assembly: GCA_040387615.1. GTDB lineage: Bacteria > Pseudomonadota > Alphaproteobacteria > Rhizobiales > Xanthobacteraceae > Afipia. Next base: position 8,888 of record JAZKDK010000064.1, on the reverse strand, counting down.
GTGATCCGCAAGTATCCGACCTCGGAATATGCCACCAGCGCCAAGCGGAAGATTGAAGCTGCCCGCGACCAGCTTGCCGGCAAGGAAATGAATGTCGGCCGCTACTACATGGAAAAGAAGGACTACACGGCCGCGATCAACCGCTACAAGGTGGTGGTGACGCAGTACCAGACCACCCGGCACGTCGAGGAAGCGCTGGCCCGTCTCACCGAAGCCTATATGGCGATCGGCATCGTCGGCGAGGCCCAGACCGCAGCAGCTGTTCTTGGCCACAACTTTCCTGACAGCCGCTGGTACAAAGACGCCTACAATCTTGTAAAGTCCGGCGGAGTCGAGCCGACCGCCAACAAGGATTCCTGGATGACCCGGGCGTTCAAGAAGGTCGGCCTCGGCTAACTTCGAAACGCCTCAGGACTAACCCCGCATGCTGGCCCGGCTTTCGATCCGCGACATCGTCCTGATCGAGCGGCTCGATATCGATTTCCTCAAAGGCCTTGCTGTTCTCACCGGTGAAACTGGTGCGGGCAAATCCATCCTGCTGGATGCGTTCGCGCTGGCATTGGGCGGGCGCGGTGATGCGAGTCTCGTGCGCCACGGGGCGGAGCAGGGTCAGGTGACGGCGGTATTCGATGTGCCGAAGAAACATCCCGCCAGCGCCATCCTGCGCGACAACGGGCTGGACGATACCGGCGAGATGATCCTGCGCCGCGTGCAGTTCGCCGACGGGCGCACCCGCGCATTCCTCAACGATCAGACGATCAGCGTGCAGACCCTCAAAGCGGTCGGCACCACGCTGGTGGAAATTCACGGTCAGCACGATGAACGCGCGCTGGTGGACACCGCCACGCACCGGCGGCTGCTCGATGCCTTCGCCTCGCTTGAAAAGGACGTCAGCGCTGTTGAAGCATTGTGGGATGCGCGCCGCACGGCCCGCGCAGCGCTGGACGAGCATCGCGCCGGGATGGAGCGTGCCGCGCGCGAGGCTGATTATCTGCGCCATGCCTCCGAGGAATTGAAGAAGCTCAATCCGCAGGAAGGCGAGGAAACCTCGCTGGCGGAACGCCGCACGGTGATGATGCAGGGCGAGAAGGTCGCGGAGGATCTGCGCGAGGCGCAGGCCGCGGTTGGCGGCCCGCAGTCGCCGGTGTCCGCACTCGCCGCCGCCGTGCGCCGGCTGGAGCGTCGTGCCGGCACAGCGCCCGCACTGATCGAGCCGGCGGTGAAGGCGATGGACGCTGCGATCAACGCGCTCGAAGAAGCCGACCAGCACCTCAATGCCGCGTTGATTGCAGCCGACTTCGATCCGCTCGAACTCGAGCGCATTGAGGAGCGGTTGTTTGCCCTGCGCGGGGCTGCGCGAAAATACTCGACGCCGGTCGATGCGCTGGCGGCGCTGGCGCAGCGCTATGCTTCGGACGTCGCGCTGATCGACGCGGGTGCAGACCAGTTGAAGGTTCTGGAAAAGGCAGCCACCGCCGCCGACAAGGCTTACGACGCGGCAGCGCAAAAGCTCTCCGCCGCGCGCAACAAATCGGCCGAGAAGCTCAACAAGGCGGTCAATTCCGAACTCGCGCCGCTCAAGCTCGACCGCGCAAAATTCTCCACACAGATCGAGTCCGATCCCGCCTCGCCGGGACCGCAGGGTTACGACCGCGTCGAGTTCTGGGTACAGACCAATCCGGGCACCAAGCCCGGGCCGCTGATGAAAGTTGCGTCCGGCGGCGAGCTGTCGCGCTTCCTGCTGGCGCTGAAGGTCGTGCTGTCTGATCGCGGTTCGGCACCGACGCTGGTGTTCGACGAAATCGATACCGGTGTGGGCGGTGCCGTGGCCGACGCCATTGGCGCGCGGCTTGCGCGGCTCGCCGAGAAGGTTCAGGTCATGGCCGTGACCCATGCGCCGCAGGTGGCGGCACGCGCGGACCAGCACTTGCTGATTTCCAAGGATGCGCTCGACAAGGGCAAGCGCGTCGCGACGCGGGTGGCGACGCTGGCCAAGGATCACCGCCGCGAGGAAATCGCGCGGATGCTTGCTGGCGCGGAGATTACCGCCGAGGCACGTGCGGCGGCGGAACGCTTGCTCAAAGCTGCGACGGCGTGAGTTCGCTGTCATGGCCGTAAAAGCAAAAAAAGCCCCCGTTGCCATCGACAAGCTCACCGAGACGCAGGCCAAGGTCGAACTGGTGCGGCTGGCGCTTGAGATCGACCGTCATAATGAGCGCTACTACCAGAACGATGCGCCGACCGTTTCGGACGCCGACTATGACGCCTTGCGCCAGCGCAGCGATGCCATCGAGGCGCGGTTTCCGGGGCTCGTCACGCGGGACTCGCCATCGCAGAAAGTCGGCGCTGCGCCCTCGGGTCGCTTCGCCAAGGTGCCGCATGCCGTTCCGATGCTGTCGCTCGGCAATGCGTTCAGCGACGAGGACGTCACAGACTTTGTCGATCGCGTGCGGCGCTTTCTGAAACTCGGCGAGGATGACATTCCGGCCATCGTCGCCGAGCCGAAGATCGACGGGCTTTCGCTGTCGCTACGCTATGAGGACGGCGAACTGGTGCGCGGCGCGACACGCGGCGATGGATTCACCGGCGAGGACGTGACCGCCAACGTGCGGACCATGTCCGACATTCCGCACAAGCTGAAAGGCCGCAACATCCCGGCCGTCTGCGAAATCCGCGGCGAAGTCTACATGCTGAAGAAGGATTTCCTCGCGCTCAACAAGCGGCAGGCGGAAGCCGAGGACACCGTGTTCGCCAATCCGCGCAATTCGGCGGCCGGCTCGCTGCGCCAGAAAGACGCGTCGATCACCGCCTCACGGCCGCTGAAGTTTTTCGCCTATGCCTGGGGCGAGATGAGCGAGATGCCGGCAAAGACCCAGTTCAAGATGATCGAATGGATTGGCAAGGCCGGGTTCGCCACCAATCCGCTGATCACGCTGTGCGAAGACGTGGAAGGGCTGTTGAAGTTCTATCGCAAGATCGAAACCAAGCGCGCGTCGCTCGGCTATGACATCGACGGCGTGGTCTACAAGGTGGACCGGCTCGACTGGCAGGAACGGTTGGGATTCATCACCCGCACGCCGCGCTGGGCCATCGCGCACAAGTTCGCCGCCGAGCAGGCGACCACGGTTCTCAACGACATCGAAATTCAGGTCGGCCGCACCGGGGCGCTGACGCCGGTCGCGAAACTTGCGGCGGTCACGGTGGGTGGCGTTTCCGTTCAGAACGCGACGCTGCACAACGAAGACTACATCAAGGGCATCGGCAACGACGGGCAGCCAATTCGGGACGGCGTTGATATTCGCATCGGTGATACGGTGGTGATCCAGCGTGCGGGCGACGTGATTCCGCAGATCGTCAGCGTCGTGCTCGACAAGCGGCCGAAGGATGCAAAGCCCTACAAGTTTCCGACGGTGTGTCCGGCCTGCGGCAGCCACGCGGTGCGGGAAATCGATCCCAAGACTGAGAAGGCGGATTCCGTCCGCCGCTGCACCAACTCGCTGGCCTGTCCGGCGCAGGCAAAAGAGCGGCTGAAGCATTTCGTCGCGCGCAACGCCTTCGATATCGATGGGCTCGGCGACAAGCAGATCGAGGAATTTTTCGCCGACGGTTTGGTGATGTCGCCGGTCGACATCTTCACCTTACAGAAGCGCGATGCGCGGTCGCAGAAGAAACTTGCCGACCGCGAGGGTTTTGGTGCGACATCAGTGCGCAACCTGTTTGCCGCCATCGATGCGCGGCGGACCATCGCGCTGCATCGGCTTATTTTCGGTCTCGGCATCCGTCACGTCGGCGAGGGTAATGCCAAGCTGCTGGCGCGGCACTATGGGACGGTGGAAGTCTTCCGCGCGGCGATGATCGCCGCGGGTGAGGGGCCGCAGTCCGAGGCCTATCAAGATCTCAACGCCATCGAAGGCGTCGGCGCGGTCGTCGCCAACGCGCTTGTCGAGTTCTTTGCCGAACCGCACAGCGTCAAGGCGGTGGATGATCTATTGGGAGAGATCGCGGTTCAGCCTGCGGAAAAGGCAAAGACCGACTCGCCTATCGCCGGAAAGATCGTGGTGTTCACCGGCTCGCTGGAAAAATTTACCCGCGACGAGGCCAAGGCCACCGCCGAACGTCTCGGCGCGAAGGCGTCGGGGTCGGTGTCGAAGAAGACCGACTACGTGGTGGCGGGGCCGGGCGCGGGCTCGAAGCTCGCCGAGGCGAACAAGCTCGGCGTTAAGGTGCTCACCGAAGACGAATGGCTGGCGCTGGTCAGCGGAGCATAATCGCCGCGCGGCGGCCTCAAGGCAACCCTGTATCTTCTTCGTCGGCCTTGCGCTTTACGTCGGCAGTCAGGACCTTGCGCTGCCGGGGGATCAGAAAGATCATCGTCGCGGCGCAGGCGAGCGATAGCGCAACGATGGAGATCGTGAGCGGGAGCGTGCTTCGGAAATTGCCGCCCAGATACGCGCCGAACTGCGAACACAGCGAACCGAAACCCATCTGCACAAAACCCATCAACCCGGACGCGGTACCCGCCGCAAGCGGTCTCACGCTGATGGCGCCCGCGGCCGAATGGGACATGACGAACGCGTTGGCGAACATCACCAGCATCTGCGTTCCGAACAGCCAGACCGGCGTTTGATCGAATCCCATCGCAGCCCAAAGCACGTTCAGCAATGCGCCGCCGATCTGGATGGCGAGGCCGAACCAGATGAGGTGATCGAGCGTGTAACGGTGAGACACGCGGGCGCTGCTCAGGTTTCCAATCAGGAATGCGAATCCGGTGACTGCGAACCACGCGCCATATTCCGCGGTGGTTCTGCCCATCTGGCTGACGACGAGATAGGGACCGCCGCCTGCGAACGTGAAGATGATCGACGAGGCAAGCACCTGACACAGCGCGTACCCGATATACGCCCTGCTTGAGAGCAGGTTGCGTGAGTCCTTGATGAAACCGGGGCGGTCGCCGTCCGCGACGAGGCGGCGGGTTTCCGGGAGCCCGAACGCGATGATCACCGTGACGAAGATCGACGCACCCGCCATGGCGTAGAAGATCGAGCGCCAGCCGAAACTGGTTTCCAAAAGCCCTCCGATGAGGGGGCTGATCAATTGCGCGATCATCATCACGCCGATCACGAGGCTGATCATGCCGCCGACGCGTTCGCGCGGGTAGAGATCGCGGATCACGGCGCGGCTCATTACCATGCCGGTTGCGCCGCCGACGGCTTGCAGGAAACGCCCGGCGATCAGTTGCGGCAGTGTCTGCGCGAAAATGCAGACGATGGTTGCTGCCACCATCAGCCCCAGTCCCGCAAGCAGCACGGGACGCCGTCCGAAGCGATCGGACAACGGGCCGGTCACCAGCTGCGACATCGCCAGTCCAACCATGAATAGCGAGACATTGAGCTGCACGGCCGAGACATCGCTGGCGAACGTCGTCGCAAGAATAGGAAGCGCCGGCACCAGAATGTAGAGCGAGATCGGCGCGATGCCGTTCATCGCCACCAGCAGCAGCAGAATTTTCCACGGTGCGGGCGTCGCAACTTTCGCGGCTGCGATCTCTGTTTTCTCTTCGGTCACGTTGTCCGGATTCTTTTTGTTGTATTCAGCGCGCCGCTCTCAACGGGCCATCTGGTGATTCATCGTTTATGAGTCATGGGCTCCGTCGCGGCGTCGAGCCAGACTTTCGTTGCCTCATCCACCAGCGGGCGAATCTCGTCGCGCACCCGGGCGTGATAGGCGTTGAGCCAGCGCAGTTCCTGCTTGCTGATCCGGTCGGCATTGATCAGCCGCCGGTCGATGGGCGCGAGCGTCAGGGTCTCAAAGCCGTTCATGGGCTTCTCCGCGCCGTCGATAGCTTTCTCGACCACCAGTTCGAGATTCTCGATGCGGATGCCGAAGGCGTTGGTCTTGTAGTAGCCGGGCTCGTTGGACAGGATCATGCCGCGCCTCAGCGGTGTGGTGCCGAGCTTGGAAATTCGCGCCGGGCCTTCGTGGACCGACAGATAGCTGCCGACGCCGTGACCGGTGCCGTGGTCGAAGTCGATGCCGGCGTGCCAGAGGAATTGGCGTGCGAAGGCGTCGATCTGTGCGCCGCTGACGCCGTCGGGAAACACCGCGCGCGCAATGGCGATATGCCCGCGCAGCACGCGGGTGAAACGGTCGCGCATTTCGTCCGTCGGCTCGCCGATGGCGATGGTGCGGGTGACGTCAGTGGTGCCGTCTTCATACTGCGCGCCGGAATCGATCAGCAGCAGGTCGCCGGGCGCGATGCGGCGGTTGGATTTTCGCGTGACGCGGTAATGCACGATGGCGCCGTTCGGGCCGGTGCCGGAAATGGTGGGGAAGGAGACGTCCTTCAGTGCGCCGGTCTCGCGGCGGAAAGTTTCCAGCGCCTCGACTGCATCGATCTCGGTGAGCTTGCCGGACGGTGCTTCCTGATCGATCCACGCTAGAAATTTTGCCAGCGCCGCGCCGTCGCGCTTGTGCGCCGCGCGGGTGCCCGCGATTTCGGCCGGATTCTTGACTGCCTTGAGCAGGGCGACCGGGTCTGACACGCGCACCGGCTTGCCGCCTTCCGCGGCGATCAGGCGGCTCAATGCGTCGCCGGCGGTCGCGGTGTCGAGGCCGATGGCCGCCTTGGTCCGCGCCAGTTCGGCAAGCCTCGGCATCAGCGCTTCCGGCTCTTCGACGCTCGCGTTTTTTTCAAGATGGTCCCGCGCGCTGTTCGAAAGCTTGCGATGGTCGATGAAAATCGTGGCGCGGCCGTCCTTCGGAACCAGCGCATAGGACAGCGGCAGTGGCGTGTGCGCGACGTCGGCACCGCGAATGTTGAAGGTCCATGCCACTGCGTGAGAGTCCGACAGCACCAGCGCGTCGATGGCGAGCCTGGCAATCTCCTTGCGGATGCGCGCGAGCTTGTCGGCTTCGCTTTCTCCGGCGAATTGCGCCGGATGAACTTTCACCGCTCCAAGCGGCGGAGTCGGGCGGTCGCTCCAGATGGCGTCGACCGGATTGCTGTCCACCGCGACCAGCTCCGCGCCGGCCTTTTCGCAGGCCTTGGCGAGGCGCTCCGCTGCCGCCGAAGTGTGCAGCCAGGGATCAAATCCGAGGCGGTCACCCGCCGCGAGATGCGTTGTCAGCCAGTTCTCAGGCGGCGGTTCGATCAGGGATTCGACGCTCCAGGCCGCCGTGTCGACCTGTTTGGCGGCCTGCAGGGTGTACCGGCCGTCCACGAACACGGCCGCCTTCCCGGTCAGAATCACCGCCAACCCAGCGGAGCCGGTAAACCCCGTCAGCCACGCCAGCCGCTCATCGCAGGGCGGCACATATTCGTTTTGCTGGCTGTCGGCGCGGGGAATCACGAAGCCGGTCAATTGCCGGCGCAGCAATTCCTCACGGAAGGCCGACAGCCGCGCAGTCAGTGCCACGCCGCCTTCGGGTTCTTCGAATGTCTGGAACTGGGCTTCGAACATCGATCAACCTTAAGAGGCGGGCGTTGTGGCGGCAACGGCGGGGCCGGAATGGGCCCGTGGCAATTGGGAATGGCACGATCCGTGCTTTGTAATCACTGCCTACAGGGAAGGCCAATCTGAGGAACCATTTGAGACCAATGATGCTTGAACGGAATGGGCCTCGCGGAAATGCGGAGGGGTGTGTTTTTCAACTCAACGACGAGGGGATAGGGCATGCCAGCTTTTATGTTTGAGAAGATTTCGCCGCCGGCACATCAGGGCAATATCCCGGCGGTGACGATCAAGGAGCCGCGCGGGGTCATCGTCCAGATGCTCGACCGTCTGACGGAGAGCCGGCTGCAGCGCGAGGCGCGGCGTGCGAGGTTTGAAGCGGGCTATACCGAAGCCGACATCACCCCCACCGGATGAAACGGGAATAAGCGCGAAGGAATGGCGCGCGAGGTTAGCGCCGTTGCATCAAGAGGCTGCTCCAGCCTTCAATCTGGATTCGCTTGAGCAGTTTCAGCCCCGCGCCGCTATAGGCGGCGACCACGCTGTTCGCCTGATGCGGCAGTAACCCTGACAGAATAACGAAGGCCTGCGGAGCCAGATGCGCCGCCAGCGCGGGCGCAAGCTGCCGCAGCGGGTTGGCGAGAATGTTCGCCAGCACCAGCCCGAAAGGTCCATTGGCGGCAAAATGCGGCGACTGAAACCCGGTCGCATGCACAGCCTCGACCAGATTACCGACGCCATTGAGATGCGCATTCTCGCGCGCCACTCTCACCGAGAGCGGATCGATGTCGCTCGCCAGCACGCGTCGCCGAAGCGCCTTGGCGGCGGCGATGGCAAGGACGCCCGTCCCTGACCCGAGATCAAGGATGCGCTTGGGCGTGCGCTGGTGCAGCACCTGATCGAGCAGCAGCAGGCAGCCGCGCGTGGTGCCGTGGTGGCCGGTGCCGAAGGCCAGCGCGGCCTCGATCTCGATGCCAAGTTTATTGACCGGGACCCGGTCGCGATCATGGCTGCCGTGGACGACGAAACGTCCGGCGCTGACTGGCACCAGATCCGCGAGGCTCGCCCTGACCCAGTCCTTGGTTTCGACCTTGCTGAACACGATGGACTTTGCCGCCGCTGCCCCGGCCGTGTCGGTCACCAGCGCGCGGATGACGTCCTCGTCCGGAGCTTCGGCGAAATGCATGGTGACGTCCCAGCGGCCGCCGGGCGCCTCGAACGCCGCAATCGCCAGGTCGTGGCTGGGATAGCTCTCGGTGATGATATCCACAACGCGGCTGGCTGTGCGCTCATCGCCAATCGCGAAGGTGGCCTGGGTCGCGGGCGCGGGGGGCGGTAAATTCAAGAGACGGTCCAACTGGCTGAAATTGCTGTCTGCATCGCCCATTTCCCCACAACCTGTCCACAGGTTACTGACCCGTCAGCGATCAGTTTTTC
>JAZKDK010000063.1:0-4261 GCA_040387615.1 Pseudomonadota bacterium | reverse complement strand
TAAAGCATTGATATGAATGGCGCGCCCGAAGAGATTCGAACTCCTGACCCCCAGATTCGTAGTCTGGTGCTCTATCCAGCTGAGCTACGGGCGCGCATTTCGCGAGACATTAAAGGCCGGAGGCCGTGCCGCGAAAGAGCGCCATAGCTACCGGCTCCGGAACGGCTTTGCAAGATCGATAAGGCATCGATTTCGGGCCAAAATGGTAGTTTTTTCAGGCCCGGACCCGGGCATCCCGCACCCGGTGAAGCTCCACGGCACGATCGGGAATCATGATTCGGAAGGTGGCGCCGAGGGTGCCGTCCACCAGATTCAGTTCGCCGCCGTGAGCGCGAACCAGTTCCGCGGCAATCGCGAGCCCGAGCCCGGTGCCGCCGTCCCGCGACGAGCCCTGAAACGCCTCGAACAGGTGCGCCTTGGCCTTTTCCGGGATACCGGGACCCGTATCCGAGATTTCCAGAATGGTCACCGCACCCTCGCGCCGGCCGGTGACACGAATCTGCCGCGCAACCCCGGTGCCGGATTTATCGCTCTCGAGCGCTTGCGCGGCGTTGCGCACCAGATTGAGCAGCACCCGGAACAGCTGATCCGGATCGGCATCGACGGTGAGCCCGCGCTCGATGGCGTTGATCCATTCGATCGAGGTATCGGATGCAAGCCCGGCCGATTCGCGCACCTCGTTAACCACCGGCTCGATCAGCAGCATGCGCCGGTCAGGCGCGGCTTCCTGCGCCTTGCCATAAGATAGAGTCGACTGGCAGAACGCGATGGCGCGCTCCAATGAACGCATCAGCTTCGGCGCGAACCGCTGCACGCGCGGATCGGGCACGCTGGCGAGCTGGTCGGACAGGAGTTGCGACGACGCCAGCAGGTTGCGCAGGTCGTGGTTGATCTTCGAGACCGCAAGGCCAAGGGCCGCGAGATGGCTTTTCTGATGCAGCATCGACACCAGATCGCGCTGCATGTCCGAAAGCTCGCGCTCCGCTACGCCGATCTCGTCGGTGCGCTTCGACGGCTCGATAATGCGTGCCGTGCTTTCCGGATTCTCGTGGAAGCCGACGAGGTTGGCGGTGACCCGCCGCATCGGCCGCACGAACAGATGATGCAGGGCGTAGTAGATCAGGCCCGCGGTAATGCTCGTCATCACCAGCGACAACAACAACACGTTGCGCGAGAAGCGGAACATCGCATCGCGCAGCGGTTTCTCGTCGACCACCACTTCGATGAACTGTCCGCTGCCGGGTGCCGGACCCAGAATGCGCATAACCTCGTCGCCGCTGTCGAGCATCACCCGGAACGCATCGACAATGGCCGATCCAACGCCGATCGCGCGCATATCGACGTCATGGTCGATTTTTGCCGGCATGTCCGCCGCCGCCAGCAGCCGGCGCTGCTGACCGCTCTTGATGGCCACGGCCCGCGCTCCGATGCTCGCGAGAATCTGCCGCGCCAGCGCGTCGGGAACCATGCCGCTCGGCGCAGCGTCCAGCACCAGCGCCGCGGTATTCGCGGCCGCAAGCCGGTCGTTGAGGCGGTTCACCCTGAAATTGGCGATGGAGGGAACATAGATCAGGATTTCGACGATCAGAATCAGCGGAATCGTCAGCAACAGCAGCTTTCCGGACAGCCCGAACCGCAGCCCCGGCTGGGGCTTTGCCATTGTCCGATCAGGTTCCTGGCCGGATACCGCCATCAATTGATCGCCTGCCCGTTTTAATGATTGACCGCCGCAGGATGCGCCCGTCAGCGACCGGGGTCAAACCCCCAGAACTGCTATGGTTTAAGCCTCCGGCGGCGCCATGCGGCTTAAGCGCCAGACCAAACCCCAAGATTGACGAAAACAGACCGCTCCCGTATAAGCCGCGCCAACTGTCCTCGATGGCCCGGCTTGACCGGGCCGGTTCATTTTGGACCGAAATTGGTCCACTTCAGGGCCGGCATCGCAGGATTTCATCTCATTTATCGGCGAATTGCCTTCGACGAGCCCGTCGGATGAGCTTTTCGGCAGCGGAGAACGACCGTGAAGCGGACTTATCAACCAAGCAAACTGGTGCGCAAGCGCCGTCACGGCTTCCGTGCCCGTCTCGCGACCGCAGGCGGCCGCAAGGTTCTCGCCGCCCGCCGCGCGCGTGGCCGCAAGCGTCTGAGCGCCTGAGCGGACCTCACCCGAGACCCCTTACCCATGCGCCGGTTGAGATCATGGACCGGTTAAGGCAGCGCGCGGATTTTATCGCCGCGGCCAGTGGACCGCGCATGGCCAGCCCCGCCTTTGTGGTGCAAAGTCGCCCGCGCGATGACAGCGGCCCGGTGCGCGTCGGTTTTACCGTTACCAAAAAAGTCGGCACCTCTACGGAACGCAACCGCGTCCGCCGCAGGCTTCGCGAATTGGTGAAGCGGCTGGATGTCATATCCATGCGACCGCACCATGATTATGTGATAGTTGGCCGTCGAGCCGCGCTGGACCGCGGCTTTGAAACCATGTTCAACGATCTGCGCTCGGCGCTCAGCCGCCTCGAGCGACAGACGCCAAGACAGCCCAGCGACCCAAAGCCACATGCCGATTCCCGAACCCGCACGGTCGAATGACGCGACCTGAACGACGCGAGCCCTGAATAATGATTGACAATCGCAACACCATCCTTGCCGTCATCCTGTCGGGCCTCGTGCTGATCGCGTGGCAGTATTTCTACAACATCCCCACCATGGAAAAGCAGCGCGCCGCACAGCAGGCCGAGCTGGCGCAGAAGCAGGCCGCCAATCCGGCGACACCCGCGACAACCACGCCGGGCGCGAACCAGCCAGCCGGAACCACACCGGCGGCTCCCGGGCAGCAGTCCGGCGCACCGGCGACACCGGCATCGGCCGTGCCTGTGCAGCCCCGCCCCACCGTCATCGCAGCCTCGCCGCGCGTGAAGATCGAAACGCCAAGCATCAGCGGCAGCATCGCGCTGACCGGTGCCCGCATCGACGACGTCGCGCTGTTGAAATTTCGTGAGACCGTCGATCCGAAGTCGCCCGCCATCGAACTGTTCTCGCCGTCGGGCACCAAGGAGCCGTTCTACGCCGAATTCGGTTTCGTGCCGTCGGCAGGCTCGACAATCAAGATGCCGACCAAGGACACCGTTTGGACGCAGGAAGGCACGGGCGCGCTGACGCCGGCGAAGCCGATCACGCTGACCTGGAATAACGGTCAGGGCCTCACCTTCAAGCGCACGATCTCGATCGACGACAAGTACCTTTTCACGATCAAGGACGACGTCTCAAACGTCGGCGACGCTCCGGTCACGCTGTATCCGTTCGGTCTGATTTCGCGCCACGGCACCCCGCCGGTGTCGGGCTACTACATTCTGCATGAAGGCCTGATCGGCGTTCTCGGCGACCAGGGGCTGCAGGAGTTCGGCTACAAGAAAATGGACGAGACCAAGGCGGTCGAGTTCAAGGTCACCAATGCCTGGATGGGCATCACCGACAAGTACTGGGCAAGCACGCTGCTGCCGAGCCCGAAGGCCAACGTGCAGGCGCGCTTCTCGTCGAACCTCGTCGGCACGCTGCGCACCTATCAGACCGATTACCTGCTCGACCCGTTGACGGTTGCGATCGGCGGCACTGCCACGACCACGACCAATCTGTTCGCCGGCGCCAAGGAAAACGCCGTGGTCGATGCCTATGACAAGCAGCTCGGCCTGAACAAGTTCGACCGCCTGATCGACTGGGGCTGGTTCTACTTCATCACCAAGCCGATGTTCTTCATGATCGACTGGTTCTTCCACATCTTCGGCAACTTCGGCGTCGCCATCCTTGCAGTGACGGTGCTGGTCAAGCTCGTGTTCTTCCCGCTCGCCAGCAAGTCCTACGCATCGATGGCGAAGATGAAGGCCGTGCAGCCGCAGCTCGCCGCGCTCAAGGACAAGTACCCTGACGACAAGGTGAAGCAGCAGCAGGAAATGATGGAGATCTACAAGAAGGAGAAGATCAACCCGATCGCGGGCTGTCTTCCGATTCTGATCCAGATCCCGGTGTTCTTCTCGCTCTACAAGGTTCTGTTCGTCACCATCGAAATGCGGCACGCGCCGTTCTTCGGATGGATCAAGGATCTGTCGGCGCCCGACCCGACCAACATGTTCAACCTGTTCGGTCTGCTGGCGTTCGATCCGACGCAGCTTCCGGTTCTCGGCTATTACCTGCATCTCGGTATCTGGCCGATCCTCATGGGCATCACGATGTGGTTCCAGATGAAGCTGAACCCGACGCCGCCGGATCC
>JAZKDK010000062.1:0-46284 GCA_040387615.1 Pseudomonadota bacterium | reverse complement strand
ACCGCGTTTCCGATGCTCACGGGAACGCTGGTCACTGCCGTTGGCTTCCTCCCCATCGGCTTTGCCAATTCGTCCGTCGGCGAATATGCCGGCGGCATCTTCTGGGTGGTGGCGATTGCGCTGGTGGCGTCATGGTTCGTCGCGGTGATCTTCACGCCGTATATCGGCGTCAAGCTGCTGCCGAACTTCAACCACGGCAAGCATAACCACGATCCGCACGCGATCTACGAGACGCGGATGTATCGCGGCCTGCGCCGGGTGATTGAATGGTGCGTGCGCCGCCGCGGCACAGTGGTGCTGGCGACCGTCGGCGTGTTCGTGCTGTCGATCGTCGGCTTCGGCCAGGTGCAGCAGCAGTTCTTCCCGCTGTCGGAGCGGCCGGAACTGTTCCTGCAGTTGCGGCTGCCGGAAGGCAGCGCGTTCAACGTCACCAAGGAAAGCGTGAAGAAGGCGGAGGCGCTGCTCAAGGACGACAAGGATATCGTGACCTACACGACCTATGTCGGGCAGGGCTCGCCGCGCTTCTGGCTTGGCCTCAATCCGCAGCTGCCGAACGAGGCGTTCTCGGAAACGGTGATCGTCTCAAAGGATGTCGCCGCGCGCGAGCGTATCAAGGCACGTCTTGAGAAGGAGGTTGCCAATGGCGCGCTGTCGGAAGCGCGCGTGCGCGTCGACCGCTTTAACTTCGGCCCGCCGGTCGGCTTCCCGGTTCAGTTCCGCGTCGTCGGCCCGGACACCAAGACGGTGCGCGATATCGCCTATCAGGTGCGTGAAGTGATGCGCGGCAACGACAAGGTGGTCGATCCGCATCTCGACTGGAATGAGCAGACGCCATATCTCAAGCTGGCCGTCGACCAGGACCGGGCCCGCGCGCTCGGCCTGACGCCGCAGGACATTTCGCAGTCGCTGGCGATGCTGATTTCCGGCGTGCAGGTGACGACGCTGCGCGACGGCATCGAGAAAGTCGGCGTGGTCGCCCGCGCCGTACCGTCTGAACGGCTCGATCTCGGCCGCGTCGGCGATCTCACGATCTATTCGCGGGGCGGCGTTGCCGTGCCGCTGTCGCAGATCGCCAAAATCGAATACGCCCACGAGGAACCGATCCTGTGGCGGCGTAACCGCGACATGGCGATCACCGTGCGCGCCGACATTGTCGACGGCGTGCAGGCGCCCGATGTGACCAGTGCTATCTGGCCCAAGCTTCAGGGCATCCGCGACAGCCTGAAGCCAGCCTACCGCATCGAGATCGGCGGCGCGATCGAGGAGTCCGAGAAGGGCAATGCCTCGATCAACAAGCTGTTTCCGCTGATGATGATCGGCATGCTGACGCTGCTGATGATCCAGTTGCAGAGCTTCTCGCGGCTGGTGCTGGTGTTCATGACCGCGCCGCTCGGGATCGTCGGTGCCTCGCTGGGGCTTAACGTCGCCGGCAGCCCGTTCGGCTTCGTGGCGTTGCTCGGTCTGATCGCGCTGGCTGGCATGATCATGCGCAACTCGGTGATTCTGGTCGATCAGATCGAGACCGACGTCGAGCATGGCCTGACCCGGCGCGAAGCTATCGTCGAAGCCACGGTGCGGCGGGCCCGTCCGGTGGTGCTGACCGCACTGGCAGCGATTCTGGCCATGATCCCGCTGTCCCGGTCGGCCTTCTGGGGGCCGATGGCCATCACCATCATGGGTGGATTGTTCGTTGCAACATTCCTGACCCTGCTGTTCCTGCCCAGCCTCTATGCGCTATGGTTCAGGAAGAGTCTGGACGAGCGCGGCGAGGGTGAGGCCCCGATGCCTGCGAAACCGGGCGAACTCCGGCACGCGCCGCCGCTTGCGACCGCTGCCGAATAATCGAAACCTTGGTGCGATACTGATATGGCTCTGCTTCACGACGATACCGATTCCGAAAAGAAGGCGTGCATTCTCGCCACGGCGGAGCGTTTGTTCCGCGAGATCGGTTATCTCAAGACCACGGTTGCCGACATTGCCAAGACGCTCAAGATGTCGCCGGCGAACATCTATCGCTTCTTCGATTCCAAGAAGGCGATTCATGAAGGTGTAGCGCGGCGGCTGATGGCCGAGGTCGAGGACGCAGCGGAGGCGATTGCGGCCAAACCGACTCCTCCGCGCGAGCGGCTGCGCGAACTCTTGGCCACGGTCAGCATCATGAATGCCGAGCGCTTCGTCGGTGATGCAAAGATTCATGAGATGGTCACCATCGCGATGGAAGAGAGCTGGGAGGTGTGCGATGCGCATATCCAGCGCATCGTCATGGCCATCGGCGCGGTGATCGCGGACGGCGCCAAGGCGGGCGTATTCAACGTCAAGGATGTCGAACTGGCCGCCAAGTGCGTTTGCGCCGGAATGCTGCGGTTCTTTCATCCGCAGATGATCGAACAGAGCGAGAAAAAGCCGGGGCCGAACCTCGATCAAATGATAGACTTTATTATCGCTGGCCTTACGCTGGGCACGCCCGAACTTCTGGGCGGCGCAGCAGCAGGCAAAGCAGTTCATGGCTGATTTTCACTACTACGAACCGTCGCAAGGTCACGGCCTTCGGCACGATCCCTTCAACGCCATCGTCGGGCCCCGGCCCATCGGCTGGATTTCATCGCAAGACGCCAAGGGACACGTCAATCTCGCGCCCTACAGCTTCTTTAATGCTTTCTGCTACGTGCCGCCGATCATCGGCTTTTCCTCGACCGGCTGGAAAGACAGTGTCGCCAATATCCAGGAGACCAAGGAATTCACCTGGAATCTGGTGACCAAGCATGTCGCCGAGCAGATGAACATGACGTCGGCGAGCGTGCCGCACGAGACTGACGAGTTCACAATTTCCGGATTGACCAAGGTGGCGTCGCGCAAGGTCGATGTACCACGGGTCGGCGAGAGTCTCGTCTCGTTCGAGTGCAAGCTGACGCAGATGATCCAGCTTCAGGGTGCGGATGGTAAAAAGGCCGACGCCTGGGTCACCTTCGGCGAGGTGGTCGCGGTTTATATCGACAAGAGCCTGATCAAGGACGGCGTCTATCAGACCGCCGAGGCCTACCCGATCCTGCGCGCGGGGCGAATGGGTGACTATGTCCAGGTCCGGCCTGACATGATGTTTGAGATGGTGCGGCCGCGGTAGCGGCATTTTGGCTCAAGTCTTGGTGATTTTTACAGTCTTGCCGATTGTTTGGGAGGCCGGCGCGGAACGTTGCGCCGCCGTGCAGGTTATTGAAACGTAGGTATTTTTGGGGGCTTTCGCTTCAAACGCGATACAACATCGAAGCTGGTTTTCAGCATTGCCGGCGCTAGAGTTGAGGCATGATCTAAACGAAATTCCCTCCCACGTTTCGGGATCATGCCCTAGCATTTCAGCCCCGTGGTTACGCTGGCCTTTCCACAAAAGGATCGTCCCATGAGCTTTTCCCTCCGCCGCGACCTCATCACCCGCCCGATCTTTGCGTGGGCGCACAAGGCCCTGCCGCCGATGTCCGATACCGAGCGCGAGGCGCTCGAAGCCGGTGATGTCTGGTGGGATGCCGATCTGTTCACCGGCAACCCCGACTGGTCGAAGCTCCTGGCCTTCGCTCCGGCAGAGCTCACCGATGAAGAGACGGCGTTCCTGAATGGTCCGGTCGAACAGCTCTGCGAGATGGTCGATGAGTGGAAGGTCAACTGGGAATGGCGCGACCTGCCGCCCGAAGTCTGGGAATTCATCAAGCGCAATAAATTCTTCGGCATGATCATCCCGAAGGAATATGGCGGCCTCGGTTTCTCGCCTTATGCGCATTCGGAAGTTGTGAGGAAAATCTCGTCGCGGTCGGTCACGGCCGCTGTCACGGTGATGGTGCCGAATTCGCTCGGACCGGGTGAGCTCCTGATGCACTTCGGCACCAAAGAGCAACGGGACAAATGGCTGCCCGGTCTTGCCGAAGGCCGCGAGATTCCCTGCTTCGGACTAACCAGCCCGGAAGCCGGCTCCGACGCTGCGTCGATGATCGATACCGGCGTCATCTGCAAGGGCACGTTCAACGGCAAGGAGACGCTGGGCCTGCGGCTGAACTGGCACAAGCGCTACATCACGCTTGGTCCGGTGGCGACGTTGCTCGGCCTGGCGTTCAAGGCCTATGATCCCGACCACCTGATCGGCAGCGAGGAAGAACTCGGCATCACGGTTGCGCTGATTCCGACCGATCTGCCGGGCGTCAGTATCGGTCATCGCCATCTGCCGGCGATGCAGGTGTTCCAGAACGGCCCGAACTGGGGAAAAGACGTTTTCATTCCGATGGACTTCATCATCGGCGGGCAGGAGCGCATCGGCCAAGGCTGGAAGATGCTGATGACGGCGCTGGCTGCGGGCCGCGGCATCTCGTTGCCGTCGCAGTCTTCGGCGGGTGCGGCGTATTGCGCGCGCGCGACCGGTGCCTATGCGCGCATACGCGAGCAATTCCATGTGCCGATCGGAAAGTTCGAGGGCATTGAGGAGCCGCTGGCGCGCATCGCGGGCACGGCCTATCAGCTCGACGCCGCGCGGCGGCTGACCTGCGCCGCGCTCAATCAGGGCATTCATCCGGCGGTGGTGTCCGGCATCATGAAGCTGCACGCCACCGAGCGCCTGCGCATCACGGTCGACGACGCGATGGACATTCACGGCGGCAAGGCCGTGATCGATGGCCCGCAGAATTACATGGGCAATCTCTACCGCTCGGTGCCGGTCGCCATCACGGTGGAAGGCGCGAACATCCTGACGCGTAACCTGATCGTGTTCGGGCAAGGATCGGTTCGCGCGCATCCCTATCTGCTGAGCGAAATGAACGCCATCGGTGAAGCGGACCAGAAGAAGGGTCTGGCAGATTTCGATACGTCATTCTGGAAGCATGTCGGCCACGCCATTACCAACACTTTCCGCGCGTGGGGCCGAAGCTGGACCGGCGGCGCGTTCGCGCCTGCGCCCGACGCGGGTGCCGCCACCGGCTACTATCGCCAGCTCTCGCGTTATTCCGCGGCCTTCGCGCTGTGCTCCGACATGGCTCTGCTGACGCTGGGCGGCGCGCTGAAACGCAAGGAAATGCTGTCCGCGCGGCTAGGCGACATTCTTTCCGAACTGTATCTGCTCTCGGCGGCGTTGAAGCGCTGGGAGGATGAGGGTCGTCAGGAGGCCGATTTCCCGGCCCTTGAATGGGTGATGGCCAACGGCATTCGCACGATTGAAAATAGACTGGCCGAAGTGATGGCCAACATGCCGAATCGCTTCGTGGGCGTAATCCTGAAGTTTCTGATTCAGCCGCTTGGCGCCAATCCGCTCGGTCCGTCGGACAAGGTGGTGCATCGCTGCGCGCAATTGATCCTCGCGCCGGGTGCGGTGCGCGACCGGCTGACCGAGGGACTTTATCATGCCAATGACGACGGTCCGCTGGCGCGGCTTGAGAAGGCGTTCCTGCTGGTCACCGCCAATGAGGCGATTGAAAAAAAGATGCATACCGCAAAAATTCGCGATTGGAACGAAGCTGTGAAAAAAGGCGTCATCACCGCCGACGAAGGCGCAAAGCTCAAGGCTGCGCATGACGCGGTCGGGCTGGTGATCGAGGTCGATGACTTCGCGCCGGAAGCGCTGTCGCCGATCTACAGGAAGCGGCAAGATCTCAAGCAGACGTCGCCGGACCGGGCGGCAAGCTGATGGCGCGTCCGGTTTATATCGTTGACGGCGCACGCACGCCGTTCCTGAAAGCACAGGGCGGGCCGGGGCCATTCACCCCGGTCGACCTCGCGGTTCAGGCCGGGCGGCCCTTGCTGGCGCGGCAATCTTTTGCTCCCAATGCGTTCGATCAGGTCATTCTCGGCTGCGTTAACGTCATCGCGGATGAGATGAATCCGGCGCGTGTCGCGGCACTGCGCCTCGGCATGGGCGAGCGGATGGTGGCGTTCACGGTGCAGATCAACTGCGGCTCCGGCATGCAGTCGATCGATACGGCCTATCGTTACATTGAGGCAGGAAAGGCCGACATGATTCTGGCGGGTGGTGCGGAAGCCCTGAGCTACGCGCCACTGGTGTTTCCGCAGTCGGGTGTGCGCTGGTTCGCGAAATTCGCGTCTGCGAAGGATTCGCTCTCGAAAGTGGCCGCGTTTCTGAAAGCGCGGCCTTCGTATTTCAAGCCGATTATCGGGCTTGAGCGCGGATTGACCGATCCGATCACCGATCTCAACATGGGGCAGACCGCCGAAGTGGTCGCGCATCTGATGGGCGTGACCCGCGAGCAGGCCGATGCCTATGCAGTGGAAAGCCATCGCAGGCTGGCGACCGCGCAGGCGCAGGGATTCCTGCAAGGCGAGGTCGAGATAGCTTTTGCGCGCGACGGTAAATTCTACGATCATGACGACGGTGTGCGGCCGGATTCGTCGATGGACAAGCTTGCCAGACTGAAGCCCGCCTTCGAGCGGCCATGGGGGCAGGTGACCCCGGGCAACTCATCGCAGATCACCGACGGCGCATGCTGGACCATTCTGGCGTCCGAAGACGCCGTCAACAAATATGGTCTGAAGCCGAAGGCCATCATCGTCGATAGCCAGTGGGCGGGACTCGATCCGAGCATCATGGGTTTCGGGCCGGTGCTGTCGTCAACCGAACTCCTGAAACGCAACAGGCTCAAGCTCCAGGACATCGAGACCTGGGAAATCAACGAAGCCTTCGCATCGCAGTTGCTTGGTTGTCTCGCCGCATGGAACGACGACAAGTTCTGTCGCGAGGTGCTGGGTCTTGACGGCGCAGCCGGTGAGATCGACCGCGCGAAGCTTAATGTTGACGGCGGCGCGATCAGCCTTGGCCACCCGGTCGGCACCAGCGGCAATCGTATTGTGCTGCATCTTGTGAATGCGATGAAGCGGCTCGGCACCAAACGCGGCATCGCCACCGAATGCATCGGCGGCGGCCTCGGCGGCGCCATGCTGATCGAGACAGTGTAAGGGAACGGACATGGACTCACGCATCATGGATGTTCTCAAGGACCGTGTGCTCGAACTCGGGCCGGACCCGGCCGCAGGGCCCTACAAGAACTTCAAGCTGACGCGCGACGGAGACGGCATCGCCTGGCTGCTGTTTGACCGCGAGGGCACCAGCGCAAATACGCTGTCCGCGAGCGTTCTTGAGGAGTTTGAGACTGTCATCGCCGCGCTGGAGCAGGATCGGCCTGCAGGCATTGTCATTCGATCTGCGAAACCCTCGGGCTTCATTGCGGGCGCGGACGTCAACGAATTTCGCGGCGTCACCGATCCGCGCGAGGTCGAAACCCAGATGGCGCGTGCGCACGCGGTGGTGGACCGGCTGGAAGCTCTGAAGGTTCCGAGCGTCGCAGTGATCCACGGCTTTTGTCTCGGCGGCGGACTCGAAGTAGCGCTGGCGTGCAACACGCGCGTCGCCATCGACAATGCACGTTTCGGTTTCCCTGAAGTGATGCTCGGCCTGCATCCGGGCCTCGGCGGCACCGCGCGTTTCACGCATCTCGTCAGTCCGCTCGAGGCGATGACGATGATGCTGACCGGCAAGACAATCGATGCGCGCAAGGCGAAGGCGCTGGGTCTGGTCGATGCCGTGACGCAGGAGCGTCATGTGCGCGGCGCGGTCAAGGACGCGATCTTCGGGCGGTTGAAGCCGCACCGGCAGGGTCTGCTGGCGAAGGCGATGAATCTCGGCCCGGTGCGCGGCCTGCTGGCAAACCGGATGCGCAGCGAGGCGGCGAAGGCTGCGCCAAAGGAACATTACCCCGCGCCTTACGCGCTGGTCGATCTGTGGGAAAAGCACGGCGGCGACCGTGCCGCGATGCTGTCCGCCGAGAAAACCTCGTTCGCCGATCTGATGGTGACGCCGACGGCGCAGAACCTGATCCGCGTGTTCTTCCTGCGCGAGCAGATGAAGAAGCTCGCCGACGGCAGGAACACCGTGAAGCACGTTCATGTCATCGGCGCCGGTGCGATGGGCGGCGATATCGCCGCATGGTGCGCCCATCAGGGTTTGCGTGTGACGCTGGCTGACATGAAGGCCGAGCCGATTGCCGGAGCGATCAAACGCGCGGCGGAGCTGTTCGGCAAGATCATCCGCAAGAAGACGGATTTGCGCGACGCTCTTGACCGGCTGATGCCGGATATGAACGGAGAGGGTGCGCGCAACGCCGATCTGATCATTGAGGCGGTGCCGGAAAAACTCGAACTGAAGCAGAAGGTCTATGCCGGGCTCGAGCCCGTCATGAAACCCGGCGCGATCCTCGCCACCAATACGTCCAGCATTCCGCTGCAGGATCTACGCACCACGCTGAAGAACCCCGAGCGGCTGCTGGGCCTGCATTTCTTCAATCCGGTATCGCGCCTGCAACTGGTCGAGGTGGTCAGTCATGACACTGTCGATCCGCAGGCACTCGCAACGGCCTTGAAGTTCGTCGGCGCCATCGATCGCCTACCGCTGCCGGTAAAGAGTTCGCCGGGCTTCCTCGTCAATCGCGCGCTCACGCCGTACATGCTGGAAGCGATGGTGATGCTCGACGAGAAGGTGGATAAAGCCGTCATCGACGCCGCCGCCGAGAAGTTCGGCATGCCGATGGGTCCCATCGAACTGGCGGATCAGGTCGGCCTCGATATCTGCCTCGCGGTCGGCGACATGCTGCGCTCGAAATTCGGCGAAAAGGCATTGCCCGCCGCGCCGGACTGGCTGCGCGACAAGGTCAAGAAGGGCGAGCTTGGCCGCAAGACCGGCAAGGGTTTCTACGAATGGAAGGACGGCAAGGCGGTGAAGCTGCCGTCGCCGGTTCAGCCCACCGAGGAGATGATTGATCGCCTCATCCTGCCGATGTCGAATGTTTGCGTTGCCTGTCTGCGCGAGGGCATCGTCGAGAACGGCGATGTGGTGGACGGTGCGATGATCTTCGGCACGGGCTATGCGCCGTTTCGCGGCGGGCCGCTGAACTATGCACGCACCCGCGGTGCTGCGAATGTCGCTGCTGCGCTGACAGCGCTGGAATCGAAATTCGGCGACCGCTTTAAACCCGACGCGGGGTGGGATACGTTCGCCTGATCCATCTTTCTCATTTGATATTTATTTGACGGATTTCATCGATGGCAGAAACGCACGCCGCGCCCGCACCCGCCGCGCCAGAGGGTGAACTGTCGATCCGCACGCTGGCGATGCCGGCGGACACCAACCAGAACGGCGATATTTTCGGCGGCTGGCTTCTGAGCCAGATGGATCTGGCTGGCAGCATCTACGCGTACAAGACGACGCAAAGCCGCAACGTCACCGTCGCCATCGAGGCGATGACCTTCCGCAAGCCGGTCTATGTCGGTGATGTGGTATCGGTTTACGCGACGACGGTGCGCGTCGGTCGCACCTCGATTACCGTGCATGTCGCGGCGTGGGTGCAGCGGCGCAACGAATCGGAGTTGATTCTGGTGACCGACGGGAACTACACCTACGTCGCGGTGGACGACAACGGTCATCCACAGGCGATCGGGCAAGATTCGCCGTCCGTCAGCGCCTGATTCGGCTCAATCGTTAACGCGTCTAGTCAGCTTTTCGCGCAGACAGTACTTGCGCGCAGTCTTTCGTCCGCCTTTGCAGCGTTGCGCGCGGCTCTCATTGCTATTTTGCCGCAGTGCGCCCGACCATCTTCCAGTGTCCACACGCCAGTTATAAAACTGTCGCGCGAAGCGCCTACAGGTGCGGCGGGCTGCTCAGCGGAGAGTCAGTGCGCGTCTGTTTTGAAGCCATTTTCGATGGAAATCCGGCCTGAAGCATTGGCCCGGGATGTGCATAGCAAGCAGGGAGACGAGTGATGTGTTGGATAACTTTCGGCTGAACTTTTTCAGCCCTTCGGAGTTAGTGCGCGTGAGGAACCCAAGACGGGGCACGGATAAGAAACATGTCGGACACCTACATCATCGAAGTCAGCTCGGAAGCCGCAGGCATCGTCGTTCGTGAGAAATCGGGTTTTCGTTTCTTCGCGGCGGTTCACAAATTCAATCCGCTCGATGGCCGCGTTTTCAAGAACGCCCGCGAGGCAGAGCGCGCCGCCACGAGATTCCTGGCCGGGCGGCTGGACCCGGTTCCCGCATAGCCATTGATCTCAAGAAAGAAGGCCGGGATTGCTCCCGGCCTTTTGATTCGAAATGCGCGATGGCTGCGCCTATTCGGCTGCGGCCTGCCGTCCGAGTACCGGATAGTCAGTATAGCCCTTGGCGTTGCCGCCGTAGAACGTCGCCTTGTCGAAATCGTTCAGCGGCGCGCCGAGCTTGAGACGCTCCACGAGATCCGGATTTGAGATGAACAGCTTGCCGAATGCGATCAGGTCGGCCTTGTTCTTGTCCAGAACATCCGTCGCCAGCTTGAAGTCATAGCCGTTGTTGGCGATGTAGGTGCCGCTGAAGCGCTTGCGCAGGCTGTCGTAGTCAAACGGCGCGATGTCGCGCGGGCCGCCGGTCGCGCCTTCAATGACATGGATGTAGACAAGCTTCAGCGCATTGAGTTGATCGACGATGTGATCGAACAGCGGCTGCGGGTTGCTGTCGGAAACATCGTTGGCGGGGGTCACCGGCGAAATGCGGATGCCGGTGCGCTCGGCGCCGGCCTCAGACGCGACGGCTTTGGAAACTTCCAGCATCAGCCGCGCGCGGTTCTCGATCGAGCCGCCATAGGCATCGGTACGCTTGTTGGCGCCGTCCTTGGCGAACTGGTCGAGCAGGTAGCCGTTCGCGCCGTGAATTTCGACGCCGTCGAAACCGGCCTCCAGCGCATTGGCGGACGCGCGCTTGAAGCTGTCGATGATACCGGGGATTTCGCCGAGGTCCAGCGCGCGAGGCTCGGAGACATCGACGAACGTGCCGCCGACGAAGGTCTTGCCCTTGGCGCGGAGCGCAGATGGCGCGACCGGTGCGCCGTCATTCGCCTGCAATGCGGTGTGGGAAATGCGTCCGACATGCCAGAGCTGGATGTAGATATGGCCGCCGCGCTCATGCACGCGGTCGGTGACTTTACGCCAGCCCGCAACCTGCTCCTTCGTGTAGATGCCGGGCGTGTCCTGATAGCCCTGGCCCTGCTGCGAGACCTGGCTCGCTTCGGTAATGAGCAGTCCGGCCGAGGCACGCTGCCCGTAATATTCGACGGCGAGGGGATTGGGCACGAAGCCCGCGACGGCGCGGTTGCGCGTTAGCGGGGCCATGACAGCGCGATTCGTTAGCGTGACGG
This sequence comes from Pseudomonadota bacterium, assembly GCA_040387615.1. Lineage (GTDB taxonomy): Bacteria > Pseudomonadota > Alphaproteobacteria > Rhizobiales > Xanthobacteraceae > Afipia. The sequence continues at coordinate 35,081 of JAZKDK010000062.1, read as the reverse complement.
CGCCGAGCTTGTAGGGGTCGAAAAGTTTCGAAGCGGACATGGCTGCTCTTTCCTGAGGCGATTTGGATGCAGATGCATGTAAGTACCGCGCGTGCGGAAAAGCAAGTCACAGCCGATTGAAAAGGCTGATTCAGCCGTACCGAATAGCAGGCATGTGTCGGCCAAACATGGAACAGCGATTGCGCGACGTGGAGAAGATTTCATTCGAACGCGAAGCGAAGACGTAAGGCGTCTTCTGACTTCCGTGCTTTGAGGAGGAAATCTGCTGCGTGGCGCGTGTTATGCCACGCCAAGGAAGTCCCGTTTGCCGAGTTCGACGCCCTTGTGGCGCAGGATGTCGTAGGCGGTGGTGCAATGGAAAAAGAACTGCGGCATCGCCGAGTGATTGAGGAACTGCTGGCCGGTTAGCGTCATGGTCTTGCCGGGACCAACCGGAAACGTAATCTCGCGCTTTTCCCCGCCTTCGTATTTGGCGGGCGGCAGCGCCTCGATGTTCGCCAGAACCTTTTTGATCCGCGCCTGCAATTCCGCGAATGTGGTTTCGGTGTCGGCCATCACCGGCAGTTCGGTTTGCGTGAAGCGCGCACAGGCCTTGCCGGAGAAATCGCACGCCAGCTGAACCTGATTGGTCAGTGGATACATTGTCGGATGCAACCGCGCTTCAAGCAGGTCGCCCGGCGCGATCTTGTTCGCGGCGGCGTAGGCCTCGGCCTTGGTGAGAATGGCGGAAAGTGCGTTCAATGTGCGGATGAAGACAGGAGCTGAGCCGTCGTAGAATGAGATGGACACGTTGGGCAACCTTTCAGGGAAAATCTTGCCGTGAAGTCAGGCTAGCCCGATGTAGATGTTCTGCGTGGCCTTACAAGGTACTGATCCGTGACAATCAGCCGGGCCCGCCACGCATCCGCGCCAGCAGTTCTGCCGTCGGCCACGAATCGGCGGGGAGGCCGTATTTGGCTTGCATGGTTTTGATCGCGATGCGGCTCTGCTGCCCGAGAATGCCGTCGATCTTGCCGACATTGTATCCTTGCCGCGCCAGCAGTTGCTGCAATTCCTTGATCTCGCTGAACGGCAATTGCGCCACCGACGCCGCGGGCTTTCGCATCGGTCCCGCGCCTGCGATGCGTGTGGCGAGATAACCCGCCGTGGTCGAATAAATCAGCGAGTTATTCCATTCGGTGTAGGCGGCGAAATTCGGATAGGCGAGGAACGCCGGACCCGTGCGTCCCATCGGCAACAGCACCGAGGCCGGCAGTTCATCCTTCGGCAGCGGGCGTCCGTCGGCATAGGTCACGCCCCACGCCGCCCATTTCGAGCGCGGATGCTTGATGGTGAGATCGGCCTGATCCCATGGAAGATTCGCGGGCACACGGATTTCCTGCAGCCACGGCTCGCCGCGGCGCCATTTCAGTCCGTTGGCGATGTAGTTCGCCGTCGAGCCGATCACGTCCGGCGCGCTGCGCAGCATGTTGCGGTGGCCGTCGCCATCGTAGTCCACAGCGTAATCGAAATAATGGCGCGGCAGGAATTGCGTCTGGCCGAGTTCGCCCGCCCATGAGCCGATCATCTCGGCGGGCGAAAGATCGCCACGGTCGATGATCTTCAGGGCGGCGATGGTTTCCTGCCGGAACATCTCGGAGCGACGGCAGTCATAGGCGAGCGACACCAGCGAGCGCAGCGTCGGCAGTTTGCCTTGCACCGCGCCGAAGTCGCTCTCGAGCGCCCAGAACGCGGTGATCACCGCGGGCGGGATGCCGTATTCCTTCTCCGCGCGTGCAAAGGCTTCCGCATAGGTCTGGATCAGTTGCTGTCCCTTCACCCGGCGGCCTTCGGTCGCCATGCGGCCGGCGAATTCCGTGAAGATCTGGCCGAAGACGCGCTGGCCCCTGTCGCGGTTCACGATGCCCTGATCGTACACCATTCCGGGAGAGGCAGCGGCTATCGCGCGTTGCGACACGCCGGCGGCCACGGCATCCTGTTTCAGTTTGGCAAGAAACTGATCGAAGCTCTGACCGCCGTGGCAGCGCGCGCCGGATTGGGCGAGAGCGGGGAAAGCGGTCGATGTCACGGCGAGAATAAGAAACCAGAATCTGGAAAATTGTTTCAGCATAAACTCACCGCGTTGGCCGGATGGCACGTTCTTGCGTGACCATCAAACAAGACGTGGGTGGCCGGGACAAGCCCGGCCATGACGAAAACGATTCGGATGCATTCAACATCCACACACAAAAATGCCCGGCTTGAGGCCGGGCATTCTGTTTTTGTGATTGTGTCGTCCAGATCGTTTAGCCGAACTGGTTCATTGTATTGTGGGCACCACCCGCCTTCAGGGCTGCCTCGCCGGCGAAGTATTCCTTGTGGTCGTCGCCGATGTCGGAGCCGGCCATGTTCTGGTGCTTCGCGCAGGCGATACCCTGGCGGATTTCCGCACGCTGAACGTTCTTCACGTAGCCGAGCATGCCCTGGTCGCCGAAATATTCCTTCGAGAGGTTGTCGGTCGACAGCGCTGCCGTGTGATAGGTCGGCAACGTGATCAGGTGGTGGAAGATGCCGGCGCGCTTCGCCGAATCCGCCTGGAAGGTGCGGATGAGCTGGTCGGCTTCGATCGCCAGCGGCGTCTCGTCGTACTCCACCTTCATCAGCTCGGCACGGTTGTACTTGCTGACGTCCTTGCCGGCCGCCTTCCACTCGTCGAACACCTGCCAGCGGAAGTTCAGCGTCCAGTTGAACGACGGCGAGTTGTTGTAAGCCAGCTTCGCGTTCGGGATCACCTCACGGACGCGATCGACCATTTCGGCGATCTGCGCGATATTCGGCTTCTCGGTTTCGATCCAGAGCAGGTCGGCGCCGTTCTGCAGCGAGGTGATGCTGTCGAGCACACAGCGGTCGACGCCCGTGCCGGCGCGGAACTGATACAGGTTGCTCGGCAGGCGCTTCGGACGCAGCAGCTTGCCGTTGCGGCTGATGATGACGTCACCGTTGCCGATCTTCGACGCATCGACTTCATCGCAATCGAGGAAGCTGTTGTACTGGTCGCCGAGGTCGCCCGGCTTGTGGCTGACAGCGATCTGCTGGGTGAGGCCGGCGCCGAGCGAGTCGGTGCGGGTCACGATGATGCCGTTGTCCACGCCCATTTCGAGGAAGGCGTGGCGGCATGCACGGATCTTCGCGAGGAAGACTTCGTGCGGCACAGTCACCTTGCCGTCCTGATGGCCGCACTGCTTTTCGTCGGACACCTGATTTTCGATCTGCAGGGCGCACGCGCCTGCTTCGATCATCTTCTTGGCGAGCAGATAGGTTGCTTCCGCATTGCCGAAGCCTGCGTCGATGTCGGCGATGACCGGCACGACGTGGGTCTGGAAATTGTCGATCTTCGCGATCAGCGCGGTTTCCTTGGCCTTGTCGCCGGCCTTACGCGCAGCATCGAGTTCGCGGAAAATGTCGTTGAGTTCGCGTTGGTCGGCCTGACGCAGGAAGGTGTAGAGTTCTTCGATCAGCGCCGGCACCGAGGTCTTCTCATGCATCGACTGATCCGGAAGCGGACCGAACTCGGAACGCAGTGCCGCGATCATCCAGCCCGACAGGTAGAGGTAGCGGCGGTCGGTCTTGCCACCGAAATGCTTCTTGATCGAGATCAGCTTCTGCTGGGCGATAAAGCCGTGCCAGCAACCCAGCGACTGGGTGTACTTGGTCGGATCGGCGTCATAGGCAGCCATATCCGCGCGCATCACGTCCGCGGTGTAGCGGGCGACGTCCAGACCGGTCTTGAAGCGGTTCTGCAGGCGCATGCGCGCGACGGCCTCAGCGGTCACGCCGTTCCATGTGCCCTTGTCCTTGAGGAGGGTTTCAGCCGCAGCGATCTCGCTCTGGTAAGAAGCCGGGCCTTGAATTGCTTGGTCGGTGAGTCCGCGCGATTGGTAATTCATGGTTGTGATCCCTTGTGAAGTTGGGTTCTTTTTACGCCCCGCCCCACAGGCCGCTAGAGGGTTTGAAGATAGCTTGTCAGACTTTACAAACTTTAATTGTAATGCTGTAATAACTTTACAATCCGGCTGTTTTGGCGAGGTATCGGACCGTGGCGACATCGACAATCCGCTCGGTTTTTATGGGTCCGCGGCTGCGGCGGCTGCGGCGCGATCTGGGGCTGACGCAGGCCGATATGGCGGCCGATCTGGATATCTCCGCGCCTTACGTGGCGCTTCTGGAACGCAATCAGCGGCCGGTCACGGCGGATATGCTGCTTCGTCTCGCCCGCACGTACAAGATCGATCTCGCGGATCTCGCGGGCGATGGTGGCGCTGACCACACGGCCCGCATGCAGGCGGTTCTCAAGGAACCGATGTTCGCCGACATCGATATTCCCCCGCTTGAAATCAGCGATATCGCGATTGGCTATCCGGGATTGGCAGAGGCGTTCCTGCGGCTTTACACAGCCTACCGCGAAGAACAGCTCGCACTTGCGGATCGCAAGGGTCCCGGGCTGACAGGGTCTAAATCGCCTGCGGGCCGCGGCGGTTTGGACGTCAACGATCCGGTTGCGGAAGTCCGGAGGTTTCTTGCCGCGCGCCGAAATAACTTCGCGGATCTGGATGACGCGGCCGAGCGGATTTTGCACGGCCCTGCCGGTCAGGCTTGGTTTATCGAACGGCTGAGCAGCCGGCATAATCTTCGCGTTCGCCACCTGCCGCCCGATGTCATGCTCGGCTCTGTCAGGCGGCTGGATCGTCACCGCAAGGAAATCCTGTTTGACGACTCGCTCGACACCGCAAGTTTCAATTTCCAGTTGGCCCAGCAACTCGCCTATCTCGAATTTGAAGATGAGATCAGCGCAGCGTTGAAAGCCGGCCAATTTACCACCAAGAGCGGCGAACTATTGGCGCACCGGTCGCTTGCGAGTTACGCCGCCGCCGCGCTCATCATGCCGTATTCCGCGTTCGCGAAAGCCGCAGAGACGCGCCGTTACGATGTTGAAGCGCTGGCGCGTCAGTTCGGAACCAGCTTCGAACAGACCGCGCATCGCATCACGACGTTGCAGAGACCGGGTTCGGAAAAGGTTCCGTTCTTTCTGATACGCGTCGATCCGGCCGGCAATATTTCAAAATTGCTCGACGGCGCAGGCTTTCCCTTTGCAAAGCACGGCGGAGCCTGTCCGCTGTGGTCGGTTCACGGGGTTTTCAAGACGCCGCGCCAGATCGTGACGCAGTGGCTGGAATTGCCTGACGGTCAGCGATTTTTCTCCATCGCCCGTACAGTCACTGCCGGTGGCGGCTCGTTCGGTGCTGTGCGCGTGGAGCGTGCTATAGCAATCGGCTGCGCCGCTGAGCATGCCGAAAAGCTGATTTATACCAGCGATGAATCCGGGCCGCGCGCCGATGCGCCCACGCCGATTGGCGTCGCATGCCGCGTTTGCCATCGTCCGACATGCGCTGCGCGATCCGAACTTCCGATCGGCCGCGAACTGCTTCCCGACGATTACCGGCGGCTCAGCGTTCCGTTCGGATTCTCGTCCGACTGATCGTTTGTGAAACGCCGGTACTGGATTATTGCAGAATTTGCATTACAAACGGCGGCAACGTGACTAGATATGGTCCAGGATCAATACATGACGTGAAGGCGCAAGCGGCTGAAAATGCCGAGCATGAACCGGAAGTGGATTGATTTTCCGGAAGGACCATGTTCACAGAGCAGTCTATTGCACTTCAAGCTAACTGACGGAGACTGAAATGAGCGGCAGCAATTTCTGGGTGATTGGCGGTGAGTTCGGCTCGATGAACTTCCACAAGCTCGTGGAAGGCTCGGCTCAGGTCCAGGGTCCGTTCAAGACCCGCAAGGAGGCCGAGGATGCCTGGAAGGAAGTGTCGGAGCAAAACCGTCACCGTGCCGGCGTTCGCTTCTCCATCGTGGAAGAGCCAAGCCGCACCAGCACCTGACAGCTCCCGGGCGGGTTCGTCGCCCGTCCCATTTTACGGCCCTGTTCCGCTTGGGAACGGGGCCGTTTTTCATTTTGGGACATGAACAACGCTGCGAAACGACGCACGAAAAGGCCTGGGACCTTTGCGGGGGAACAGGGTTACTGATAGATTAAGCGGGTCGAAACAAAGGTATCGAACCCGAGGTCCTCATGGCGGAACAGAGCGTCCCGAACGATTTGGCCGGCAAACCGAGCCCGGTTCGGTTGCGCGACGCCCTGCGAAAAGCCCGAATCGAAGCCGCGGACCGGACCGGCGTCGTCGTCGATCTGCGCGACGCGGAAGTTGCCCGGCTCGAGATTTTGCACGAGGCGCTCGATTCGCTGTTCTCCGAAATTCCGCCGGGGGTCGATCTGTTCGACCGCGGCATCAGCCAGGGCGACACGCCGCGGCTGTGGATCGACGCCGTGGCGCATATCGCGATGGGCCGCGACAAGCGCATCTATCGCTTCACGCAGGACACGCGGTTCGGCCGCATCGTGATCGCCGAATCGCACGACATTCCGGTGATGGTCGATGCGGTGACGGACTACATCGCGCGCCGGATGATCGAACGCGAACATGCGATGGTGGTGACGCCGGCACCGGCGACATCACCGGCCCCCGTCGTGACAGTTGCCGCCACTCCGACCGCGGCCACTGTTTCCACGAAACGCCGCAGCGCTGTGTGGACATTCGCGTTCGGATTCGCGGCGGGCCTGGCCGCACTGTTCGGCTTCGCGCTGGTGATGGCGCTGCGCGGAATCTAGATCAAGCGTTCATCCCTGATCTCGCCGAGCGTTCCGTCGGTGAATCCGCGCACGCGATGATCGCAGCGCCACGCATCACCGGCGCGTTCAATGGCAAACAGATTGTAGGCTGCGGGGTGATTGTGCCCGTGGGCCATGGCGGAGGCCGACGGCACGCCGATTGCGGGAATGCGCCCGCGGGGCCCGTCGAGCCAGATGGTCGCGTGGCGATGATCGTGGCCGTGCAAGATCAGATCGACGCCGTAACGTGAGATCAAATCCAGCAGTTCATCCGAATCGCGCAACCGTGCTGCCCATCGCCCGGGCGACGTGACCGGCGGGTGATGGATCATCAGCACGCGAAACAAATTTTCGGGGGCGAGTCGCTGCAGCAGCTTTTCGAGATCGCTGCGTTGCTGCTGTCCGAGCCGCCCGGTCGCCATGAAGGGTGCTGTGGGCACAGCAGTCGATACGCCGATCAGCGCCAGCGGGCCGCGCCGCCGCAGATAGGGAAACGCTGTATCGCTGCTTGCCGCGATGCTGTCGCCGCGGAAGTATTCCGCCCACGAATAGGGAAAGTGCTCGCGAATTCCGCGCACATAGGCGTCGTGATTGCCCGGCACCAGCGAGACGCGATCCGGTGCGCCGACACTCTCCAGCCATCTGCGGGCCTCGGCGAACTCGAGCGGCAGCGAGATGTTCACGAGATCACCGGTGACGGCGATGTGATCGGGGCGCTGGGCCTGCATGTCGGCGACAAGTTCGCCGAGCACCTCGCGGCGATGGACCATGTGCCGCTTGCGCTGCCAGTTGAGATAGCCGATCGCGCGCTTGCCCGCGAGTTCACGCAGCCGCGGCCGCGGCATCGGGCCGAGATGCGGATCGGACAGATGCGCGAGCACGAACGACGTCATGAACTTCTGTTACATGCGTTATCTCGAAATGTCATGATATTCAGAATGCTGCAGATCGTCATGCCCGGGCTTGACCCGGGCATCCACGTCTTCCTTGATGGTTTGCTAGACGTGGATGGCCGGAATAAATCCGGCCATGACGGCGTCCTGGATTCGGAACTGATTTTGACGAATGACACCCCAAACTTTCGCCTGAAGTTCGAGCCTTTGATCCGGCGCGTCTTTCATTTCTATTCGCGATTTGCCCGGGGCATGACGCTCGGTGTCCGCGCCGTCGTGCTCGATAGCGAGAACCGCGTGTTCCTGGTCAAGCACAGCTACGTTTCCGGCTGGCACCTGCCCGGAGGCGGCGTCGAGACCGGCGAGACTTTTCTGAGTTCGCTGAAGCGCGAACTGATCGAGGAAGGCTGCATTGAGATGACCGGCGAGCCGTTGCTACATGGGCTGTTCTTCAACCGCCGGGTGTCGCCGCGCGACCATGTCGCGGTCTATGTCGTGCGCCAGTACCGGCAGGACCGGATGCCGGCGCCGAACCATGAGATCGTGGCCTGCGGCTTCTTTGGGGTGGCAGAACTGCCGCCGGAGACCACCCGCGGGACGAGGGCGCGGATCGCCGAAGTGCTGGACAACCGGCCTTTGACTGAAGACTGGGTCTAGTTTCTGACTGTCATTGCCGGGCTTGACCCGGCAATCCATCTTTTTGACAGGTCTTCTTTTCTGGATGGATGCGCGGGTCAAGCCCGCGCATGACGTTCAGTAATGTGGACCTCGGCTGCGCCAGATGCTATCTGCGCGTCTGATATGTCCGATCTTTCCCTGACCATATTGGCCGAGACCCCCGGTGACGAGCAGGCCATCGCGCGCCTGCACGAACGCACGTTCGGACCCGGCCGTTACGCGCTCAGCGCCTATCGTCTGCGCGAGCATGTCGATCATCTGCTTGACCTGTCGTTTACCTCGCGGATCGGCACGCTGATGGTCGGCTCGGTGCGTCAGTTGCCAGTCTGCGTCGGCAATACGCCCGCGCTGTTGCTCGGCCCGCTCACGGTCGAGCCACCATTTCGGGATCGCGGCGTCGGCCGAGCACTGCTCGACCGCGCGTTGAAGGATGCGAAGACGAAGGGCCATCGGCTCGTGCTGCTGGTCGGCGACGAGGCGTATTACAGCCGTGCCGGTTTCAAGCGGATACCGAAGGGGCAGGCGATGATGCCGGGCCCGGTCGATCACATGCGGCTTCTGGTGCGCGAATTGATCGACGGCGCATTCGAGGGCGTCAGCGGCGCTATTCGGCCGGACTGGACATTCGCCCGGGCGCTTTAGCAACAGCTAGATGTTTTCGCGTCATTGCGAGGAGCGACGAAGCAATCCAGCTTCATTGCTGGATTGCTTCGCTACGTTCGCAATGACGATGGATCAATACTTCACATTCGCGAACATGCGCACGCCGATGCCCGGCATCAGGACCTGGTCCTTGCTGTAGGACACGGAGTTGCGGATGTCCTCGTTGAGCAGGTTGTCACCAACGACGCCGAACGTGACTTGCTGGGCGCCCCACCAGTCGGTCTTGGCGAGCTTGGTGGTGTAGCTGAGTTCGGCCTTCAGCCGATTGTAGCCAGGCGTCGACGTCTCGATGCCGCCGATGTCGTTCTGCGCGAAGGCATGGAGCAGGTTGACGCGCGCGAGCCAGTTGGCGTCGCGATAGTAGATGCCGCCGCCGAGCCGCTGCGGCGGGATGCGCGGCACGTTGGTGCCATCGGTGAAGGTGGCGCGCACGATGTCATACTGTCCATCGACGCCGAACTGTCCCGCCCACAGAGGCAACACGTCGTACTGGAACTGGAATTCAGCGCCGCGGAAGGTCGCGTCCTTTTGCGAGTAGATCGCCTGATTGAGTTCGAGGCCCGGACCGGCCTGACACGTCACGTCTTCACACGTATTGCCGGTCAGCCGCCGATAGATGAAGCCGTCGAAGCGTGTCGCATAGCCGGTCAGTTCGAACCGGAACGGTCCCGTTGCTTTCCGCAACCCGACCTCGATCGACTTCGCCGTCTCGATGCCGAGATTCGGATTGCCGATATCGAAGGTTGTGGTCGCATCGTGCCCGCCACGCGAGAATAGTTCCGCGGGCTTGGGCGCGCGTTCGGTGTACTGGCCGGTGATGCTGGCCGCCAGATTCCACGGAAGATTCTGGATCAGGCCGATGCTGCCGCTCTTAGGCGTGAAATTCAGGTTGCGCGCCGTGGCAGGGCCGATGCCGGCGGGATCGACGTTCAGGTCGAAAAGCTCCGGAACGAAGGACGGCGTGGTTCCGCTGAGATTTACGTGCTCGATACGGGCTGCGACCTGCGCCTTGGTGACTTCGCTGAACTTGAACTCGTTGAAGATGTATCCGGCGACCTTGGTGTTTTTGTTCGGATCCCAAAGGCCGTTGAGCGGGCTGCCCGGATCGTCGGGGCTTGGTGCGGTCAGTTCCTGATGCGACGCCTGCACACCGAGTGCGGTGGTTAGTGCCGCGAAGCGAAGATTAAGCGGCATGAACTGGACCTCGACGCGGCCTTCCTGCTCTTTGTTGGTAAAGGTCTGGCGTACGCCGTCGCTGGAAAAGATTGCAGGATCGGCAAGCCCGATTTCGTTGTGCTTGTAGTCGGTGGCGCCGGCCCAGAAGCGGATCACCTCGATGGCGGTGGAATCCGGATGATAGTCGCCCTTGACCGTCAGCTTGGTCTGCCGCGCGCTGATGCGGGTGCGGTGCTCTTCGCCGTCGATGCCGGGGATATGATAGATGCTGTTGTTCTGCTGTATCGCCGCGCCGATGAAGCCGCCCGCGAAGAAATACGATCCGCCGATCGATGCACCGTCGGACTGTGATGAGGAGTTGGGTTGTTTGCCGGTGAACGGCCGCGTCGGGTCGAAGCGGTAGGGCGAGTTCGGCACGCTGTAGTCTTCGCTCTTGCGTGCGAACGCATCGGCGTGGATTGCGACGTTGTTTCCGGCGGCATCGAGCAGCACCGCGCCTTCGCGTCCAAGATCGACGCTTGAGAGCGCGGAGCGGGCTTCAAAACTGGCGCAAGGGTTTGAGGCCGAGAGTTGCGGCGCCTTGACGTTGTATCCGTAGGTCTGGATCGACGGCACCGCGCTGCACGGAAGCGTTTCGGGAATGCGATTGTTGCTGGCGCTGACCACGCCGCCGATCGACTGCGATCCGTAACGCAGCGTCGCCGGGCCACGGATGACTTCAACCTGATTGGTGGACAACGGATCGATCGGCACGAAGTGATCTTCGCCGAGATCGGATGCGCCGTTACTGCCGATACCGTTTTCCACGATGCCGACGCGATTGACGTCGAGGCCGCGAATGATCGGACGGCTCGATGCGCCGGGCGCGAACGACGAGCCGGTGATCCCGGGCTTGTTGTTCAGAAGATCGCCGAGTGTGGAAGCGGCGCTGCGGCGGATTTCCTCGTTCGGCACCACGGTGACCGTGGCGAACTGATCGGTGACGATCGGCAGCGTGCCCGCATAGGTCTCGGGATTTGGCGCAGGTGCCGCAGGCGGCGCTGCGGTCGTGGTGCGGCCCGGCTGCGCACGATGCTGGTGCGGTCGCTGGATAGGACTCGGCGCCTGCACGACGATCTCAGGCAGTGTTGTGCCGGCGCCCGGATCGGCCTGCTGCGACCGCGCAGCGCCGTTGACGAGAAGCGCCATCGCGACGGCGGAGCCGCCGGCCAGCGAGGCACGAAGAAACTTGTACGACATGATGCTTAGACCCTGATGCCGCCGCTTCCGTCTTACGGAGTCTGGCGGCTAACCTCGAATGTCCCGCGCTCACCGCTGCGCGGCGACCGTCGGGATCGGACAACAGTTCGAGTCAGGCGTGTGGAGGTGCGCGGGAGTGAAACGCGCTTCGGCGCGAGCCGGCCGCAATGGCTTCGGGATCAAAAGCGGTCTGCAGCGCTGTGATCGTCAGCGGTAGCGTCAGCGAAGGCGGGGCCGCTGCGACGAGGGTGTTGGCCATCGCCACGGTGGCGCAGATGGCGCACAGGTCGCGGTGCACGTCCCGATCGTGGTCGGTGTCGGGCGTGGACGCTTGAGACTCGCTCGCCGAGATACTAGCGACGGCGACGTCGTGGTGGTGGGTGTGGCCGAACGACAGGCCAAGCTGCAGCGCCAGCGCAAACAGCGCCAGCAGCGACAGCCTTTTCGCCTTTAATCGCAGCCAGTTCATCGTCAGTTATGCCCCGTCCCACCCGGTCCCGGCCCTGATAGGGCCGGCTCCAGATGTTATAATATAACATCGCCGGTTGGGGGTGGGGTGTCAACACGGGAGGCGGGCGCGAGGAAGAAAGGCCGTCGCACGAGGCCAAAAGGACACAGGGCAAGGCCGCTCAGGGCCGCCCGCTCGTCGACAATTACCGGCTCGGTGCCGATAGTCGCGTGCGGGATACGGGCGGTATGGTTGACCGAATCGTAACGAACGGCTGTTCTCATTCGCGCGAGGAGAGCGTGAATGCTCAAGTATTTTGAGAACGTCCGTCTTGTACGGATGGCTGACGGTAAGACCTACAAGCTCATTCGGGATTTGGGCTTGGTCAAAGGCGGGAAGGGGCTTCGCTGCCACGAAGCGATCATGACCTTCCAGCTCAAGTTGAAGCCGGTCAGCATTCATGTTCCCTTGTCGGAGCTCATCACGATGCTGTCGGTCGCAGCGGCACGACGTTCGGCCGCGTAGCTTCTCCCCAACGTCACTCCTCTGAATTTTCCGGCCAGCATGCTCATTGGCCCAGTCGGCCAATGGCCGATTAGCGGCCCTCGCGCAGCCAGGTGCTGGCGAACGCGCCGAGCAGCAGCAGAAGCCCGATCAGGCCGGCGAAGATCGGCAGCACGCCGATGCCGCGCACCACACTGGCGTCGCGCATCTTGACCCCAAGCCAGCCTTCGCCGCGAAACACCGTCGAGGCGCGTACCGGCAGCACGCGCGGCAGGTCGATGCTGCCGCTGTCGGCCACGCGGCGGGTATCCCCGCCGGTCGCCTGCAGCAGCGGACGCAACGCTTCCGTCGTCGATGTGACTTCCGCGAATTCTTTTGGATTCACCGGGCCGACATTGATCAGCGCCTTGAGCGAGCCGTCGGTCGCCTGCCACAGGCCGAGTTCATCCGCGCTGAGCGAGGCGCGCCATTCGCCGGGATCGCCGGCGGTCAGCGTGACCTGACGCGTGATGCCGGAGGGCGAGGTGACGGTCACGGGCACCACGGCGTCGGCCATGGTTTGGCGCACGACAACGAGATCGCGGCCTTCGACCTTGAGGCGCAATGCTTCCTCGTCGAGGTCGGGCTGCTTCATCAGCCAGTGCGACATCCGCCGCAGCAGGTCGAGATGCGGGCCGCCGCCTTCATAGCCGCGCGCCCATAGCCAGATGTGATCGGACAGCAGCAGCGCGACACGGCCTTCGCCTTGCCGCGACAGCAGCAGCAGCGGCTTGCCGTCGGCGCCTTCCATGATCGGCGGATTGGCGGGATTGCGCGTATCGATCAGGCGGAAGAAGCGACTCCAGTGCGGAGGTTCGCTGTTGGAGCCTTCGAGCCCGCGCGTGACTGGATGACGCTTGCCGATATTGGTCAGGCGCGCCGTGAAGGCCTGCTCGGTGACGCCGACAGGCTCGGCGGGCAGGATCGTGTCGAGCGGCGTGCGCCAGATGCTGGTCTGGCTCGCGTAGTCCGGACCGGCCGACACCAGCACCGCGCCGCCGCCGCGCACATAACGCGCGATGTTATCGAAATACGAAATCGGCAGCACGCCTTGCCGGGCGTAGCGATCGAAGATGATGAGCTGAAACTCGTTGATCTTCTGCTGGAACAGCTCGCGCGTCGGGAAGGCGATCAGCGACAGTTCGTTGATCGGCGTACCATCCTGCTTCTCGGGCGGGCGCAGAATGGTGAAATGCACCAGATCGACGCTAGCGTCCGACTTCAGCAGGTTGCGCCAGGTGCGCTCGCCCGAATGGGGCTCACCGGACACCAGCAGCACGCGCAGCTTGTCGCGCACGCCGTCGATGGACACCACGGCGCGGTTGTTCACCGGCGTCAGTTCGCCATCCAGCTTCGAGGCTTCGATCTCGACGATGTTCGGGCCGGCATGCGGAATATCGATGGTCACGCTGACCTGCTCGCCGCTGCGCACCGCGCGTTCGCTGAGCACATCGCCGTCGCGCCGGACCACCACGCGGGCGCTCTGGTTGGTCACGCCCTGATCGTCGAGACGATAGGTGATGGTCTGGGTTTGGCCGACGATGCCGAAACGGGGCGCCGCGACAATGGCGACGCGGCGGTCGCGCTCATTGCTGCGGCCGGTGATCAGTGCATGAACCGGCGCATTGAAGCCGATGGCGGCGGCATTGGCGGGAATGTCGTGCACGCGCCCGTCGGTGATCAGGAATGCTCCGGCAACGCGATCGGTCGGCACATCGGACAGTGCTGACGTGACCGCCGAGAACAACTTGGTGCCGTCGGTTTCGCCGTCGGCCTGTCCGGCCTCGACTGTGCGAACCTCAATCCCCTTGATTTGCTTGAGCCGGTCAACCAGCGCATCGCGCGCCTCGTTGGTTTCGCGGGTCCGTTCGCCGAAATTCTGGCTCGGGCTCTTGTCGACCACGACGGCGACGACCGACGAGAGAGGTTCGCGCTCCTCGCGCGTGAACGACGGATTGGCCAGCGCCAGCAGGATCAACGCCAGCGCGGCAATGCGGATCGCAGCGCCGCGTGCACGCGCCACCATCAGGACAGCCGCGATCACGACGATCGCAGCGATACCGATCCACAACACAAGCGTGGGAACGAGGGGCGCGAAGGCGATGCCATACTGCATATGTTACTGCCCCAGTCGTTCGATGAGGGCGGGCGCGTGCACCTGGTCGGCCTTGTAGTTGCCGGTCAGGGTGTACATCACGATATTGACGCCGGCGCGGAAGGCCATTTCGCGCTGGCGCGGATCGCCCGGCGTCAGTGGCAGCATCGGTTGTCCATCGGTCCGCATCGCCCATGCGCCGGCAAGATCGTTCGAGGTGATGATGATCGGCGAGACGCCGTCACCGCCGCGTGCCGGCCGGTCGGCGGCGTCTTCGTCATCGACCCGCGGCAGCGTTTCAACCCAGGTTTGTCCCGAGTTGAAGCGGCCCGGGAAGTCGCGCAGCAGATAGAACGTCTTGGTCAGCACGTGCTCGCGTGGCACCGGCTCAAGTTCGGGAATGTCGAGCGAGGACAGGATCTCGCGCAGCGTCAGCATGCCGGGCGTTTGCGATTCACCGCCCGGACCCGGCGGCGCTTCGACGGCGTCGCGGGTGTCGAACAGCACCGTGCCGCCTTGCTTCATGTAGGCGTCGAGCTTGTTGATGGCGTCCTGCGACGGCTTCGGCGCGCCGGTGATCACCGGCCAGTACACCAGCGGAAAGAAGGCGAGTTCATCGCGCGCGGGATCGACGCCGACCGGCTCGCCGGCTTCCAGCGCGGTGCGTTGCGCAAGAAACAGCGTCAGACCCGACAGGCCGGCCTTCACAATGGAATCGACATCGGCATTGCCGGTCACGACATAGGCGAGGCGGGTTTGCGCGACGGCCTTGATGGCGAAGTCGTCGCTGGCGGCGCTGCTTGCAGGAGGTTTCGCGGGCGTGCTCCTGGCCGGAGCTTTCGGCGCTTGCGCATAGGACGGCGAGGGTATGCCACTCACAGACGCCAGCGCAAATGCGATCGCGAGTGCTGCGGTTGCGGTCCGGCGCCGCAGCAAGGCCGCGAGCCCGCCTCCGAGAATGGCGACGATGATCGCATCAATCAGGAAGAGCGCCAGCGCAGTCGAGAGCAGGATGCCGCGCAGGTCACGCGGTTCGGCGTTGGTGTAGGTCGCGCGCCGCGCCTTCAACGCAGAAGTATCAAGCGGCGCGAGCCGGTCCGCGGCGGCAAGCGCGTTTACCGCGAGCGGGCCGTCGGCGGGACCATAGAGACCAGGCGGATGATCGAGCGTGGCGCGGTCGCGGTAGTCCGCGCGCAAGGGCTTTGCGGTGGAGGGCGGCGGTCCGAAAGCGCCAAAACCATCGAGGGTGCGGATCGGCGCAACAGTTTCCGCTCCGGCCTCGGCGGCGACACCTGCGCCCGCATTGGCCGTATAGCCGGACATATCGACGATTCGCCGCAACATCTCGACGAAGGTGCCAGACAACGGCAAGTCCGACCAGCGCATATCGGCGCTGATATGGAACAGCGCGATCAAGCCTTTGTCACGATGTTCGCCGGTCACCAGCGGCGTGCCGTCGGCGAGTGAAGCCCAGCTTCGCGCGGCGAGTCCCGGATCGGGCTCGGCCAGTACCTGACGGGTCACGGTGATGTCTTTGGGAACGGCGAGACCCGCGAACGGTCCGTCGGCTGCGAACGACGCCAGTGGCTGTGGCTTTTCCCAAGTGAGGCTGCCGCCGAGGCTGCGGCCGCCGCGGCGCAGTCTCACCGGCACGAGATCGTCATCGCCAGCGGCAAGGCGCGGCCCGGCAAAGCGCACCAGCACGCCGCCCTGCCTGATCCACGTGTTGAGCCGGTCGCGGATTTCAGGCGACAGCGTACCGACGTCCGCAAGCACAATCATAGGCAGTTTCTGATCGAGAAACTGTCCGATGGCGACCGCGGGCGAGCCGCGCTCGCCAAGCCGCACGTCGGCAAACGGCCCCAGTGCGCGCGTGAGATAGAATGTCGAGGCCAGCAGTGGCTGCGCGGTGTCGCTGGTCGCGCCCGAGACGATGCCGATGGCGCGGCGGCGCCAGCGCTTGTCGAGCAGTTGCACCGCGCCGGCCGAGCGCTCGCCGGAGACTTCGAGGCGTGTGATGTCGTTACGCAATTCCACCGGCAGGTCGAAGCTCGCTTCGGTCTCTCGATCCTGCGCACCGAACGCAAATTTCGCCTCGCCGATCGGTGAACCCTTCTGGTCGAGCGCGCGCACCAGCCCGGCGTCGCCGCCGCCGCTGTTAGCGCGCAGCACTTTCACCGTCATCTTCGCGGCTGCGTTCTCTGCTGCGACCAGCGCATGGGCGGGTGGAGTGCCGCCTTCGAAAATCGTCAGGGCGCGATCCTGAATCGTTTTGGTCAGGCCCTCGGTGAACTCGCTGCCGCGTCCGGTATCGATGCCGTCGCTGAGCCAGACGATTTCGCTGTCGCCGGTCTTGGCGAGAAAGCGTGCCAGCGCCGGCAGCGTCTCGACGCGTTCAACGGCGTAGGGCTTCGGCGCAAGCTGGCGCAGCGTCACCCGCGCAGTGCCTGCAGGAATCAGCGTGATGTCGCGGGTCGAGTCCGATAGCGGAACGAGCGCGACGGCGCGCCGGTCGGCCTCCGCGTTGGAAATCAGTTCGTCGGCGGTCTTGATGCGCGAGTCCCAGTTTGACGCAGCACTCCAGCCGTCGTCGAGCAACAGCACCAGCGGCGCGCTGGAGCGCGTGACGCCCTCGCTTGGATTCCAGATAGGGCCGGCGGCCGCGAGAATGACGAGCGCTGCGGCGAGCAGGCGCAGCAGTGTCAGCCACCACGGCGAGCGCGACGGTGTTTCTTCCTTCGGTGCGATGTCGAACAGCAGGCGCGTCGGCGGAAAATCGACGCGGCGCGGGCGCGGCGGCATCACGCGCAGCAGCCACCAGAGCGCCGGCAGGCTGAGTAGCCCCATCAGCAGCCACGGTTCGGCGAACGAGAGCGGAAGGCCCATCATGCGCTGCGCCCCGCTGTCACGGCGACGCGGCCCGCGCTGCCTTTCGCGACCATCATGCCGCTGTGGAGATACAGCAGCAGTTCGGCGGCCGAGCGATCGGTGGTGTGGGTCGAGAACAGCCAGCCGAGCTTGCTGGTTTCGTCGCGGATGGCGGCACGATGCGCGGCGACGCGCGCGATGTAATCCTTGGCCCAGGTTTCTGCGCGTCCGGCGGTGATGACCTCGCCGCCTTCGGGCTCGACGAATTCGACGCGGCCGGAATAGGGAAACGTTTCCTCGGCGGGATCGACGACCTGCAACAAAGTGCCGTGCGCGCCCGACGACGCAAGCCCGGCAAGCATGGCGCGGATGTCGCCGATCGGCGACCAGAAATCAGACAGCACCACGACTTCCGACAGTGCCGACGGCACGAAGGCGGGCGGCAGGCTCGAACGCGCGATGGTGTCATGCAGAATCGCCTGCGCCATCTTGTCGACGATGTTGCTGCTTGAACTCGGATTCATCAGGCCGGGAATGCCGACGCGCTCGCCGCCGGCCACCAGCAGATCGGCCAGGGCGAACGTCACCACCAGTGCGCGCTCGAGCTTGCTGTCGCGCGCAGTTTTTGAGGCGAACGCCATCGACTTGGAACGATCAGGCCACAGCCACACGGTGTGTGCGGCCTCCCATTCCTGCTCGCGGACGTAGAGATGATCGTCGCGCGCCGAACGCCGCCAGTCGACGTTCTGCGAGGCTTCGCCGGAAACAAATCGGCGATACTGCCAGAAATTCTCGCCGGTGCCGGCGCGCCGCCGCCCATGCAGGCCGTGGATGACATTGGCCGAGATGCGCCGCGCTTCCAGCACGAGACGCGGCAGTGACGCGGCGAGCGAACGGCTTTCACCATCGGCACGCCGGACTGCTTCAATCTCCTGAAGTGCGGGTTGCAGCCGTGCTGCCATCAGCCGATCCGTGATTTCAGTTGCTTGATGATGTCGGGAATGGTGCGGCCCTCGGCGCGCGCCGAGAACGTCAACGCCATGCGGTGCTTCAATACGGGTTCGGCGAGATCCAGCACGTCGTCGATCGACGGCGCGAGCCGCCCGTCGAGCAGTGCGCGCGCGCGAACCGCGAGCATCAGCGCCTGACTGGCGCGCGGTCCCGGTCCCCACGCAATCGATTTGCCGAGTTCTCCGCTGTCCTCACCCGGACGGGCGGATCTGACGAGCGAGAGAATAGCCTCGACCACGGAATCGCCAACCGGCAGCCGGCGCACCAGCCGCTGCGCGGTGACCAGCGTTTCGGCGGTCATCGCGGCTTTCGCAACGGTCTGTTCGGCGCCGGTGGTCTCGAACAGGATTTTGCGCTCGGCGTCGCGGTCCGGATACTCGACGTCGATTTCCATCAGGAAGCGATCGAGCTGTGCCTCGGGCAGCGGATAGGTGCCTTCCTGCTCCAGCGGATTCTGCGTGGCGAGCACGTGGAACGGCTTCGGCAGATCATGTCGTGCGCCGGCGACCGTGATGTGCTGCTCCTGCATCGCCTGCAACAGCGCGGATTGCGTGCGCGGGCTGGCGCGGTTGATTTCGTCCGCCATCAGAAGTTGCGCGAACACCGGCCCCGCGATGAAGCGGAACGAGCGCTTGCCGCTGACGCTTTCGTCCAGCACTTCGGCGCCGAGAATGTCGGACGGCATCAGATCCGGCGTGAACTGCACGCGTTTGGCGTCGAGGCCGAGTGTGATGCCCAGCGTTTCGACCAGCTTGGTCTTTGCCAGACCGGGAACGCCGATCAGCAATGCGTGACCGCCCGACAGAATCGTCACCAGCGCATTTTCTACGACGCGCTCCTGTCCGAAGATGACAGTCGACACCGCCTCCCGGGCGGTGCGGATGTTCCCCGCGATCTGCTCGGCCGAGCGCACGATCACGTCTTCCAGTTTCTCGACACCTTCTGCGCCAGCCATATTCATCGCTCCTTGCGTGGACCGTACGATTCCGTCTTCGGGTTCCGCGGGACTCAAAGCCAGACTTCAGACCGCAGGCCCATGCTAAACCCGTGCAAAGGCCATGTATTCTCTTATGTATTCACCCATTCAGGCTGTCCCCACATTAGCGGGTGGGGGGCTTGAAACTCATCACGATGTGGCGAGTAATCGCGCCGGACGCCGGGGTAACTTGTTGGTCGTTGTCATGCGTTCTCGATCAGCGGTCTCTCGGCTTTTGGTTTCTTGTTGTGCACCATTCGTGCCAAACAGAAGCGTCAACGGTCAGGGCAAACAATGGCGAACCAAGGGCAGAAACAGGAGCCGAACCCGGTCCAGCGTCTGGACGGGCTAACTCATGCTGCGCGCGGTGCTGCGACAAAAGGTCTGCCGCCGGTCCATCTGTGGAATCCGCCCTTCTGCGGCGATCTCGACATGCGGATCGCGAGCGACGGCACCTGGTTCTATCTCGGCACGCCAATCGGGCGCCCGGCGCTGGTGAAGCTGTTTTCCACAATTCTCAAGCGCGAGGACGGCAAGTATTTTCTGGTCACTCCAGTGGAGAAAGTCGGCATTCGTGTCGATGACGCGCCGTTTCTCGCCGTTGAGATGGAGAAGGACGGCGAGGGCGCGGCACGGACGTTGAGTTTTCGCACCAATGTCGACGAATGGGTGCCATGCGATGGCGCCCACGGGCTGCGGTTCGAAGCCGCGGCCGACGGCGGGCTAACGCCTTACCTCCATGTGCGTGCCGATTTGTGGGCAAAAGTCACACGCGCGCTCTATTATGATCTGGTCGAGATGGGTGAAATTCGACTCGTCGATGGCCGCGAGATGTTCGGGGTCATGTCCGGCGGCGAGTTCTTCTCGATGGCGGACGCCGCTCAGGCGCGCGACCCTGTTTGACGAAAGAGGATTTCGGTTGACGAAGACTGTTTTGAGGGACGCGGTACCTGCCAGCATCGCGGCAGCGGCCGAGATCACGTCGGGCGAATTCTTTCGTCGGTCGCGCGAACGCCTGAACTTCGACGTGCCGCCGGGATTGACCGACGCCGCCGTGCTGGCGCCGACCGGCGATTTCGGGACCGATGCGATGCTGCAGATTATCGCTAAGGAGCGTCCGGTGCGTCCGGCGGCGGTTCTCGTTCCGATCGTGGAGCGCGATGTGCCGATGGTGCTGTTGACCAAGCGCGCCGAACATCTCAACGAGCACGCCGGACAGGTCTCGTTTCCCGGCGGCAAGATTGATCCGACTGACACCTCGCCGATGGATGCGGCGCTGCGCGAAGCGGACGAGGAGATCGGGCTCAAGCGGGAGTTCGTCGAGCCGATCGGCTATCTCGATGTGTATGCGACCGGCTTCGGATTTCGGATCCTGCCGACGCTGGCGCGGGTCCGGCCGGGCTTTGAACTCACGATCAATGCGAATGAAGTCGATGCTGCGTTCGAGGTGCCGCTGGCGTTTCTGATGGACCCGGTCAATCACAAGCTCGGCAGCAGGGAGTTTCGCGGCATGCAGCGCTCGTTTTACGAGATGCCGTTCGAGACGCATTACATCTGGGGCGCGACGGCGGGCATGCTGCGCGCGCTATATGAGCGGATTTGCCTTTCATGATCCGTCCCGTCCTCACCGAGATCGGAATCTTCCTCATTCCTTTCGCGGTCTATGCAGTCTTTCTGATCGCAAGCCGGTCCGGTGTCTGGGTCAAGTCGTCGTGGCCGCTGCATATCGTTGGTAAGCTGGCGGTGGCTGCGTTCGTGCTCGTCATCATCAGCCTCATACTGTTGGCGCATTTTTCCGGCGCACCTCCGGGCTCGACCTACACTCCCGCGCATGTCGAGGACGGCAAGCTGATCCGGGGGTCCGAGAAATGAGCACTCCGCGTTCGCTGCGCGACGCCCCCTGGTTGAGGTCAGGCGCGACGGCGCGGGTGCTGGGCCTGCTCAATGCGGATGGCGAGGAGGCGCGGGTTGCCGGCGGCGCGGTGCGCAATGCGCTGCTCGATCTTCCCGTCGGCGATATCGATATCGCGACCACGGCATTGCCGGACGAAGTGATCCGCCGCGCCAAACTCGCGCATATCAAGTCGGTGCCGACCGGCGTCGAGCACGGCACGGTGACGCTGGTGATCGAGGGACAGCCGTTCGAAGTGACCACGCTGCGCGAAGACATTGAAACCTTCGGGCGCAAGGCCAAGGTGGCCTTTGGCCGCGACTGGACGCGTGATGCGATGCGCCGCGACTTCACCATCAACGGCTTGTCGGTCACGCCGGATGGCATTGTTCACGATGTGGTCGGCGGACTGGCGGACATCGAGGCCCGTCGCGTGCGTTTCATCGGCGATCCCGCACAGCGCATTGCCGAAGATTATCTGCGCATCCTGCGCTTCTTCCGGATTCACGCAGCCTATGGTGAAGGTGTACCGGACCCTGCCGGATACGAGGCCTGCATCGCCGCGCGCGACGGCCTCTCAGGCCTGTCCGCCGAGCGGATCCGGATGGAAATGCTCAAGCTGATGGTGGCGAAGGGCGCGGCACCGGCGCTGGTGGCGATGGACGATGCGGGACTGCTCCTGCGGCTGACGGCGGGCGTGGTCTATCACGGCGCACTCGCCAACATGATCGTCGTCGAGCGCGAAATGGGTGTCGGACCGGACGCAATACTTCGCCTTGGAGCATTGGCGGTCGCGGTCACCGAAGATGCAAAGCGTCTGTCTGCGCGCTGGCGGCTGTCCAATGCCGAGACCAAGCGTCTCGATTCGATGGGGCATCGCTGGTGGCGGGCGGCCGGCATGAACGAGGCGACGGCCCAGCGCAGATTGTACCGGCTAGGGGTGCCTCGTTATCTCGATCGCATCATGCTGGCATGGGCGCGGGCGGGGCGGGATTTCAACTCGCCGCAGTGGCGTGATCTGGCGACGCTGCCACAGCGCTGGATGGCACCGGTTTTCCCGATCAAAGCGGCGGACTTCATTGCGCGTGGCATCGCGGAAGGCCCGGCGCTGGGCCATGTGCTGACGCTGGCCGAAGACGCGTGGCTCGCGATGCAGTTTCCGCTCGATGAAGCGGCGCTGAAAACAATCGCCGATGACACCGTCGCGCGATTCACACGGGATCATCGGCTTTGATCGGTGCCGCCGGGTGATTCCCGGCAACTATGCTCTCAGAGTAATGGCCTCAAGCAACTTCCGCCGTCTTCTTTGCGTGATGGTCTTCGCTTTCGCTCTCGTCTTCTTCGCTTTCCTCGTCTTCGTCGTGTTCGTCCTCATCGTCGGACATGTCGATGTGCGCAACTTCAAGAACGGATGCCGGAAGTTTCTCGCGGAACAGGTCGCCTTCTTCGCCGAGCCAGATGCACTCGACCGTCTCGTCGGTGACCTCGGCAACGGTCATCGCTTGACCGCCGGATTTGAGAATAACGACGTCGCCTGCTTTCAGTCTCATGAAGGGCTCCTTGCTGATGTGAGGAGCCTGCAGCCTAGCCGCGCGTCATGACACGACGACAATGAACGGCCGACAAACAGAAAAAGCCCCGGACCATGTCCGGGGCTTTGACGTTTAGAGAACTGTCGGCGTTTAGCGAACGATGCCGAGGAAATAGCCGAGCATGTCGAACTTGTAGTTCAGGCCGACCTTGGCGGTATGAATGCCGGGGAGGCTGGTCGTCGTCCAGACCTGCGTCGGAGGACCGGTGAAGTTGCCGGTAGTGGTGATGTCGCTGTCGAAGCCGAGGTAGAGATATTCGGCCTTCACGCTCCACTTGTTGTCGAAAGCATACTCCCAGCCGCCGCCGATCGCGTAACCGAGGCGATATTTGGTGTGCATGGTGTCGATATGGGTGCCTGCGGTCCCGTTGGACACGCCGGTTTCGAAATCGACCAGAGCGGCACCGCCCTTGACGTAGATCAACGAGCGGTCGAACGCGTAACCGAAGCGAGCGGCCCAGACGCTGTAGAGGCCTTCTGCACGGGTCGTTGCAATCGAGGTCGCCGATCCGGCATAGGTGGACGAACCCTTGAGGCCAATGTAGCCGGTTTCACCTTCGTAACCGATCACCCAGTTTGGGGCGAACTGGTAGTTGTAGCCGCTGGTGTAGCCGCCGATCACGCTCGAGCCGTAGCCGTAGGACGCCGGGGCGCCCGCGAAGATCGGCGCGCCTGCGCCGTTGACCGGAACGCCGGTCGTGACATCATTGGCACCGAATGCGCCGCCGATGTAACCGCCGATGTAACCACCGGTCCAGCTGAAGACCTGCACAGGCGGCGCCTTGCGATAGATCGGCGCCGTGCCGAGATCGGCTGCGGAAGCCGCGCCTGCCAGGCCAACGCCGGCGGCCGCGAGGAGGAGTACAGCAATCTTGCGCATCGGAGCCCCTTAGAAACTTTGGCGGTGGCACGATTCCACCACACCTATGGCCATCAAAATACGTGGAGGGCCGCCCAGGCTCAAATGGTTTCCGGCCTGTCCGGGGTTCGGCGATACCGTTCTTTGCCGAGTGTGCTGTCTCGGTGACACGTCGAGAGCGCTCAGAAAGTGCCGTTTTATTAAGCTTTTCTGAATTTTTGTCTGCGGACGGAGGCCGTTATGGCCACTTCACCTCGGGCGGCATCGACGACAGGATCGAATCGACGTTTCCACCTGTTTTCAGACCGAAAATCGTCCCCCGGTCATAGAGCAGATTGAATTCGACATACCGGCCACGGCGGACGAGTTGCTCCTGCCGGTCCGTGTCGGTCCAAGCGCCCTTGAAATTCCGCCGCACCAGTTCCGGATAGATCCGGGCAAAGGCCCGGCCGACGTCCTGGGTGAAGGCCAGGTCGGCGTCCCAGTCCCCCGAATCGAGCCAGTCGTAGAAAATGCCGCCAATGCCGCGGGCCTCCTTGCGGTGGGGCAGGTAGAAATACTCGTCGCACCACGTCTTGTATTTCTCGTAAGGCGCGACCGCCGCATGGGCATCGCAGGCCGCCTTCATGGTGGCGTGAAAGGCGGCCGTGTCGGGGTCGTCCTGCGTCCGCCGCCGGTCAAGCACCGGGGTCAGGTCTGCGCCGCCGCCGAACCATGCCTTGGTCGTCACCACGAAACGCGTGTTCATGTGGACCGCCGGCACATTCGGATTGCGCGGATGAATGATCAGCGAAACGCCGGAGGCCCAGAACCGCGGATCGTCGGCGGCGCCGGGAATCTGTGCGCGGAATTCCGGCGCGAACTCGCCATGCACGGTCGAGCAATGCACCCCGGCCTTCTCAAAGAGCCGCCCGCGCAGCACCGACATCACACCGCCGCCACCCGGTTTTCCCGAGTGATCGGTGCGATCCCACGGTGTGCGCACGAAACGCCCGGCGTCGCCGGGATAGAGTTCGGCTGGTGCGTCGGCTTCGAGCTTTTCAAGCGACGCGCAGATGCCGTCGCGCAGGTGTTCGAACCAGCCGCGCGCCTGCTGCTTGCGTTGCTCGGTCGTGGTGACGGGTTTTTCCAATCGATCTCTCCGACTAGTCTTGCGGACCGAAATACGTGCAGCTTTCGTTGCAACTGTCGCGGTGAACGCTGACGCGGGTAACCTTGCCCGCGTGCTGAATCCGGTCCCAGATGAAGCGCGTGAGGTTTTCCAGTGTCGGCGCGCCCAGCGCCTCGACCTTGTTCAGCAGTTTATGGTCGAGCATTTTTTGCACGTCGGCCATCGATTGTTCGAGTACGCCGAGGTCCATCACCATCCCGGTGGCAGGATCTGGCGTTCCGCGAATGCTGATCTCGGCGCGGAACGAATGGCCGTGAATTTCGTCGCTGGCTTCGCCCAGCGTCGTACCTGGCAGCGAATGCGCGGCCTCGAAACGGAACGATTTCGTCAATTCCCACATCGGTTTTGTCTCTATCTGATCCCGAGCGTCTTGTGCGTCTGAACGCTGAGACGCCACTGCGGATGACGCAGGCAATACGCGATTGCCGCTTGCGTGCTTTGCGCTATGTCAGGTCCATCCATCGGCTGCAACGAGAACCGCTCGAATTCCAGGCCTGCGAAATCCTCCGGGGTATTTTCCACCTGCGGATAAACCAGTTTCAGTTCGTGCCCCTTGCGAATGACCAGTTCCGATCCGGCCTTCGGGCTGACGCAGATCCAGTCGAGGCCGGGTGGGGCGGCGATCGTGCCATTGGTTTCGACCGCGATAGTGAAGCCGCGCGCATGCAGCGCATCGATCAACGCAGGGTCGATCTGGAGCAGGGGCTCACCGCCGGTCAGGACCGTATAGCGGTGGTCTTGCGGGCCCACCCATTGCTCGGCAATGGCGGCGGCGAGGTCGTCGGCGTTCGCGTAGCGTGCGCCAAGCGTACCGTCCATGCCGACGAAATCGGTGTCGCAGAATTTGCACACGGCGTCGGCGCGGTCCTGCTCGCGGCCGGTCCACAGGTTGCAGCCGCTGAACCGGCAGAACACGGCCGTGCGTCCGGCATGGGCGCCTTCGCCTTGCAATGTCAGAAAGATTTCCTTGACCGCGTAACTCAACTCGCCGTTCCCTTTGGTTTTGCCGCGTTTTCTTCACGCGAACCGGTGCCCACTTCGCTTGAAAACACGCCGCCTGTCTGTCGTAAGGCCTCGCCTAGCGCCATCGCCACCGTCACCGCGACGTTGAGGGACCGCATCCCGGGGGCGATCGGGATCACCAGCCTCGCGTCGGCCGCGTTTACCACGTCATCCGGCACACCGGCTGATTCACGGCCGAACAGCAGGATGTCGTCATCCCGATAGATATGATCGAGATAGGGCGTTGCCGCCTTTGTTGAAAAAAGAACCAGCCGGCCTCCGGATCGGGCACGCCAGGCCTCGAAGGCGGCCCAGGAATCATGGCGCACGATGGTGACCTGGTCGAGGTAGTCCATTCCGGCGCGGCGGAAATGCCGGTCCGAAATGGGAAATCCGGCCGGCTCGATGATGTGGGCCTCGACGCCGAGACAGGCGCAGAGCCGCAGAATCGTCCCGGTGTTTTGCGGGATGTCAGGTTGAAAAAGGACGACACGCATCGGAAAGCAGCCTTTGGCCCCGGTGGAAAACGTGAGGAAAAATCACAGCTATGGGCGGTTTTAGTGCGTCGCACTAAATGTGCCGATAGCGGGCTTGCGCTCTCCCGGCAAGGGTGCCAATAGATCGATTCTAGATCGTATGTTCTGCCCGGTTGAGTGGGACAAGTGGTCATTCTGCCACCGCGGGGCCCGCGGGCACCGGCTTCCTCTCCCGGCGCATGCGATGCGTCGTACGGGGATGGGTCAGCCGGTTGCAGTTCGGAAAGGGTTTGCAATCGTGACGTCTTCATCATCGGCCGCTGCGACACGCCGTGATTTTCTCTATGTAGCGACGGGATCCGTAGCCGCCGTTGGCGCTGCGGCAGTGGCCTGGCCGCTGATTTCCCAGATGAACCCGGACGCCTCGACCATCGCGGCAGGCGCCCCGATCGAGGTGGATCTCACGCCGATCGCCAGCGGACAGGACATCAAGGTGTTCTGGCGCGGCAAGCCGATCTACATCATGAACCGCACCAAGAAGCAGATCGATGAGGCGCGCGCTGTTCCGACCGCAAGCCTTCCCGATCCGCAGAGCGACCAGTCGCGCGTCAAGGAAGGCCACGACCAGTGGCTCGTCGTGGTCGGCATCTGCACGCATCTCGGCTGCATTCCGATTGCCCACGAGGGCCAGTACGACGGATTCTTCTGTCCGTGCCATGGCTCGCAATACGACTCGTCGGGTCGCATCCGCTCGGGCCCGGCGCCCACCAACCTGCCGGTGCCGCCTTACGCCTTCATCTCCGACACCAAAATCAAAATCGGCTGATTTTTAATCTGACCCGATTGCGTCGCTTCTTCTTTGTCAGGATCGCATCATGAGCGGACCATCGAACTACAACCCGCAAAACCCAGTCTTGAAATGGGTTGAACGGCGTCTCCCGATCGGGGGACTGATCCACTCGTCCTTTGTCGCCTACCCGACACCGCGTAACCTCAACTACTGGTGGACGTTCGGCGCGATCCTTTCGATGATGCTCGGCTTGCAGATCATCACCGGCGTCATTCTGGCGATGCACTACACCCCGCATGTCGATTTCGCCTTCAAGTCGGTCGAACTGATCGTCCGCGACGTCAACTACGGCTGGCTGCTGCGCTACCTGCACTCCAACGGCGCGTCGATGTTCTTCATCGCCGTGTACATCCATATGTTCCGCGGCCTCTATTACGGTTCATACAAGGAGCCGCGCGAGGTTCTGTGGATTCTCGGTGTCATCATCTACCTCTTGATGATGGCGACCGGCTTCATGGGTTACGTGCTGCCGTGGGGCCAGATGAGCTTCTGGGGCGCCACCGTCATCACCAACCTGTTCTCCGCCATTCCGTATTTCGGCGAGAGCATCGTGACGCTGTTGTGGGGTGGCTATTCGGTCGGCAATCCGACGCTGAACCGCTTCTTCTCGCTGCACTACCTGCTGCCGTTCGTGATCGCCGGCGTGGTCGTCCTGCACATCTGGGCGCTGCACGTCGCAGGTCAGAACAATCCGGCCGGCGTCGAGCCGAAGACCGAGAAGGACGTTGTGGCGTTCACGCCATACGCGACCCTCAAGGACGCGTTCGGCATGGTCTGCTTCCTGCTGTTCTTCTCGTGGTTCCTGTTCTACATCCCGAACTATCTGGGCGACCCCGACAACTACATTCCAGCCAATCCGGCTGTTACGCCCGCGCACATCGTCCCCGAATGGTACTACCTGCCGTTCTACGCGATCCTGCGTTCGATCCCGAACAAGCTCGCCGGCGTCATCGCGATGTTCTCGGCGATCATCGTGCTGGCATTCCTGCCGTGGCTCGACTCGGCCCGCACGCGCTCGTCGAAGTATCGGCCGCTGGCCAAGCAGTTCTTCTGGATCTTTGTGGCGATCTGCCTCGGCCTCGGCTGGCTCGGCGCGAAACCCGCGGAAGGCATCTATGTCGTTGCCGGCCGCGTCCTGACGTTCGCCTACTTCGCCTACTTCCTGATCGTGCTGCCGATTCTCAGCCGCATCGAGAAGGCGCGTCCGCTGCCGAACTCGATCGCGGAAGACGTGCTGCGCAAGACTGGCAAGACGCCGGTTTCGGCCATGATCGCGCTCGCGGTTGGCGGCATGCTGATGCTCGGCGCCGCGGACAATGCTCGTGCGGCCGAGGGTGCTCCGACGCCGCCGTCGCTGAAATGGTCGTTTGCCGGCCCGCTCGGCAAATTCGATCAGGGCCAGTTGCAGCGCGGATTGAAAATCTACAAGGAAGTCTGCGCATCGTGCCACGGACTGTCGTTCGTCGCGTTCCGCAATCTCGCGGATCCCGGCGGCCCGGGCTATTCGCCGGCGCAGGCTGCTGCCTTCGCGTCCGAGTACAAGGTCAAGGACGGCCCGGACGACAAGGGCGAGATGTTCGAGCGTAATGGCCGCCCGGCTGATTACTTCCCGTCGCCATTCCCGAACGAGCAGGCGGCGCGTGCCTCGAACGGCGGTGCCTATCCGCCGGACCTGTCGCTGATCGCCAAGGCTCGTGGTTACGAGCGCGGCTTCCCGCAGTTCGTGTTCGACGCCTTCACCCAATTCCAGGAGAAGGGCCCGAATTACCTCGACGCCCTGATGCAGGGTTACGAGGACAAGGCGCCTGCCGGCTTCGCGCTGCCTGAAGGCTCGTACTACAACAAGTTCTTCCCCGGCCACGCGATCAAGATGCCGAAGCCGCTCAGCGACGGTCAGGTGACCTACGACGACGGTTCGCCGGCGACCGTGCAGCAGTATGCCAAGGACGTCTCCGCGTTCCTGATGTGGACTGCCGAGCCGCACCTGGAGGCCCGCAAGCGCCTCGGGCTGCAGGTCATGATCTTCCTGATCGTGCTGTCGGGGCTGCTGTACTTCACCAAGAAGAAGGTCTGGGCCGACGCTCACTAAGTCCTCTTGAATTCCGGATTGCGAAAGGCCCCCATTGGGGCCTTTTTGCTGCGCGCCGATGCTTCAATGCAGCATGATACCGCAAGGCTGGCGTCCCGTGAGCCGCTCAACTAACCTCGGTGTCTGGGGCTGAGGGACACATGACGGGCGCACCGATCGACGACATTCTGCTCAACATCAATCCGACGGGTCAACTTGTCCTTGGCGGTGTGCTTGCGCTGATCATCTACGGTGTCGCCCTCGATCTGCGGATCGATGATTTCATCGAGGTGTTTCGCAGGCCCATCGCGCCGCTCTCCGGCCTGCTGGCGCAGCTTGCGGTGCTGCCTGCGGTAACATGGGCGATCACCATGCTGCTGAAGCCGCAGCCCAGCATCGCGCTCGGCATGATGGTGGTGGCCGCATGCCCGGGCGGCAACATCTCCAACCTGATCACGCATATGGCGCGCGGCAACACCGCGCTGTCGATCAGCATGACCGGCGTATCGAGCCTGCTCGCCATCATCACGACGCCGCTCAATATCCTGTTCTGGGCCGCGCTCAACCCCGATACCGCGGCGCTGTTGCGGCAGGTGAGCATCGAGCCGCTGTCGTTCCTCGGCTCGACCATGGCGATCCTCGGCATTCCGATGATGCTGGGGCTCGCGACCGTGCACTACTGGCCGCGCCTTGGTCACCTGCTGCGCCGTCCGCTGCAGATCCTGTCGTTCCTGTTTCTGGTCGCCTTCATCGGCGGCGCGATCTTCACCAATGCGCGCTATCTGACAACCTTCGTGCAATCGATCCTGCCGTTCGTCATTCTTCATAACGCCATCGCCATCGGGCTCGGCTGGGGCACTGCCAAGGTTTTGCGGTTAAGTGATTACGACACGCGGGCAATGACCATCGAAGTCAGCATGCATAATTCGGGGCTGGGCCTCGCGCTGATCCTCAACCAGTTCGATGGTCTCGGCGGCGCGGCGCTGGTCGCCGCGGGATGGGGCGTCTGGCACCTGATTTCTGGATGGGCGTTGGCGGCGTGGTGGAAACGCCGCGATCCGCATCCGCAAAGCGAACATCAAGCTGCACGCACGGACACGGTCGCATGAGCGAGACCCATGTGGGATTTGAAGCCATGAAAGGCGTTGTGCTGGTGACCGGCGCGGCTGGCTTCATCGGCCGCTCACTGATAGTGGAGCTTGCGCGCAGTGGCGTTAATTCGGAGATCGTTGCGCTCGATATGCGTGAGGTCGCGACCGATGAGCGCCTTCCGAATGTCACCTATCTGACCGGCGACATTCGCGATCCGGCGCTGAAGGAGATTTTTCAGACGCATCGTCCGCAAACCGTGGTGCATCTCGCCTCCGTCGTCGCGGTCGGCGGCGATCCGCAGCGCGACTGGGAAATCGACGTACTCGGCACCAAGAATGTGCTGCAATGCTGTGTCGATGCCGGCGTCGAGCACCTGATCGTGACGTCGAGCGGGGCTGCCTATGGCTACTACGCCGACAATCCGGTTCCATTGCACGAGGACGACCCGCTGCGCGGAAACGCGGATTTTCCTTACGCGCGCAACAAGCGCGAAGTCGAGGAAATGCTGGTCGAATGGCACGATCTCCACCCTCATCTGGAGCAGACGGTGTTTCGTCCCTGCACGGTGCTTGGACCTACTACCAACAACCAGATCACCGCGATGTTCGAGCGACCGATTGTGCTCGGCCTCAGCGGCACTTCGACGCCATTCTCGATGATCGCCGACAGCGACGTCGTCGCTGCGCTGGTGCAGGCTGTTCGTCATCCCAAGCCCGGTATCTATAATCTCGCAGGTGACGGCGTACTGAGCTTGCGCGAAATCGCGGCGCTCAACCGGAAAATCTATGTGTCTATTCCGCCGGGGCCGCTGAAGTTTTTGCTCTGGCTGCTGCAATCCCTGCGCATTACCAAACTCGGCCCCGGGGCGGTCAAGTTTGTGCAGTACCGGCCTGTGCTCGCCAACGACAAGCTGAAATCCGAGTTCGGATTTACGCCGCGCTATCATGCGCGCGAGGTGTTCGAGCGTTATCGCGATGGGCGGATGGAGATTGCGAAGTGACGACGCTCGTTATCGGCGCGGGGCCGGCGGGCCTTGCTGCGGTCAGAAGTCTCAAGCAGGCCGATCTGCCGGTGAAGTGCGTGGAGAAGAACGCCGATGTCGGCGGCCAATGGCTCTATGGCGCTGCGCCGAGCGCGGTTTATGCCTCAACCCATCTGATTTCCTCCAAGCGCACGACGGCCTATGCGGACTTCCCGATGCCGGAGGACTGGCCGGCCTATCCGGGCCACGAGCGGGTGTCGGAGTATTTCAAATCCTTCGCCAAGCATTTCGATCTCTATCCCGCGATTCGTTTCAACACCGAAATCCGCACCATAGAGCAGCGTGACGGAAGCTGGCGCGCGACGCTGAGCGACGGCACCACCGACGATTATGAGAGCGTGATCTTCGCCAATGGTCATCTCAGCGATCCGCTGATGCCGAAGATTCCGGGCGAGTTCAGCGGCAAGCTGATGCACGCGAAGGATTACAAGACCGCCGATATTTTCGAGGGCAAGCGCGTGCTCGTCGTCGGCATGGGCAATACCGGCTGCGATATCGTCGTCGATGCCATTCACCGTGCCAAACAGGTGCTGTGGAGCGTGCGCGGCGGAAATCATTTCGTGCCGAAATTCCTCGCCGGAAAGCCAGCGGACGAAGGCAACCACAAGCCGAAGCGTTTCATCATTCCCAAGCGCCTGCGCTCGATGCTGCATGAGCCGATCCTGCGGTTTTTGGTGGGGCCGCCGGAGCGTTTCGGCCTGCCGAAGCCGGAGCATCGGCTTTACGACAAGACGCCGATCGTGAACTCCCTTGTGCTCCAGCATCTGGGGCAGGGCGATGTCACATTGCGCAAGCCGATCAAGGAGTTTCGCGGCGATACGGTCGTCTTCACCGACGGGCAGGAAGATCAGGTCGATCTGGTGCTGCTCGCGACCGGCTACGAGATCACGTTTCCGTTTCTGGAAGATTTGTCAGAACTGAACTGGCAGCCGGAGAAGGGCGCGCCGCGTCTCTACCTCAACATCTTTCCGTCGCGCGCGAACGGCCTTTATGTCGCGGGACTATTGGAAGGCGCAGGTGTCGGCTGGCCGGGCCGGGCGTTGCAGACGGATCTGATCGCCGCCTACATCAAGGCGCAAAAGGAAAGCCCCGATACGATGGCGGACTTCCGCGACAAGATCGCCGCCTTTCACGCACGGCCCGTAAGTAAGGATCGCGGTGAGCACGGTATTTTTGTCGACTTCCTGCAATACAAACGTGATCTTCAGAAAGCCATCGCGAGCTTGAGCATCGCTTCGCCCGCGGTATAAGACATCAGAAAAGTTCGGGAAAAATATCGGAGGACATCATGGGCACGAACGTTACTTTCAAGCGTCCCGACGGCAAGGACGCCACGGGCTATCTCTCAAACGCCGCCCGCGGCAACGCGCCGGGCGTCGTCGTCATTCAGGAATGGTGGGGCCTTTCTGAAAATATTATGGGACTCGTTGACCGCTTTGCTCTCGCGGGATTCGATGCCCTCGCGCCCGATCTCTATGACGGCATTGTGGTGCCATACCACGATGCCGATGCCGCAGGGAAAGAGATGAACTCCCTCAATTTCATCGAGGCGACCGAGCAGAACGTGCGCGGCGCTGTGCAGTATCTGAAACGCAACGGCGCAAAGGTCGGCCTCACCGGTTTCTGCATGGGCGGTGCGGTCACCATCATCGGCGCGGCGAAGATTCCCGAATTGACCGCAGGTGTTGCGTTCTACGGCATTCCGCCTGAGCAGGCGGCGAAGCCTGCCGACGTCAAAATTCCGTTGCAAGGCCATTTCGCCAACAAGGATGACTGGTGCACGCCGCAGGCGGTCGACGGCTTCGAGAAGGCCATGAAGGCTGCGGGCAAGGATTTCGAGGCGTTTCGCTATGATGCCGATCACGCCTTCGTCAACGAAGAGCGTGCAGCAGTCCATGACCGTCAGGCCGCCGAGCTTGCCTGGGGCCGCGCCACCGAATTTTTCAGGAAACATTTGGGGTGAACTTCACCATCTCCGACCTGCGGCAGCAGCCAGCGTTTTTCGACGCGGTTGCTGACCGCATCTGGCGGGCATGGTGGAAGGAGCAGGGCGTCCCGGCGGATTACATCACCGGGCGCTTGCGGGAGAATATGACGCCGTCGCCAATCCCGTTCGCGCTGGTGGCGCACAGGGGCGACACCTTTCTGGGCACATCGTCGGTCATTGCCTCCGACCTCGAGGAGCGCCCGCAATATTCGCCCTGGCTGGCGGCGGTCTGGGTCGATCCGAAATACCGGATGCAGGAGATCGGCTCGGCGCTGGTCGGGCGCGCGGTGAGCGACGCTTTCGCGCTTCATTTCCGCCGGGTCTATCTCTGCGCCGAGAAGGAAAGGCGGCGTTTCTATACCCGGCAGGGCTGGCAGCCGATCGAGGAGAACGTCGGGGGCCGGAAAGTCACCATATTTGTCAAGGCTTCCGGGCCTTGACATCGCCCCCCGGCAATGATGTTTTGCCCGCTATGAGCACCCTGTCCAGCCCGACCCGTCTTTGGTGGCGCACCTTCTAAAGGTGGCCGGTGCGATTCATTTAATGAACAATCGTCGAGGCCGTCATCGCAGAGCGACGGCCTTTTTCGTTTGTCCTGTGTGGCGTTCCTCCAGCAAGTTTCGTAAGAGGACCAGATGAACAGGACAGTTTTCGCGCTTCCCGCGCAGAGCGAATACCGGACCGCCCGCGGCCTCGATGTGGCCCGTTCCGTCGAGCATTTTACCGGCGGCACGGCGCTCGACCGGCTGATCGACCGGCTGGATACCCGCCGCGGCGTGGTGCTGTCGTCGGGCACCACTGTGCCGGGCCGCTACGAGAGTTTCGACCTCGGTTTTTCCGATCCACCGCTGCGGCTGGAATCCACCGGCACGGATTTTTTCATTGAGGCGCTGAACGCGCGCGGCAAGGTGCTGGTGGCGTTTCTCGCCGAAACCCTGAAAGAGCCTTGCGCGGTCATCACCGAGAAGAGCGCGACGCGCCTCACGGGCCACGTCCTGCGCGGCGACGCGCCGGTGGACGAGGACCAGCGCACACGGCGTTCGTCGGTGGTGTCGCTGGTGCGCGATATTATCGCGGCATTCAATTCCCCGAGCGACGGGCTGCTCGGGCTGTTCGGCGCATTCGCCTACGATCTCGTGTTTCAGTTCGAAGACCTCGTGCAGAAGCGTGAGCGCGAGAAGGACCAGCGCGACATCGTCCTGTATATTCCCGACCGCATCCTTGCCTACGATCGCGCGACCGGACGCGGCGTCATTCTGAGTTACGACTTTGCGTGGAATGGCCAATCGACCAAAGACCTCGACCGCGAGACGCCCCAGAGTGTTTACGCCAAGACCAAGCGAGAGGGTTTTGCCGATCACGCGCCGGGCGTTTATCAGGAAACCGTCGAGACGGCGCGCAAGGCGTTTGCACGCGGCGATCTGTTCGAAGCAGTGCCGGGCCAATTGTTCGCTGAGCCGTGCGAGCGCACGCCGGCCGAAGTGTTTCAGCGGCTCTGCAAGATCAATCCATCGCCGTACGGCGCACTGATCAATCTCGGCGACGGCGAATTTCTGGTGGCGGCGTCGCCGGAAATGTTCGTGCGCTCCGATGGCAAGCGGATCGAGACCTGTCCGATCTCCGGCACCATCGCGCGCGGCGTCGACGCCATCAGCGATGCCAAGCAGATTCAGGAACTGCTGAATTCGCAGAAAGACGAATTCGAACTCAACATGTGCACCGACGTCGACCGCAACGACAAGGC
>JAZKDK010000061.1:9032-17008 GCA_040387615.1 Pseudomonadota bacterium | reverse complement strand
CGCGACGAATGGGAGCGGCACTGACCTACGCGCGGCGCTATGCCTTGTTCACCCTCGTTGGCATCGCGGGCGAAGATGATTTGGATGCGCCCGACCTGCAAAATCCTGAAGTCAGCCGGACGATTGAACCTGCTGCCAACAACCAGAATGGAAATTCTCAACATGCTGGCGCCTCTACGGCTCCCGCGGCCTCGAGTAAAACGCAAGCGGCTGTCGTTAGGGGCGCACTGGACACCGACACTTCACGCTCAATGCGGCTTCAAGTTCAATCTAACATCGATGCATTGACGACGATCGAAGCTCTGCAGGTGCGAGCTGCAGACATTCTCAAAGCAAAAAACCGCCTCGTGGCGAGCGATGCCAAGCTCATAGAACAAGCATTCACGGACAAGATGGTTGCGCTTCAAGATCAAGCACCGGGCACAAATGCCTATCCTTCGATCGCGGACGGCAAGCCGAGCGACGATCCCCAATCAACCCCTCCAGATACCTCGGCGCCGGTCGGATCGCCGAAGGAGAAGAGAAAGAAGCCAAGGAAAAGGAAGGGCAACGGAAATGGAGAGGGCATCGTACCCATTTCGATGGTTATTGAAACGATCTCGACAGAACCGTCCGTCAATACAACCGAACAGCCGAAGATCGACAAGAGCGAGCTGGCACTCGGCGAGCCTCGACGCCATCGCGACAAAGCCCACTTACGATTTGTCGCCTCGCAACCCTGTTTGATCTGCGAACGATCTCCCTCCGACGCCCATCATTTACGGTTTGCTCAGCCCCGCGCGATGGGGCGCAAGACCAGCGACGAGTTTACGGTGCCACTGTGCCGGATCCACCATCGAGACAATCATCGCCAGGGGAATGAATTGGAGTGGTGGAAGCGAGTAGCAATCGACCCGATTGCAGTATCGCAAAAGCTCTGGAGAACGACCCGCTCTACCGAATGATTGGTTGATCGCCTAACTCAACAATTGCGATGCTCTTGGACAGCCGCGCGGTTCGACCGGAGCATCATCTGCGAAAATTGATTGGCTATACGCTTGGAGATTAGGTCGGAATGACAGACAAACCACTTCGACGGCCCAATGCGTTTAAGCATGGTGGATTTTCCAAGGCGGTCTTGCTTCCTTGGGAAAGCGAAGACGAGTTTCAATCTCTGCATCGTGAACTTCAGGATGAATGGAAACCGTCAGGAACGCTCGAAGAGGATGCCGTCTTTACCATCCTCACATGCATCTGGCGCAAGCGAAGAGTTCGAGAGAAACGTACCTTTGATACCATTTCCGCTTTGAAGAAGCCGGAGAATGTTGACGCGTTCCATACGCCAACGCCGCTCCTCGAAACAAATCACGAGCTAATCATGCACGCGCTGAGCAATACTCGCCGCTCGGATGGTAAAGCACGCGATCGCGCAACCCAACTCTTGGGTTTTAGCTCATCACTGTATCGAAGGTTAGACGGAGGGTTTCTTGAGCTCACCATTAATATGCTGGGCAAAGAATTTTCAACGCACCTCAACAATCACGTACCTAAGGCAAGCTTTTCCTCGACGCCCGAATGGGTCGCGGCCATAAAACAAGAAGTCGATGATGTTCTCCTGCCCAAAGTCCGCGCAGAGATGGATAGTACGGAAAACCTGCTTGAGAAGGTGGCGGACTTCATGACGCCTGATCGCATCCTTGGAGACCTAGCGCTTGAAGAGCGCTTGGATGCAACGATTGATCGCGCGATAAGAAGGCTTGCACAGGCGAAAATGATGAAACAAGTATCAAAACTGGACGCCGATCATCCTGCTCCTCCAGCAACAAAGCTGATGATAGAAGGGAGCAAACCAAGCCGGAAAAGAAAACGCCCCTAACCACAACTTAAAGTTGCATTTCTGCAAAAAGGCTTATCTAAAATATTGAAAACATTGACGTTTTGGAAGATAATCAGAGTTTCTGCAATGTCCAAAGTGATCTCGTGAAGCCGGTTTTACTGTATCTAGCTGCAGAAGATTGGGCTTTTGTCTCTCATCGTCTCCCCATGGCTCGTGCAGCTCGGGATTCGGGCTTCAACGTTCATGTCGCGACAAACGTGACTGCTCATGCAGCCGCCATCTGTGGCGAGGGCTTCACGCTTCACGCAATTCCATTACGTCGAGGTGGCCTCTCTCCGCTGTCGGCGCTTGCGACGATCAAGGCAGTCCGGGACATTAAGAGAGACATCAAACCAACGATCTCTCACCATTCGGGATTGCAATGCTGCGTTCTCGGCGGGATTGCGGAGCTTGGGAATCCCATACGTACACTTCAGATAAATGCACTCACCGGCCTCGGCTATGCGTTCACCTCCCGTTCGCTCGGTGCTCGCGCTGGCAAGTTTGCTATCACGACGTTGCTAAAGTTGCTTCTCAATCAAAGTAACAGCGTCGCTCTCGTACAAAATCCGGATGACCACGCGGTGCTCGAAGACCTGGGAATTTCGCCGGATCAGATCATGCGAATTCCGGGCTCGGGTGTCGATACTGAGCTCTTGATACCGCTACCCGAACCCGCAGGCCCTGTTGTCGTTGGCTTCGCTGGACGGCTCTTGGTTGACAAAGGAATCCGAGCGCTGGTGATCGCCCATCGTCTGCTAAGAACACGAGGGTTAGATATTCGACTGCTGATCGCCGGAGGGCCCGATCCTGCAAACCCGGCTTCGATCTCGCAGGCCGAAGCTGAATCATGGAACACCGAACCTGGCATCACATGGCTAGGCCAGATTTCTGACATAACTTCGCTCTGGCGGCGTTCCCATATTGCGGCACTTCCCTCGCACCGCGAGGGCCTTCCAAAAAGTTTACTTGAGGCCGCGGCAAGCGGCCGGCCAATGGTGGCAACCGACGCCCCTGGCTGTCGAGAAATTGTCCTCCAAAACAGAACTGGTTTGTTGGTGCCAATCGAAGATCCAGAAGCACTGGCGGACGCTATCGCTACGCTGGCGACATCGCAGGAACTGAGAAAACGCTACGGCTTGGCAGCCCGCCAACTCGTCGTCGAGAAAATGTCGGCACAGGCGATCGGCGCGGCAATCGTCGCTCTTTATGAGGAGCAGTTGCGACGCGCACGCTGAGATGAGTGCCGCGTTCAGAACGGTGAAAAACTGCGGGTCTCGCACTTGTCGTTGATCACGGCGGATCGCCAGTTGGCAACTGTCTCACCCTTCAGGAAGAATGTGAAGTAGCGCAATTCATTGCCCGAGTTTCCGCGGGAGCAAACCGTCCACCTTTCCGGGCCCGACTGCGCTTCGTTCGGCCCGACGTTTGAAATCTCGGAACGGGTGATTTCCTTCATCGACTGCGTGATTTGTTGAACCCGGTCGAAGATAACTTTCTGTTGCCGGGAATCCGGCTCCGGATCCGGCTGAACGGAATCCTGCACATCGAAAAAGAACGTGCACCCGCCGAGCCACACAGCCGCGAGCAGCAACTGAAGCAATCGTATAGCCACCAATGATGCTCACTCCCCGCCTGTCCCGGTGCCTTACTATCGTTTCGGCGCGCCCGTGAAAAGTGGGATCCGGGGCTTGAAAATACGCCGAAGTTCACAGGCAATGCCCCTGGCTGTTATTTTCAGGAAAGAGGAATGCCCTGAGACGTTGTCTCCTCTCGCCGGTTTGATTAAACACCTTGCGGCGCCATGTTCGATGCAACCTCGCGCCTCTAGCCACGTGGGGTTCTATGTCCGATCGTCCATCCAACAATGTCGATCCCGCGGTTGCCGCGGGGTTTGGCCATGAATGGTCGACCTTCCAGCAGGGAGAGGATGCCTTTTCCGCGGATGACAGAGCTGCCATCTTCGAATCCTATTTTCATATTTTCCCCTGGGATCGCTTGCCCGCTGGCTCAGTCGGCATGGATGTGGGATGCGGCAGCGGCCGGTGGTCCGTGATGGTGGCACCTCGCGTCGGACATCTTCATCTTCTCGATGCAAGCGCCGACGCGCTGAATGTCGCACGCACGAATTTGGAAGCTGCACAGAACGTGACCTTTCATCACGCCAGCGTGGGAGAACTGCCGCTCCCCGACGCTTCACTTGATTTCGCGTTTTCGTTGGGGGTGCTGCACCATGTCCCCGATACGCGGGCGGCGATTTCCGAAATCTCGACGAAACTCAAGCCGGGCGCACCTTTCCTGATCTATCTCTATTACGCACTCGACAACCGGCCGGCCTGGTATCGCGCACTGTGGAAATTCAGCAATATCTTCCGCGTCGTGATCTCGAGTCTCCCGGAGAAGCCCCGCCTCTGGATCAGCCAGATCATCGCCGTATTCGTATACTGGCCGCTGGCTCGTCTGGCGGCTCTTGTCGAACGGCTGGGGTTCTCCGCCGCAGCGCTGCCGCTGGAATCCTACAAGGATCGCGCGTTCTATGTGATGAGAACCGACGCCTATGATCGATTCTGCACTCGCCTCGAACAGCGCTTCACACGCGAGCAGATCCGGGACATGCTGACCACTGTCGGCTTTCAGGACATTCATTTTTCAGACCGCGTGCCTTACTGGTGTGCCGTCGGCATCAAGCGTTCATGAATTCATTGCTCATCATAACGACACTGCTCGTCGCTTGCGTAATTTGCGCCATACTGATTGCGCTGCTTCGCCCCCTGCTTCAGCGCTATGCATTGGCGCGTCCAAACGCGCGATCGTCACATAGCGTGCCAACGCCGCAGGGTGGCGGCGTCGCGGTGATTGCCGCAGTTATCGCGTCAATCGCGATATCGGTTTCGCTTTTTGGCGCGACGGCAGATTCCGTTTTGTTCCCGGTCCTTGTGGCGACGGTCTTTCTGGCTTTCGTCGGCGCTTACGATGATTTGCGGACGATATCTGTCCTGCCTCGCCTGTTGATGCAGGCTGCCGCCGTCGGCATCGTGCTCGCGACCCTTCCCGCTGAGTTTCATCTTGTTTCGGCTCTGCCCGTGTGGGCGGAGCGCGCCCTGCTGCTGATCGGCGGGCTGTGGTTCGTCAATCTTGTGAATTTCATGGACGGCCTTGACTGGATCACGGCCGCCGAAGCTGTGCCCGTTATGGCGGCGCTGGCCCTGTTCGGCTCCTACGGCCAGTTGCCATTCGGTCCGACGCTGGTGGCTCTCGCGCTGTGCGGCGCCATGATTGGCTTCGCGCCGTTCAACAAACCTGTCGCAAAACTCTTCCTCGGCGATGTGGGCAGCCTGCCGATCGGTTTGCTGATGGGATGGTGCCTGCTGCAGCTTGCGGGAAGCGGACATCTCGCCGCCGCGCTGCTGCTGCCGTTGTACTATCTCGCCGACGCGACGCTGACGCTTTTGAAGCGCCTGATGAGGGGTGAAGCGATCTGGGTCGCCCACCGCTCTCACTTTTACCAGCAGGCGACCACCAACGGCTTCAGCGTCATGCAGGTGGTTGGCGAAGTATTCGTTCTGAACATCATTCTCGCGGCTTTTGCCGCAGTCACCATCTGGCTCAAGTCGCCTTACATTCAGGTCATGATGTTTGCGCTCGGTGTAAGTGCTGTAGCGATTGTTCTCAGCCGCTTCTCACGCAAGCGGTAACTGCTCGGGTGATTTAAGCCGCCCCGCTCTTGAACTCCGGGATGGCATCCTTCAGCACGCGGACAATGACGCTGCGCTGTTCGCTTCCCACCGCCTTCTCCAGCGTCGACAACCATCGCTGCAACGTATCGAGCGGGGGCTCGTTGGGACGCGCGGCGACGATGCCAGCAATGCCAATGTCTGTCGTTGGCTCCTCGTGGGCGAACAGGATTTCGTTCAAACGCTCGCCCGGCCGGACTCCAGTGAACACGATGTCGATGTCATAACCTGGCTGAAGTCCGGACAGCCTGATGATGCGCTCGGCAAGATCGACGATCTTCACCGGCTGCCCCATGTTCAACACGTACACCGACACATCGTGCCGCACCGGATCGAGTGCGTGGGTCGCAGACGTCACGACGAGATCGCACGCTTCACGGATGGTCATGAAGTAACGGACCATGTCCGGATGCGTGACCGTGACAGGCCCTCCCGCCTCGATCTGCGCC
Source organism: Pseudomonadota bacterium (assembly GCA_040387615.1). Classification (GTDB taxonomy): domain Bacteria; phylum Pseudomonadota; class Alphaproteobacteria; order Rhizobiales; family Xanthobacteraceae; genus Afipia. Next base: position 10,970 of record JAZKDK010000061.1, on the reverse strand, counting down.
TTGAACTTCGGCACCACCGATCCGTTCGACGCCAGCACGTTGCCGAACCGAACGGAAATGAGCCGCATCGGGGCTCTGCCGTTGGCCTTGTGCATCAACTCTCGGTCAAGCGCCTGGCAATACATTTCAGCGAAGCGCTTGGTGAGCCCAAGCATCGACACAGGCTCGATCGCCTTGTCGGTGGAAATCATCACCATGGCATCGGCACCGGCGCTCACCGCTGCATCGGCCACGTTGACAGTGCCGAAAATATTGGTCTTGACACCCTCGCCCCAATCCCGTTCGAGAATCGGAACGTGCTTCAGCGCTGCAGCATGAAACACGATGTTGGGTTTGAACGCCGTTATAAGATGCGCAATGCGCGCACGATCACGAATGTCGGCGATGCGGCCTTCGATGATCGCGGTTGGGAATTTCGCCGTCAGGTTTTCCAGCACAGCATGCAGCGCGGGCTCCGCGTTCTCCACGATCAGCAAGCGCGACGCGCCGAACGTCATGACGCGATCGCATATCTCCGAGCCGATCGACCCGCCGCCGCCCGTGACGACGACAGATTTGCTCCGTATGAAATTTTCTAGCCGCTGATAGTCAATCTTGACGCTCGGCCGTAGCAACAAATCCTCGACAGCAACCGGTGCAAGCCGAGGCGCCTCGCCACTACCTTCAAGTGACGGCAGGCGGCTGACGGTCAGGCCCAGCTTTCGGGCGCGCGTCAGCACCGACTCCGGCGACGCATCAGCCTCGAAGGCCGAGGGCATCATGATGAGGCGCTCAAGAGGTCTCTCCCGGCGCGAGAAATCATCGACGATGTCCGCGAGATCGTCAATTCCTCCGAGCACCGGAATGCCACGGATAGACTGCCCGCGATCGGATATGGATGGAGACAAGACGCCGACCGGCCACGTCCGCTTCACAGCGCCGCTTTCGATCCCCCGCAGCAACACTTCCGCATCGGCGGCACGTCCCACCAGCAGCGTCGGCGACGCATCGAGACTACGCGCCTGGTTGAGGGTCCGCGTGTATCGGAAATAACGATAGGCAATCCGCAAGGCTCCAAGCGCGAAATTCTGCAAGAACCAATAGATGATGATCGTCGTCTTGCCGAAGAAGAATGTACCGTAGATGTTCGGCGCGATGAAGATGTAGTCGAGCACCAGTAACATCAGCGACAGCACCGTCGAAGCTTTGACGATGTTGAAGAAGTCCGGCAGCGAAATGAACCGCCACTTGGTCGTCGTCAATCGGAAGACGTAACAGACCACGATGCTGAAAAGGACGAAGTACGGCAGGATGCGAAGCAGCAGCGGCAGGCGTTCGACAAGACCGCTGCCCTCAAACCGCAGGTAGAAGCTCGCAACAACCGCGAAGATGGTCGCCAGCGCATCATGGATGACGATCAACAGATTTCGCCAGGTGAGGCGCGGGAATCTGAACCGGGATGAGGCAACCATGACTATGCCTGCCCTGCGGAATTTTCCGTACGGGAAACACGTGCAACCATGCCCCCCGCCACGCCGACCGCCAACACGTAGATCCACCCTTCGTGAAAATCAAAGAGATGCGAATTCAGCAGTGAACTGACAAAGTTTTCGACCACCGCGACCAGGCCCACCCACGCCGCAAGACCCGCGCCCGTAAACAGCCTGAGATGCGCAACCCACATCGCATACAGAACGACACACCCGATCAGACCCCACTGCACGGCGACGTTGAGCGTCTGATTGTGCGGATTGCCGATGATCTGGGCCGATGCACCGGTCTGCCCCACCGCGTCCTGTGCGAACAATGTCTTCGTCGATCCCGTTCCGTGCCCCACGAGTGGCGCCTCCGAGACGAACTTGACCGACTTGCGCCAGAATTCGAGCCGCTCGCCGACCGACGTTACGGCGTTGCTTTCATGATAGCTCTGATATTCGCTCCCGATCATCGCTACCCGCA
>JAZKDK010000061.1:0-8932 GCA_040387615.1 Pseudomonadota bacterium | reverse complement strand
AACATCAGCCACGACGTCAGCATCACCGCGGTGCATGACGCGAGAAACGCGAGCATGACCCAAAGTCCGCGTCCCGACTTTTCAAAGTGATAGATCAGAACGGGGATAGCGAGGAGCTTGGCGGCCGGATTAACGCCGCGAAGCCGGTCCGACCAGGAAATGTCCGTGGCCCACAGCGTGCCAATGACGGCGAGCGCGAAAAGCAGAAGCGCGGTGGCACAAGCCGGCCGCTTCATCGATTCAAGGAAACCTTGCCACTCGATCGTCGGAATCAGGAACACGAGCCACGCCACCGCAAAGATCGCGACCAGCGAGGTTGACCACGGCAGCGAGATGGCCATCAGAACCACCGCGATGTCTGCCGCCTTTGTCCATGCGGCCGTGTTGCGCCAGACCGAAGGCGACACGTGAGCCGAGAGATCGGACGCGTTCGCGGTCATGACTTGCTCTCGCGCGCGCGCTTGACCAGCGACGTGGTGCTGTGACCCGGCAGAATATCGACAAGCACGACCTCGCCGCCGTTGGCCGCGACGATCTCGTGACCGACGACCTGCTCGCGGGTGTAGTCGCCACCTTTCACGAGCACGCTCGGCTTGATCTGCGTGATCAGTTCCAGCGGCGTGTCCTGTTCAAAGATCACGACGAGATCGACTGCCTCAAGCGCCGCGAGCACCTCGGCGCGTGCACGTTCGTCCTGCACCGGACGTTCTGGCCCCTTGAGCCGCCGCACCGACGCATCGCTATTAAGGCCAACGATAAGGCGATCACATGCGGCGCGCGCCTGCGTCACCACCCGAACGTGGCCCGGATGCAGAATGTCGAAGCAGCCATTGGTGAAGCCAACGCGCAAACCCTGTGTGCGCCATTCGGCAAGATGCGCATCGAGACCGGCAGCGCTTGAAGCGATTTTCTCTTCCGCCGCGAGCGAGGCATGCGGCAAAATCTTGCGGCGCAGTTCGGCAAGAGACACCGTTGCCGTGCCCGGCTTACTGACAGCCACGGAAGCGCCCGCCGCCGCACAGCGCAACGCCGTTTCCCAGTCCGTTCCCGAAGCGAGCGTCACCGCAAGCACCGCAGCCACCGTATCGCCCGCTCCGGACACGTCGCGCACCTTCGCGGGCTGCGCCGGAACATGGATCAGGCTGCCATCGCGATGCGCCAGCGTCATGCCGTCTTCGCTCTGCGTCACAAGGATCGCTTCGGCATCGGCGGTGCGCAGTGCCTCGATCGAAGCATCGGCAATGTCGGCATCGGATTGAATGCGACGCCGTGTCGCCTCGGCAAATTCCTTGCGGTTCGGCGTCAGCAGCGTCGCGCCGCGATAGATTGCAAGATTCGCGCTCTTCGGATCGACGATCACCCGCTTGCCGAGCTTGCGCGCGGCGTCGATGATGTTTCGGATCACCCGTGCGGTCAGAACGCCCTTGGCATAGTCCGACAGCAGCACGATGTCCGCCCGCGGCAGCGCGGAGACCACGGCGTCAATCAGCTTGCGTTCGGTAACTTCCGAGGCAGGCGTCGACAGTTCCCAATCCGCCCGCAGCATGTGCGTGGAGAAATGCTCCGAGACAAAGCGGACCTTGCGCGTGGTCGGCCGCGCCGGATCGGTCACCAGAATCGGCTCGATCAGACTTTCCTTCGCGAGTTCCGCCTTCAGTGTCTCGCCGGCGACGTCATTGCCGACCAAGCCGACGAAAATGCACTTCGCACCGAGCGAGGCAATGTTGCGCGCCACATTGCCCGCGCCGCCGACATTTATCTCGCTGCGGCGGGCCGCGATCACCGGCGCAGGCGCCTCCGGTGAAATGCGCGACACCTCGCCATAGACGAATTCGTCCAGCATAAGGTCGCCGACGCAGAGCACGGTCTGGCGGACAATCGCTTGCGACAGCGCGTCAAAATCGAACATGAGAACGCCTGTATCCTAGTGTCCCGAATCCGACGTTCGCTTCATTTTGCAGCGCCTTCCGTAGCGAACGTCGGATTCGAAAGGACACTAGAAACTTAATAATTGCTAGTGGTCCTTTGGTTCTGACATTCGCAAAAAGACCGCTGAAACGGGATGCGAATGTCAGAACCGGACCACTAGCTGCACGATCAGCGGTAGCGATCGGGCCGGTCGAGAAAATCCCTGACATAACTGCCGACGGCATCTTCCAACGCCGTGAAGCCGCCATTGTAGCCCGCGCCGCGCAGATGATCGACCTCTGCTTCGGTGAAGTACTGATAACTGCCGCGAATTTGTTCCGGCATGTCGATGTATTCAATGTTGGGCTTGGCGCCGAGCGCACCATAGGCCGCCAGAATCAGATCGCGGAAGCTGCGAGCCTTGCCGGTGCCGACATTGAAAACGCCATTTACGGAGCGCGTCGCCAGCAGCCACATGATCACGCGCACCACGTCGTCGACGTGAATGAAATCCCGACGCTGGTCGCCGTCGGCGATGCCGTCACGATGCGACTTGAACAATTGAACGGTGCGGCCCGACTTGATGTCGTCGAAGCGGCGCGCCAGCACACTCATCATCGTGCCCTTGTGATATTCGTTCGGGCCGAACACGTTGAAGAACTTGAGGCCAGCCCATTGCGGCGGCATTTTCTCGCCCTTCGCGAGCCGTTCCACCACTGCCATGTCGAACAAATGCTTGCTCCAGCCGTAGAGATTCATCGGCCGCAGCTTCTTCAGGGCATCAAGGGACGCATCGTCACGAAATCCCTGTTCGCCGTCGCCATAGGTCGAAGCGGAGGAAGCATAAATGAACGGAACAGAGTTGGCCGTGCACCAGTCGAGCAGCCTCATCGAGAGCCGGAAGTTCGTCTCGATCACGAGATCGCCGTCGGTCGCGGTGGTCTCCGAGATCGCGCCGAGGTGAATCACGGCGTCGAGCTTGCGCCCGGCCAGCCATGGCATCAGCTCAGCCGGGGGAACCATGTCGGCCAGCTGCCGCTTGGCGAGATTGCGCCATTTTCCATCGTTCCCGAGAAAATCGCATACGGCCACGTCCGCGCGGCCCGCATCGTTGAGGGCGGCGACGACATTTGACCCGATAAAACCGGCTCCTCCGGTCACCAACAGCATTCAGGAATCCCGCCCGATTAATGCGGGTCACCTTTGCCTCACTCCCGCCCGGCAGGCAACTCACGTCCGGCACTGTGGTGAAGGACGTCGGCCTGCCCGGAGCAGCAAAAACGCATCTGGACGCCGCTCAAGTGACGCGGTAACGGGCTGATCGTGCACAATTCTCCCGAACCACGGAAAATGGCTGCAAAGCCCTTCAATAAATGAATAATAATTCATTTTTAGATGGATTGAAGATCTCGCCCGATCCCTCGGAAACCAGCCCCATTCTGGTGATTCCGTACATGTGGATCGGCGATTTCGTTCGCGGTCATACCGTCGTCCGGGTGCTCAAGGAGCGTTGGCCCAATCGGCCGGTCGATCTTCTGGTGACCAGCCTGTGCGCTCCGCTGGTGGATTACATGCCCGGTGTCCGCCGGGGCATCGTTTGGGACCTGCCGCGCGGGCGGCTTGCCCTGAAAAAGCAATGGGCGCTGGCCAGCCAGTTTCGCGAAGCAGGCTACGGCACCGCCCTTGTGTTGCCCCGGACATGGAAGGCCGCCATCGCCCCGACTCTCGCAGGTATTCCGCAACGGACCGGTTTCGTCGGCGAGGTCCGGTTTGGACTGATCAACGACTGGCGCTGGGGCGAGCGGAAGATGCCCCGCTTTATCGACAAGAATGCCGCCCTCGCCCTGCCCGCAGATGCCCCGCTGCCCAAGCAATGGCCGGTGCCGCAACTGGTTGTCCCGCCCACCGAAGTCGCGGCCTGGCGGCAGGCCGACAACCTCGGCCACAGCGCCGCAGTCGCGCTGGCCCCCGGATCGGTAGGCGCCTCGAAGCGCTGGACCTATTACGCGGAGGCGGCGCGGATGTTCTCCGAACAGGGCCTCGACGTCTGGGTTGTCGGTGGTCCCGGCGAAAAGGCTATCGCAACCGAGATCGTCAATTTTGCAGGACCACGCGTCCGCGACCTGACCGGGACGGATCTGCGCAACGGCATCATGGCGATGGCGGCTGCGAAAACCGTCATTTCCAACGACTCCGGCCTGATGCATATCGCTGCCGCCATCGGCACACCGGCGATCGGGATCTTCGGCCCGACCAGTCCCTATCACTGGGCGCCGCTGAACGGCCTCGCCGCCACCATCAAGCGGGCAACCAACCTGCCCTGCCAGCCCTGTCATCGTCCCGTCTGCACCATGAACGATCATCACTGCATGCGTGATATCCCGGCATCGGAGGTCGTGGAGATCACGCAAGGCGTGATGGCCGCGGCTAGCGCAGGCATGGCGCGTTAATCTCGAACCGTGGCCGCACTTGCGCCCGTATCGCACCATGACTACCACTCGTGACCACCACTGAACTGCAACCTGAACGAACGCGGTGACATGTGAGCCAGGATCGGATCGTCGCGCATTTTCAGAGCTCGCTCGCCGGGCTGACGAAGGCCGTGCAGAGCGATGAACTGCTCGCAACGACGCACGCGATTGCGCGGGCGGTGACGAACGCACTGAGAGCGGGCAACAAGCTGCTCCTGATCGGCAATGGCGGCAGCGCCGCCGACGCCCAGCACATCGCCGCCGAAATCGTCGGCCGTTACAAGCAGGAACGTCCCGGCTGGGCCGCGATCGCACTGACCACCGACACCTCTGCACTGACGGCCATCGCCAACGACTACGGCTTCGAACAGATCTTCGCGCGGCAGGTGCAAGGCCTCGCCCGTCGCGGCGACGTCTTGTTTGCGCTGACGACGTCCGGCCGTTCGCCGAACATCCTTGCGGCACTTAAAACAGCACGCGACATAGGCGTAACGACCGTCGGATTCACCGGCACCAAGGGTGAAAGCATGCGCGCGTTCTGCGATCATCTGTTCGTTGCACCCACCGATGATACGCCGGTGGTTCAGCAGGTCCACATGATGGCGATGCATGCGATCTGCGACGATGTCGAACAGGCGCTGATCAGCGCCCCGAAGACCGCATGACAAGTGGCCTGACGCGAAAGCCGGCGGCATTCCTCGACCGCGACGGCGTTATCAATCTCGATGACGCCTATGTCGGCACTCGCGACCGGCTTCGCTGGATGCCGGGCGTGGCGAACGCGATCAAACAACTGAATGACGCCGGCTACTACGTTTTCGTCTTCACCAACCAGTCCGGCGTCGCACGCGGCTTTTTCTCCGAGGACGATGTGCGCACGCTGCACAACTGGATGCGCGATGAACTCGCGCGCGATGGTGCACGGATCGACGACTTTCGATATTGCCCGCATCATCCCGACGGCACCGTCCCGGCCTATACGCGCGAGTGCCACTGGCGCAAGCCGCAGTCAGGCATGATCCTCGATCTCATGAAGCACTGGCCAGTCGAAACCGAGCGCAGCTTTGTCATCGGAGACAAGCAGCGCGATCTCGATGCCGGTGTTGCGGCAGGCATCGAAGGCTATCTGTTTTCCGGCACCGATCTTTCAGGCTTCGTCGAAGCAATCCTGACGAAGCGTGTCAGGACATAAGCGGCAATTTCTGCGCAGCCTCGATCACCTTATCGAACGACGGGTAGACATCCTTCCCGCCGACGACCGTGATCGAGCCGTTGCCGACGGGACCGGTCAGACCTGGATCGGTCGCCAAAAATACCGCGATCAGCGGCACGCTGTAAGCGGCGGCCAGATGCAGCAGTCCGGTGTCGACGCCGACCACCAGCGCTGCATTGGCGATCACTTTCGCCGTCGCATCGAGCGGCTGACGTTCGAGAATGCGGCTTCCGGGAATGGCGGCAGCAAGACGTTGGCAGCGCAAGCGCTCGCGCTCATTCCCCCACGGCAGCACCACGTCGAGGCCCTGCGTGCGCAGCCACTTGCCTGTGCCGATCCAGTCCACCTCACGCCATTCCTTGGCAGCGCGTGACGTTCCATGCAGCAACACGGCATAAGGCGCCGCACTCTCCTTCGGAGGTTTGATCAGTCCGTAGTCGATTGTCAGGTCCGGCGAATAGCCCAGACTTAACCCGGTCAGCAGCCGGTTGCGCGTCACCGCATGCTGATCGCGCGCAACCTTGTGCTTGATGTCATAGAACCATGACGCGATCGGCTCCCGAATGCTCGACGCGTCGTAGCCGTGGCGCTCACCCGTGGCAGTCCGCGCGATCAACGCCGACCGGATCAGACCCTGTGTGTCGATCACCTTCTCAGCCTTGATCGACTTCAACCTTGCTTTGAAAGCCGACACTTCGCTCCAGGTCTCGGCGCGCAGCAGTTGAGATCGCCAGCGCCGCGTCGAAACTGCGATTACTTCGTTGACGGCCGGGTGAAGTCGCGCCAATGGCGCAAATGCCTCTTCAACGACCCACGTCATCGGTGCGTCGGCCCAGCGCCGACGCGCATCGGTCACCGCCGGCATGTGATGCACGACATCGCCGAGCGATGATGTCTTGATGAACATAATACCATGCATCGGCGTGATCGGCCCGGACTCGTAATTAGTGATCCGGTTTTGACATTCGTATCATGTCCTTCGCAGGCACTTTACGAATGTCAAAACCACAGGATCACTAGAGTTATATTTTGCTAGTGTCCTTCGTATCCGACGTTCGCCCAGAACGCGCTGCAAAGTGAAGCGGACGTCGGATACGGGACACTAGCGTTACGTTTTGGAAACCATAAACCGCGTTCCTGCGGGAAAATCCAAGGGATTCAGCGAGAAAGTCCGGCCTTATACCCCATTTCCATCGTTTCTCTGCAAGCTTCCGGCAACAAGTTCGCTCCACATTGCGCCCCGCAAGCGCGCCGGATGGAGCGCGGAAACGATCGGGTTTGAATGCCATGACAGTTCTGGTCACCGGGGGTGCAGGTTATATCGGCAGCCATACGGTTCGCGCGCTGGTGGATGCGGGCGAAAGCGTCGTGGTCGTCGACAATCTCTCGACCGGCTTCTCGCAGTTCCTGCCGGAAGGCGTGCCGCTGTTCATCGGCGATGTCTCTGACGAGAACCTCGTCGAAGGCGTGATCGCCGCACACAATGTCAGCTCGATCGTCCATTTCGCCGGCTCGGTGGTCGTGCCGGATTCGATGCGCGACCCACTCGGCTATTACCGCAACAACACGATGACCACGCGCAACCTGCTAAACGCTGCGGTCAAGTGCAACATCAGCCGCTTCATTTTTTCATCGACCGCAGCCGTCTACGGCAATCCCGACCGGACGCCCGTTGCCGAAGAAGCGCCAACGCGCCCGCTCTCGCCATACGGCTCATCGAAATTGATGACCGAAATCATGCTGCACGATGTCGCCTCCGCGCACGGCATGCATTACGTGGTGCTGCGCTACTTCAACGTCGCCGGGGCCGACCCGCAAGCCCGCATCGGCCTCGCGACCGTCGGCGCAACGCATCTCCTGAAGATTGCCGTTGAAGCCGCGACCGGCCAGCGCGCTAAAATCGACGTGTTCGGGACCGACTATCCGACCATTGACGGAAGCTGCGTCCGCGATTTCATCCATGTCAGCGATCTGGCGCAGGCTCATTGCGCGGCGCTTGCCTATCTCGAAGGCGGCGGCGCATCCGCGACCCTGAACTGCGGTTATGGCCGCGGCTATTCCGTGCTCGAAACCATCGAAGCCGTGCGCCGCGCCTCCGGCCGCAACTTCGCTGTCCAGTATGCCGAGCGCCGTCCCGGCGACATTATGACAATGATCGCGGACACCGCACGCATCCGCGCCACGCTGGACTGGACACCGCAATACGACAACCTCGACACCATCGCCCGCCATGCGCTGGCATGGGAGGAAAAGCTGCTCGCAGACCGGCTCCGGGATGGCCGGCAGGCGGTCTCGGCATAGTGTAGAATTGACCAAAAAGCCCTGATTTCACTTGAAAATCCGGTCCATAGCGGGCAAGAGACGGACATCGCAGAAACCCTGACGGGGCGCCGGTTGCGCCGGCCGTCAATGGAACGCGGATGACCGAGCTTCCACGAAAAATCACCGACGACCCTTATGGGGCGGCCGCTCTTATTCGCCGCCTGATCACCGAACAGGGCCTCCAGCACTGGCGGCGCTACGCGGTCGCGTTCACGCTGATGGCCATATCCGCCGGAGCCACCGCGGCATCCGCCTGGCTGCTCGGCGAAGTGATCAATCAGACCTACGTCAATCGCAGCATCAACGGCATCGTCATACTGTCGCTGGCGATCATCGTTCTGTTCACGCTGAAGGGGGCCGCGACCTACGGTCATACGGTGATCCTGTCGAAGATCAGCAACGCCATCCTTGCCAGCAATCAGCGCCGGCTGTTCGCAAAATTGATGCGCGAGAATGTCGGCTTCTATTCCGAACGTCATTCCTCCGAATTTCTCGCGCGGCTGACCGCGGGCGCACAATCTGTCACCCAGGTTCTGAGCCTTCTGATCAACGCCGTCGGCCGCGATTTCTTGTCGCTGGTCGCGCTCGCCGCCGTGATGGTGATTCAGGACCCGTGGATGTCGCTATCCGGGTTGCTGATTGCACCGCCTGCGCTGTTTGTCATCCGCAAGCTGGTGAAGAGGATCAAAGGTCTCGCACACAACCAGTTCACCGGCACGGCCGACATTCTCGAAACCATGCAGGAATCCCTGCAGGGCATCCGCACGGTCAAGGCCTTCACGCTTGAAGACACGATGCAGGCGCGGATCGACAAAAATATCGGGCTGGTTGAGGCCAATGCCAACAAGATGGCGCGGGTGCAGAGCCGTTCCAGCCCGCTGATGGAAACACTCGGCGGTTTCGCCATTGCCGGCTGCCTGATGTATGGCGGCTATCGCATCATCGCGACCGGCGCGACGCCGGGACAGTTCTTCTCGTTCATCACCGCGTTCCTGCTGGCCTATGAACCGGCCAAGCG
>JAZKDK010000060.1:0-5761 GCA_040387615.1 Pseudomonadota bacterium | reverse complement strand
CAGCATGTACCACATTTGCCCGCCCGAGTGCCAAATCCAATTCATCGGTGGTCAGGACGCTGATAACGGGGAAATTCCCCGATTCCGCGCCGTTTTCCCGCCTGACGGCGGCCAGTTTGGCATTCAGCTTGCGGATTCCGTCCGGAGCGCCGTCCGTGGCGTGGATCAGGGCGGCCGCCTGCCGCCCCTCGATCGCGCCCTCGACCTTGGAAAATCCCGAAATCACCTGACCGGCCTTTGCCGTCATGGCGAGGGCTTCGGACACCCCCCGGACCATCATGCGCTCGACGTCGTCGGCCAGGGTTTTCGACACCTGGACGTCGCGCTTGAAGCTGCGCGCAAATACGTTGCGCTTGGCGGCTTCAGCTACGGTGGCATGAGACAGCGACACCCATAGCCCGCGCCCCGGCAGCTTGCGCTTCAGGTCGGGAACGGTTTCACCGGAGGGAGAGAGGACGAAGCGGATCAGGTCGTCGATCGGCGCAACTTGCCGCGTGACGGCGCACATCCGCTCGGTCCCGGATTTTGTCCGGGGTCCGTTGTCGAGATCTGCGTGATCAGCGATGGCAAGCATGCGCGGGTCATTTCCTTCAACTCTTGCGGAGCATGGTGTTGTCCGAAAGTCGCTTCATGGGTTTCGGCCTTACGCCGGGTTTTCTTCGGAGGCCGCAGCCTCTTCCGACGGCTTGGCGAGATCGGCTTCGGTGATCCAGCCGGCAACGACTCGCGCCTGCATGATCAGGGCCTCGGCGTCTTCGCGCGAAATCTCGGTGGCGTCGAGAATACCTGGGTGCTTGGTGGTTTCGCCGTCCTTGCGCTCCACCCAGCCGACCAGATCGTCCGTGGCGCAGCCAGCCAGATCCTCGACGTTCTTGATGTCGTTCTCGCCGAACTTCACCAGCATCTTGGCGGTCACACCCGGTACGGTCGTCAAAGCGTCTTCCACGCCCAGTTCCTTTCGCTTCGCTTCGAGTTCTGCCTCGAGCTGTTCAAGATATTCGCGGGCACGGCTTTGCAGCTCGTTGGCAGTTTCCTCGTCGAAACCTTCAATGCTGGTGAGTTCCCGTGGATCCACCAGCGCCAGATCTTCGACCGAACCGAAGCCTTCGGAGGCGAGCAACTGGCCGACAACTTCGTCGACGTTGAGAGCTTCCATGAAGACGCGGGTGGAATTCTCGAAGTCGGCCTGACGGCGCTCCGATTCTTCCTGTTCGGTGAGAATGTCGATGTCCCAGCCGGTCAGCTGCGAGGCGAGACGCACGTTTTGCCCGCGCCGTCCGATTGCAAGAGACAATTGGGTATCCGGAACGACAACTTCAATGCGTTCGCGGTCTTCATCGATAACGACTTTCGCGACTTCTGCAGGCGCCAGTGCGTTGACGACGAAGGTCGCGATGTCCGGCGACCACGGAATGATGTCGATCTTTTCGCCCTGCAGTTCGTTCACCACGGCCTGCACGCGCGAGCCGCGCATACCGACGCAGGCGCCGACCGGATCGACCGAAGAATCACGGGAAATCACGCCGATTTTCGCGCGCGAACCCGGATCGCGGGCCACGGCCTTGATCTCGACGATGCCGTCGTAGATTTCGGGAACTTCCTGCGCGAACAGCTTCGCCATGAACTGCGGATGGGTGCGCGACAGGAAAATCTGCGGTCCGCGGGTTTCGCGGCGGACATCGAAGATATAGGAGCGCACGCGGTCGCCGTTGCGGAACACTTCGCGCGGCAGCATTTCGTCGCGGCGCACGATGGCTTCGCCACGGCCGAGATCGACGATGACGCTGCCGTATTCGACGCGCTTGACGACGCCGTTGACGATCTCGCCGATGCGGTCCTTGAATTCCTGATACTGCCGGTCACGCTCGGCCTCGCGCACCTTCTGCACGATGACCTGCTTGGCGCTTTGTGCGGCGATGCGGCCGTATTCCAGCGGCGGCAGCGTGTCGGCGATGGTGTCGCCGATCTGCGCGCCGGGGTTGGCGCGCTGCGCGTCCTTCAGCGAAATCTGGTTGGCGGAGTTCTCGACCTGATCGACCACCAGCATGTGGCGCGACAGCCGCAATTCGCCCTTTTTGGCGTCGATTTCGGCATGCACGTCGGTTTCGGAGCCGTAGCGGGCGCGGGCCGCCTTGGCGATGGCGTCCTCCATCGCTGCAATCACGATTGAGCGGTCGATCGACTTTTCGCGCGCGACGGCGTCGGCGATCTGCAGCAGTTCGAGCTTATTGGCGCTGACAGCGGCCATGGCTTACTCTCCTTCGTGGGGATCGGATATGCCTGCGCGCTTTTTCTTCTCGGCGGCGAGGCGATGTTCCTTGGTATTCTTAGGCGCGGCTTTTTTCGGCTTTGGTTTGGGCTTGAAACTTTTTGAAATAGGAAGTTCGGCGCGGGCCTTTTTTGCGTGCTCGGGCGGAGGCGGCGCGATGCCAAGATCTTCACGTATTTCGCGGGCGGCCGATTTTCCCCGGCGCATGGATTCCGCAATCAGTTCGTCGGTCAGAACAAGATTGGCACTGGCGATGTCTTCCATCGTCAGCAACACGCTGGGGTCCTGACCGGCGCGGATGTCGTCGCGAATTATTCTGATGCCGTCGCCTTCGACGCCGTCGAGCTTGCCGCGGAACCGCTTGCGGCCGTCATGCGCCACAGCCATCTCGATTTTCACCAGATGACCGATATAGCGCTCGAAATCGGTTCGCCGCACCAGCGGCCGGTCGATGCCGGGCGATGAAATTTCCAGCCGATAGGCGCGCTGGACGGGATCGGCGATGTCCATCACAGGCGACAGCGCCTTCGAAATTGCTTCGCAATCCTCGATCAGCATGGTGCCGTCTGGCCGCTCCGCCATGATCTGCACCGTGCAGCCGGCGTCGCCCGACACCTTGATCCGCACCAGCCGGTAGCCCATGCCTTGCAGCACCGGTGTGGCGACTGCGGAAACACGCGCGGCCACGCCCGGCTCGACCACAAGGCGCGGTTCGGCAAGCAGTTCGGCGTCTACGGCAATATCGGTCGGATCGGTCATGTCGAGGATCAAGAATGCTCTTAATCGTTATCGCCCGTCGCGGCATGCGGCACGGGTCATCAGGTAATAAAAAAGAGCGGGTCCCGCGGGGCCCACTCTCCTACGTGTGCGTATGAGAATTTATCAGTTGCGGCGGATATAGACGTTTTCGGCCTGTGCGGCAAGGGCTTCCCGCACGCCGACGAGTGGGGTGGAACCGGCCTTGCGACCGGCATCGCTCCAATTTATTGAAAGCGCGCAGGGTCTTGCAGCAAATTTGCGGTATTTCGGACACCTCCGCGTAACCTTTTACCTGCCTCGGACGGGACAGGCATTCGCAGCTAACTGTTGATTCACTCGTCATACCTACTGTCCCGGAAGCTCCTGGGCGGAGCGCGCCGCCTGTCGGTGAACCGCCGCGCCAGCGGTGACAGAGATATGTATGGCCGCTGCCTTTTCGCTGATTCCGGAACTCGATGAAATCGTCAAAAATGGCACCGCCGAGAAGCGGGCGGAGGCGATTGAACGGATTTCCGATCTTTTCCTGCAAGGCGCCGCGCATTTCGAAACCCAGCACGTTGCGCTGTTCGACGATATTCTGGTCGGACTGGTGCCGGCCACCGAGATCGAGACGCGCGCAGAACTTGCTGAACGTTTGTCCAAACTGGACAACGCGCCGCCGACGCTGGTGAAGCAACTGGCGCGCGAAAGTGAAATCAGAATCTCCGGTCCGATCCTGAGGCGCTCTCCGCTGCTTGACGATCCCACCCTGGTGGATATCGCGCGCGGAAAAGGCCAGGAACATCTGGCGGCGATTTCCGGGCGCCCGACGCTTTCTCCGTCCGTGACCGATGTGATTGTTCGCCGAGGTGACCGCGAGGTGGTGCGCAGCGTCGCAGCCAACGCAGGCGCGCAATTTTCCGAATACGGCTATTCCGGACTGATCAAGCGCGCCACCGACGACGGCATGCTGGCGCTGACCGTCGGGCAGCGCGAGGATCTTCCGGCTGCGACGCTCAAGCAACTGCTGGCGAAGTCGGTCGATGTCGTTCGCCGCCGCCTGTTCGACATGGCGAAGCCGAAGCAGAAGGCGGCGATCAATCAGGCGATGATCGAGTTGTCCGGTGCGCCGAAGTCGCAGCCGCAGGCGCGAGATTTCGAACCGGCCCAGCGCGCCATTCTGGCGCTGCATCAGGCAGGTGAACTTGATGAAGCCGCGTTGCTGAGCTTTGCAAAACAGCACAAATACGAGGAATCGGTCGCCGCGCTCGCCGCACTGACCGGCATGCGGATCTCGGTGGTTCACCAGCTGGTGCTGGGCGATCGCTATGATCCCGTCCTGCTCCTTGGAAAATCGATCGGGCTGGAATGGGCGACGGTGCGCGCTCTGGTGGTGTTGCGTCTCGGTCCGGGCCGGGTCCCGTCCGGTCCCGACATCGAGGAAGCGCGGATCAATTACGATCGGCTGTCGCCGGCCACGGCGCAGCGCGTTCTGACCTTCTGGCGGCTGCGCGACAAGGGCAAGTCGGCGTAGGGCATGATCCGAAAAGTGGGGAACCGGTTTTCGGAATCAGATCATGCCCAAGAAAATGAAAGTACGTGCGCCGTTGAGCGGCGTTATGCGGTCGTCCGCTTGAAAATCAGATAGGCGGCCTTGCGCCCCTCGCGGTCGGCCTTCCTGCCGTAACGCGTCATCGTGTAATGCGGCCACGGCAAGCGCCAGTCGTCGGCTCGCTCCGCTGTCCATGCGAAGTCTCTCGATCGCTGCATATGCATCAAGGTCCATGAGCAGTAGTCGTCGATGTCGCTGACAAAGCGAAATTCGCCGGCGGGATCGAGAATGCGCGACATCTGATGAATCGTTGCATCCTGCACGAAGCGCCGTTTCCAGTGCCGCCGCTTCGGCCACGGATCGGGATGAATAAGGTCGATGCGCTTGAAGCTCGATGCCGATGCCCAAGCAAGAAGCTCGGCCGCATCGCCCGCGAACAGCCGGATGTTCGGGATGTTATGCGCTTCGATCTGCGACAGGATCTTGGCCATGCCGTTGACGTAAGGTTCGCAGCCGATAAATCCGGTCTGCGGAAACGCAAGCGCTTCCGCGATCAGATGTTCACCGCCGCCGAATCCGATTTCAAGCCGCAGTTCGTTGATCGGCGCGTCAAACAGCGAGCTCGGATCGGATGCGTCTGCGCTGTCGAGATCCAGTGTCAGTCGCGGCAGCAGATGTTCGATCAGGTCGGCCTGATGATTGCGAAGCTTGTGCCCCTTGCGCCGTCCGAAAAACGAGCCGTGGCCGTGGTCGTTACCTTGCTGACCCGATGAGGCGATGTCGTCCGCTGACTTGGTCATCTACAGGCCCTGACGATCCATCGGGTGTTGTCTGTGTGTGGAATCGATCTGCAATGGATCTAAGCCGCGCATCGCGACATCTGCGTTCATCCAGCGAGTGTCAGTGCTTGCGAACTTAACTCGGGTCGGGTTGCTCGCGCGCCGCCATCTGCTCGACGAGTTCCACGATACTGCGCCGGAGTTTGGCGTCGGTGATCCGGGTGAACGCCCGGGTCAGCGCCAGCCCTTCGGAGGTGGCGAGGAAGTCCGAAACGTAGGCGGGCGACTGTGCCTCGCTCAATCCCGCCAGTGCATTCGGGCCGGCCGGTCCGCCTTCGAACAGAAATGAAACCGGCACCTGAAGAATGTCGGAGATCTGCTGCAGGCGGCTCGCGCCGATGCGGTTGGTGCCCTTCTCGTATT
>JAZKDK010000059.1:0-29964 GCA_040387615.1 Pseudomonadota bacterium | reverse complement strand
GTAAACATCGCGTCAACGAAAACAGCGAACGCGCGAATTGACGCGGTTCCATTTCCGCATAGACACAGATCGCCCCGCCGTCATTGCGAGCGAAGCGAAGCAATCCAGACAGGACGACCATCAAGCGAAGACTGGATTGCTTCGTCGCAAGCGCTCCTCGCAATGACTGTGAGAGAGTTCCCCAAAAAGCAAATGCCCGGGACAAGCCCGGGCATCACGAGAATTCGATAATCTGTTGAAAAAGCCTTACGCTTGGCTGGCGACAGCCTTGCCGAGAGCCGCCTGTGCAGCAGCAAGACGCGCGATCGGCACGCGATACGGCGAACACGACACGTAGTCGAGGCCGACCTCGTGACAGAATGCGATCGATGCGGGATCGCCGCCGTGCTCGCCGCAGATGCCCATCTTGAGACCCGGACGCGTCTTGCGTCCGCGCTGCACACCGATCCTCACCAGTTCGCCGACGCCATCGCGATCCACCGAGATGAACGGATCGATCTCGAGAATGCCGCGCGCGACGTAAGTCCCCAAGAAGCTTGCGGCGTCGTCGCGGCTGATGCCGTAGGTGGTCTGCGTCAGATCGTTGGTGCCGAACGAGAAGAACTCGGCGGTCTTCGCGATCTCGCCCGCGAGCAGACATGCGCGCGGCAGTTCGATCATGGTGCCGGTCTGATAGTTGAGCTTGACGCCCGTTTCCTTCATCACCGACTGCGCGGTCGCGTCGATGCGCGCCTTGGTGATGTCGAACTCGGCGCGGGTTGCGATCAGCGGCACCATCACCTCGAGCCCGACCGGCTTGCCGGTGCGCTTGCCGGCCTCAACAGCGGCTTCGAAAATGGCACGCGCCTGCATCTCCGCGATTTCAGGATAGGCGATCGCAAGACGGCAGCCGCGGAAGCCGAGCATCGGATTGAACTCGGCCAGTTCGCGCGCGCGATCCGCGATCCGGCGAGAGTCGGTGTTCATCACGCGGGCGACTTCCTCGATCTCGCTCTGCGAGTGCGGCAGAAATTCATGCAGCGGCGGATCGAGCAGCCGGATGGTGACCGGCAGGCCCTTCATGATCTCGAACAGGTCGACGAAATCGGCGCGCTGCATCGGCAGAAGCTTCGCAAGCGCCGCGCGTCGCGCACCTTCGTCCTCGGCCAGGATCATTTCGCGCACCGTGCGAATGCGCGTTTCCTCGAAGAACATATGCTCGGTGCGGCAAAGGCCGATGCCTTCGGTGCCGAACTTCAGCGCGGTGCGGGCATCCGCCGGGGTATCCGCGTTGGTGCGGACCTTCAGCTTGCGGACCTGATCGGCCCAGCCCATCAGCGTGGTGAAATCGCCGGACAGTTCCGGCTCGATCATCGGCATGCGGCCGGCCAGAACCTGCCCCAGCGAGCCGTCGATGGTGATGACGTCGCCTGCCTTGAAGCTGCGGTTACCGATGGTCATCAGCCCGCGGCCGTAATCGACACGCACAGTGCCGCAACCCGACACGCAGGGCTTGCCCATGCCGCGCGCGACGACGGCGGCGTGGGACGTCATGCCGCCGCGGGTGGTGAGGATGCCCTCAGCGGCGTGCATGCCGTGAATGTCTTCCGGTGAGGTCTCGACGCGCACCAGAATGACCTTGCGGCCATCGGCCTGAAGCTTGGCAGCCTCATCCGACGAGAACACGATTTCGCCGGCAGCTGCACCCGGCGATGCAGGAAGGCCAGTCGCGATGACGTCGCGCTTGGCGACTGGATCGATGGTCGGATGCAGCAGCTGATCGAGCGAGGCCGGATCGATCCGCATGATCGCATCCTTCCTGGTAATCAGGCCTTCATTGGCGAGATCGACCGCAATGCGCAGCGAAGCCTTCGCGGTGCGCTTGCCATTTCGGGTCTGCAGCATCCACAGCTTGCCCTGCTCGACCGTGAATTCCATGTCCTGCATGTCACGGTAGTGCTTCTCGAGTTGCGTGTAGATCCGCGTCAGTTCCTTGAACGCGTCCGGCATAGCAACTTCCATCGATGCCTTGTCCGAACCAGATTCCTTGCGCGCATATTCGGTGATGTCCTGCGGCGTGCGGATGCCCGCAACCACGTCTTCACCCTGCGCGTTGATGAGGAATTCGCCATACAGACGCTTTTCGCCGGTGGACGGATTGCGCGTGAAGGCAACGCCGGTCGCCGAGGTGTCGCCCATGTTGCCGAACACCATCGACTGGATGTTGACGGCGGTGCCCCATGACTCAGGAATGTCGTGCAGGCGGCGGTAAGTGACCGCGCGCGCATTCATCCATGACGAGAACACGGCGCCCATCGCGCCCCACAACTGCGCGTGCGGGTCCTGCGGAAATTCGTTGCCGGTTTCGCGCGCCACCGCGTCCTTGTACCTGTCGACCAGATCGACCCAGTCGTCCGCGGTCAGCTCGGTATCGAGCGAATAGCCCTTGCTGTCCTTGTAAGTGTCGAGGATGTCCTCGAAATGATGATGCTCGAAGCCCAGCACCACGTCCGAATACATCGTGATGAAGCGGCGATAGCTGTCATAGGCGAAGCGGCGGTCGCCCGAGAGCTGCGCCAGCGCTTCCACTGTCGCATCGTTCATGCCGAGATTGAGCACGGTGTCCATCATGCCCGGCATCGAGGCGCGGCCGCCGGAGCGCACCGAAACCAGCAGCGGGTTCTTGGAATCGCCGAACGTCTTGCCGGCGATCTTGCCGACGGTGACGAGCGCCTTCTCGACCTGCGCCTTCAGGTCCTTCGGATAGGTTTTGTCGTTGGCGTAAAAATAAGTGCAGACTGACGTTGGAATCGTGAAGCCCGGAGGCACCGGCAGACCGAGATTGGCCATCTCCGCGAGGTTCGCGCCCTTGCCACCGAGCAGGTCGCGCATGCCGGCCTTGCCCTCGGCGCGCCCGTCACCGAACGTATAAACCCACTTGCCGGCCTGAACGGTTTGCTTCGCCGCTGGCTTCGCGGCCTTCTTGGCCGCAGGCGCGGATGTCTTCGCGGCTGTCTTCGCTGCGGCTTTGCCCGCAGGCTTCGCGGAAACCGGCTTCGCTTTTGCAGCCGGCTTCGATTTGGAAACTGATTTCGGAGAGGACTTCGCGGCGGATTTCTTCGATGAGGCTTTGGCCATGGCTTCCAGACGCTGCATGAGTGAAACGGCAGCGGCGTTACACCACGGTTGCCCGCTTTCGCGCAAGCGACTCCCGGCTGATATCGGCGTTGTAGGTCACGGACGGTTACAGATTGTTACAGAATCCCGCAAATCGCGATGTTTTGCGGCTATGCTGTAACAATCTGAAATATTCCGTTACTTAATGATCCCCAATCCGATGATCCCGACCAGGATCAGATAGATCGCGACGATGAAATTCAGCAGCCGCGGCATGATGAGAATCAGCACACCGGCGATGAGCGCGACGATTGGCTGAATGTTGGCGACGCTGATGGACATCTGATGGCTCCCGAAGAGATGAAAAGGAAAAACGGCAAGCAGAACGCGAATCGAGACAGGAAATTATCCTCCTGCCGCGGACAGCAACAGCCAACGGCCTGAATGATCGGTGAGTTCCATCGGCTGAAAACTTTGCAGCCCGCCATCACCTTCATGAAAATGCCCCGGTGAAATCACATTCCGGCAGGAACGATGATCCGCGACGGTCATTGTCACCGCTGGTTGATCGGTCTTCACCGATTTCCGGGCGTGATCGACATGAGCAAAATCGCTTGCGCGATCAGGCTCCTTTTCATCAAGGAGAAAACAACCATGCGTAATCCCCTTCTCGCCGCAGCGCTGCTGGCTACCGCCACGGCGATGCCGCTCGCGGCTCAGGCCCAGCAGCGCATCATTGTCGAGGAAGGCGTGACGACCGGTCTCGCCGGCCCCGGCGTCGGCATTATCAGCGAGGATGAGCGTCCGCGATTCCGCCAATACATCGTTCAGGAGCGCGTCCCTTCGTATTCAATCGAGTCACCCGTGCGCGTCGGCACCGTGCTGCCTGAAAGCGGCGTGACCTACTATGACGTCCCGCAGCAATACGGCGCGACCAGCTATCGCTACACCGTGGTCAACGAGCGGCCGATCCTTGTCGAGCCGCGCACGCGCCGCGTGATGCAGGTGATCGACTAGCCTCATCGTTTGAGCCAATGGTCTATCCCCGCCATGGCGGCCCAAACGAAAAAGCCCCGCACGGTTTCCCGTGCGGGGCTATTTTGCAGCATACCCGTCATCCTGAGGTGCCGTAGCGAAGCGAAGGCCTCGAAGGGTGACGGCGTTTCATCATCCTTCGAGGCTCGCAAGAGTTCGCACCTCTGGATGACGGGACCACATGCTCTCGCACTTACGACCCCTGCAGCATCGACAGGATGTTGCTTGTGGTTTTGTAGCTCTGGATAGCAGTGTCACGGAATGACGGGCTCCAGCCTGAAGCCTGACGCTCCTCGTCGCTCATCGCAGAATAGCTCTGCAGAATGCCCAGACTGAGTTGCGTGGGATCGCCGCTCTGCTGGCTTTGCTTCAGCGATTCCAGAATGCTCATGCGCGTCCGCGTACTGAGTTCCTTCTTGGCCGCGTAGATTTCCTGGTTCGAGAACTGCTGATCCTGATTGAGCGTGATCGCGGACAGCGAGCGGTTGTCAATCGACGAGAAATCCACGAGCTGCCCGAATTTCCGCGCCGGATCGTAGACCAGCTCTGTCCCCTTTTCGGCGGCGAGGCTGGCCTGCGCATCGAGCGCGGCGCGGACATTGGTTGCAACCGTGCTGAACGTCTTGGTTGTTCCGACCGGCGCGCCATCCGGATAAAGCGTCAGATAGCTGGCGACCGGATCGCCTGTAATGCCCGATGGCGCGGTATCAGGCTTCTGCTTCGCGGCGTCATAGCCCTTCAGCACGGCGGCGCGCTGCGCAGACCATGCCGCGGTCCCCTTCTCTTCGCTGCTCGCGCCGTCGAGATGCTCCAGCGCGGCCTTGTAGACGACGGTGTAATTCTTGGTCATCGACGTCGCCGCGGCGGCGGGTGCAAGCGCGGCGTTGAAGCGGTTGGTCAGTTCGCCGGACGCGACGCTTTGTTCGTCGGCGGTGAATTTTCCATTGCTGTTGGTCGCGATGGCAAACAGCGCGCGGCGATCCAGCGCCGACAAATCAACCGTGGTTTTGCCATCGGCGGTCAGCGGGCCGGAAACCTTCGCAGCGGCATAAAGCTTGTCGAGCGCAGCGCGCGCATCATTCGTCACCGTGGTGAAATCGGGCGTCTTCGCCTCGGCGACCATGCGCGCCTTCGCGGCATCCGACAGGGTCAGGTTTGTGGCCGCGTTGGGATCGGACGAACTGGCCGTGTCGGCCGCGTTGATCGCGTCCAGCAGCGACGGCTGTGTCGCCGCTGCCGTGCGCGCAAAGGCCGAGCCGAGCTGGGCGTAGGGATTGGTGCCGGGAGTGATCGACGTCATGGGTCGTCCGCCGTCATGCCTTGTTAACGAAGGTTACCGGAACCTTTCAGAACATGGTTAACGAGAGGTAAACGTCAAAGGCCAATAGCTGGTCGTCCCGGCGAAGGCCGGGACCTATACTCCCTGTCGACGTATTTTGAAGGAAGCGTCCGGCCATATTCGGACAATCGATGGGCCGGTGGTTATGGGTCCCGGCCTTCGCCGGGACGACGCAGTAAATTTGACGCTTCTGCGCCTAGTCCTGAATCTTGGAGAAGTCCGCCACCGCGCGCGTGGCTTCGCGGATTTCGTTGAGCAGCTTCAGGCGGTTTTCGCGCACCGCGGCCACGTCGTCGTTGACCTTCACCTTGTCGAAGAAGGCATCGACAGCGGGACGCAGCTTGGCCATCGCAGTCATCGCTGACGCGAAGTCTTCCTTGGCCACGGCAGCGCTGGCGTCGGTCTTCACCTGCGCGATGGCGCTGGCAAGCGTCTTCTCTTCGTCGAGCTGATACAGCTTGGCATCGGGCGCGCCGGCGAAAGCCTTGCTGTCCTTCTTCTCTTCGATGCGCAGGATGTTCGCCGCACGCTTGGTGCCCGCCAGCAGGTTTTTGCCGTCGTCGCTGTCGAGGAATTTGCCGAGCGCTTCGACGCGGCGCACGACCATCAACAGATCGTCCTGTCCACCGAGCGCGAACACGGCGTCAACAAGATCGTGCCGGGCGCCCTGATCGCGAAGCTGGACCTTCAGGCGGTCGGCGAAGAAGGCGAGCAAATCCCTACCGTCATGCGGCTTCGCCGCCTTGGCGAAAGCGGCAAGCAACGGCAAACGAATTCCATTATCGCCCACAAGGCGGATCACACCAAGCGCCGCACGGCGCAGCGCATAAGGGTCTTTCGATCCCGTTGGCTTTTCATCGATCGCCCAGAAGCCGGTCAGAATGTCGAGTTTGTCGGCAAGCGCCACCGCAATCGCAACCGGATCGGTCGGCACGCGATCCGCAGGCCCCTGCGGCTTGTAGTGGTCCTCAATCGCGGTCGCGACGCTAGCGTCTTCGCCCTGTGCCAGAGCGTAATACTTGCCCATCAGGCCCTGGAGCTCGGGGAATTCGCCGACCACTTCCGTCAGCAAGTCGGCCTTGGCGAGTTGCGCAGCACGCTTTGTCTTTGCAACATCCGCGCCGACCAATGGCGCGAGTTCGGCGGCCAGCTTCTCGATGCGAGCGATACGCTCGGCCTGTGTGCCGAGCTTTTCGTGGAACACGATCTGCGCGAACTTCGGCAGACGGTCTTCGAGTTTGGTCTTGAGATCGGTCTCGTAGAAGAACTTCGCATCCGACAGACGTGCACGGATGACGCGCTCATTGCCCGCGACAATCGCCTTGCCGCCATCGGTGGCTTCGACGTTCGCGGTCAGAATGAACTTGTTGGCGAGCTTGCCCGGCGTTTGCGCAGCGTCGCCGAGCGAAGTCCGCGACGCTGCGCCAGATCTGGGATCGCGCACCACGAAACACTTCTGGTTGTTGCGGATGGTGGCGCGGATCACCTCGCCGGGGATCGACAAGAATTCTTCGTCGAACGAGCCCATCAGCACCACCGGCCATTCGACCAGACCCGCGACCTCATCGAGCAGCACCTGATCCTCGACCAGTTCAAACCCCTGCGCGAAGGCGAGGTTCTTTGCTTCCGTCAGAATGATGTCCTTGCGGCGCTCGGGATCGAGCACCACCTTGGCGGCTTCCAGCTTCGACACATAATCGTCGAAGCGGCGCACCTCGATGGCGGCGGGCGCCATGAAGCGATGGCCATACGTCGTCTGCCCGGCATCGATACCGGCGACATCGAACTTCACGATCTCCGGCTCTTCGGTCTCGGGACCAAAGGTCGCAATGATCGAATGCAGCGGCCGTACCCAGGTCAGCGCGCCGTTCCTCGCCGAGCGTTCGCCCCAGCGCATCTGCTTCGGCCACGGGAACGTGCGGATGATCAGCGGAATGATTTCCGCGATCACGTCGATGGCGGGACGGCCCGGCTTCTCGATCAGTGCAATATAGAAATCGCCCTTCGGGTCGCGCTGAATCTTCGCTTCATCGAGCGACTTGAGGCCGGTGGCTTTCAGGAAGCCCTGCACGGCGGCGTCGGGCGCGCCCTTCTTCGGGCCCTTGCGCTCCTGCTTGAGGTCCGGCTGACGCGCGGGAATGCCGTGCACGGTGAGCGCGAGACGACGCGGCGTCACGAACGCCTTGGCCCCTTCATAGACGAGACCTTCGGCGACCAGCTTGTCGGTGACCATCTTGCGCAGGTCATCCGCCGCCTTCGCCTGCATGCGCGCGGGAATTTCTTCGGAGAACAGTTCGAGGAGAAGATCAGGCATCTTAAGCCACCTTGCCTGCTTCTGTGTGCATCCACGCTTCGCCGCACGCCTTCGCAAGTTCGCGCACGCGCAGGATGTAGCTCTGACGCTCGGTGACCGAGATCACGCCGCGCGCGTCGAGCAGGTTGAACACATGGCTCGCCTTGATGCACTGGTCGTAAGCCGGCAGCGCCATCAGATGCGCCTCGCGCTTGCCGGGCTCTTTTTTGTTTTCTTGCCAGCCGGCTTCGAGATATTTCTTGCAGGCGCTCTCGGCCATCTTGAACTGCTCGAACAACATCGCGGTGTCGGAGTGCTCAAAATTGTGCCGCGAATATTCCTGCTCGGCCTGCAGGAACACGTCGCCGTAGGTCACCTTGTCCGCGCCGTCGCGGCCGTTGAAGTTGAGATCGTAGACGTTGTCGACGCCCTGCACATACATCGCGAGACGCTCGAGACCGTAAGTGAGTTCGCCCGCGACCGGCGCGCATTCGACGCCCGCGACCTGCTGGAAGTAGGTGAACTGCGAAACTTCCATGCCGTCGCACCAGCACTCCCAGCCGAGACCCCATGCGCCGAGCGTCGGGCTCTCCCAGTCGTCCTCGACAAAGCGGATGTCATGCAGCGCCGCATCGACGCCGATGGCCTTGAGCGACTTCAGATAGAGATCCTGAATGTCCGGCGGCGACGGCTTCAGGATCACCTGAAACTGATAGTAGTGCTGCAGGCGGTTCGGGTTCTCGCCGTAGCGGCCATCCTTCGGGCGGCGCGACGGCTGCACATAAGCGGCATTCCAGCGCTTCGGGCCCAGCGCGCGCAGCGTCGTCGCCGGATGGAACGTGCCCGCGCCGACTTCCATGTCGTAGGGCTGCAGGATGACGCAGCCATGGTCGGCCCAATAGCGCTGCAACGTCAGGATCAGGCCCTGAAACGAACGCTCGGGACGCATGTGCGGAGGCAGGGAATCCATCGGAAATCTTTGACAGTCTGGAAGGGGTGATTTGCGCGCGGACCGTATCGGCGCAGGCTAAGGGAATCAAGGCGATGAGGGTAATTCCTGCCGGAATCGGCCGGATTTTAGCGATCCCCCGAACGCCGGTTTAACCGCAGCGACAGGTCAGCGCCCAAGCCACGGCCGAGCTTTCCGTTTGTTAGCAACTCGTCCCTAGCAATGGCGGCATTGCAACCAACGGCCGGGCTTAACCGGCGGTGCGTTTTTGGCAGGGACGACAATGATCGCTTTTCAGGTTCTGATCGCGGCCATCATCATGGGCGCGCTTTGCGTTATGACCATCAACGACGTGCGCCGGCACGGCTGACGGATAGCATCTTATCCCGGCCGATACGTTCCACTCTCCGGATCGCGGCGCAGTTTCGGCATGCTCTCCTTCTCGGCGGGCTTGGCCTTGCGCGCGTCATCGAGCTCGCGATTGATACGCCTGCCTTCACGCACCGCGAGGCGCAGCAGTGCGGCCCCGCCGAGAATTCCGGCGGCGACCAGGATCAGCGGCGGCATAACCAGTCTCCCATATCACAATCCATAGCGTGCCCAGATCGCGCGCTCTTCCAGCGCCGAAATCAGGTCTTCCGAGAATCCGGGAAAGCCCGGCAACGCCGCTCCTGCGCCGGGCTTGCGGCCCGAAAGCCCTGACAGAAGTCCAGTCGGCGGCGCAACCACCGGCATCTGCACCTTGTCGCCGTAGCGTGCACGCAGCACGGTACGCAGATCGCCAAGCGCATCAGCAAGGCCGAGCTTCACCGCGCGCTCGCCGGCCCAGTATTCGCCGGTGAACAGATAATCGTCCTCGCCCTTTAGCCGCGCGCCGCGGCTGTCCTTCACCAAGGTGATGAAGGTGTCGTGGATCTCGCGCTGGATCTGCTTTAGCCGTGCCACGTCCTCGGGATTTTCCGGGAGGAACGGATCGAGCGTCGCCTTGTGTTCGCCCGAGGTGTAGAGCCTGCGCTCAATGCCGACCTTCTTGATGAGGTCGACAAATCCAAACGTGCCGCCGACCACGCCAATCGAACCAACGATGGAAGACGGATCGCAAAAAATCTCGTCGCCCGCGCAGGCGATCATGTAGCCGCCGGAGGCCGCCACGTCCTCGACGAACACCAGCACGCGCTTGTTCTTCTCGGCAGCGAGCTGGCGAATGCGCTGATAGATCTGGCGTGACTGCACCGGCGAGCCGCCCGGCGAATTGATCACCAGCGCGACAGCCTTGGCGCCCTTGATCGAAAAGGCCCGCTCCAGGATCCGTGACACGCCGGCCAATGACATGCCCGGCCGCAGCGGCGTCACCGCCCCGATCACCCCGGACAGGCGCACCACCGGCACCACCGCTCCGCCGCGCCATCGCGCCGGCAACAAGCGTTTCAACCTCTCGCCAATGTGACTGTTAGCGCCATTTTCGGCCATGGAACGTCCTTCATCTTCACGGTTTATTATTCGATAACTGGCATCAGAAGCCCAAGCACATTCGACAATCGTTAAGCACGTCCATTGTGCCTGAATTCCGTCTAAATATCTGATCGGACGGGATTTCTTCTTAATTCTCCGGTTCTTCGCCGGAGTGCGACAAGAAACTGGAACGCACTTTGCTTTGCAACAACTACGCAGGCTGCAACGGCGCAGCCCGAAGGTGCAGAAATGAAGATTTACCTCCTGATCTTGCTGATTGGCGCTCTCCTGACGACGATCCACTTCACCAAGACGCCCGAAACCGGTCCAAAATCGGTATCACAGTAAGCAGATTGCCCATCTGACGGGCAGTCTGACCTTCAGCCTTCAGCGGCTTCCTGGCTCCGCGCCAGCGACAGAACGGCCCTTCCGCCGAGGACCGCCGCAGCCTCCGCTCCACCCTCACCGCCCGCGCCCTGCAGAACAAATCCGGGATGCAGCACCATCGGCGCACGCCCCCCTTTGACCGCGCTGACGATGACGCGGATCGCCGCCCCGTGCGGAGTGGGATGAACCGGCAAAATCCCGATACTGCCGAAGCCGCGCTCCAGCGCCGCCAGCACCTGCGCCAGCCCGTCCGCGCGCCATATCATGGTCAGCACCCCGCCGGATTTCAGCACCCGCCGCGCCGCGTGGGTCCATTTCTCCAGCGTATCCGCCGCCGCCACATGCGCGGACTGCCGCGCCGGGTCCGGTGACGCGCGGTGCCTCTCCGCATCGTTGAACGGCGGATTCATCAGCACGATGTCGGCGCTGTCGGGACCAAGCCCGGACGCTGCGAAAGCAACCACGCTCGCGGTGACATCAAGCACCGTCACTGTGGCCTTGATGCCGTTCGCCTCGGCATTGGTGCGCGCCAGCGCTGCAAGCGTTTCATCGATTTCGGCGAGAACCAGATCGAGGGCCGTCACACGGCGCGCAACTGCCAATCCCGCTGTCCCTACGCCCGCCCCGAATTCCACCACGCGATGCCCTGCACGCGCCGGTGTCGCCGCAGCCAGCAGGATCGCATCGTGACCCGCGCGGTGGCCACGCCTCGGCTGGCGCAGCCGCAACTGCCCGCCGAGAAACATGTCCTCGGTCACATCCGGAGACACGGCCGGCACGGGGTCAGTCATTGTCCCGCAATTCATGGGCCAGACCCGCATCGGAGAGCAGCTGCCGGGCTGCCATATTGTCGTCCTCGTGGACCAGGATGCGCCGGGGAAGCACGCCCAGCGATCCGTCCATGATGCTCATGTTATTGTCGAGCACGAGGTGGTGGATATTGGCGCCGTCCAGCAGCGCGCCCACCGCGGACACCAGCACCACATCGTTGGTCCGCACGAGTTCACGCAAGGCCGCCGTCTCCCGCGGCCCCAGCCGGGCCGTTTGTTGCACTTGCCGCATCGCACGGCAGTTTCTATTGTGCCTTTACATTCATCCGGAGACCGGACGTGGCGGTTATTGTACCCTTTGAGAGCCACTCGACGCCATCGATAGATCGGCTGGTTGAGCTTGTTGCGCCCGATATGGAGCGCGTCAACAGCACGATTTTGTCGCGAACCGGCTCCGAAGTCACGATGATCCCGGAGGTCGCCAACCACCTGATTTCGTCGGGCGGCAAGCGGCTGCGGCCGATGCTGACGCTCGCCATGGCCAACCTCACCGGCTACGCCGGCGACGGCCATATCAAGCTCGCCGCGGCCGTCGAATTCATGCACACCGCGACGCTGCTGCATGACGACGTGGTGGACGAAAGCGAACTGCGGCGCGGCAAGCTCTCCGCGCGGATGCTGTGGGGCAATGAGGCCAGCGTGCTGGTCGGCGACTTCCTGCTCGGCCAGGCCTTCCGCATGATGGTCGAGGTCGGCTCGCTGCGCGCGCTCGATATTCTCTCTTCCGCTGCCGCTACCATCGCCGAAGGCGAAGTGATGCAGCTTGCGGCGGCCAAGAACACCGCGACCACGGAGGACGAGTATCTTGCGGTGATCCGCGGCAAGACCGCTGAACTGTTCGCAGCCGCCTGCGAAGTCGGCCCCGTGATTGCCAACCGCCCGAAGGCCGAACAGACTGCGTGCCGTTCGGTCGGCATGAATCTCGGCATCGCGTTCCAGCTTGTCGATGACGTGCTGGATTACGGCGGCAAGGCTGCCAAGCTCGGCAAGAATGTCGGCGACGATTTCCGCGAGGGCAAGATCACCTTGCCTGTGGTGCTGGCGTTCCGGCGCGGCAACGATGCCGAACGCGCATTCTGGATTCGCACGCTGGAGAAAGGCGAGATCGGCGAGAGTGATCTCGATCACGCCATCGGCCTGATGACCAAGCACCGGACCCTTGAAGACACCATGAGCCGCGCCCAGCACTACGGCGCGATGGCGGTCGATGCGCTGGCGCTATTCCCGTCGTCACCGATGAAGACCGCGCTCGAACAGGTCGTCGCGTTCTGTCTGGCGCGATCGCACTGAGCGATCGTCGACATTTGAAATCTTAGCTCAGCACCCCGGCGTGAACCCACCAGTTGGGATGGGCTTGCGAAATAGCGTTCGCGGCCTGTCCGGCATCGCCGATGGTCTCATAGATCGCAAAGCACGTAGCGCCCGAGCCTGACATCCGCGCGAGCTGCACGCCTTGCGTCGCGCGCAACGCCGACAGCACACCATCGATCACCGGCTCGACCTTGAGCGCTGGCGGCTCCAGATCGTTGGTGCCGGAACCGATGGCCTCGATCCACGCATCGAATGACGCGCCGTCGGCCGGCCAGCCCCGCGACAGCATGATGTCGCCGGCACCCGCGAGAAGCTCGCCCCTGCCGAGACCCAATGCCGCGAACACGTCCTTGGTGGCGACGCCGACGCGCGGATTGACCATCACGCACGGCATCGAAGGAACATCGAGCATCGACAAATTCTCGCCGACGCCGGTCATGGTGCAGGCGCGTGACGCGAGACATACCGGAATGTCCGCACCGGTTTCACGCGCGACATCGACAATACTCTGATCGTCAATCGCAATGCCGTTCGCGCGCGCCAGCAGCCGCAATGCCGCGGCCGCATCCGCCGATCCGCCGCCGATACCGGCGGCCACGGGAAGATGCTTGTCCAGCGTGAATTGCCCGAGCGTGAGACCCGGAATGCGTTCACCGAGAAGCCTCGCGGCGCGGATCACCAGATTGTCCGACATCTCGCCACAGTCCTGCGCCCCCGGCCCTCCGGTCGAAAGGCCAAGCTCGGGCCCCGGCGTGAGCGTCAGCGTGTCCGCGCAATCGGCGAACACCACCAGGCTCTCGATGTCATGATAGCCGTCCGGGCGGCGGCCAAGGACGCGCAAGGTGAGGTTGACCTTGGCGCGCGCGGTTTCAGTCAGCACTGTCATCGGGGTTAGCCATCCGGGCGAAAACATCGCGCGGGCTCGCCTGCGCCTCAACGGTTATTGAGGACAATGGATTGCCGGGTCAAGCCCGGCAAAGGCATCGAGGCGAGCGGCCGACGGCGGAAACGGCGATTAGCCGCCCTTGCCGTCTTCCTTCTTCTTGTCAGCGGCGGCCGCGTTGGACGTGTCCTCAGGCAGGCCGTCGCGCAACTTGGCCTCGATCTTCGGAAGTTCATCCGCCTCGGGCTTGAGGTCGCGGGCATGCGCCCACTGGAATTTCGCTTCCAGCGTCCGCCCCACGCGCCAGTAGGCATCGCCCAGATGATCGTTGATCGTGGGATCTTCCGGCTTCAGGTCGATCGCGCGTTCGAGATGCTTCACAGCGTTGTCGTAGTCGGCGATGCGGTAGTAGGCCCAGCCCAGCGAGTCCACGATGTAGCCGTCGTCCGGCCGCTGCTCGACGGCGCGGCGGATCATCTTCATGGCCTCATCGAGATTGATGCCCTGATCGATCCACGAGTAGCCGAGATAATTCAGGACATGCGGCTGCTCGGGCTGCATCTCGAGCGCCTTCTTCAGATCGGTCTCGGCCTTCGCCCACTGCTTCGAGCGCTCGTTGCAGATGCCGCGGAAGTAATAGAACACCCAGTTCGGCTTGTCGGAGGTGCTGGCCTGGGCCTCGATGCCCTTGCTGTAGGTCTCGCCGCAATCGGCGAACTTCTTGCGGGCGCGCTCGATATTGCCAAGCGCCATGATCGCCTCGACATCCTTCGGATCGTCGGCGACGACAGCATTCAGAATCTTGATGCCTTCTTCGGTGCGATCAACCGCATCGAGGTCGGTCGCAAGCTGGATCTGTGCGTTGCGCTTGAGCGGCGAATTCGCAGGCACACGCTCGTAGATCTTGATGGCCATCTGCGGCTTCTTCACGGATTCATAAAGATCCGCCAGCGACAGCAGCGCGAGGGAATGGTTCGGGTTGAGGTAGAGCGCGAGCTGGAGATAGACCAGCGCGAGATCCTCGCCGCCGCGCCGCGTCAGCGACGCGCCGATGCCGTACAGCGCTTCGGCCGCGCCCTGCTGCGGATTTTCCGCCAGAGGCGGCAGCTTCTTGCCGGCCTTAGTTTCGCGAATGCCTTCCACCACCAGCGGATGACGCGCGAGCTTCTTGTCGAAACCCTGATAGATGGCGGTGGCCGCAGCCGCATCCTTGTTGCGCGACAGCCATCGCGCATAGGCATCCGACACCCGCAGCGCGGAATCGTCGAGCTTGTAGGCGCGCTCGAAGCGAACGCCGGCTTCCTTCTGCTTGTTCGCCAGTTCGAGGATCATGCCGGTGTGCAGATCCTTGAAAATCGGATACCACTCCGGCCCCGCGAGTTTGTCGATGCTGGAGATCGCGGCCTGGGTGTTGCCCGCGCCGTAGCTCGCCCAGCCCGACAGCAGCGTCGCGACAAGATCGGTGATCGGCCCGCGGATCGACTGATTGATGTTCTGCTGGGCGACGGCGTAATTTTTCTGCTTCAGCGAGCGCACGCCCGCCACCAGCCGCGCAACGCGGTTGTTCTTGTCGACGGTGAGAATGCGGTCGGCAAGTTTCACCGCCTCGTCGATGCCGCCGTCGGCGAGCGATGCGATGAAGGCCCGGTCCAGCAATTCGCTGTTCTTCGGGTCGGAGCGCAGCGCCGCGCGGTAGAACGCCGCAGCCGCGGTCGCATCGCGATCAACGCTGGCATGGCGCGCAGCGAGGTAGCTGCCCGCTACCGTCAGGCCGATCAGATCACGCGCACTCGGATACAACGCCTGCTTGGCGTCTTCGCTGGCGCTGGTCCGGGTCTGCGCCGCGAGCGGTCCGACGCTGGCGAGAACCGACACAAATCCGAGTGTGGCGACAGCCACGCGGCTGAAACGACGTTGGAATTTCACGCTCGCCGGCTCCATGATTGAAGGTGGTGCGACCGGTCATGCCCAGCAGCACCGGGACAATGGCTTGTTTGGCCAATATCCGCAAGGATTCGAGCCGGTCGAGGAGCCCAGTTACTGTGGCGCAATCGTGGCGATCAGCTGTTCTCGCGCAATCGTGCTTACATTGACTGATAATTAGGCCCGCCGCCGCCTTCGGGCGGAACCCAGGTGATGTTGCCGTTGGGGTCCTTCACGTCGCAGGTTTTGCAGTGGACGCAATTCTGCGCGTTGATCTGGAACCGCGGACCGGCATCTTCCTCGACCCACTCATAAACACCCGCCGGGCAATAGCGATTCGACGGACCGGCAAAGACATCATGTTCGGAGGTCTTCTGCAGGTTCATGTCCGCGACCCTGAGGTGGATCGGCTGATCTTCCTCGTGGTTGGTGTTGGACAGGAATACCGACGACAGCTTGTCGAAGGTCAGCTTGCCGTCCGGCTTCGGTCCCGGAATTGGTTGATGGACTTTCGCAGGATCGAGCGTCTTGCGGTCGGGCTTGGCGTGGGACAGCGTTCCGAACAGCGAGAAGCCGAACAGCGTGTTGGTCCACATGTCGAAGCCACCGAGGCCTACGCCGATGATGGTGCCGAACTTCGACCACAGCGGCTTGACGTTGCGGACCTTGTGCAGGTCCTTGCCCACGGCGGAATCGCGCCAGCCATTTTCGTATCCGACCAGTTCGTCGTTGGTCCGGCCCTCAGCCAGCGCCGCCGCGACGTGCTCGGCGGCCTGCATGCCGGTGCCCATCGCATTGTGCACGCCCTTGATGCGCGGCACGTTGACGAAGCCCGCAGCACACCCGATCAGTGCGCCGCCCTTGAAGGTCAGGCGCGGCACCGACTGATAACCGCCTTCGGTGATCGCGCGCGCGCCGTAGGCGATGCGCTTGGCGCCCTCGAACACGCCGCTGATTTTCGGATGGGTCTTGAAGCGCTGAAATTCCTCGAACGGCGACAGATACGGATCGTCGTAGTTAAGATGCACCACGAAGCCGACCGCGACGAGGTTCTCGTTGTAGTGATACAGGAACGATCCGCCGCCGGTGGACAGGTTCAGCGGCCAGCCGAAGGAATGCTGGATCAGCCCCTTCTTGTGTTTCGCCGGATCGATCTGCCAGACCTCCTTGAGGCCGATGCCGAATTTCGACGGCTCGCTGTCCTTGTCGAGCGCGAACTTCGCGATCAGCTGCTTGGTGAGAGAACCGCGCGCGCCTTCGGCGAACAACGTGTACTTGCCGAGCAATTCCATGCCGCGTGTATAGGAGGCCTTGTGCGATCCGTCGCGCGCCACGCCCATATCGCCGGTGGCGATGCCGCGCACCTCACCGTTCTCGCCGTACAGCACTTCGACTGCGGCGAAGCCCGGATAGATTTCAACGCCAAGCGCTTCGGCGCGCGGGCCAAGCCAGCGGCAGACATCGCCGAGCGAGCCGATGTAGCAATGATGGTTGTCCATCAGCGGCGGCATCATGAAATTCGGCAGCTTGATCGCGGAACTGCCCGTCATCCAAAAGAACTGGTCGTCCTTCACCTGCGTCTTCAACGGGCAGTCGGCATCCTCGCGCCAGTCCGGGATCAGCTTGTCGAGCGACACCGGATCGATCACCGCGCCGGACAGAATGTGAGCGCCGACCTCCGAGCCTTTTTCAACCACGACAACCGTCAGTTCCGGGTTGATCTGCTTCAGCCGGATCGCAGCAGCCAGACCTGAGGGCCCTGCTCCGACGATCACAACGTCAAATTCCATGGAATCGCGCGGAGGCAGCTCTTCGGTGCTCATGATGTCATCTCAAAAATGCTGGTTCAGAATGTTTCTAATCATCGTTCTTCCCGATTTTTCGCGCAAGAACAACCCCGTTTCGCTGCAGCGCAATCCGTCCTAGTGTGGCGGCCGTGACCACACCCGAACCCATGCCCAGCGCTCGCGAACTTCTCGCCTTTTATCTTGAGGCTGGAGTGGATTGCGCGTTGTCGGAAACCCCCGTCAATCGCCTGGTGGAAGAACCGGCGGTTGAGGAGCGGCCAGCCGCCAAGCCCGCGCTGTTTCGCACTGCGAACCCTGCCCCCGCGCCCGTGCTCGCAGAACCGGCACCCGCACCCGACGCCGCGATCATGTCGGCCCGCGAGATCGCGCCCAAGGCGGCATCGCTGCAGGAACTGCGCGAACTGCTCGAACGCTTCGACGGCTGCGCGCTCAAGTCGACCGCGACGCGGCTGGTGTTCGCGGACGGCAATCCGGAAGCGAAGATCATGTTCGTGGGCGAGGCACCGGGACGCGACGAGGATCTCGAAGGACTGCCGTTCGTCGGTCGCTCCGGAAAACTGCTCGACCTGATGATGGCGGCGATCGGCCTCGACCGCAGCAAGGTCTACATCGCCAATATCATTCCGTGGCGGCCGCCCGGCAATCGCGATCCGTCGCCGCAGGAAACGCAGATCTGCCTGCCCTTCATCCGGCGGCAGATTCAACTGGTCGATCCGGACGTACTGGTGTGTCTCGGCAAACCTTCGTCGCAGGCGGTGCTCGATCTCAAGGACGGCATCATGAAAACGCGCGGCAAGTGGATCGACTACGACACCGGCACGCGGAAGATCAAGGCGATGGCGACGTTCCATCCGGCGTATCTGCTGCGGCAGCCGATCTACAAGCGTCTGACCTGGCAGGATCTGCGCTCGGTGCAGAAGGCGCTTCAAGGCTGAGGCCGGGACAAACCGGCGATCGCACGGAATACAACACCTCTATGCATCCACGCGTGTAGCGCCCGTGGCCAGTTCAGGCCATAAGCCATCGGTGCTGCGCATTACGCAGCCATGCGGGGCGCTTATTATGAATATACACGTTGCGGACGGAGCGATCGACGACACGGTGGCGCGGGCGAACGTGCGGCGGCTTGCGGCGGCGCAGGCTTTGACCGGCGCGAACGCGGCAGTGATTTTCGCGACCGGCTCGATCGTCGGTGCGACGCTTGCGCCAAGCATCTCGCTCGCAACCCTGCCGCTTTCGATCTTCATGCTCGGCCTTGCCGCAGGCACCTTGCCCACCGGCATGATTTCTCAGGCCTTCGGCCGCCGCGCAGCCTTCATCACGGGCACCGCCTGCGGCGCACTGTGTGGCGTGCTCGCCGCCGTCGCCATTCTGCAGGGCTCGTTCGTCCTGTTCTGCGTCGCGACGTTTCTCGGCGGACTCTATAGCGCGGTCTCGCAGTCCTATCGTTTCGCCGCGACCGACAGCGCAAGCGCGGCTTACCAGCCAAAGGCCATCTCATGGGTTATGGCCGGCGGCGTGTTCGCGGGCGTACTCGGACCGCAGCTCGTGCAATGGACCATGGACATCTGGCCGCCCTATCTGTTCGCGGTGAGCTTTCTGGTTCAGGCCGTCGTTGCGCTGGTGGCGATGGCAGTGCTGGCAGGTGTTCATGCGCCGAAACCCGCGCCTGCGGATCTCGCAGGCGGACGGCCGCTGCTCGAGATCGTCACGCAACCGCGGTTCATCGCCGCCGCGCTCTGCGGCGCGGTTTCCTACACCGCGATGAATCTTCTGATGACATCCGCGCCGCTGGCGATGAAGTTCTGCGGATTATCGCTGAGCGATTCAAATTTCGGCATCCAGTGGCACATTGTTGCGATGTTCGGGCCAAGCTTCTTTACCGGCTCGCTGATCTCGCGCTTCGGTGCGGCGAGGGTCGCAGTGGTCGGCCTCATTCTGGAAGCCGTTGCCGCGGTGATCGGACTGTCGGGCATCACCGCGATGCATTTCTGGGCCGGGCTGTTCGTGGTCGGCATCGGCTGGAATTTCTCGTTCGTCGGCGCATCGGCGCTGATCGTGGCGACGCATCGCCCTCAGGAAGGCAAGAAGGTGCAGGCCTTCAACGACTTCATCGTGTTCGGCATGGTGGCGATCGGGTCGTTCTCGTCGGGCCAATTGCTCGCGAGCTACGGCTGGTCGACCGTCAATGCCGTGGTGTTTCCGGCGGTCGCACTTGCGCTGGCCGGACTTGGCATCGCCGCGCTGGTGCAGCGGCGAGCTGTGGCGCAGCCGCAGTCCTGACGCGCGGATTTTTCCGCCCGCTCGCTCATGATATGTCTCGCTGTTATCGGGAGCCCGGCCTCGGTGTCTGCGGA
The DNA here is from genome assembly GCA_040387615.1 of Pseudomonadota bacterium. Taxonomy (GTDB): domain Bacteria; phylum Pseudomonadota; class Alphaproteobacteria; order Rhizobiales; family Xanthobacteraceae; genus Afipia. Next base: position 10,301 of record JAZKDK010000059.1, on the reverse strand, counting down.
CGGACGATGCCCCAGCCGATCCGCACCAGCGCCTGGCGACCCTTGACCAGTCGCTCGAATGATCGCGGCACTTCCGGCACGAGACCGGGAAACCGTTTCAGAATATCAGCGGGCGGTGTGCCGGCGGTATCCGCCGCGCGCCAGACCACCACGCCGCCGTTCTCGGTGAACAGTTTGGGCGTCATCCATGGCGTCTGCTGCGGCGTCGCGTCGAACATGACATGCGGGCGCGAGGACGCCCCGAAACCGATCAATGTCACAAGATGCGGATCGCCCGCCACCGCCGCCAGCGGACGGCCGGTACGCCGCTCGAAATTCTCGCCGAAGAAGCGCCCGATATCGCGCGCCGGAAGCGATGTCTTGACCTCGGTGCTTCCGATCCACGGCTGGATGAATGTCACCCCGAGAACGACAGCAATCGGCGCTGCCATGATAATCAGCCACACGGAACGCAGAAGATGCTGCCGCCGCAGCGCAATCAAGTCTCCCGCTGCAATGACGACCGCGAGCCCCGCGAGCAAGAGAGCGATGCCGTCGCCGCCAATCACCTGATCGCGATCGAACAGCGCGGCGATGAAGCTGAGTACGACCGGAGGGACCAGCGCAAAAACATAAACAAACAGTCGCGCGAAGGGATCGACCGGCGGACGGAAGATCAGCGGCGGATCTTCATTCTTCCGATCAAGCGCGCGCGAATTGGCGATCAGCAGCAGCGCCACCCCGGACAGGGCAAACAACAGTCCCGCCAGCAGCCCGCCCCATCCAAGCAGACGGTCCTGAAACTCTGCCACCGCAGGCAATGATGGCAGCATCAGCGCATCAGCGCGGGCCAGCCAAATCCAATATGGCAGCACGATCACGATCACCACGACGGCTGCATAAAGCGGATCGGTCGATAACAGCGCGCGGCGGCCCTTCGGCGTCGCCAGCACGAACACCGCCAGCAAGGCCAGCAACGGCAACGCCGCCGAGGTGGTCAAAATCAGCAGGCCGATCTCGACGGGCAGCCAGAACCACGCGCGCCGCCGCTCCTGCCCAACGATCTGCCAGGTGTGGAGCAGGATCAGCGCCCAGAGCGGCCGCGCCACGATCAGCGGGCCGAACTCCGCGCCGGGAAATGAGAAGGCCGTGATCGTTGCCGTCAGCAACAGGGCGAGAATCGCCTGCTGCGCGCCGACGATGGCGCGGCTCAGCTTGAACAGCGCCCAGAACGTCAGGATGAAACAAAGCTGCGCCAGCAGGTAGACGCCGAAAATATGATTGCCGGACAGGCGAAACGCGACGTCGGCGAGCCAGAACGCCAGCGGTGGGCCCAAGTGAGTGCCGACCTGATACTCCCGGCCGAACGCCAGCACCGTGGCGACGTCGCCCGGCGGGCTTCCGTACACAAACCAGGGCAGGAACAGCCAAAGCGCCGCCTGCGCCAGCACCACAATCCAGAAGATCAGGCGCGGCCGGGCGCGGACCAGTTCAACGATCAGGGATGTGAAACGCATGAAACGTTCGAACCGGCCGTGCGAGGGACGCCACACTGATAAAGGGCATGAGGCGATCAGGCAACCAAGCCGCTCAGATCGCCGCGACTGCCTCTTCGGACGATATGATCATCTCGATCTGGGCCGCCGCCGGGGTGTCGTCTTCCCCGAAGTGCTTGCGGCGCGACGCCGCGACAGGCGCGAAAAAGCGGCGATGATGAATCGTCGGGCCGAGCCGGTCGAGCGCTTCAAGATGGGCCGGGACGCCGTAACCCATGTGCTGTTCGAAGCCGTAGCCGGGGTGATCCTGCGCCAGCCGGCACATCAGCCGGTCGCGCGAGACCTTGGCAACGATGGACGCCGCGGCAATCGACAGCACGATACCGTCGCCGCCGATCACCGCCTCGCAATCGCAGGAGGTATTCAACCGGTCGCGCCCGTCTACAAAGACATGCTTAGGCGCCTCTGGCAGCGCATGCACCGCACGCGCAAGCGCCCAGAGCGAGGCGCGCAGGATATTGTCCCGATCGATCCGCGACGGCGGCGCAATCGCCACCGAGACCAGCGCGGTCGCGCAGATTTCCTCGAACAGCGCCTCGCGGCGCTCGCGTGTCAGGCGCTTGGAATCGTCGATACCTTTCGGAACCCGCTTTGGATCGAGAATCACGGCAGCCGCAACCACCGGACCGGCGAGCGGCCCACGCCCCGCCTCGTCGCAACCCGCAACCGGCCAGACGCCGCGCTTCAGCAATGCACGCTCACGGCGAAAACTCGGCGCAGCGACGGCAATCACGCCGCTTCGCTTCGCTTTTTTCGCCCTGGTTGGAACCGCTGGAGACTTCCGAATCATGCGGCGATGCTGCGGGCGCGCGAACGTCCCCGCAAGCCGGAATTTTCAGCCGTGCCCGTTATTCAGGACGGCTGGCATCATCACCTTTCAGACGCTGCCCTGCTCCCTCGCCCGCCTGCAGGGAGAGGGTTGGGGTGAGGGGTCGCTTTTAAATGAAGATTGCAAACGCCCCTCACCCGGCGCGATGCGCCGACCTCTCCCCGTAAACGGGGAGAGGTTAAACAGCCAACGATCCTGTTGCTGTCAGAACAGATCCAGTTGCTCGTTGGCGCGCTTGGGCCGCGCGAAGTGGCTGGTGGTCAGTTTCGACCGCCGCTTGTTAAGGCCGAGCTTCTCGCAGGCGATCTCGAAGCGCCGCCCGATCATCCAGGCCATCGGGCCGGTGCCTTTCATGCGGGTGCCCCACTGCGAGTCGTAATCGCGGCCGTCGCGCATGTCGCGGATCAGCGTGAAGACGTGGCGGTACCGGTCCGGATAATTCGCCATCAGCCACTCGCGGAACAGATCGCGCACTTCGAGAGGCAGGCGCAGCAATACATAACTCGCTTCCTTGACGCCGGCGTGGGCGGCGGCATCAAGAATGCGTTCGATTTCGGAATCGTTCAGCGCGGGGATCACAGGCGCAACCATCACCGTTGTCGGAATTCCTGCATCGGCCAGTTGGCGCAGCGCCTCCAGCCGCTTCGGCGGCGTCGCGGCGCGCGGCTCCATGGTGCGCGCGAGTTTCGGGTCCAGCGTCGTCACCGAAATCGCGACCTTGGCGAGATTGCGTTTTGCCATCCGCGCAAGAATGTCGATGTCACGCGTCACCAAAGCCGACTTGGTGACGATGCCGACCGGATGTCCGGTGCGTTCCAGCACTTCGAGAATGCCCCGCATGATTTTGTGCTCGCGTTCGATCGGCTGATACGGATCGGTGTTGGTGCCGATCGCGATCATGCGTGGCTCGTATCCTGGCGCGGCGAGTTCCTTTTCGAGCAGTTCCGGCGCGTCCGGCTTGGCGAACAGCCGGGATTCGAAATCGAGGCCCGGCGACAGGCCGAGATAGGCGTGGGTCGGACGCGCGAAACAATAGACGCAGCCGTGCTCGCACCCGCGATACGGATTGATCGAGCGGTCGAAGCCGATGTCGGGCGAGTCGTTGCGGGTGATGACCTTGCGCGCGGTATCGACCGCAACCGTGGTCTTGAACGGTGGAAGCTCTTCGAGGCTCTGCCAGCCGTCGTCGAAGGTGACCCGCGCTTCGGCCTCGAAGCGTCCGCTGGCGTTCGATTGCGCCCCGCGGCCCCTGCGCCGCTGACGGTCTATCGCGACTTCGATCTCAGGAAACGGGGAAGGAACACCCGCCGGATCAGAGGGGGGCGTCACCGGCGGGTGCTTGAGGGCATGGGATGCATGGCTCATGGAGAGAACATAGCATCGCATGAGAACAAAACAAGAACTTCAAGGGTGCCTGTCCCCAAAATATTCGCGCCGATTTCCGTTCGGGTGGGGCACCCGTTGGAGTTCTTCCGGCGAACGTTTGTGGCTGAGCGACATGGCTCGCCGTTAATGAATGCCGCAAAAAGCTGCACCTGACGGGCTGTTCTGACTGTGACAAGATGATAACGGTTTCGCATCAACCGTTTGGCGGACACATATTTCACCAAGTCATGATCAGCGTTGTCATTCCCACCGAAGGCGTCGAGCAACCCGTTGTTGCCACCCTCGCGGCCCTGGTGCCCGGCGCGGCGGCCGGTCTCGTGCGGGACGTGGTGCTGGTGGATCGCGCCGCGTCCGAGGCGATCGAACGGGTGGCTGATATCGCGGGCTGCAATTTCCTGAAGTTCGACGGATCGCGAGGCGCTGCGCTTGCCGCAGGCGCCCAGCAAAGCCGCTCGCCCTGGCTGCTGTTCCTGCTGCCCGGCGCTATACTGGATTCGGGGTGGATCGACGAAACCACCCAGTTCATTCAGGGCGTTTCCTTGAGCGGCCGCCAGCGCGCCGGTGTCTTTCGCTACGCGCGCTCTCCCTATGAAGACGCCACGGTGCGCGATGGGGTGAAATCCCTCGCACGCTTTATTTCCGGCCCGTCTACCGATCAGGGCCTGCTGATTTCCCGCGACCATTATGAGCGGGTCGGCGGCTATTCCCCCGCCGCACGCCGCGCAGAGGCCAAACTGCTTTCGAAACTCGGCCGCACCGGCCGCGCCGTGCTGCGGACGCGGATTTTCGTGGCAGCCTGACAATAGTTGACCCCGTCAACAATAATACTTGACTGCGTCAACAATATCCCGAAGATGTCCGACTGAACAAGACGAGACGTCGTTCGCCGATGGACACCCATACAGAGACCGAGAAGGAAGCCCGGATCGCCGCGATCCGGCGGTTCAACCGTTTTTACACCCGCAAGATCGGCGTGCTCGAGCAGCAACTCCTTGAGAGCCCCTATTCGCTGACGGAAGCGCGCGTGCTGTTCGAGCTCGCACACCGCGACGAGCCGACCGCGAAGGAGATCGGCGCTCAACTCGACCTCGATCCGGGCTATCTGAGCCGCATCGTTCAAACCTTCATGGACAAGGGGCTGGTGACGCGAAAGCCGGTCCCCTCGGATCGGCGGCAATTCCGATTGGCCCTGACGGCCAAAGGACGTCTGGCATACGGCCGCCTCAATCGAAGCTCGCATGATGAGATCGGGGAGATGCTTGAAAAGCTCCCCGGCGGCGGCGAGCAGCGCCTGGTCGCCGCGATGACGACCATCGAACGGCTGCTCGACGAGGAGGCCAACCGTCCCGAGATAACACTGCGCGCCCACCGGCCCGGCGACATGGGCTGGATCGTGCAGCAGCACGGCCTGCTCTACGCGCGCGAATATGGCTGGGACATCTCCTTCGAAGCTCTCTGCGCCGAGATCACAGCGCAGTTCCTGAAGGACTTCGATCCCGCGCGCGAACGCTGCTGGATCGCCGAGATCGACGGCCAGCAGGTCGGATCGGTATTTCTGGTGAAGCATTCCGATGAGGTTGCGAAGATTCGTCTGCTGCTGATCGACCCGGCGGGCCGCGGTCACGGGCTCGGCAAGCGGCTAGTTGACGAATGCATCGCCTTCGCGCGGAGTTGCGGCTACCGCAAGGTCACGCTGTGGACCCAAAGCATGCTGCTCGCCGCGCGCGGGATCTATCAGAACGCAGGCTTCGTGCATGTCGCGACCGAACCGCATCACAGTTTCGGTCACGACCTGATCGGCGAGACGTGGGAGCTGAAGCTTTAGCTGGCGGCTACGCCTTCGCCTTGCCGCGCTTCAGGTGCTCATCCAGCCGCGGCATGATCTCGACGAAGTTGCACGGCTTGGTGCGATAATCGAGTTGCTGCGCGAGAATGCCGTCCCATCCATCCCTGCATGCGCCCGGCGAGCCCGGCAGGCAGAAGATGAATGTCGCGCCCGCGACGCCCGCGGTGGCGCGGCTTTGAATCGTCGACGTGCCGATCTTGGCGTGGCTCAGCATGTGGAACGCGATCGAGAAACCGTCCATGCGCTTCTCGAACAGCGGCTCGACCGCTTCCGGCGTCACGTCGCGTCCGGTGAATCCTGTGCCGCCAGTCGTGATGACCACATCGACGCCGGGATCGGCAATCCACATCCGCAGTTTGGTGCGGATCGCATCGGCGTCGTCGGTGACGATGTCCCGCGCGGCGAGACGATGGCCCGCCGCCGTGAGGCGATCCGCCAGCGTCGTGCCGGATTTGTCGTCGGCCAGCGAGCGGGTGTCGGACACGGTCAGCACCGCAATATTGAGCGGGACGAACGGGACCGCGTCGTTGGTCATGGACATGGCTTTAGAGCTGAACGCCGGGTGCGAATGTATTGCACGCCTGCACCGAGCCCTGCTGATAGCCGGTCATGAACCAGCGCTTGCGCTGCGCTGCCGAGCCGTGCGTGAACGAGTCGGGCACAACCCGCCCGGTCGATTTCCGCTGCAGCGTATCGTCGCCGATTGCGGACGCGGTCTGCAGCGCGGCGTCGATGTCGCCCGCTTCGAGGAAGCCGGGCCGCTTCTTCTCCTCGCGGTTCACCCAAACGCCGGACAGGCAGTCGGCCTGCAACTCGACCCGCACCTGAATATTGTTGGCCTCAGCCTTGCTGCCGGCCTGCTGCTGCATCTGCTGCGCCTTCGACAGGATGCCGAGCAGGTTCTGGATGTGATGGCCCGCCTCATGCGCGATAATGTAAGCGGTGGTGAACTTGCAGGCATTGCCGGAACAACCGCGGAACTTGGTCTCGACCTCGCGGAAGAATCCGGTGTCGAGGAAAATCTGCTTGTCGGGTGGGCAATAGAACGGCCCCATCGCCGACTGCGCCATGCCGCAGCGTCCGCCGTTGGTGGCATTCTTGAAAAGCACGATGCGCGGTCCGCGATAGGTCTGGCCACTCGCCGCGAAGATTTCGCTCCAGCGGTCGTCGATTTCGCCAAGCACGCCGGCGATCATGCTGCCCATTTCGTCCGTCGGCGCGCCAGCCTTCGGCGGGCTACCGGTTCTGCGGTCGGTTTGATAGCTCGGCGCCTGCTGCTGTCCGCCGGTCAGAATCTCGGCGCCACCGATCAGGATGCGCGGGTCGATGCCGACCGCCCAGCCGATCAGTCCGAGCACGACGATGGTGCCGATGCCGAGCCCGCCGCCACCGCCCATTGGAAACCCGAAACCGCCGCCACCGCCTCCGCCATACCCGCTGTCGTCGCGGCGATCGTCGATGTTGTCGCTGCGGCGGAAATCATCGTAACGCATCGGAAATCTCCTCAACCGGCGGGTGCGTCATCACAACGCGTGGGAGCCGCAAAGTCCTGTTAACGATTCATACAGCGCCCGGCAAAAATTGCCTAGTTCGGATTCAGGGACACTCGTGCGGCATTTCGATGTGTTTCCACTCCACGACATGAATGTTGGCTGAATTTCGCAACGAAAGGCGCGCAGTGCCAGCAATTCCGCCGATTGCTGCATCGCTCAACGCTCAGCGTGCGTTTGCGATCCGCGATGCAAACAAGATTTCTGATTCAATTTCGGATTCGTCACAAACCTGTTTTTGATTAAGCCCATTTTTACCTTGGCCATTCATGGTGATGACAGTCGGATTAGTTAGTCCCGCGTCGCCGGCTGCGTCGCCTGAGTCAGGTTTTGAGTCATGGTAGTGTCGCGTCGCGGGGCGTCTGCAAAGGCGCCCCGCACTCAATTTGAAAATGCTCCGAGTTCGCATATCGTCATCGGCGATTGCGTCGCGGAGATGTCGAAGATGCAAGCCGGATCGGTCGATCTGGTCTTCGCAGACCCTCCATACAATCTGCAATTGAAGGGCGATCTCAAGCGCCCCGATGAATCGCATGTCGATGCGGTCAACAACGACTGGGACAAGTTCTCATCCTTCGCCGCCTATGACGATTTCACGCGCGCGTGGCTGCTTGCCGCGCGCCGCGCCATGAAGCCGTCGGCGACGATCTGGGTGATCGGCTCCTATCACAACATTTTCCGCGTCGGCGCGATCATGCAGGATCTGGGCTTCTGGATTCTCAATGACATCGTGTGGCGCAAGACCAACCCGATGCCGAATTTCCGCGGCCGCCGCTTCACCAATGCGCATGAAACGATGATCTGGGCCGCACGCGACGAGAACGCCAAGGGCTACACGTTCAATTATGAAGCCCTGAAGGCCGCCAACGAGGACGTGCAGGCCCGTTCGGACTGGACGATCCCGCTGTGCACCGGCGAGGAACGCCTCAAGGGTGCTGACGGCAAGAAAGTCCATCCGACCCAGAAGCCGGAAGGCCTGTTGGCCCGCGTGCTGCTGTCGTCATCGAAGCCCGGCGACCTCGTGATCGATCCGTTCAACGGCACCGGCACCACCGGCGCTGTCGCGAAGCGCCTCGGCCGCAGCTATATCGGCTTCGAGCGCGACCAAACCTATGCCAAGGCCGCCGAGGCGCGCATTGCCGCCATCGAGCCGTTGCCGGAAGCGACGCTGGCGCCGTTCATGACCGCGCGCGGTGCGCCGCGGGTCGCGTTCTCCGAGCTGGTCGAGCGCGGCATGATCCTGCCAGGTACCAAGCTGGTCGACTCCAAGAAAAAATACGGCGCGCTGGTGCGTGCCGACGGCGCGATCATGCTCGGCGATAAGGTCGGCTCGATCCACCGCATGGGCGCGCTGGCGCAAGGGGCCGAGGCCTGCAACGGCTGGACCTTCTGGCACGTCGAGACCAAAAAGGGTCTCAAGCTGATCGACGAATTGCGCGCCGAAATCCGCAGCGGGATGGCGGCGGGCTGACCCGCCGTCCATCTTTCACTCTCGCCAGCACGGCTTCTCGATTTCGGCCGTAGCTTCTGCCCAACTCATTCCCATATCGTTGACGTCACGTTCGCTCATCGCTGCGAGCTGACGCCGTTCGCGGCTGCGTCTTCGCCATGTCCGGAAAATTGACGCCGCCGCCCGAGCGATGTCCAGCATCGCTCCCGATGATGGCTCTGACCGCCGGCTACCTGAGTTGGCACCGACTCCGGTGTGAGCCAGCATTCAACCCGCCGCCCGCGATTGTGATTTTGGAAAGGGCCCGAGCACGCGCTCGACCAATGCCGTGTCGCAGTATTCCTTGATCTGCGTGATCCTGCCGTTCTCGACGCGCCAGACCATGCAGTACTCGTTATTGTAACGTTCTCCAGACTTGGTGACGTTGTCGCCCCTTGCCTCGACCACGACGGTGTCGCCCTCGGCAATGAAGTCAAAGGCGAGCGTTCGCGGACGATCGGTCAGCAAGGTTCGCAGATAGCCGAGAAGACCATTCGTGATGGCGTCTTTCCCTTTGAAGCTGCCCGACCACGAACACTGCCCGGTCTGAATCCACGTCGCGTCATCCGCGAGGTGATCGATGAAGGTCGTTCCGCTGCGGTTGGCGGAATCGGTGAAAATCTGCTGGATCAATTTCTTGTTGGCTTCGGCACTCATAAGTTCCGTCCTCTAGCTGTGTGGATGGACGAATGATGGGACGATTATCGATATTCTTCCAATCGATGCTTCATATGATATATATTCACCTCATGAATTTGGCTTCGCTCGACCTCAATCTGCTGGTCGCTCTCGACGCATTGCTGCTGGAGGCCAATGTCGGCCGCGCGGCGATGCGGATCGGCCTGTCGCAACCGGCGGCCAGCCACGCGCTACGACGGCTGCGCGATGCTCTGGGCGATCCGTTGCTGGTGCGCGCCGGCGCGCGCATGGAATTGACGCCACGGGCGCAGGCGTTACGTGCACCGCTGGCGCAGGCGCTGGATCAGGTGCGCGGCCTGTTCATGCCTGACGATTTCGACGCCGCCCGCAGCGAACGGCGCTTCCGCCTGATGATGCCCGACCTTGCCGTCGAACTGCTGATGCCGCCGCTGATGAAAAAGCTGGACGCCACAGCACCCGGTGTGCGGATCGACGTCGTGCCGTGGCGAGGCCCCGCGATCTTCATCGCCGAGTTCGCGCGCACCATCGATATGGTCATCAGCATCGGCGATGCCTTCAAGGGATTTCACCGGCAACTACTCTATACCGACTCCGATGCGCTGGCGGTGCGGCAGGGGCATCCGTCGGGAGCGCGGCTGAAAAACAAGGACGCGTTTCTCAAGGCACGGCATGTCGCCGTCGTCATTCGCGGCCAGAGCGAAGACCTGATCGATACCTGGCTGCAGACCAAAAAGCTGGAGCGGCGGATCGCGCTGGTGGTGCCAAGCTACATCGAAGCCCTGCATATCGCCGCGCGAACCGATCTCGTTGCGTTTGTGCCGCGCCGCCTGATCGCCGCGCTGTCGAAGCAGTTATCGCTGGTGACGGTCGCTCCGCCCGTCGATCCGGGGATCGACGAGCAGTTCATGTTCTATCCGACCCGCGCGCAGATGGACCCCGGCTCGATCTGGTTGCGGAGCATCATGCTTGGGATCGGACGGGAGCTTGAGCGGCCGAAACGCCGCGC
>JAZKDK010000058.1:0-26672 GCA_040387615.1 Pseudomonadota bacterium | reverse complement strand
CGAGCGTGGCAATTACGCCGCCAGATCCGCGACCACGGCGTCCAGCACCGGAAACCCCTGCATCGTCACGCGCACGCGGCCATCGGGATCGACCGTGATTGCGCCTTCGTCCTGCAGGATTTCGATACGCCTTGGATCGAGCGAACGCCCCGACAGCGCCCGGTAGCGCATCGGGTCGATGCCCTCCACCAGCCGCAGTCCCATCAAGAGATATTCGTCGGCGCGCTCTTCGCTGTTGAGAAGCTCGTCGGTGATCACGCCATGACCCTGCGCCTCGACGCGCATCAGCCAGGTCTCCGGACGCTTTTCGGTGGCGATGGCGTGACGGATGCCGTCGATATCGAGGCGGCCGTGCGCGCCGGGACCGACGCCGGCATATTCCTGCCCGCGCCAGTAAACCAGATTGTGCTTGCACTCCGCGCCGGGCCGCGCGTGATTGGAAATCTCGTAGGACGGCAGGCCAAGTTTCGCGCAGACATCCTGCGTTACATCGTAGAGCGCGCGCGCCACGGCTTCGTCGGGAATCTTCAGCTTGCCGGCGGCATGCAGCCCAAAGAACGGTGTCTCCGGTTCGATGGTGAGCTGATACAGCGACAGATGCTCGGCGGCTTCCGACACCGCGATCTTCAGCTCGTCCTCCCACATTTGTGGGGTCTGGTCGGGCCGCGCATAGATCAGATCGAACGAATAGCGGTCGAACGCCGAGCGCGCGATGGCAACCGCATCGAGCGCCTCTCGCGCTGTGTGCAAACGCCCGAGCGCTTTCAGCGACGCATCGTCCAGCGCCTGCACGCCGAGCGATACCCGGTTGACGCCGGCCGAGCGATAGCCCTTGAAGCGCGTGGCCTCGACGCTGGTCGGATTGGCTTCCAGCGTCACCTCGACATCGCTGGCGACGGTCCAGTGCCGGGCGATGGAATTCAGAATCGCGCCGACGGTCTGCGGCTGCATCAGCGACGGTGTGCCGCCGCCGAGAAAGATCGATGTGACTTCACGGCCCGGCGTGCGCGCAGCGGTGGTCTCGATCTCGCGTTCGAACGCGCGTGCGAAACGAAACTCGTCGATCGGCGCATGACGTACATGGCTGTTGAAGTCGCAGTACGGGCACTTCGACAGGCAGAACGGCCAGTGCACGTAGACGCCGAAAGCCTGTTTCGCAGCGGTGCTCATGTGAGGCAGATCTCCGCGAGCTTTACGAAGGCCTTCGCGCGATGGGACAGGCCTAAGCCGATTGGCGGCAGGCCGTGTTTCTCGATGCTGGTCATCTCGCCGAAGGTGCGGCTGTGACCGTCGGGCAGAAACGCCGGATCGTAACCGAAACCTGCCGTGCCGCGCGGCGGCCACACCAGCGTGCCGTCGACGCGCGCCTCGACGTCTTCGATGTGTCCGTCCGGCCATGCGACGCACAGCGCCGAGACGAAATGCGCACGTCGCTGCGCTGGTTCCTTCGCGCCGCGCTCCTGCAGCAGGCGCTCGATCTGCGACATGGCGGCGAGAAAATTCTTGTCCTCGCCGGCCCAGCGCGCCGAATAAATTCCGGGTTGTCCGTCGAGCGCATCGACAGCCAGTCCCGAATCGTCCGCAAACGCCGGAAGCTGTGTCGCATTGGCTGCGGCCACGGCCTTGATGCGGGCATTGGCCTGGAACGTCGTGCCGGTCTCGTCGGGTTCAGTGAGGCCGAGTTCCGCCGCCGACACCGCTTCCACGCCGTAGGGCGCAAGAAGTTCACGCATCTCGGCGAGCTTGCCGGGATTGTGGGTCGCGATCACAAGGCGGCCGGTGATTCGGCGATGATCACTCATGCGCAATGGTTATCCGTGAGAAGCGCGGTTGGAAGCGGGAAAATTACGCCACCGCCATTTTTTGCAGGTCGACCAGCCGGGCGATCCCCTTTTGGGCCAGCGCCATCAGGTTGAGGAATTCCTCCTGCGAGAACGGAGTCTTCTCGGCGGTGCCCTGGACCTCGATGATGCGGCCGTCGCCGGTCATGACGAAATTCGCGTCGGTCTCGGCCTCGGAGTCTTCCGCGTAGTCGAGATCGAGCACCGGCGTGCCGTTGTAGATTCCGCAGGAGATCGCGGCGACGTTGTCGCGCAGCACCTTCTCGTTCTTCAGCATGTTGCGGGCCTTCATCCATTGCAGGCAATCCGCCAGCGCAACCCACGCACCGGTGATCGCCGCGGTACGGGTGCCGCCATCGGCCTGAATGACGTCGCAGTCCACCGTGATCTGGCGCTCGCCGAGTGCCACGAGGTCCACGGTGGTGCGCAGCGAGCGGCCGATCAGCCGCTGGATTTCGACGGTGCGGCCGCTTTGTTTTCCGGCAGCGGATTCGCGGCGCATGCGCTCATGGGTGGCGCGTGGCAGCATGCCGTATTCGGCCGTGACCCAGCCGCGGCCCTGACCCTTCAGCCACGGCGGCAGGCGGTCTTCCAGCGTGGCGGTCACCAGCACATGGGTATCGCCGAATTTCACCATGCAGGAACCTTCGGCGTATTTGACCACGCCGCGTTCCAGTGTGACGGGGCGCAGTTCGTCGGGCGCGCGACGGCTTGGCCGCATGGGAAAACCTCCGAAAACTTAAGATGAATCTTGGGAAACGTCGATTTGGCGCTGCTTTTAGGGGCTTGGGCCCGCAGCGGCAAGGGCCGATAAGGATGTTGCGCGAATGCGGCTTGTCATGACGCCGCGCGATGGACAATTGTAGCTTATCAACCCCGTTTGGAGCCCGATTTGGCCCACCACGAGCCGACAGGTCACCTGATCACGCCGAACGCCGGGCTGGCGCAGCTCAACGAGCGGTCGCGGGATATTTTTCGTCAGATTGTCGAGAACTATCTGGCCACCGGCGAGCCGGTGGGCTCGCGCAACATTTCGCGTCTGATCACGATGCCGCTGTCGCCGGCCTCCGTGCGCAACGTGATGTCGGATCTCGAACAGCTGGGACTGATTTACGCGCCGCATACGTCGGCGGGCCGGCTGCCGACCGAACTGGGACTGCGCTTTTTCGTCGACGCGCTGATGCAGGTCGGCGATCTGACCGAGCCGGAGCGGCAGTCGATCGAGACGCAACTCAAATCCGTCGGCGGCGCGCCGTCGGTCGAAGCCGCGCTGAGCGAAGCGCTGACGCGATTGTCGGGTCTGACGCGTGCGGCTGCGGTCGTGCTGACGGCGAAGGCGAACGTGCGCCTCAAGCATATCGAATTCGTGCGGCTGGAGCCGACGCAGGCGCTGGTGGTGCTGGTGGCGGAAGACGGCCAGGTCGAGAACCGCGTGCTGGCGCTGCCGCCGGGCGTGCCGTCGTCGGCGCTGACCGAAGCCTCGAATTTTCTCAACGCGCGGATTCGCGGACGCACGCTGGCCGAAGCGCGCAGCGAACTCGAAACCGCGTTGACGGCAGGCCGCGGCGAACTGGATCAGCTCACGCAGAAAGTCATTGCAGCGGGCATTGCGAGCTGGTCCGGCGGCGCCAGCGACGAGCGCCAGCTGATCGTGCGCGGTCATGCCAACCTGCTGGAAGATCTTCATGCGATGGAGGATCTCGAACGGGTGCGGCTGCTGTTCGACGATCTCGAAGCCAAGAAGGGCGTGATCGATCTGCTCGGCCGCGCCGAGCGCGCCGACGGCGTCCGCATTTTCATCGGCTCGGAGAACAAGCTGTTTTCGCTGTCCGGTTCCTCGACCATCATCGCGCCCTATCGCGACGGCGCGGGGCACATCGTCGGCGTGCTGGGTGTGATCGGTCCGACGCGGCTGAACTATGCGCGGGTCATACCGATGGTGGATTATGCGGCCCGGATCGTCAGCCAGCTGATCGGCAAATAGCGCGTTAGCGCTTGATTTTCCGCGCCTAAAGCACGATATGCGGGCTAACAATCCCACATGATCGCGACGATTTGCTGAAAAGGTGAGTTATGGCCAATACCAATGGGCGCAAGGAACAATCGGAGACGGGAGCGCAGGACAGCGCGAACGGTTCCGTGACCGACAAGGAGCCTGTGGTCTCAAAGCCTTACGTGATGCCTGACGATCCGGAAGAAGGCTCGGTCGAAGCGCTCACCAAGGACGTCGCCGAGGCCAAAGATCGCATGCTGCGCACGCTCGCCGAGATGGAAAATCTGCGTAAGCGGACCCAGCGCGAAGTCGCCGACGCGCGGACCTACGGCATCACCGCGTTCGCGCGCGACGTGCTCGATATCGCCGACAATCTGCAGCGCGCGCTGGATGCTGTCCCGATGGAAGCGCGTGAAGCGGCCGATCCCGGTCTCAAGGCGCTGATCGAAGGCGTCGAACTGACCGAGCGTTCGCTGCATAAGACGCTGGAGAAAAACGGCGTGCAGAAGCTCGATCCGCTCGGCGAGAAGTTCGATCCGAATTTCCATCAGGCGATGTATGAGGTGCCGGATTCGTCGGTGCCGACAGGCACGGTGGTGCAGGTCGTGCAGGGCGGCTACACCATCGGCGAGCGCGTGTTGCGCCCGGCTTTGGTCGCAGTCGCCAAGGGCGGCGCGAAGGCCGCGCCCGCAGCTTCGCAGGACTAGTCTTTAACGCGGATCGATACCGTCGCGCACCGCGCGAAAGCGCGGGAACGCCTTCGGCCATTCGTCGCGCGTTGCGCTCGCAATGATGCGCAGCGACGTGCCGCCGCCGAATCTCAGCCACTGCACCACGGTCACCGGCGTGTCGTTCTTGCCGGTGACAGCCTCGATCCGAGTCTCGTATCCGGCGGAGCCGTCGATCCGCTGCGGCTCGTTCGAGATGATGCGCGCATTGCGAAGGCCCGGAATGGTGGCGGCAGTCTGCTGTGCAAAGCGTCCGCGATCGTCCGGCGACGCGGGGACCGCCGCGGTCAGGCCGATCACCATGTAGGGTGCACCGTCGAGCGTGGTGTCTTCGGTGCCGTCGGTCAAAAGGATCGACGAGCGCGGAGCGAGCGTGCGGACGGTTTTGAAATCGCTGAGCTCGCCGATCTTGAACGGCATCAGGCTGAGCTGTTCCTCGGTCGGCACGTCATTGCGCAGCTTCGCCGAGGCAAGCATCTTGCGCATGGCGTCGTCGGAGATCGGCTTTTCGGCATCCTCGCGCGCCTGCGCGATGATGTAGCCGGTGAACTTCTCTCCGGAAATGATGACCGAATACATCTTGATCGTGGTCGCGCCGTCCTTGCCGGTATCGGAGGTGATGAAAGCCTTGCCCGCAGCGGTCTCGAAGGCTTCCGGCTTTGAGCCTGTTCCGGTGGGTTTGCCTTCCTTCACGGCGGCCTCGACCGTTGCGAAGGCCGCAGGAGGAATCTCGGCGAGCCCGATCTTGATCTTTTGGTCAGCGGATTCGAAGCCCAGGAATTCCTTGGCGACGGCGAGCCCTTCGGCGGGCTCCAATCCGACACGCGCACCGGACGGGAATACAGGGTCGGCGGCTAAAGCCGGCGATGCGGCGGCGATGGAGACGATGGCGAGGACACGGACGATCGTTTTCATGAAACCTGACTGATGTCGTATTGAGGCCGTTCGATGGTCGGACACGGCGCGGGTGGGACAGTCTGTGCGAGGCCCAACTGTTTCTGCGCCGGGCCAACAGATCAAGGCCCGAATCGTTGCAAATTGACGCATTCGCCATCGTTTCCGGAGACCGGCGGCGGGCTCAAAAATTCATTTTCCCGGCTGTTTACAAGGGCTGGTCCTTGCGGGCCCATGCCCCCCTCCTATATGAGGCGGAGCGTCGCGACGTCGCGAATATTTGATATTGGGGGTTTGGATTGGTGCGCCGTCAGGGCCCAGCCAACCTGCCGCAAAAAGAAGGACTAGAGGACCATGGGAAAGGTCATTGGGATCGATCTCGGCACCACGAATTCGTGCGTCGCCGTGATGGACGGCAAAACACCGAAAGTAATCGAGAACGCCGAGGGCATGCGGACGACCCCGTCCATTGTTGCCCTCACCGACGACGGTGAACGCCTCGTCGGACAGCCGGCCAAGCGTCAGGCTGTGACCAATCCGGAAAAGACCATCTTCGCCGTGAAGCGCCTCATCGGCCGCCGTTACGACGATCCGACGGTCGAAAAGGACAAGAAGCTCGTCCCCTATAAAATCGTGAAGGCCGGCAATGGCGATGCCTGGGTCGAGGCCGATGGCCAGACTTATTCGCCTTCGCAGGTCTCCGCTTTCATTCTGCAGAAGATGAAAGAGACCGCGGAAGCTCATCTCGGCCAGAAGGTCGATCAGGCGGTCATCACCGTTCCTGCCTATTTCAACGACGCACAGCGTCAGGCCACCAAGGACGCCGGCAAGATCGCCGGCCTTGAAGTGCTGCGCATCATCAACGAGCCGACCGCGGCTGCACTTGCTTACGGTCTCGACAAGACCAAGCAGGGCACCATCGCGGTATACGATCTCGGCGGCGGCACCTTCGACGTGTCGATCCTCGAGATCGGCGACGGCGTGTTCGAAGTGAAGTCCACCAACGGCGACACGTTCCTCGGCGGTGAAGACTTCGACATGCGCCTCGTCAGCTATCTGGCCGACGAATTCCAGAAAGAGCAGGGCATCAACCTGCGCAACGACAAGCTCGCTCTGCAGCGCCTGAAGGAAGCCGCTGAAAAGGCCAAGATCGAATTGTCGTCGACGACGCAGACCGAAATCAATCTGCCGTTCATCACCGCTGACGCGTCCGGTCCGAAGCATCTGACGATGAAGCTCACCCGCGCCAAGTTCGAAGCGCTGGTGGACGATCTGATCCAGAAGACGGTCGAGCCTTGCCGCAAGGCGCTGAAGGACGCAGGCCTGTCGGCTGCCGAGATCAACGAGGTTGTTCTGGTCGGCGGCATGTCGCGCATGCCGAAGGTTCAGGAAGTCGTCAAGCAGCTGTTCGGCAAGGAGCCGCACAAGGGTGTCAACCCGGACGAAGTCGTCGCCATCGGTGCCGCGATTCAGGCCGGCGTGCTGCAGGGCGACGTCAAGGACGTGCTGCTGCTCGACGTCACGCCGCTGTCGCTTGGCATCGAGACGCTGGGCGGTGTGTTCACGCGCATCATCGAGCGCAACACCACGATCCCGACCAAGAAGAGCCAGGTGTTCTCGACCGCCGAGGACAATCAGGGTGCTGTGACCATTCGCGTGTTCCAGGGCGAACGCGAGATGGCGGCTGACAACAAGGCGCTCGGTCAGTTCGACCTGATGGGCATTCCACCGTCACCACGCGGCATGCCGCAGATCGAGGTCACGTTCGACATCGATGCCAACGGCATCGTCAACGTGTCGGCGAAGGACAAGGCGACCAACAAGGAACAGCAGATTCGCATTCAGGCGTCCGGTGGACTGTCCGACAGCGACATCGAGAAGATGGTCAAGGACGCGGAAGCCAACGCGTCCGAAGACAAGAAGCGCCGCGAGGCGGTCGACGCCAAGAACCATGCCGACGCGCTGGTGCATTCCACCGAGAAGGCACTGGCCGAGCATGGCGCGAAGGTCGGCGAGTCCGAGCGCAAGGCTATCGAAGATGCGCTGGCGGATCTGAAGGAAGCCCTGAAGGGCGACGACGCCGAAGCCATCAAGACCAAGACCAATACGCTTGCGCAGGCTTCGATGAAGCTCGGCGAGGCGATGTACACGCAGCAGGCCGAGGCGGACGCCGCCAAGGATGCCGCCAAGGACGATGTCGTTGACGCCGAGTTTACCGAAGTCGACGACGATAAGACCAACAAGAAGTCCGCGTAACCAGTCCACGATCAGCCTCCCCTTCAAGGGGAGGCTTTTCGCGGCGAACAAACCACAGATCCAGACTCGCATGACCCAGATCAGCCATGTCTAAGGCCTGCTATTACGAGACGCTGGAAGTCGAACGCTCGATCGACGAAGCCGGACTGAAAACGGCCTTCCGCAAGCTCGCGATGAAATGGCACCCGGACAAGAATCCGGGCGATCCGTCGTGCGAGCACAAGTTCAAGGAAATCTCCGAGGCCTACGAAATCCTCAAGGACGGCAACAAGCGTGCCGCCTACGACCGCTATGGCCATGCCGCGTTCGAGCAGGGCAATGGCGGCGGCCACGGGCCGGGGTTCGGTGCGGGCTTTGCATCTTCGTTCTCCGATATTTTCGAAGACCTGTTCGGCATGGCCGGACAGCGTGGCGGCCGTGGCGGCCGTGAGCGCGGCGCGGACCTGCGCTACAATATGGAAATCACGCTGGAGGAAGCCTTCTCCGGCAAAACCGCGCAGATCAACATTCCGGTCGCGGTGACCTGCGAGACTTGCTCCGGCACCGGCGCCAAGGCCGGCACCAAGCCGAAGACCTGCTCGACGTGCGGCGGCGCAGGCCGTGTTCGCCAGGCGCAAGGTTTCTTCACGCTGGAACGCACCTGCCCCGGCTGTCAGGGCCGCGGCCAGATGATCGAAACGCCGTGCACGTCCTGCTCGGGGCAAGGTCGCGTGCAGAAGGAGCGCACGCTGTCGGTCAATATTCCGCCGGGCGTCGAGGACGGCACTCGCATTCGTCTCTCCGGCGAGGGCGAGGCGGGCGTGCAGGGCGGTCCTGCGGGCGATCTCTACATTTTCCTGTCGCTGGCTTCGCACAAGTTCTTCCAGCGCGACGGTGCGGACCTGCACTGCCGCGTGCCGGTGTCGATGGTGACGGCGGCGATGGGCGGCGAATTCGAAGTGCCGACCATCGATCAGGGCAAGACCAAGGTGAAAGTGCCCTCGGGCACCCAGTCCGGCCGCCGCTTCCGCGTCGCCTCAAAGGGCATGCCTGTGCTGCGCTCCCGGCAGATGGGCGACATGTACGTCCAGGTCGTGGTCGAGACCCCGCAGAACCTCACCAAGAAGCAGAAAGAGCTGCTGGCGGAGTTCGAAAAGCTGTCGTCGGGCGAAACACAGCCCGAAGCGGCTGGATTCTTTAAGATGGTCAAGGACTTCTTCGGAACCCGCGCCAATACGCCATAGTGATCCGGTTCTGACATTCGTATCGCCTCTCTCGCAGGCACTTTTACGAATGTCAGAACCAAAGGATCACTAGAATCATAGGTAACCAGTGTCCCTTTGAATCCGCAGTTCGCTACGGAACTCGCTGTAAAACCTGGCGAACTGCGGATTCGGGACACTGGCGGTGTCCTTGACGCTTTTTGCTTGCGTCTATACCCATTTGTGAAGGAAATTTGACGCCTCGCCCGTCCCCGGGCTCCTTTGGAAGTATCATGGCTCCCCAGTCCACTGTGCGTGCGTTGAAAAAGCCGCTTCGTCTCGACGACGAGGTTCGCTTCCTCCGCTCCTGGATTGAAAAACCCCTGCACATGGGCGCGGTGATGCCCTCCAGCAAGGCGCTGGCGCGCACGGTCGCGCGTTACGTCGATCCGCATTCCGACGGACCTGTCATCGAACTTGGGCCCGGCACCGGTGCCATCACTGATGCGCTCATCGCGCACGGCGTTGCCGAGAAGCGCCTGGTGCTGGTGGAGTTCGATCCGGGCTTCTGCGCGCTGCTGCATGAGCGCTATCCGCAGGCGACCGTGATTCAGGGCGATGCCTACAATCTTGACCTGACGCTGGCGGAACTGAAAGAGCCAGCCGCCGCGATGGTGTCCGGCCTGCCGCTTGTCACCAAGCCGATGCTGGTTCGCCTGAAATTGATGCGCGATGCATTCCTGAAAATGGAAGCGGGCGCGCCCTTCATCCAGTTCACCTATTCGGTGGCGCCGCCGATCCCGAAATCCCTGCCGGGAATCCGCACCCAGGCCTCCGAGCGGGTCTGGATGAACCTGCCGCCCGCGCGCGTCTGGGTCTATCGCAAGGGCTAGGGCATGATCCCGAAAAGTGGGCACCGGTTTTCGGATCGGGTCATGCCTACAAACAGGATCACAGCCTTATCAGCGCCTTTTGCGTCTCAAAATCCGCCAAGCTATAAACCTGTCGCGCCTTCGCCCTGTCCGAAGGTGACAGGGACATCATGGCCGCGCTGAAAATCCTCGTCATTCCCGGCTCGCTGCGCACTGGCTCGTTCAACGCGCGACTGGCCGCCGTGGTGGTCAAGGAACTGGCGTTGCTCGACGTCGATGTCACGCTGATCTCGCTCAGCGATTATCCGCTGCCGATCTATGACGGCGATCTTGAAACGAAATCCGGCGTGCCGGTCAACGCCGTCAATCTCAAGCGGATGATCGGCGCGCATCACGGCGTCTTCATCGTCAGCCCGGAATACAATTCCTCGGTGCCGCCGCTGCTGAAGAACAGCATCGACTGGGTGACGCGGGTGCGCGACCGCAATGAAACGTTCGGTCAGGTGTTTCGCGAGCGCGCCTTCGCGATCGGGGCGGCGTCCGACGGAAAATTCGGGGGCTTGCGCGTGCTGATGGCGCTGCGCCAGATTCTGGCGCTGGGCTGCGGCGCGACGGTGGTGCCGAAACAGATGGCGCTGTCGTTTGCCGGTCAGGCGTTCGACGAGATGGATCGCCTGAAAGATCCGGCCGACGCCGAGTTGCTGCGCGGGACCCTGCGCCAGCTGATCGACACCGCCCAACAGATGATGTGAGACGCCATGAAGCCCACCCATGTTGAGTCCCGCGACCGGCTGATCGTCGCGCTCGATCTCTCCAGCGTCGAGACGGCCGAAGCGCTGATCGCGCGGCTCGGCGACAGCGTGACGTTCTACAAGATCGGTTACCAGCTTGGGTATGCCGGTGGACTTGCGCTGGTGCCGAAACTGGCGGAGCGCGGCAAAAAGGTTTTCGTCGATCTCAAGCTGCACGACATCGGCAACACGGTTGCCAAGGGCGTCGAGAGCATTGCCAAACTCGGCGCAACATTTCTGACGGTGCATGCCTATCCGCAGACCATGAAGGCGGCGGCCGAGGCGCGCGGACCGTCGCTGAAGATTCTCGCGGTCACCGTGCTGACCTCCTACGACGAGGACGATCTGCATGCGGCGGGGTATCGTCTCGGGGTGTCGGACCTTGTGGAGGCGCGCGCGTTGCAGGCGCAGGCGCTTGGTATCGATGGCCTTGTCTGCTCGGGAGAAGAAGCAGCCACCGTGCGCGGCGTCGTCGGCCCGCAGATGGCGCTGGTGACGCCGGGTATCCGTCCCGCCGGCAGTGCGGTGGGCGATCAGAAGCGCATCATGACGCCGGGCCGCGCGATCGCTGCGGGCGCGGATTATCTCGTGGTCGGCCGGCCGGTGGTGGAAGCGACTGACCCGAAAGCGGCGGCGGAGGCCATCGTCGCCGAAATCGTTCAGGCCGGCGGCTAAAATCAAAAGGGAGAACAACAATGCCCAAGGGTTACTGGATCGCACGGATCGACGTTCATGACCTCGATGCCTACAAAAGGGATTACGTCGCGCACAACGGCGCGGTGTTCAAGAAATACGGCGCGAAGTTTCTGGTGCGCGGCGGCATTCATGAAGCGCATGAAGGCCCGGCGCGTTCGCGCAACGTCGTGATCGAATTCAAGGACTATGCGACCGCGCTGGCCTGTTACCGCTCACCGGAATACGCCGATCTGATCGCCAAGCGCGCGCCGCATTCCAAGGGCGAGATCGTCATCATCGAAGGCTATGACGGCGAACAACCGTAGAAGTTACTTTTTTGGCATGATCTGATCCGAAAACCGGTGCCCACTTTTCGGGATCATGCCTACTTCCCCATCCCGTTTTCCGGCACGATCAGCGGCACAAATCCGAACACATTGCTGCTGTCGGGATCGACCAGCACGCGGACGGCGTGAACCAGCGTGTCGCCGTACACCATCAGCTTGTTGACGCCGGGAATCGGCTTGCCCTTGCTGTTGCGCAGCGGCGCGATCGAAAAATAGTGTTCGTCGCCGTGGATCAGCAGCACGGGTTTACCGAAACTTGTTGCGCCGGCCTCGATGGCGTCGAGCGTGTTGGTAAAGCCGGACTGGCGCGGCATCGCGCCGTTCTGGAATCGCGCCTCATTGAATTCGGCCTGCATGAACAGCACCACGGCCTTTGCATTATCGGCGCTCGCCTTGGCGAAGCTCGCCTCGATCCATGCAACGTTGGCCTTGTCGCGGGCGAAGAACTCTTTCACGCCCTCAAGGTCATGCGCCTCGAAGCCGTTGTTGGAGCCCGGCACGTTGGCCGTCAGGAACATCACGCCGTTCTTCGCAAAACGTGTGTTCTCCACGTAGGTTGCATAGTCCGGCATCAGCAGCGCCTGGCTTTCCACGTCGAGCGGCGTTTTGCCGAGCGACTTCGTCGGTGTTGCAAAAAACATCTCGCGCAGCCTCATAAGGCGCTCGCGCGGATTGAAGCCGCCGGCGGCCTTGCGGTGGCAATCGATCCATTCGTTGTCGCCGATGGTGTAGACCAGCGCGCCCTGGAACGTCTGAATCTGGTCGTAGGATGTCTTGAGAACGTCGTCGCTGCAGGGCAGCGCGCCGGATTTGATGTCGCCCACGTGCAGGGTGAAGGCGGGCTTCAGCGCGTTGACCGCGGCGATCAGCCGGTCGAACTTCGCATAGTCGTCCGGCAGGTTGTAGGGCATGTCGCCAAGCGCCACGAACGAGAACGCGTTGTCGCCTCCGATCCGTTCCGCCGCCGATGCGGGCATCAACGAGGTTGCGATCGTGAGCATCGCGGCGGTTAGGGCAGGGATCAGGCGCATGGATGGTTTCCTTAAGGGTGTCCCTCAATAGGTCCGCCGCGTGACCCTTGCATGACTCCCGGCCGGGCTGTCCAGCCACGCAAGACAGGCCCCCACGCCGGGGCGGCTGCGGTTGCCGCCGTGGCCCCGCGCCGCTATACCGCCAAAGCAAGTTCTGAAACGGGTTTTGAGGGCTGGAAATGGCCGATATGCGCCTGATCGTTGCTGGAGCCGGGGGCCGGATGGGCCGGACCCTGATCCGTGCCATTGCCGAGACGGAGGGCGTCACGCTCGCCGGCGCGCTGGAAGCGCCGGGCTCCGACCTGCTGGGCCAGGATGCCGGCGTGCTCGCCGGGCTTCCCGCCAACGGCGTCGAACTCTCCGGCGACCTCTGGACCCTGTCGAAAAACGCCGACGGCATTCTCGATTTCACCGTGCCGGCCGCGACCATCGCCAATGTCGCCATTGCCGCCCAGCGCGGCATTGTTCACGTCATCGGCACCACCGGCCTGTCGGCATCGGACAACGCGGTCATCAAGAGCGTGACCGCGCAGGCGATTGTCGTGCAGTCCGGCAACATGAGCCTCGGCGTCAATCTGCTGGCCGCGCTGGTGAAGCAGGTGTCGAAGTCGCTCGATGAGGATTTCGACATCGAGATTCTCGAAATGCACCACAGGCAGAAAATCGATGCGCCGTCGGGCACCGCCTATCTGCTCGGGCAGGCGGCGGCGGACGGTCGCGGCATCGATCTCGGAGACCGCTCGGTGCGCTCGCGCGACGGCTACACCGGGGCGCGCAATCCGGGCGACATCGGTTTTGCGACGCTGCGCGGCGGCACCGCCACTGGCGATCATACGGTGATCTTCGCAGGTCCCTATGAACGCATCGAGCTCGCGCACAAGTCGGAGGATCGCATGATCTTCGCGCGCGGCGCGCTGAAGGCGGCAATGTGGGCGCAGGGCAAGAAGCCCGGACATTATTCGATGACCGACGTGCTCGGTCTCGGCAGCAACTGACATCCCGAAAAGAGTTGGAACTGAAAGAATGAGCGACCGTCTTCTCGTCCTCGTGCGTCACGGCCAGAGCGAATGGAATCTGAAGAATCTTTTCACCGGCTGGAAGGACCCCGGCCTGACCGAACTCGGCGTCAAGGAAGCCGTCGCCGCCGGCCGCAAGCTGAAGGAGCAGGGGCTGACATTCGATGTCGCCTTCACCTCGGTGCTGACCCGCGCGCAGCACACGCTTGATCTCGCGCTCGAAGAAATGGGCCAGACCGGGATTCCGATCACGCGTCATCTCGCGCTGAACGAGCGCGACTACGGCGATCTGTCGGGCCTCAACAAGGACGACGCCCGCGCCAAGTGGGGCGAGGAGCAGGTGCTGGTCTGGCGGCGCTCCTACGACGTGCCGCCTCCGGGTGGTGAAAGCTTGAAGGACACGTTGGCACGCACGCTGCCTTATTACGTGCAGGAAATCCTGCCGTCGGTGCTGCGCGGCCAGCGCACGCTGGTGGCGGCGCACGGCAATTCGCTGCGCGCGCTGATCATGGTGCTGGAAAAGCTGACGCCGGACCAGATTCTGAAGCGTGAACTCGGCACCGGCGCGCCGGTGGTCTACCGGCTCAACGCCGACGCCACGGTGGCATCGGTCGTCGATCTGGCAGGCTAGATAAATTAGATCGTCATTGCCGGGCTTGACCCGGCAATCCATCCCTCTCAAGCAAAACTCTTCTTTAGAGATGGATGCGCGGGTCAAGCCCGCGCATGACAATCAATATACATTGCGGGCTTACACTCCCGCCGCCTGTCCGCTTTCCCAACCGAGCATCGCGCGTTTGCGCGTGATGCCCCAGTGATAGCCGGTGAGCGCGCCGCTCTTGCCGATCACGCGGTGACACGGCACCACGAACGAAATCGGATTCCGGCCGACCGCAGCACCGACCGCGCGCGACGCTTTCGGCGATGAAATCTTGCACGCGACATCCCCATAGGTCGTGGCGCGTCCCATCGGAATTTTCAGCAGCGTTTCCCAGACCCGGACCTCGAAGTCGGTACCGATCAGCACCACGCGCAGCGGCTGGTCCTCGCGCCATTGCGAGGAATCGAAAATCCGTTTCGCGAACGGAGCGGTCTCGGCGAACGATTCGATGTAAGTCGCAAGCGGCCAGCGCCGCTGCATGTCGGCCAGTGCCGGCATCTCCTCGCCCTCGTCGGCGAACGCCAGACCGGCAAGGCCGCGCTCGCTGGCGATGACAATTGCCATGCCGAACTGCGATGGATGAAAACCGTAGCGCAGCGTCATGCCTTCGCCGCCCTTTTTCCATTCGCCCGGCGACATCGCTTCATGGGTCACGAACAGATCATGCAGCCGTCCCGGGCCGGACAGGCCGGAGTCATACGCCGCATCGAGCACGCTGGCGGAATCGCGCAGCAGGCGCTTGGCATGGTCGAGGGTCAGCGCCTGCATGAAGTCCTTCGGCGTCAGCCCGGCCCAGCGCCGGAACAGATGATGCAACTCGTCGGGGGTGAGATGCGCGGCGTCCGCCATCGCCTCGATGGTCGGCTGTGTACGCCACTGCTCGGAGATGAACCCGATGGCACGACGCACCGAATCGTAGTCGCGCAACGCCGCGCCCTGCTTGGACGGCTTTGCGAGTTGCAGATCGGTGAGCATGGATTTCATCACAGGCATATTGGCGGTGGTCATCATGGCGGTGTCCGTTATGCGGTGTCCATCATGATCTAGTGTCCTGAATCCGAAGTTCGCCTCATTCTGCAGCGCGCTCCATAGCGAACTTCGAATTCAAAAGGACACTAGAAATGATAATTCTAGTGTGGCTTCGGTTCGCAAGTCCGCAAATGGATGCGCTGGGAAAATATTGCGGACTTGCGAACCGCCACACTAGATGTAGGCCGACTGTCCGGACGCAACCACCCGTTTCCGGACTCGCGTCAGGTCACCGGGTTGTAGGTCGGGCCGCGCTTGGCGGCCTGGATAGCCTCAAGCAACGCTTTGGAAAAGCTGGCTTTTTCCTCAGGACCGAGAAAGTTGCCAACCGAGAGGCGGCGGCCGCGGGAGACCAGATAGAGCTTCTCGATGCCGAACTCGTCGTCTTCTTTCCGCTCGAGCTGGACCCACATCGGATTGAGCGTCCATTCGACGACATGCCCGCGGTGGCTGACGCGCCGGACACGGATTTCGTAAGGCGTCACCACGATGTCCTCGGTGGCCGCGGCGCGGCGGAAGTTCACCTTGAACGCCCAGTAGATGATCAGGGCGTTGAGCCCGAAAAAAGCGAACACCGGCCACGCGCCTATCATCAGGAACATGATGCCTGCCGCGAAACTGACGACGGTGATGATTCCCATCAGCGCGAGAAACCCGCCGCGGCTGAGCGAGCGATGCGGCGTCACCCGCGCGCAGAACAGCGGCGTGTCCGCGACGTGCCCCGGATCAAAATCGTTGCGCTCGTCCATGACGGGTCACTATAGCGGTTTTTCGGCATGATCGCTTCCGAAAACCGGTTCCCACTTTTCGGGATCATGCCTATACCAAAATCATGGCAAAAAAGGCGATCACGTCCCGTTCAAAATCCCAGCCGAAGGTGCGCTCGGCTGTGCCGGTGAAGCGGACTCCCAAAGCAGCAAAGCTCAAGCCCTGGACCCATGCCGAAGTGGTCGAGGTCTTCAGCCGTTTTCGTGCGGCCAATCCCGAGCCGAAGGGCGAGTTGGAGCATCTCAATTCTTATACGCTGCTGGTGGCGGTCGCGCTGTCGGCGCAGGCCACCGACGTCGGCGTCAACAAAGCGACGCGGCATCTGTTTCCGGTCGCCGACACGCCCGAGAAAATGGTGGCGCTCGGCGAGGAGAGGCTGCGCGATTACATCAAGACCATCGGTCTCTATCGCACCAAGGCAAAGAACGTGATCGCGCTGTCAGAGCAGTTGATCGCGCTGCATGGGAGCGAAGTGCCGCGGGATCGGGAGGCGCTGGAAGCCTTGCCGGGCGTCGGCCGCAAGACCGCCAACGTCGTGCTTAACATCGCGTTCGGCGAGTCAACGATTGCGGTCGACACCCATCTGTTTCGCGTCGGCAATCGCACGGGGCTCGCGCCCGGCAAGACGCCGCTCGCGGTCGAACTGGGATTGCTCAAGATCGTGCCGCCGGAATTCGCACGCCACGCTCATCACTGGCTGATCCTGCACGGGCGCTATACCTGCGTGGCGCGCAAGCCGCGCTGCGAGGTGTGCCTGATCAACGATCTGTGCCGGTGGCCGGAGAAGACGGTGTAGGGCTTCACCTCTCCCCGTAAGAACGGGGCGAGGGAGAAAGCTATCAAGCCGCCGTCACATTTGCCTTGCGCACCGGTTCGATCAGTTCCGGGCGCGGGCCCGACAGCCGCTTGTGCATGTGGACCATGAAGGCCATGCCGAACAGCGGTGTTGCCAGATTCACGATCGGGATCGACACGAAGGCGGCGATGAACAGTCCTGCCGCGAACACGGTCGCGCTGTTCTGTTTGCGCATGATCTTGGCTTCTTCCGGCGTGCGGAAGCGCATCGCGGCGAGTTCGAAATACTCGCGGCCAAGCAGCCATGCAGTCGCGATGAAAAACACGATGAAGCCCGCGCCGGCAATCAGCACGAAGGGCAGCGCGATCAGATACACCAGAATGGTCAGCAGCGCGGTCTTGGAGCCCTCGGTAATGGCGCGCCCGACCGGCAGCGCCGTGCCCGGCTTTTCCGCAGGGTAGTGTTGGCGCTCGACGATGTCGGCGACGTCGTCCACGAATACGCTGGCGACCAGCGAGGTGATCGCAGGCATCAGGAATACAGCGCCGACCACGATGCCGAGCCCGGCCGCGATCGAAACGATCCACGCGAGGATGTTGATGAGCATGTGATAGTCGGAGCCGACCATGGTTTCCGCCCAGACCTCTCCCGATCCGGCGAGCCAGCTCAGCAGCCGCTGCAGTGCCACTGCGGCCGCGACGATCAGCACCAACGCCAGGCCGACCGACTTCCACAGGATGGAGCGCATCGGCGGCGACAGGATCTGGGACAACGCCTTGAGTGCGGCGTCAAGCATGGGCCTTCCTCCAAAAAACTCCAAAAAACCTAGCGAGAGTTAGATATGAGGAAGCTCTCCGGCAAGTGCCGGGCAATTATAAGGCCGAGGTCTTCTAAAGGAAGGTGTTACGCCGCTAACTCGCGGGTGCGGCGGCTTTCCGCCGGCGCCTCCGCAGGCGTTTCGCCAGTTGGCGCCAGCGGCGCTTCGGGTGTTTCGAAGATGCCCTCTGGAAAGGGATCGGACTCGTCCGCCACCTCCGGGGACGGCTTTGTCGTGTCGGCCCAGTGCAGCGCCGTGTAATCGAAACCGCGAACGATGGTCGGCTTGACGATCTCGAAATAGGGCGAGATGTCGAAGTCGCGCGGCATGTAGAGTGAGGAATCGCGGATGTGCAAAATCTCTTTGCGGACCCGACGGCTCGCGGCCTGCGTGATCTTGGGCAGGATCGGATAGCGCACCGCGCCGAAGGCCTGCGCGATCAGCGCCGAGCAGATGATCTTGGTCGGATCGCCTGAACCCAGCGAGATCATGCGCCGCCGCCAGCGCTGCGGAACCGGCAGCGGAATGAGGTAGCGCATCAGGTCCAGAATATTCTTGGTGTCGTAGCCGAAGCCGATGCGGTTGATCGCATAACGGCACACGGTGGTGCGGTCCTCGTAGGACAATCCAACCGGGCGGCACAGACGGGTGTGATAGGGATAATATTTCGAGAGCGGCGCGGAGGTAACGCCTTCGCCGATATTGGCCTCGATCAGCACATGCGGCTCGCCGTCGGGCTCGGTCGCGCCGTCGATCGGCCCGACATAAAGCGCGGCATGAGACCATGTCGACTGCGTGAGATACTTGATGATGCCGGAAACACGGTTGTTACCTTCGACCAGCAGCACGTCGCCGGCTTCGACCAGCCCACGCAGTCGCTCCGGGTCGCTCGGCGTGAAGGGTTCATAGCCCGGAACCTCTTTCTGGAGGTACCCGGCGATAATCTTGCCGACGGTATCGAGCACGAAGCCCATGGTGTTCTTCCCCCCGGGAACGGCGCATTCCGGCCGCTTTCTTGTTGATTTAGTTTGGTCGAAAGCAATTTCAATTTAGTTCATGCGTCAAGCCCGGCGCTCATCAAACATTCACCATGACCGTTGCCGCGAGGCCTTCGATACGGCAAGTTCTGGTGTCTCGAATCTGAAGTTTGCTGAATTGCGCGGCAGGTCCGGAGCGAACTTCAAATTCGAAAGACACCAGCAAATACATGATTCCAGTGTGGTTTCGGTTCGCAAGTCCGCATAAGAAGCGTGCAGCAGACATAATGCGGACTTGCGAACCGCCACATTGGGATGTTCTCGCTTTTAGTCGAATTCTGGAAACCATGACATGACAATTACCCGGCGCGATGTTCTGGCCGGCTCGGCAGCGGTGGCGCTGTCGCCGATCATGTCGCGCGCATGGGCGGCTCCGGTGCCGCGCGATGCCGAGGTGGTCGTGATCGGTGCCGGTGCCGCCGGTATCGCCGCCGCGCGCCGCATTGCGGCGGCCGGCCGCAAGGTCGTCGTGATCGAGGCCGCTTCCGCGATTGGCGGACGTTGCATCACCGATACGGCCGCGTTCGATGTGCCGTTCGACCGGGGCGCGCGCTGGCTTTACAACGCCGAGACCAGTCCGATCGCGAAACTGGCGCGCGGCGTCGGCATGGACATGCTTCCCGCGCCGCGCGGTCAGCGCATCCGGATCGGCCGCCGCAACGCGCGTGCGGGCGAAGCCGAGGACTTTCTCGCCACGCTGGTCCGCGCCAACCGGGCGATGGGCGATGCCGTGCGCGGAAAAGCCGATATGCCGGCCGCGGCCGCATTGCCGAAGAATCTCGGCGTTTGGGCGGGCACGACGGATTTCCTGCTTGGTGCTGCGGCGACGGGCAAGGATCTGAAAGATCTTTCCGCGCTCGATCTCGTCGCCATGGCGCAGCGTGACGGGCCGTCCGCCTGCCGTCAGGGCCTGGGCGCGCTGATTGCGAAGCTCGGCGAGGGGCTCCCCGTCGTGCGGTCGACGCCGGTGACGCGCATCGTCTGGAGCGGACGGGACGCGCAGATCGAAACATCGGGCGGCACCATCACCGCGAAGGCTGTCATCATGACGGCATCCACCAATGCGCTGCTCTCTGGCAAGATCAAGTTTGCGCCGGAGTTACCGAAGCGCCAGCAGGATGCTGCGTCGAAGCTCATGCTCGGCAGTTACGATCACATCGCACTCGAACTGCCGGGTAATCCGCTCGGCCTGTCGCGTGACGATATCGTGATCGAGCAAAGCGCCGACCGCAGCACCGGCTTCCTGCTCGCCAATCACGGCGGCTCGTCGCTGTGTCAGGTCGATGTGGCCGGCTCGTTCGGTACGGAATTGTCCGCACGTGGTGAAGCGGCGATGGTGGCGTTCGCCACCGACTGGCTGACCAAACTGTTTGGCGCGGACATCAAGAATGTTGCGAAGCGCACCACGGCGACGCGCTGGAACGACGTGCCTCATGTGTTCGGGGCAATGTCCGCGGCCTCGCCCGGTGGACAGCCGGCACGCAAGATCCTGATGGAGCCGCTGGGAAGCCTGTTCTTCGCCGGCGATGCCGCGCATGAAACCCAGTGGGGCACCGTCGGCGGCGCATGGGAATCCGGTGAGCGCGCGGCGGAGGCGGCCCTGCGCAAGATCGGCGCGCTGAAGGATGCGCCGGTGGCCGAGAAATCCGGCAAGAAGCCGAAGCGCACACAGTCGCGCGCGACGGCGGAGCCGGCGTCTCCCGGCGGGCGCAGCCTGAACTGGCCGCGCTGATCGGTATTCCCATGAAGGCGATGATCTCCTGGTCGAGCGGCAAGGACAGCGCGTTCGCGCTCCATCAAATCCGTCAAGCCGGCGCATTCGATGTTGTCGGTGCACTGACCACCGTGACCGAAACCTTTAGCCGCGTCTCGATCCATGGCGTGCGCGAGGAGATTCTCCGCGCCCAGCTCGACGCGGCAGGTTTGCCGCCGCTGATCGTGCCGATCCCGTATCCCTGTCCCAACGAGATTTACGAGCAGCGCATGATGCAGGCTCTGGCGCAGGCGCGCGCCGACGGCGTCACGCATATGATCTTCGGCGATCTGTTTCTGGAAGACATTCGGGCCTACCGCGAGGCGAAGCTGATGGGCACCGGCATCACGCCGGTATTTCCGTTATGGCAGCGACCGACCGCGCAGTTGGCGCGCGACATGATCGCGAGCGGCTTGACGGCGTATGTCGCAACCGTCGATCTGGCGAAGCTTCCCGCATCATTTGCGGGGCGCGCATTTGACCACGCGCTGCTGGCGGATTTGCCGCCGGGCGTCGATCCCTGCGGCGAGAACGGCGAGTTTCACACCTGTGTGGTGGATGGACCGATGTTCAGTCATCCGCTGTCCGTCACGCCGGGTGAGCGCGTCGAGCGCGATGGCTACGCCTATTGCGATCTGGTGCTCAGGACAGAATGACCGTCATTGCGAGCGAAGCGAAGCAATCCAGTCTTTGACTGGTAACGAAGACTGGATTGCTTCGTCGCCTGCGCTCCTCGCAATGGCGACAGTATTCCAGTCTCAATGCTTATCCGCGCAGTACGCCGCCGGTCTTCTTGGTGACGTCCGCGACGATCTTCGACGCCACCGCCTCGATTTCCTGATCGGTCAGGGTCTTTTCGCGCGGCTGCAGCGTGACCGCGATGGCGACAGACTTCTTGGCCTCGTCGATGCCCTTGCCTTCATAGACGTCGAACACCGTCACATTGGTGATCAGCTTCTTGTCGGCAGCCTGCGCGGTGCGGACAATGTCGCCCGCCTTGACGCTGCGATCGACGATGAAGGCGAAATCGCGTGACACCGGCTGGAATGGCGATAGCTCCAGCAGCGGCTTGGCGCGGGTCGGCTTGGCCTTGGCGTCGGGAATCCGCTCAAGAATGACTTCGAACGCCACCAGCGGACCGTCGGCCTTCAGCGTTTCCAGCGCGCGCGGATGCATCTCGCCGAAATAGCCCAGCACGTTCTGCGGGCCGATCTGGATCGCGCCGGAGCGGCCGGGATGCAGCCATGCCGGGAAATTCTTCGACTCATTGCTCGATACAACCTGAAGCCCCTGCATCGGTGCGCCGGCCGCGGCCAGCACCGCCAGCGCATCCGCCTTGGCGTCGAGGGCGTCGACGGTCGCCGAGCCGGACCATTGGCGGCCGGTGCCCTTTGACGAGGCCAGCGCGCGGCGCACACCGCTCGCCGCCATGAACTGGTCTTCGGGCTGATCGCCCTTGAAGATCTGTCCGACCTCGAACAGCGCCACGTCGGCGAAGCCACGGTCGGCATTGGCCTGTGCTGCGGCCACGAGCCCCGCGATCAGCGAAGGCCGCATGTCGGAGAGATCCGATGCAATCGGATTGGCCAGCGTCAGGGCCGCGCTGCCGCCGCCGAACAGGTCGGCCTGCGTTTTGGAGACGAACGACCACGTCACTGCCTCTAGCATGCCACGCGCCGCCAGCGCGCGCTTGGCGCGGCGGGTGCGGAGCTGAAGCTGGGTCAGCACCGGTTTGCGCGGCGCGTCGCCGCGTTCGAACGGCGTCAGCGGCACGCTGTCGACGCCGACAATGCGCACGATCTCTTCGACGATATCGGCCTTGCCGTGCACGTCGCTGCGCCATGACGGCACCGCGACCTTCACCACCGGACCTGCGCCCGCGACCATGAAGCCGAGATGCGCGAGGATTCGCTTGATTTCGGGCAGCGGCACATCGATGCCGGCCAGCCGTTTCACTTCCGTAATTGGAAACTCGATGATGCGGTCTTCGCCATGGCTCTTGCCTGCGACGACGATTTCCGACGGCGAGCCGCCGCACAGGTCCATCACCAGCTTGGTCGCCATCTCAAGTCCGGGCACCATGAAGGCCGGATCGACGCCGCGCTCGAAGCGATAGCGTGCGTCGGAATTGATGCCGAGCTTGCGGCCGGTCTGCGCGATGTTGATCTCGTTCCACAGCGCCGATTCGATCAGCACGTCGGTGGTGGTCTCGTCGCAGCCCGAGGCTTCGCCGCCCATGATGCCGGCGATGGACTCCACGCCGCGTTCGTCGGCGATCACGCAGATCGTGTCGTCCAGCGCATAGGTCTTGCCGTCGAGCGCAATAACCGTCTCGTTTCGCGCGCGGCGCACGGTGAGGTTGCCCTTCACTTTTTTCGCGTCGAACACATGCAGCGGACGCGCGCGGTCGAAGGTCATGAAGTTGGTGATGTCGACCAGCGCATTGATCGGGCGCAGCCCGATCGACGTCAGGCGCTGCTGCAGCCATTCCGGCGAGGGTCCGTTCTTGACGCCGCGCACCAGACGCAGCGCGAAGCCGAGGCACAGCTTCTCGTCTTCGATGGTCACATGTACGGGACAAGGGAATTCGCCCTTGATCTGCTTCGGCGCAGGGTTCTTGAACTTGCCCATGTCGGCGGCGGCGAGATCGCGCGCGATGCCGTGCACGCCGGTGCAGTCCTGACGGTTCGGCGTCAGGTTGATTTCGATCACCGCATCGCCGAGACCCGCCCACTGCGCATAAGGCGCACCGAGCGGCGCATCCGCCGGCAATTCCATGATGCCGTCGTGATCTTCCGACAATTGCAGTTCGGCGGCCGAGCACAGCATGCCGCGGCTTTCGACGCCGCGAATGGTGCCGATGCCAAGGGTAATGTCCTTGCCCGGAATGTAGGTGCCGGGCGGCGAGAACACGCTCACCAGTCCCGCGCGCGCATTCGGCGCGCCGCAGACCACCTGAACAGGTGCTCCGCCGTCGCCGGTATCCACCATGCACACGCGCAGCCGATCAGCATTCGGATGCTGCTCGGCGGAGATCACGCGCGCGATGGTGAACGGCGCCAGTGCCTTCGCCTTGTCGTCGAGGTGTTCGACCTCGAGCCCGATCATGGTGAGCTTGTCGGCGATCTTGTCGAGCGGCTCGTCGGTGTCGAGATGCTCTTTCAGCCAGGAGAAAGTGAACTTCACGACGACAACCCTCCCGCCAGTGTCGGGACATCGAGCGGCTTGAAGCCGTAGTGATTGATCCAGCGCGTATCGCTCTCGAACATCTGGCGCAGGTCGTTGATGCCGTACTTGAGCATCGCGATGCGGTCGATGCCCATGCCCCAGGCGAAGCCCTGATAGACGTCGGGATCAATGCCGCAGGCGCGCAGCACGTTCGGATGCACCATGCCGCAGCCGAGAATCTCCAGCCAGTCCTCGCCTTCGCCGAATCTGATTTCGCCCTTCTCGCGGCGACACTGGATATCGACTTCCAGCGACGGTTCGGTGAACGGGAAAAATGACGGACGGAATTTCATGTTGACGTTATCGACCTCGAAGAACGCCTTGCAGAATTCCGCGAGAATCCATTTCAGGTGGCCGAGATGCGAACCCTTGTCGATCACGAGGCCTTCGACCTGATGAAATTGCGGCGTGTGGGTCGCGTCGCTGTCGATGCGATAGGTGCGGCCCGGGCAGATCACGCGGATCGGCGGCTTCTGCGACAGCATGGTGCGGACCTGCACCGGCGAGGTGTGGGTGCGCAGCAGCGGTCGCGAGCCGTCTTCCTTAGCGTTGAAGAAGAACGTGTCGTGCATTTCCCGCGCCGGATGGCCCTCGGGGAAATTCAGCTTGGTGAAATTGTAATCGTCGGTCTCGATGTCCGGACCTTCGGCGATCGAGAAGCCCATGTCGGCGAAGATCGCGGTGAGTTCGTCCATCACCTGGGTGAGCGGGTGGATGCGGCCCTGCTCGGCGGGCGTCTCGCGCGTGGGCAGCGTGACGTCGATGGTCTCGGAGGAGAGCCGCGCATCGAGTGCGGCATTTTTCAGAATATCGCGGCGCGCGGAGAGCGCTTCGGTGACCTTGTCCTTGGCGAGATTGATCTTGGCGCCTTCGGTCTTGCGCTCGTCCGGCGACATCTTGCCGAGCGTCGCGAGCAGCGCGGAGATCGAGCCCTTCTTGCCGAGCGCGCCGACGCGCACGGCTTCAAGCGCAGCTTCATCGGAAGCGGCGGCGATCGCGCCCAGAATTTCGGTTTCGAGTTTGGTGAGGTCGGACATCGGAGAAAGCCCCATCGGAACGGTTTCATCAAAACCGTCCGGCGGGGATCAATCAGCCCAGCCGAACGGAGCGGGGCGCATTACGCCCCGGTCGTGTCGGCCTCGTCCAAGAGGGGAGTGCTGAACGGCAAGCGCAGGCCGCGAGGGCGGCTGTTGCCAAGCTTACGCCGCAAGTGCGGCTTTGGCCTTTTCAGCGATCGCCTGGAACGCCGCCGGTTCGTGGATCGCGAGATCCGACAGCACCTTGCGGTCCACAACGACGCCCGACTTGGCGAGGCCGTTGATAAACACGCTGTAGGTCATGCCGAACGGACGCACAGCGGCGTTGAGACGCTGGATCCAGAGCGCGCGGAAGGTGCGCTTCTTCAGCTTGCGGGCGCGGAAGGCATACTGGCCTGCTTTGTCCACGGCTGCCTTGGCGGCGCGGATGGTGTTCTTGCGGCGGCCAGAAAAACCCTTGGCGGCCTTGTAGACTTTCTTGTGCTTGGCGTGAGAGGTCACACCGCGTTTAACGCGAGACATGACGGAACTCCTTCAACTGAAAAAGTGAGAGACAGACGGCCGCGCGAACGCAGCCAGATGTGAGCTGGGCCGCGCGAACGCGGCCAGAGGATCAGGCGTTGGGCAGGAAGTACTGCTTGATGTTGTCGCCGTCCGTCTTGAACAGCACTCGCGTGCCGCGCAGCTGACGAATCTGCTTCTTGGTCCGCTTGATCATGCCGTGGCGCTTGCCTGCATGGGCGGCCATCACCTTTCCGGTGCCGGTCACTTTGAAGCGCTTTTTGGCGCCCGACTTGGTCTTCAGCTTGGGCATTTGGCTCTCCTGTTGCCGCAAAACAAACGCGCCCCGAAAGGCGCTGTTGCGGCTGAAATGCTCGTTAGAGCGTTGATAATGCTCGATTTAATCCCGTATGGAGAAAATCAGCACTGGCGTCGCCACGGCAGCCCTTGATCAGCCGGGCGACGAAGGTTGGGCTTATGGCAGACGAACGCCGAATTGGCAACGATTAACACCGTTTTTGCGCTATCGGTGTCTGCGTCCAGCCTGCGTTTCCGACCGTTCCGGCCCGAGAGACTTTTGGAGGCACTTCGCCATGAAGGCCAGTGGTTTTGCCGTCTTTGCCTTGACTGCGGTTGTTTCCGGATTTGCGGCGGTTGAGCCCGCCCGGGCCGCCTCCTTCGACGGTCCCTGGACGGTGGTGATCGTCACCCAGTCTGGCAATTGCGATGCGGCCTATAGCTTTCCACTGCAGATCAGCGGCGGGCGGATCGTTTCGACCGGTGGAGCCTCGATCAATGGACGGATCAGCGGCGGAGGCGGCGTCAGCGTGGCGATTTCCAGCGGCGGCTCCTCCGGCCGCGCCAGCGGGCGGCTGTCGGGCTATTCGGGATCGGGGCGCTGGAGCGGCACCCTGAACGGTGCCAGATGCAGCGGGCGCTGGGAGGCGCACCGGTAATATAATATTGGAATGATTAGATATTTTCCAAAGCGCAGCGTAGTTGCTGCGTTGCGCTAGAAGTCTGGCCACAATCTGACTATATCCCTCTCAGCATCCACCCACCGCGAGGGATACAGAATGGCCGTGCGCGCCAAGACGATTGCTTTGTCCTTGAACCCTGCCGCCCGGCTGTTTGCCCTGGCTGCATTCGCAGCGGCCGCCCTGACGGCAGCGATCGTGCTGGCCGGTTCGGCCAAGGCCGGCTCCTCGTTCGATGGCGCCTGGAAAGTCACCATCATCACCCAGTCCGGCAATTGCGATCCGGCCTACAGCTATCCCGTGAAGGTCGAAGGCGGTCGCGTCAGCTATTCCGGGGACGGCAGCTTCGACATTTCCGGTCATGTCGGCGATGCCGGCGCGGTCAGCGTCGCCATTGCGCGCGGCGACCAGAAGGCCAGCGCCAGCGGCAAGCTCTCGGCCAG
>JAZKDK010000057.1:0-52126 GCA_040387615.1 Pseudomonadota bacterium | reverse complement strand
TCATGGGCATCACGATGTGGTTCCAGATGAAGCTGAACCCGACGCCGCCGGATCCAACGCAGAAGATGATCTTCGACTGGATGCCGCTGATCTTCACCTTCATGCTTGCAGGCTTCCCGGCCGGTCTCGTGATCTACTGGGCCTGGAACAACCTGCTGTCGGTGCTGCAGCAGAGCTACATCATGCGCAAGAATGGCGCGAAGGTGGAGCTGTTCGACAACGTGAAGGCCGTCTTCGCCGGCTCGAAGAAAACCACCTGACGTCTCTTTAACTCCTGCGCCCGGCGGTCCCGCCGGGCGTTTTCACATTCGAGTGCCTTCGCATGACCGATAAAACCGATGCGGAGCTGATCGAAGCCGGGCGAAAGATCTTCGCCGGCGACTGGCAATTTTTCTGGGCCTCGCCCTCGATCGAAGCACTGCCGCCGATGAAGGGCGTCGAAGTCGCTTTCGCGGGACGCTCCAACGTCGGTAAATCCAGCCTCATCAATGCGCTGACGGGCCGCAACGGGCTGGCGCGCACCTCGCACACGCCGGGGCGCACCCAGGAACTGATCTTCTTCGAAGGTCCGACACCCGCGGACGGCAAGGACGCAGGACTTCGGCTGGTGGACATGCCGGGCTACGGCTACGCGTCGGCGCCGAAAACCAAGGTCGCCTCGTGGACGGTGTTGATTCACAAATTCCTGCAGGGCCGCGCCAATCTGGCCCGCGTCTATGTGCTGATCGACTCGCGTCACGGCTTCAAGGACGCCGACCACGACGTGCTGAAGACGCTCGACAAATCTGCGGTGAGCTATCAGGTGGTGCTGACCAAGGCCGATCAGGTCAAGAAAGCCGAACTTGAAGAAACGCTCGCAGCAACAATCGCCGCGCTCTCCAAGCATCCGGCGGCGTTTCCGGAGGTGCTGGTGACATCGTCGCGCACCGGCGGCGGCATGCCCGAGTTACGCGCCGCCATGATCCGCCTGCTCAGGGAGCGAGTTTAGGGCATGATCCCGACCCGAAGGGCCGCGTTAGCGAAAAGTGGGCACCGGTTTTCGGATACGATCATGCCCGACCGGAAGGAAAAAAATGACCCAGACTGGCGTATTGCGGCTTGCCGTTGTTCTTGCCGGGCTGATGGGTGCGGCCGGTGTCGTTCTGGCCGCCGCCTCCGCGCACCAGCCCGATGCGTCGCGGCTGGCCTCTGCGTCATCGATGCTGCTGTTCCACGCCAGCGCCGTGATCGGCGCAGCGCTATTGACCGGGCACGGCATTGCCCAGCGTCACCTCGGCCTCACCGCCACCTGTGGCTTCATCGTGGGCGCGGTGCTGTTCGCAGGCGATCTGGCGATGCGCCAGTATGCCGGTCACGGATTGTTCACAATGGCTGCACCGACCGGCGGCTCGCTGCTGATCCTGAGCTGGCTGGTGCTGGCCATCGCCGCCGCGTGGCCGCGCCGCGCGGGCTGACTTGCGCCGACGGCTCTTTGCACGCCTCGCGCCAATCGGCTAAACCCTCGGCCAAATCCTCGCACTAGCCCGCGTGAACGAGAATTCCCCATGATGGATCTGCCGACGAATATCAGCCCGCAGGATCAGGCCCGCATCCTGTCGGAAGCACTGCCGCACATGCAGCAGTACGACGAAGAAACCATCGTCATCAAATACGGCGGTCACGCCATGGGCGAGGAAAACCTTGCCCGGCAGTTTGCCCGCGACATCGTGTTGCTGGAGCAGACCGCGATCAATCCCGTTGTCGTGCACGGCGGCGGGCCGCAGATCGCGGCCATGCTGACGCGGCTCGGCATCAAGTCGGAATTCGCATCCGGCCTGCGCATCACGGATGCTGCGACCATCGAGATCGTGGAGATGGTGCTGGCGGGATCGATCAACAAGCAGATCGTCAGCCACATCAACGAAGCCGGCGGCAAGGCCGTCGGCCTGTGCGGCAAGGACGGCAACATGGTCACCGCCACCAAGGCGACCCGCACCATGGTCGATCCGGGTTCGAACATCGAGAAGGTGATCGATCTCGGCTTCGTCGGCGAGCCCGACAAGGTCGATCTCACGCTGCTGAACCAGCTCATCGGCTACGAGCTGATCCCGGTGCTGGCGCCGCTGGCGTCGTCCGCCAACGGCCAGACCTTCAACGTCAACGCCGATACGTTCGCAGGCGCCGTCGCCGGTGCGCTGAAGGCCAAGCGCCTGCTGCTGCTCACCGACGTGCCCGGCGTGCTCGACAAGTCGAAGAAGCTCATTCCGGAACTGTCGATCAAGGACGCGCGCAAGCTGATCGCCGACGGCACCATCTCCGGTGGCATGATCCCGAAGGTCGAGACCTGCATCTACTCGCTGGAAGCCGGCGTCGAAGGCGTGGTCATCATCGACGGCAAGACGCCGCACGCGGTGCTGCTCGAACTGTTCACCAATCAGGGCACAGGAACGCTGATCCACAAGTGATGTCTGTTTCGCCGCACGCCGCGTCTGCCGGTCGCTCCGGTCCCCGGAGCAAGGTGACGCGTGCAGCGGCGGCACTCGCAGCAAGCGTTATCCTTGCAGGCGAAGCCCGCGCCGACCTGAAGATCTGCAACCGCATGAGCTACGTCGTGGAAGCCGCCATCGGCATCGACGACAAATCCGCCACCGCCACACGCGGCTGGTTCCGGATCGATCCGGCGGCCTGCCGCGTGGTGGCGCAGGGAAACATCACGGCGGAGCGCATTCTTCTGCACGCGCGATCGCTGCCGGTTTACGGCGCATCACCAGCACCGCAGAACGGCACCGACAATCTCTGCATCGCGCCGAAGGATTTCGTGATTGCCGGACGGCAGTGCCGCGGCGGCCAGACCGCCGTGCCTTTCACCGAGATCAAGCCGAGCACCGGCGAGGACGGCCATCAGGTCGCGTATCTGGCCGAGGGCGCGGAGTATGATGACGAGCAGGCGCGGCTCGCCGCGATCCAGCGGTTGCTGGTGATCGCGGGCTATGATGCAGCCCCTATCGACGGCGTCGATGGGCCAAAGACGCAAAACGCGCTGGCCGCCTTCCTGAAGGCGCGCGGCCTCGGCGCCAATGCCGCGCAGGCGCCCAATTTCTTCGAGACCATGATCGCGGCGGTGGAGACGCCATCCGCCACCGGCCTCACCTGGTGCAACGACACGCAATATCGCGTGATGGCCTCCATCGCGACAGACGACGGCAAGGCCGTCACCAGCCGCGGCTGGTATCGCATCGAGCCCGGCAAGTGTTCACATCCCGACGTGACAGGACAACCGCGCCGGATTTTCAGCTTCGCGGAGGCGGTCGACGGCAACGGCCGCACCATCAAGATCAACAGCCGACCGCTGAACTGGGGTGGTGCGACCATGCTCTGCACCCGCGAAGCGCAGTTCGAATTCAGCGAACAGGGCGATTGCGGCCAGCGGGGACTGAATGCGAGCGGCTACGAGCGCATTGAGATGACCGCAGGCGCCGGCAAAACCATCCGGTTCGGAATGCCATGACCCAGAAAAACATGACTCAAAAGAATATGTCTCAAAAGCAAAACCGCAGCTTCGCCCACATCGAGACCTGGGTGTTCGATCTCGACAACACGCTTTATCCGCATCACGTCAATCTGTGGCAGCAGGTCGACGTGCGGATCAGGGATTTCGTCGCGCAGTATCTGAATGTGCCGAAGGATGAGGCCTTCAAGATTCAAAAGGACTACTATCGCCGTTACGGCACCACCATGCGCGGCATGATGACCGAGCACGGCCTGCGCGCCGACGACTTCCTCGCCTATGTTCACGAAATCGATCACTCGCCGCTCGAACCCAACCCCGCGATGGGCGCTGCGATCGAAAAACTCCCCGGCCGCAAGCTGATCCTCACCAACGGTTCACGTGCCCATGCCGGCAAGGTGCTGGAGCGCCTCGGCATCGAAAAGAATTTCGAGGACGTGTTCGACATTGTCGCCGCCGAACTGGAG
This sequence comes from Pseudomonadota bacterium, assembly GCA_040387615.1. Taxonomy (GTDB): domain Bacteria; phylum Pseudomonadota; class Alphaproteobacteria; order Rhizobiales; family Xanthobacteraceae; genus Afipia. The sequence goes on along the minus strand of JAZKDK010000057.1, from coordinate 48,172 downwards.
CCGAAACCGGCGCGGCAAACCTACATGAAGTTTCTCAAGCTGCACGGCGTCGATCCCGCCAAGGCAGCGATGTTCGAGGATCTCGCCCGCAATCTGGTGACGCCGCACGATCTCGGCATGACCACCGTTCTCGTTGTGCCTGACGGCACAAAGAACGTGGTGCGCGAGGACTGGGAGCTGGAAGGCCGCGACGCCGCCTATGTCGATCACATTACCGACGATCTGACGGGATTTTTGGCGGCGATTAAGGCCTCAAACTGACCGCGTCAGCTTGACTCAACGCCGCCAAATCCCGACAAAAGCGCATCCAACGACCGCCTTCTTTCCCAAGGAATACCCGAGGATTCTCAATGTCTCTCTCTGCGCTTGAAACCACGCTGAATGCCGCCTTTGACGCCCGCGATACCGTCAACGCCAATACCAAAGGCGAGGTGCGCGACGCCGTGGAGCTGGCGCTCGACTTGCTCGACAAGGGTGAGGCCCGCGTCGCCGAGCGGCAGGCGGACGGGGTATGGAAAGTAAATCAGTGGCTGAAGAAGGCGGTGCTGCTGTCATTCCGGCTCAACGACATGTCCCCGATCACCGGCGGCCCCGGCGGCGCGCAGTGGTGGGACAAGGTGCCGTCGAAGTTCGCCGACTGGGGTGAGAACCGTTTCCGCGAAGCAGCCTTCCGCGCCGTACCCGGCGCCATCGTGCGCCGCTCGGCCTACATCGCCAAGAACGTCGTGCTGATGCCGTCGTTCGTCAATCTCGGCGCTTACGTCGATGAAGCCACCATGGTCGACACGTGGTCCACGGTTGGCTCCTGCGCCCAGATCGGCAAGCGCGTGCATATTTCAGGCGGCGTCGGTATCGGCGGCGTGCTTGAGCCGTTGCAGGCCGGTCCGGTCATCATCGAGGACGACTGCTTCATCGGCGCGCGCTCGGAAGTCGCCGAAGGCGTCATCGTGCGCAAGGGCGCGGTGCTGGCCATGGGCGTATTCCTCGGCGCATCGACCAAGATCGTCGACCGCGAAACCGGCGAAACCTTCATCGGCGAAGTGCCGGAGTATTCGGTGCTGGTGCCGGGCTCACTGCCGGGCAAGCCGCTGAAGAATGGTCAGCCCGGCCCGAACACCGCCTGCGCCGTCATCGTCAAGCGCGTCGACGAGCGCACCCGCTCCAAGACCAGCATCAACGAACTGCTGCGGGACTGACGCTGCGGTTTCGCTCGCACATAAAGAAAGCCTGATGTCAACCGACGCCCTTTCCATCGCCCGCGATCTTTTGCGCTGTCCCTCGGTGACGCCTGCGGATGCCGGCGCGCTTGGCGTGTTGGAGAAGCTGCTGGGCGATGCCAGCTTCGAGGTGCATCGCGTCACCTTCTCCGAGCCGGGCGCGGCCGACATCGATAATCTCTATGCACGCATCGGCACCGGCAGTCCGCACATCACGTTTGCCGGCCACACCGACGTGGTGCCCGCCGGTGACGAGGCGGCGTGGACCCACGGCGCGTTCGCCGGAGACGTCAAGGACGGGATGCTCTACGGCCGCGGCGCCGTGGACATGAAGGGCGGCATCGCCTGCTCTGTCGCCGCCACGCTTGAATATCTCGCGGCGAACGGCGGCAAGCCCAAAGGCTCGATCTCGTTTCTGATCACCGGCGACGAGGAAGACATCGCCGTCAACGGCACCGTGAAGCTGCTGAAGTGGGCGGCGGAGCGCGGCGAAAAATTCGACCGTTGTGTGCTCGGCGAACCCAGCAACGTCAACGAGATGGGCGACACCATCAAGATCGGGCGGCGCGGCTCGCAGTCCGGCACGCTGATTGTCGATGGTGTGCAGGGCCATGTCGCCTATCCGCACCGCGCATCGAATCCCGTGCCGGACATTGCGGCGCTGATCGCAGCATTGAGCGGCGATCCACTCGACAAGGGCACCGATCATTTCCAGCCGTCGAATCTCGAATTCACATCGGTTGATGTCGGCAATCCGGCATGGAATGTGATCCCGGCGCAGGCGCGGGCGCGCTTCAACATCCGCTACAACGACTGCCACACCCGCGAATCCTTGCGCGCGCTGATCGAGGAGCGCGTCGTCAAGGCAAGCGGCAACCGCATCAAGGCGAGCATCGTCTGGGAGCCGTCGAATGCCGACGTGTTCCGGACCAAGCCCGGACCGTTCACCGAACTCGTGGTCGCCGCCATCGAAGGCGTGACCGGCCGCAAGCCGGAATTGAACACCGGCGGCGGCACGTCCGACGCCCGCTTCATCACGCATTACTGCCCGGTGCTGGAATTCGGCCTCGTCGGCCAGACCATGCACCAGATCGACGAACGCACGCCGGTGTCCGATCTCGACAAGCTGACGAGAATCTATCGCGGCGTGCTGGATCGCTATTTCGCATGAGTGCTGAAAACATGAGCGGTCACGTTATCATTCTCACCGCCATCGATACCGAGTTGAACAAGGCGCGTGCGCCCGACGGCGTCGAGGTGATCTACACCGGTGTCGGCAAGGTCAATGCAGCGAGTATCGCGACGCTGGCAGTGATGGCGCTGCAACCGAAGCTCATCGTCAACTACGGCACCGCCGGCAAGATCGCCCATATCCATAACGGTCTTGTGGAGGTCGCGCACACCGTACAGCGCGACATGGCGGCGATGCCGCTGGCGCCGCGCGGACGCACGCCGTTCTCGCCGGAGATGGACCGGCTGTCATCCGGTCACGGCAGCGTCGTTTGCGGCACCGGCGACAGCTTCGTCACGTCGGTCGATCCATGGCTGGTCGAAAACAACATCGACATCGTTGACATGGAGCTGTTCGCGATTGCCCATGTCTGTCAGCGCCACGGCGTGCCGTGGCGGGCATTCAAGTTCATCACCGACGCCGCCGATGAAAATGCCGCCGACCACTGGAACGAAAACGTCGCCAACGGCGAGGATTTGTTCTGGGATGTGATGAAGACGCTATCGTAACGAGGAAATGCCCATGCAGCGCCGCAACGTCAACGCCGCCAACGCCCCGCAACCCTTCGGTTACGCGCAGGTCTGCGAGGTCAGCGGCGCCCAGCGCCTCGCCTTTGTCAGCGGACAGATTCCGCAAACCGTGGACGGCACCGTGCCGGACACGTTCGAGGCGCAGTGCCGGCTGATCTGGACCAACATCGAAAGCCAGCTTAAGGCGGTCGACATGACCCTCGCCGACGTCGTCAAGGTCACGGTGTTTCTGTCGGACCGGAAGTATGCACTGGAGAATCGCACGATTCGTCAGAGCGTCCTCGGTACCCTCGCCCCCGCCATGACGGTGATCATCGCCGGCATTTTCGACAGCAAGTGGCTGCTGGAAATCGAAGCGACTGCTGCGGCGTAACGCTCAGTATTCGACACGCACCAGATAAAGCCCGTCCGGCGGCGCGACGGGACCGCACGCAGACCGGTCGCGCGCATCGAGTGCGCGCCGCATGTCCTCGGCCTTCCAGCGCCCGTGACCAACCCACACCAGCGAGCCGACCATCGAGCGCACCTGGCTGTGCAGGAACGACCGGGCCGAGGTGATGATGTTCACATCGTTGCCGTCGCGCACCACGTCGAGCGCATCCAGCGTCTTCTCGGGCGACTTCGCCTGACATTCGGTGTCGCGAAATGTCGTGAAGTCGTGCTTGCCGACCAGTACCTGTGCTGCTTCCTGCATCGCATCGGCATTCAGCGGACGCGCCACGCGCCACGCATGTCCGGCCTTGAGCGCAAGATTGGCCCGGTGATTGACGATGCGATAGATGTAATGACGCCTGGTCGCGGAGAACCGCGCGTCGAACGTCTCCGGCACGATCTCCGCCGACAGCACGCCGATGGGATTCGGCCGCAGATGTGCGTTGAGCGCGTCGCGCACGCGATCAGCTTTGTAATCCTTCGCCAGATCGATATGCGCGACCTGCCCGAGCGCATGCACGCCCGCGTCGGTGCGGCCTGCGCCGTTGACGCGAACATCGTCGCCGGTCATGGCTTTTACTGCGGCTTCCAGCGCGCCCTGCACCGAGGGACCGTTGTCCTGATACTGCCAGCCGCAGTAAGGCGTGCCGTCATACTCGATAATGAGTTTGTAGCGGGGCATCAGCTCACACGCAGCGACGGCTTGAGCGGCGTGCCATTCAGAAAGGCATCGGCCTTCATCGGCGGCTTTCCCGCGCGCTGCAATTCCAGAATACGGATCGCGCCGTCGCCGCAGGCAATGGTGAGCTTGTCATCCAGCAGATCGCCCGGCGCGCCCGACCCCTTGGCCAACTCACAGCGCAGCACCTTGATCCGCACCGCCTCGCCGTCGATGACGATCTCGAACCACGCACCGGGAAAGGGCGACAGGCCGTGAATATGCCGCAGCACCTCGCGCGCGGATTTGGTCCAGTCGATCCGTGCCTCGGCCTTGTCGATTTTCGCCGCGTAGGTGACGCCCTGCTCGCTCTGCTTGGTCAGTTGCAAACCGCCGCGCGACAGCCCGCCCATCGCCCGCACCATCAGGTCCGCGCCGAGCGGCGCCAGCGCGTCGTGCAGATCCTGCGCGGTCATCGCGTCGGTAATCGGCAGACGCTCGGCCATTGCGACATCGCCGGTGTCGAGCCCGACATCCATCTTCATGACCATGACGCCGGACTCGGCATCGCCTGCCATGATGGCGCGGTTGATCGGCGCAGCACCCCGCCAGCGCGGCAGCAGCGACGCATGCAGATTGAAACAGCCGAGCGGTACGGCTTCGAGAATATTTGCGGGCAGGATCATTCCATAAGCGACCACCACCGCAGCGTCGGCGTTGTGCGCGCGAAACTCTGCTTCGGCTTCCGGCGTCCTGAGAGTCTTCGGCGTCAGCACCGGAATGCCAAGCTGGCGCGCGGCCTGCTCCACCGGTGTCGCCTGCAGTTTCATGCCGCGCCCGGCCGGCTTCGGCGCACGCGTATACACCGCCGCGATCTCGTGACCATGGTCCGCGAGCGTCAGCAGCGTCGGCACCGCGAAGTCCGGTGTGCCCATGAAGATCAGACGAAGCGGCATGCAAAAATCGCTTTCGGCGACTGGATTTATTTCGCCGCGAGCTTGGCGGCCTTGGTGAACTTCTTCATCACGCGGTCGCGCTTGAGCTTGGAGAGATAGTCCACGAACAGCACACCGTTGAGATGATCGATTTCGTGCTGGATGCAGGTGGCATAGAGCCCGTCGGCATCCTCCTCATGAATCTTGCCATCGATATCCATGAAGCGCACGCGCACCCGCGCCGGCCGTTCGACCTCTTCATAATATTCCGGGATCGACAAACAGCCCTCTTCGTAGACCGAAAGCTCCTCGGACGACGACAAGATTTCCGGGTTGATGAAAACGCGCGGTTCCTTTTCCCCCTCCTTCTTGGAGAGGTCCATGGTGATCAGCCGCAGCGGCACCGCGATCTGGATCGCGGCGAGGCCGATGCCCGGCGCCTCGTACATGGTCTCTAACATGTCGTCGGCGAGCGCCCGGATCTCCGGCGTGATCTTTTCGACGGGCTTTGAGATCAGCCGAAGCTGCTTGTCAGGAAGGATGATGATGTCGCGATTGGCCATGGGCGCGATGTAATGGGCGCGCCCGCCGCGGTCAAACCCGTTGTGGCGTCAGGCGCTTGGCCGCAAGCGAATGTCGTTAACCGGTGATTAACCATAAAAATCAGTGAGTTGTTAACCATAAATGTTCCCTATTCGTTCGCATCTCGCCCCGAATCGCGTTACAACGGCGGCATGAACGAGATCCTTTTCATTGTCGGCGATGTGCCGGTCCGCATGAGCGCCGCCCTCATCGCATTCGGCGCGCTGGCGCTGCTTTTGCTGCTGGCCATCGCCATCGTTATCGCCCGCTCCGGCCGCAAGGGGGCTGAGGCCGCCATGGCGCAGGCCGTGCGCGCCGACGAACTTGAGGAGCGTCTTGCCGAAGTGCTGCAGGCCCAGTCGGTTGCCGCCGGCCGCGTTCACGAAATGGGACAGGCGCTGGTCGGACGGCAAGCGGAGATGTCGCGCGCCGTCAACGAGCGGCTGGATTCGGTGACCCACAAGGTCGGCCAGTCCATGGAACAGACCACGCGCAGCACGATGGACAGTCTGCGCGTGCTGCACGAACGCCTCGGCATCATCGACAACGCGCACAAGAATCTCACCTACCTCACCTCGCAGGTGACGACGCTTCGCGACGTGCTCGCCAACAAGCAATCGCGCGGCGCATTCGGTCAGGCGCGGATGGAAGCCATCGTGCAGGACGGCATGCCGAAAGGCAGCTACGCATTCCAGCATACGCTCTCCACGGGCAAGCGGCCGGACTGCGTGATATTCCTGCCCGACCAGCGGCCGCTGTGCGTCGATGCAAAATTCCCGCTGGAGGCTGTCACCGCCTTGCGCGACGCGCGCAGCGATGAGGAAAAGAAATACGCCACCCAGCGGCTGCGGCAGGACGTGATGAAGCACGTCACGGATATTGCCGACAAATATCTCATTCCCGGCGAGACGCAGGACACCGCCCTGATGTTCGTGCCGTCGGAATCGGTCTACGCGGAAATTCATGACGGCTTCGACGACGTGATCCAGAAGGCCTACCGCGCGCGGATCGTGCTGGTGTCGCCGTCGCTGCTGATGCTGGCAATCCAGGTCATGCAGCAGATCCTGAAAGACGCGCGGATGCGCGACGCCGCCGACCAGATCCGCACCGAGGTCATGCACATGTCGGACGATCTCGCCCGGCTGCGCGAGCGCGTCGTCAAGCTGCAGAAGGATTTCGGCAACGTGAACGAAGACGTGCGGCAGATCCTGATTTCCGCCGACAAGATCGAAAAACGCGCCGGCCGTATCGAGGAACTGGACTTCAGCAAGGGCAGCGAGCCGGCTGACACGCCGCGCGTGGTTGCGTCCGGCGGCCCCGATCTGTTTCCGGCTCAACTCACCCGCAAATTGCAGGCGGGGGAATGATCGTCGCACTTACGACTGCCAACCCCCACCCCGGCGCTCCGCGCCGACCCTCCCCACAAGGGGGAGGGAAAGAAAAAGTACGGTAATCCGCCGCGCACTGATCCCTCCCCTGAATGGGGAGGGTGGCTGACCGCAGGTCAGCCGGGTGGGGTGATCGGGCAAGAATCTGCTAACACCCCTGCATGACAGCGCCTGAAGTCACCAAAATAGTCCCTGCCCCCCGCGCCTCGTGGCGCGAGGCATGGGCGGTGTATCTGCAGCCACGCGTGCTGATTGTGCTGGTCCTCGGCTTCTCGTCCGGCCTGCCGCTCGCGCTGTCCGGCTCGACGCTCCTGGTATGGATGCGCGAATCCGGCGTCGATCTCGGCACCATCGGCCTGTTCGCCCTGGTCGGCACGCCCTACACGCTGAAATTTCTCTGGGCGCCGCTGGTGGACGCGCTGCATGTACCGCTGCTGACGAGGTGGCTGGGGCGCAGGCGCGGCTGGCTGGTGTTCGCGCAATTGCTGCTGATTGCGGCGATCCTGCTGCTCGCGCTGACCGACCCCGCGAAATCACCATTCTATGTGGCGCTGGGCGCATTGCTGGTCGCAGCCGCCTCGGCGACACAGGACATCGTGGTCGATGCCTTCCGCGTCGAGAGCCTGCCCGAGAGCGAACAGGCCGCCGGCATGGCGTCGTATGTCGCCGCCTATCGCATCGGCATGCTGATCTCGACCGCCGGCGCACTGTTTCTGGTCAGCGGATTTGAAGCCACCGGCCTGACCAAATCCATCGCCTGGATGTGGGGCTACATCGCGATGGCCGCGATGGTGCTGATCGGCATGATCGCCGCACTGGTCGCCACCGAGCCGGAGCAATCGCGCCGCGCGGCGGAGGCCACCAGCAGCGAGAGCGCCCTCACGCGCGTCATTGGCGCCGCTGTCGGCGCGTTCACCGAATTCCTGACCCGAAAAGACGTCTGGGCGGTGCTTGCGTTTGTCATTCTCTACAAGTTCACAGATTCGTTTTCCGGCACCATGACCGCGCCGTTCGTGATCGACCTTGGCTTCACGCGCAACGACTACGCCGCCATCGTCAAAGGCGTAGGATTGGCCGCGACGCTGGTCGGCGGCTTTGCCGGCGGATTTCTGGCGCGCGCATGGTCGCTCGAGGCGTGCCTGTGGACCGGAGGCGTTCTTCAGGCGATCTCAAATCTTGCCTTCGCGTGGCTCGCTTATGTCGGGTTGAACCAGTGGGCGCTGGCGCTGGCGATCACGGTGGAGAATTTCACCGGCGCAATCGGCACCGTGATCTTCGTCGCCTATCTGTCGTCGCTGTGCCAGAGCCCGCTGCACACCGCGACCCAGTACGCCCTGCTCACCGCATTCGCAGCGATCGGAAGAACCTATCTTTCGGCGGGCGCCGGCTATGTCGCGCAGGCCACCGGCTGGCCGGCATTCTTCGTGCTTAGCGTGCTGGTCGCGGTACCAAGCCTGATCCTGCTGGCGTGGCTGCAGCGGCGCGGGCATTTCGACACATTGAGACGGCGCGACGCCGTTCCAGCCGACGCTTAGTGTTTGGTCACGACGCTCCACTTGGAGACGATGGCGTCGCTCAGCTGCCCAGCGGCCTGCGCACAGGCCATCTCATTGGCCTTCAGTGCAATGCTCTTGCCGATAAAGGGCTTCAAAGCCGCCGCCTCGGCGTCGCTGCTGGTCACGATCTGAAACGTTTCAGGACCGGTTTCCAGATTGCACAGGCCGGTTGGCCCCGGCAGCCGCCGCGGTTCGCTGGTCAATTGATACGTAATGACGCGCTTTTTCTTCGGACCGGAGCGCATCGCGGTCAGCTGGCCCGACAACACCTCGCCGGTGTTGATCGGCTTGGCCTTCTGCTGCGCAAACGCACTGGAGGACATCAGAACAGCAAGGCAGCCCGCGGCAAGCATTGCGGGCACATTCGCGAACAGGCGGAGAATCATGCGGCTTCCATTTTGTGAAATCAGTTTCAGGGTAGATCAGAACAGCGTCCGCTGCCGCATGGCAGCCGACAAGGTTCCTTCATCGAGATAATCAAGCTCACCGCCGACCGGCACGCCATGCGCCAGCCGTGTGACCTTGACGTTGGCATCCTGCAACAGGTCGGTGATGTAGTGCGCGGTGGTCTGGCCATCGACTGTTGCATTGAGCGCGAGAATGATTTCGGTGACCCGGGGGTCGAGCGCGCGCTGGACCAGCGCGTCGATGGTCAGGTCCTGCGGACCAACGCCATCGAGCGGCGACAATGTCGCGCCGAGCACGTGGTAAAATCCATTTGTGGCATGAGCGCGTTCAAGCGCCCACAAATCCGCGACATCCGCCACCACGACGATGATTGAGGGATCCCGCCGCGTATCGGTGCAGACCGTGCAGGGATTTTGCGTGTCGATGTTCCCGCAGATGTTGCAAACCTGGATCTTCTCAATCGCCACCTGCAGCGCCGACGACAGCGGCGTCATCAGGGCCTCGCGCTTCTTGATCAGATGCAGCGCGGCGCGCCGCGCCGAGCGCGGGCCAAGCCCCGGCAGCCGCGCGAGCAGCTGGATCAGGCGTTCGATTTCGGGGCCGGCGACGGATGATGCCATCAGAGCATTTTCATTTTGAGAAGACGCATCAGGTCTCTAACCGAGGCCCAGTCCCGGCGGCAGGCCGAGGCCGCCGGTCAGCGTCTGCATCTTTTCCTGCATGGCGGCTTCGGCCTTGCGGCGTGCATCGTTATGCGCCGTCACCAGCAGGTCTTCGAGAATTTCACGCTCGTCTGCCTTGACCAGCGACGGATCGATTTTGACAGCCTTCACTTCGCCCTTCGCCGTCATGCGCACGCTGATCAGCCCGCCGCCGGAGGTGCCTTCAACCTCGATGGTTTCGAGTTCGTCCTGCAGCGCCTTCATCTTCGACTGAAGCTGCGCCGCCTGTTTCATCATGCCGAGAAAATCAGCCATGAACGGTCCTTTATCGAATTGAGTTAGAGATCGTCGTCTTCTTCAGCCGCAGCGACCGGTCCGGAATCATCCGCGCCCGAGCCGGTATCCGGCGCGATGCGCCGCACATCGATCACCTGCGTGCCCGGAAATTTCGCCATGACCGCCTGCACGCGCGGGTCGGCATGAACGCCGTCGGCGAGCTTTTCCTTCGCCTGCTGTGCCTGTGCGCGCAACGTCGGCTGGCCGGCCTCATTGGACACGATCACGGTCCAGCGCCGTCCGGTCCACTGTTCGAGCTTGCGCGACAGTTCGTTGACAACGGAGCGCGCGGCACTGCGTTCCAAAGAGACTTCGAGCCTGCCGTCTTCCATGCGCACCAGCCGCATATCGGCTTCCAGCGCGGACTTGATCTGCAAATCACGTTTCTCGCCGGCAATCGCCACGATCTCGGCAAACGTCGTCAATCGCAGCACCGGCGCGGCCTCTGCCGGAACTGGTGCGGGCGCAGGTACGCTCATCTGCGGACGCGGCGAGGTATCGAGCGCGGGTCGCGGACTGGACGCCACCGCGCGCAGCTGTGAACCGTCGTCACCACTTGACGACAGCATCGCCGATGGCCCGCGCGGCGCAGCGTTGCCGACAACATTGCCGCCAAGCGTGGGCGACGCACCACCATTGGCATCGATCATCTTGATCGCTTCATCGGGCGTCGGCAGATCGGACACGTAGGCGATGCGCACCAGCACCATTTCGGCGGCGGCCTGCGGCCGGGTCGCCGCCTGCACCTCCGCAATACCCTTGAGCAGCATTTGCCACATCCGCGACAGCACCCGCATCGAGAGCTTGGCCGCGAAATCGCGTCCCCGTGTACGTTCAGTTTCGCCCAGCGCCAGATTGTCCGCCGTCGCCGGGACGACCTTCACACGGGTCACGAAGTTCACGAATTCGGCGAGATCGCTGAGCACCACCACCGGATCGGCGCCGGTGTCATACTGATCGCGGAATTCCTTGAACGCGGCTGCGATATCGCCGCTGGCCAGCGACTGAAACAGATCGATCACGCGGGTGCGGTCCGCGAGGCCCAGCATCTGCCGCACGTCCTCGGCGCGCACCATGCCAGCTGCATGCGCGATCGCCTGATCGAACAGCGACAGCGAGTCACGCACCGAACCTTCCGCAGCGCGTGCGATCAGACCCAGTGCCTCGGGTTCGGTCGCAACACCTTCCTTATCCGCGATGCTCGCCAGATGCGCCATCAGCACATCGGATTCGACGCGCCTGAGATCAAAGCGCTGGCAACGCGACAGCACCGTGACCGGGACTTTACGGATTTCAGTGGTGGCGAACACGAACTTGGCGTGCTCGGGCGGTTCTTCCAGAGTCTTCAGGAAGGCATTGAACGCCTTCTCCGAGAGCATATGAACTTCGTCGATGATATAGACTTTGTATCTTGCACTCGACGGCGCATAACGCACGCCGTCGGTGATCTGCCGCACGTCGTCGATGCCAGTATGCGACGCCGCGTCCATTTCGAGAATGTCGATGTGCCGGCTTTCCATGATCGCCTGGCAATGCACGCCCATCTTCGGCATGTGGATGGTCGGCCCTTTGACCGACCCGTCCGGCAATTCGTAGTTCAGCGCGCGGGCCAGAATGCGCGCTGTCGTGGTCTTGCCGACACCGCGGACGCCGGTGAGAATCCAGGCCTGCGGAACGCGCCCCGCCTCGAACGAATTCGAGATGGTGCGGACCATGGCTTCCTGGCCGATCAGATCCTCGAATGTGCCGGGACGATATTTGCGCGCGAGCACGCGATAACCGGTACCCGATGCAGAGCCCGAAACTGTCGAGGGGACCTGCGTTCCGCCGAGTTCGAAACCCGGCTGATCGTCCGTCGTCGCGCCTGCAATGTCAGCATCGGTCATCAATCGATCCGCGATTGAGCACGCTAGCATCAGGCGCGCGTTGCGCCGCTGCGGACGCACGAAAAGAGAGGTAGGAGACTGACGAGCGACCCGATCCGGACCTCGTTAGGGCTGCTTCCTTCCGGACCTGACCCGGTTGGCGAGTGGCTCGTCCACCGCCAATCTCCCGGTCCCTATTTGGGGCCAAAAGCGCCGGAAAGCAAGCGTGCGGCGGGGCTTCGCACCACGTTGTTTCAGCTTGCGAAATCGGCCGTTTTCAGGACGGATCGTTCTAAGCAGGCATCCTTCCGCCCCGATTCTGCAAGGGCATGGATGCCCCGCGCATAACCGGGCATGACAGGTGTTGTTCGCAGCCCCGCACTCTGCAAAATTGCCGAAATCCTTCGAGAATCCAAATGCCCTCCTCCGCCTGGTCGCTCCATTCCACCCTGGAAAAAGACACCATCAACATCGGCGATCTGCCGCTGTCGCGCGTCCTCGTCATCAAGGATGCGAATTATCCGTGGCTGCTGCTGGTGCCGCGCCGCGCCAACGCCATCGAGATCATCGACCTGGATGAGGTGGAACAGGCCCAACTGATGACCGAGATCAACCGCGTCGCGCGCGTGCTGAAAGAGGTTGCCAAACCCGACAAGATGAACATCGCGGCGCTGGGCAATGCCGTTCCGCAGTTGCACGTTCATATCATTGCACGCCGAACCTCCGACGCGGCGTGGCCGCGGCCGGTCTGGGGCGTGGTGCCGCCACTGGCCCACGATCCGCAGGAAGTTGAAGCATTCATCGCAGCCCTTCGCCGCAAGATTTGGCTGAGCTAAGGGCATGATCCCGAAAAGTGGGCACCGGTTTTCGGAAAAGATCATGCCCAAAATTGAAAACTCAGGCTGAAAATCAATGACAACAAAAAATGATCCCTTTCCGCTCGGACAGCCCGGCTTTGTGTCGAATCCGATCGACCGTGCCGCGCATGTCCGCACCGACGCCGAAAAACTGTTCGCGCTGGAAACCCACCGCAACGCGCGGGCCTATGTGGTCCATCGCGATTCGCTCGTGGTCACCTTGGGCGCCGATGGTCCCCGCGCGCTGCTGACGCTGGAGGAAGCGCAAAAATTCGGCGCCAACCCCGGCACCATCTTTCTCGGGCTGCACGAAGGCGCGGCGATTTTCGGCATGGGCATCAGCGCCACCGCCGCCGAGGACCTGATGGGCCGCCAGGATGTCGGCGTGGAAAACCTGCGCGCCGTCGCCGCGAGCGGAGCGATACCGGCGCGCGAACTCTCCACCATTGCGATGGCGAAGTCGCTGGTCAGCTGGCATCAGCGCCACGGCTTCTGCGCCAATTGCGGTTCGCGCTCGGCGATGGCGGACGGCGGCTGGAAGCGCGTATGTCCTACCTGCAAGACGGAGCATTTTCCGCGTACCGATCCGGTCGTCATCATGCTGGTAACGGCGGGCGACAAGTGCCTGATGGGCCGCCAGTCGCAGTTTCCGCCAACGATGTGGTCGTGCCTCGCCGGATTCGTTGAAGCAGCGGAGACCATCGAGAACGCGGTACAGCGCGAAATTCTCGAAGAGGCCGGCATCCACTGCACCGACGTGCGCTATTACATGACGCAGCCGTGGCCCTATCCGTCATCGCTGATGATCGGCTGCACCGCGCGCGCCACCACCACCGACATCGTTGTCGACAAGACCGAGCTTGAAGATGCACGCTGGTTCAGCCGCGACGAAGCCGTGGCGATGCTTGCGAAAACTCATCCCGAGGGGATGACAGGCCCTCATCCAGTCGCAATCGCGCACCACCTTCTGGCGAACTGGATCGCGGAAACAGCTTAGTTATTGCGGTTCCAGACAAGGAACCGCATCGCGTGTCATCGATTGTCCTGATCACAGCCATTTCGGGCGAGGCGCAGTGTCAGCGAATATCCACAATCAAACACGCAACAAATCACCACGCATTGTCTGCATCGGCATGCCGGTGCGCGATCTCATTTTCCGCGTGCCGGAAGTTCCCGCGCGCGGCCAGAAGGAATATGCCAGCGAGTTCATTGAGGTCGCCGGTGGCAATTCGCCCAACGCCGCCATTTCGATTTCACGTCTCGGCGGCCGTGTTCTGCTTACAGGCCCGATCGGCGGTGCGCTCGCTGCGAGCAACGCCATCATTGAGGATCAATTCAGGAGTGAAGGCATCGACACCAGCGGCCTTGTGGTCGTCGATAATGTGGTCACACCGATCTCCAGCGTACTGATCGATCCGAGCGGTGAGCGCACCATCGCCACTTTCCGCGATCCGAAACTGTGGACCGTGGTGCTGCCGCCATCGGACATGCTACTCGCGGACTGCGACGCCATTCTGATCGAAAGCCGGTGTGCTGAATTCGGCACCGATGTGTGCGCGGAAGCACATCGCCGCGGCATTCCCGTCGTCATCGACGGCGACCGGATGATGTCGATGCGCGAAGGGCTGTTGCAGGTCGCCTCGCACATCGTCTTTTCGGCGGACGCGCTGCACGCCACCGCCGGCGAGAGCGACGACGTGACCGCGTTGCGCAAGCTGGCACAGGTGACCCCCGCATTGCTCGGCGTCACCTCGGGCGCCAAGGGCGTGATCTGGCTCGACCAGCAGGGCGAGCCGCGGCAGATGCCGGCTTTCCCGGTCCATACCGTCGATACGCTGGGTGCGGGCGACGCCTTCCACGGTGCGTTCACCCTGGGGATCGCAGAGGGCCAGCCGCTGGAACAGGCGATGCGATTCGCCTCGGCGACGGCTGCCCTCAAATGCACCCGGTTCGGAGGCGCCTTTGGCTCCCCGCAACGCATTGAAGTTGAAGAGTTTTTAGCATCCAGCCAGGCTGAAGCGACCGCATAGAGGCTCTCTAAAGCCCCGTATTTGGGCTTGTCTGAGAAGAATTTTCTATATATGAGGGTTTCAATCCTCAATTATGGAAGAAAGTTCTTTTCATGTCCGACGCTGCCGTTGTCATCGCTGACGCCCCGCGCCGCCTTGACGCCATCGACCGCAAGATTCTGACCGTACTCCAGGACGACGCCTCGCTGTCGGTGGCCGAAATCGGCGACCGGGTCGGTCTGTCCTCGACGCCGTGCTGGAAGCGCATCCAGCGCATGGAGGCCGAAGGCATCATCCTGCGCCGCGTCGCGCTAGTCGATCAGAACAAGATCGGCCTCGGGATCTCGGTATTCGTTTCGGTGGAAAGCGGCGATCACTCCGACGCATGGCTGAAGAAATTCGCCGACGCCGTCAGCGCCATGCCCGAAGTGATGGAATTCTACCGCATGGCGGGCGATGTCGACTACATGCTGCGCGTGGTCGTCGCCGACATGCAGAGCTACGACATCTTCTATAAAAAGTTGATCAGCGCGGTGGCGCTGAAGAACGTCACGTCGCGGTTTGCGATGGAAAAGATCAAGTCGGTGACGGCATTGCCGGTGCCGGCTGTCAGCGCAGCGTAAGGCAACGCGCCTCAACCCACTCAAATGGTCATACGCGGGCTTGACCCGCGTATCCATCGGACAAAAGTTTTGTGAGAAGATGGATTGCCGGGTCAAGCCCGGCAATGACACATCCTGCAATCTCAGATCTTCTGATTGTACTCGCCGACCTCGGGATGGGTGCGCAGCACCGAATCCATCGCCTCGAACATGTCGCGCATGCGCTGTTCGGAGACCGGGCTCTCGACCACAACCACAAGCTCCGGCTTGTTGCTTGAGGCGCGGACCAAGCCCCAGCTGCCATCCTCGCAGGTGACGCGTACACCGTTGACCGTGACCAGATCGCGGATCGGCTGACCGGCGACCTTGGCGCCCTTCGCCTTCAAATCCTCGAAATGCTTCACCACCTGCGTGACAATACCGTACTTGGTTTCGTCCGAGCAGTGCGGCGACATGGTCGGCGACGACCATGTCTTCGGCAGCGCGTCTTTCAAATCCGCCATGGTCTTGCCGGTCGCGCGGTCCAGCATTTCGCAGATCGCGATCGCAGAGACGAGACCGTCGTCATAGCCGCGTCCGACCGGCGCGTTGAAAAAGAAGTGCCCGGACTTCTCGAACCCGGCGAGCGCCTTCAACTCGTGGGTGCGGCGCTTCATGTAGGAATGGCCGGTCTTCCAGTAGGTCGTATGCGCGCCCTGCTTCTGCAAAACCGGATCGGTCGCGAACAGGCCGGTGGACTTCACGTCAACCACGAACTGCGCG
Organism: Pseudomonadota bacterium; assembly: GCA_040387615.1. Taxonomy (GTDB): domain Bacteria; phylum Pseudomonadota; class Alphaproteobacteria; order Rhizobiales; family Xanthobacteraceae; genus Afipia. The sequence continues at coordinate 32,142 of JAZKDK010000057.1, read as the reverse complement.
TTCTTGTGGATCGCGGACATATCGCGCGCCAGCATCACGCCGACCTTGTCGGCGAAGATTTCCTCGCCGGTGTTGTCGACCACACCGCAGCGATCACCGTCGCCGTCGAAACCAAGGCCGACATCGGCCTTGTGTTCAAGCACCGCATCGCGGATCGCGTGCAGCATTTCCATGTCTTCGGGATTCGGATTGTATTTCGGGAAAGTGTGATCCAGTTCCGTGTCGAGGCGGATGACCTCGCAGCCGATCGCTTCCATCACCTGCGGCGAGAACGCGCCCGCGGTGCCATTACCACAAGCGACAACGACCTTCAGCTTGCGCTTCAGCTTCGGCCGCTTGGTGAGATCGGCAATGTAGCGCGCCGGAAAATTCTCGACGAAGTGATACGAGCCCGCAGGCTTGAGCTTGAAATCGGCGTTGAGCACGATCTCCTTCAGCCGGGTCATCTCGTCTGGCCCGAATGTCAGCGGACGGTTCGCGCCCATCTTCACACCGGTCCAACCATTGTCGTTGTGCGAGGCAGTGACCATCGCCACACACGGCACATCGAGATCGAATTGCGCGAAATACGCCATCGGCGTCACCGCAAGGCCGATGTCATGAACCTTGCAGCCGGAGGCCAACAGACCCGAGATCAGCGCGTATTTGATCGACGCCGAATAGCTGCGGAAATCGTGCGCAGTAACGATTTCCTGCTTCTGGCCCATCTCGCCGATCAGGGTGCCGAGGCCCATGCCCAGCGCCTGAATGCCCATCAGGTTGATTTCCTTGCCGAACAGCCAGCGCGCATCGTATTCGCGGAAGCCCGTCGCCTTCACCATCGGCTCGGATTCATAGGCATAGGTATTCGGAATCAGTTCGGGCTTTGGCTTCGGAAACATTCAGATGGCCTCGTGACAATGCGGGCGGGCGATATCCAGCAGCTTTAGCGAATGCTTGGAACCGTGGAAAGGCGGGAGCCACGCATTTACGAATGAAATACGGCATATTGGCAGCGAACCCGTACAGCTTTCATTCAGATCGGACCCGCATGATCGACCGCCGCCTTGAGTATCCCGCCACCTTGCGCAATCGCGATGCCATTCTCGATGTGTTGCGCGGCGTGCTGCCCGCCTCCGGTCTGGTACTCGAGATCGCCAGCGGCTCCGGCGAGCACGTCGTGCATTTCGCGCAGGCGTTTCCCGGGCTGACGTTTCAGCCCTCCGACCCCGAGGACGCCGCCCTGCAAAGCATCAAAGCGTGGACGCAGGACAGCGGCCTCTCGAATGTTCGGCGGCCGGTGGTGCTGGACGCTTCGTCAGACCATTGGCCGGTGACGGCAGCCGATGCCCTTCTCTGCATCAACATGATTCACATCGCGCCGTGGCGGGCGACCGAGGGTCTGTTTCATGGCGCAGCGAGACTGCTGCCCGGCGGCGCGGCACTGTATCTGTACGGACCTTACCGGCGAGCGGATGTCGTCACCGCGCCAAGCAACGAGGCGTTCGACGCAAGTCTCAAAGCACGGAACGAAGAATGGGGTTTGAGGGATCTCGAAACCGTCGCTGATCTGGCGCGGTCGGTCGGGTTCTCGGCGCCGGCGATCACCGAGATGCCTGCGAACAATCTGAGCGTGGTGTTTAGGCGCGAGGCGTGAAGACCCATACTGAGTGTCATTGCCGGGCTTGACCCGGCAATCCATCTCTCTTCACCAGGATTTTTCTCGATGGATGCGCGGGTCAAGCCCGCGCATGACAAGTCTTCTTGCCGCAGCTCTTTGCCTTACTGCTCCATCACCAGCTTGCCGCCGGCGAATTCGTAGCGCCTGAGCTTCGACAGGTACGACAGGCCGAGCAGGTTTTCCGACAGTGCTTCGTCGGGCAGCACCAGCGCATCGACGTCGCGCACGACGAGCCCGCCGATATCGACCATAGCAAGCCGCGTACGCGCAGCCTTGATCGAGCCGTTGGCTGTCGACACATTCGCGGTGTACTCGCTGGGCCTTGGACGAATGCCGATCAGCGCCGCCGACGATTCATTCAGCGCGATCACCGACGCGCCGGTATCGACCATAAAGCCGAGCCGGCGGCCATCGACGCGGCCTTCGGTCTGGAAATGTCCGCGGCTGTCGCGCGAAACGGTGACGCTGCGGAGGCCAGCGTTTCCGGTGGTCTTCGGCTGCACCGAAGCAAAGGCGTTCATGGCCCTGGTCTTGTCGACCGCCTTGGCCTGCGCCCGCTCGCTGCTCATGCTGTCCGCGACTTTCGCCATGGACGTGCCGAACACAATCAGAATGGCCGCCAGAATCATGATGCTACGCATGACGCATACACCTGTACTCACCGGTCCCGCGCGAAACCTTACGGGAACCACATCACAACGGGCCGAAAGTTGATCGTCCGGTCCCGGCAAAGAGGGCTTTTTCCGAGATAAGGGTGAGGGAAGTATTAAAGCGCGCCTCTGGAACCGCCCCAAAGTGGCTTTACGTCCCGCGCGGCTTGACCCGGCGGGTCGGCGGCGCGGACGCGGGATCCTCCGGCCAGGGGTGACGCGGGTAACGTCCGCGCAGATCGGAGCGCACGGCGGCATAGGACCCGCGCCAGAAACCCGGCAGATCGCGTGTCACCTGCACCGGCCGATGCGCGGGCGACAGCAACTCCAGCACCAGCGGAATCTTTCCCTTCGCAATCGACGGATGCACGTTGAGCCCGAACAATTCCTGCAGGCGCACAGCAATGGTCGGCCCCTGCTCGGCTTCGTAGTCGATCGGCAGCGACGTCCCGGTCGGCGCTTCGAAATGCGTCGGCGCTTCACGATCGAGTCGCGCGCGCATGTCCCACGCAAGCAGGTTCATCAGCGCGTCCGACAGATCACCGGCCGAGACATTCGCCAGCGAGGTCTTGTCGAACAAGGCGGGCGCGAGCCATTCGCTGCGCGTCTCCGCCAATGCGGCGTCGGAGAGATCCGGCCAATCTTCGGGCGACGCCGCGCGCAGGAACATCACGCGGTCACGCCATTGCTTCAACGGCTTCGACCACGGCAGGCGATCGAGCCCTGCGGCGACAAGGCCATCGGCCAGTACGCGTGCGGTTTCCGCCGACGGCGAGACCGGCAAGGTTTGTTCCGACAGCGTGATCGCGTGCAGCTTCTTCCTGCGCCGTGCGCGCAGTGCCATCGCTGACCTGTCGAAGGTGATCTCGTCATCGGTCTGGATATGATCGGCGAACTGCGCCTCGATCTCTCCTTGCGTGATCGGTGCTGCCAGCAGGATGCGCCCGTTCGCCGCCGTCCCCGTCAATTCGGCGACGGCGATGTAAGGCGACTTCGCCAGCGCAGAGGTTTGCTCGATGCCCGCGCCGCGCCCGTTCGCGAGTACGAATGATCCATTGCCGCGATTGCGCGCCACGCGATCCGGAAACGCCAGCGCCAGCATGAGGCCGGTGGAGAGCGCACGATCGTTGAGGTTGAACGGTTCGCTCGCCGCGACCTGCTTGGCCCATCGCTCGGCCAGTTGCCGCGCGGCTTGCGCGCGCTGCGAGCGATCACGGCGGAAGTTATCCAGCCGCGCATCGAGATCGGCGCTGTCGCCGCCAAGGCCGCGTTCGGTGAGAACCGCCGCGATGTTCGCAGCCTCCTCGCCCGCACCCAGCCGATGCGAGTCCACGATCATGCGCGCGAGGCGCGGCGGCAGCGCCAGTGCGCGCAGGCTGTTGCCCTCGGGCGTGATGCGGCCCGCGTCATCGAGGGCATTCAACTCACGCAGCAGCGCGCGCGCCTCGGTCAGTGCCGGCAACGGCGGCGCATCGAGGAACGCCAGCGTTGATGGATCGTTTGCGCCCCAATGCGCCAGATCCAGCACCAGCGACGACAAATCAGCGGAGAGAATCTCTGGGCGTGTGTAGGCTTCCAGCGATGCGGTTTGCGGCTCGTCCCACAGCCGGTAACACACACCCGGCTCGGTGCGTCCGGCGCGGCCGCGGCGCTGATCGACGGCGGCGCGCGAGGCGCGGATGGTCTCCAGCCGCGTCAGGCCGATGTCGGGCTCATAGCGCGGCACCCGCGCCATGCCGGAATCGACAACGATCCGCACGCCCTCGATGGTCAGCGAGGTCTCGGCAATCGAAGTCGCCAGCACCACCTTGCGCTGCCCCTTGGGCGGCGGCGAGATGGCGCGGTCCTGCACCGTCGCATCAAGCGCGCCGAACAACGGCACGATCTCGGTATTCGGGTCACTGACGCGTTCGGCCAGAAATGTCTGGGTGCGGCGGATTTCGGCAGCGCCCGGCAAAAACGCCAGCACCGAGCCGGCGTCAGCGCGCAGCGCCATCGCGATCGCATCGGCCATCTGACGTTCGATTTGCACGTCCGGCTTGCGGCCAAGATAGCGCGTGTCGACAGGAAATGCCCGGCCTTCGCTGGCAACCACCGGCGCATCGCCCAGCAGCTTCGCCACCCGCGCGCCGTCCAGCGTCGCGGACATCACCAGAATGCGCAAATCCTCGCGCAGCCCCTGCTGTGCGTCGCGCGCGAGGGCAAGACCCAGATCCGCATCGAGCGATCGTTCGTGGAATTCGTCGAACAGCACGGCCGCCACGCCGGACAGTTCAGGATCGTCAAGAATCTGCCGCGTGAAAATGCCCTCGGTGACGACTTCGATCCGCGTCGCGCGTGACACCTTCGAGCCAAACCGCACGCGATAGCCGACGGTCTCGCCGACCTTCTCACCCAGTGTCTGCGCCATGCGCTCGGCGGCGGCGCGCGCCGCAATCCGGCGCGGCTCCAGCACGATGATCTTTTTGCTACCAATCCATCCGGCATCCAGCAACGCCAGCGGCACGCGCGTGGTCTTGCCCGCACCGGGCGGCGCGACCAGCACGGCAGTATTGCTGCGCGCGAGCGTCGATGTCAGTTCGTCGAGAACAGCATCGATGGGAAGTGGCGTGGAGAAGTTACGGGTCAAAAGTCACTCGCTTGTTTCCCCTCTCCCCTTGTGGGAGAGGGTGCCCGAGTGAAACGAGGGCGGGTGAGGGGTATGGACTTCACAAGGAGACTGCAACCCCTCACCCGGCTCAGTCTCGCTTCGCTCAACTTCGCCACCCTCTCCCACAAGGGGAGAGGGAAAGAAGGCGCTTTCAAATCGCCCCGCGCCCGACGCTCTCGTAGGTGAAGCCCAGCGCTTCCATCTCGTCGCGGCGATAGATGTTGCGCAAATCGACCATCACGGGATTGGCCATTTCGCGCTTGAGCCGCTTCAGGTCGAGCGCGCGGAATTGCCGCCACTCGGTGACGATCACCAGCGCGTCGGCATCCTTGGCAACCGCATAAGGATCTTCGCAATAGGTGATGTCCGGCAGTTCGCCCTTCGCCTGCTCCATGCCGGCAGGATCGTAGGCGCGGACCTTGGCGCCGAGATCGAGCAGCCCCGTCACCAGCGGGATCGACGGCGCTTCGCGCATGTCGTCGGTGTCCGGCTTGAAAGTGAGGCCGAGCAAACCGATGGTCTTGCCGCGCAAATTGCCGCCGAGCGCGTTTGAGACCTTGCGCGCCATGGCTCTTTTTCGGTTGTCATTGACTGCAAGCACCGCCTCGACAATGCGCAGCGGCACGTCATGATCCAGCGCCGTCTTCACCAGCGCACGGGTGTCCTTCGGAAAACACGAGCCGCCGAAGCCGGGACCCGCATTGAGAAACTTCGAACCAATGCGGTTGTCGAGACCGATGCCGCGTGCGACCTCCTGCACATCGGCACCGACTTTTTCCGACAGATCCGCCATTTCGTTGATGAAGGTGATCTTGGTCGCGAGAAATGCGTTGGCGGCGTATTTGATTAGCTCCGCCGTGCGCCGCTCAGTGTACATGATCGGCGCTTGATTCAAGTAAAGCGGACGATAGACCTCGCCGAGAACTTTCCGCGCGCGCTCGTCGGAGGTTCCGACCACGATGCGATCCGGATGCTTGAAGTCGCGGATCGCGGCACCCTCGCGCAGGAATTCCGGATTGGACGCGACGGCGACGTCCGCCTGCGAATTGGTTTCGCGGATGATGCGCTCGACCTCGTCGCCGGTGCCGACCGGCACCGTGGATTTGGTCACGACCACCGTGAAGCCCTGCAGGGCCTTGGCGATCTCGCGGGCCGCAGCGTGGACATAGGTCAGGTCGGCGTGGCCGTCACCGCGCCGGGACGGCGTGCCGACCGCGATAAACACCGCGTCCGCTTCGCCGACCGGACCCGCCAGATCGGTGGTGAAATCGAGCCGCCCGGCGCTCACGGAGGCAGCCACCAGCCGGTCCAGATCGGGCTCGAAAATCGGGATTTCACCGCGATTGAGGGCAGCGATCTTGCCTGCATCGGTATCGACGCAGGTCACGTGATGGCCGAAATCCGCGAAACAGGCTCCCGACACCAGCCCCACATATCCTGTGCCAATCATGGCAATCCGCATGTACCACCCCGTTCCGAAAACAAATTAACGATGTTGTTGTCGCGGGCGCTTTTAACGCAATTCCGCGTGAAGTGGGCACAACATTTGGATGAATAAAGGAGAAAGAAACCCATGCGCCCCATGATGGCGCGCAGTTGGACCGAAACGAGACACGATGAGCAACAACGGCACATCCGGCACGCTCCTGTCCCCCGCCTCCGAGCGGATCGACTGGGTCGACTATGCCAAGGGCATCTGCATCATCATGGTGGTAATGATGCATTCGACGCTCGGCGTCGAGGCCGCCGCGGGCAAGCAGGGCTTCATGCACCTGTTCGTCGAGTTCGCCAAGCCGTTCCGGATGCCGGATTTCTTCCTGATTTCGGGGCTGTTTCTGGCGCGGGTGATCGACCGCGACTGGCGCACCTATCTGGACCGCAAGGTGGTCCATTTCGTCTACTTCTATGTGCTGTGGGTGACCATCCAGTTCGGCTTCAAGGCCCCCGGGTTCGCCGCCGAGCAAGGCTGGAGCCATGTCGGTGTCATGTATCTGCAATCCTTCATCGAACCGTTCGGCACGCTATGGTTCATTTACCTGCTGCCGGTGTTCTTCGTGGTGACCAAAGCCACGTTGCGCATCCCCGCAGCGCTGATCTGGCTGATCGCCGCATTGCTTGAGGCGGCCCACGTCGCCACCGGCTGGACTGTGATCGACGAGTTCGCCGCACGCTTCGTCTATTTCTATTCCGGCTACCTTTTCGCGAACTATGTGTTCGCGCTGGCTGATCGCGCGCGCGACAAGCCAAACCTCGCTCTGGCCGGCCTTGCGGCATGGGCGCTGATCAACGGCGTTCTGGTGTTCGCAGGCTTCGGCGACAGGCCGGTGATCTCGCTGGCGCTCGGATTTTCCGGCGCCATCGCCGTCATCGTCACCGGCACGCTGCTGGCCCGCGCCAACTGGCTCGGCTTCTTGCGCTATTTCGGCGAGCACTCCATCGTGATCTATCTGGCGTTCTTCCTGCCGATGGCAATCACGCGGGTGGTATTGCTCAAGACCGGCATCATCCCCGACATCGGCCTTGTCTCGCTGATCGACACCATTGCGGGCGTGCTCGGCGCGCTGGTGATGTGGTGGGGCGCGAAACGCGCCGGGCTCAACTTCCTGTTCGAACGCCCCGCCATGTTCTGGATCGCGCCGAAGCAGACGCGTGCCAAGTTGCAGGCGGCGGAGTAAGGCGCGGCACTGTCATCGCATACGGACCGTCATCTGGGCTTGCCCCGGTGATCCACGCCTTTCGGAACATGCAGCAGAAAAAGCCGTGGATGGCCGGGTCAAGCCCGGCCATGACGAATTCTGATGTGCAACCCTCCCACCGAGGGGTGTTATTCGCGGCCAAAATCCTTAAGTTGCGGCCATGCCGAAAAAGCCTGAATCTCCCGCGAAATCACCCGCCGCGAAACCCGCCGCTGTCAAACAGCCCGCCAAAGGCGATCACGTCTTTCTGGTGGACGGCTCGGGCTACATCTTCCGCGCCTATCACGCGCTGCCGCCGCTGAACCGCAAGTCCGACGGCTTGCAGGTCAACGCCGTGCTCGGCTTCTGCAACATGCTGTGGAAGCTGATGCGCGACATGCCGCCGGACAACCGGCCGACTCATCTCGCGATTATCTTCGACAAGTCCGAGGTCACGTTCCGCAACAAACTCTATCCGGAGTACAAGGCGCAGCGTCCGCCCGCGCCCGATGATCTCATTCCGCAGTTCGCGCTGATCCGCGAAGCGGTGCGCGCATTCGACCTGCCATGCCTCGAGCAGTCCGGCTTCGAGGCCGACGACCTGATCGCCACCTATGTACGCGAAGCCTGCGAGCGCGGCGCGACGGCGACCATCGTCTCCAGCGACAAGGATCTGATGCAGCTCGTAACCGATTGCGTGTCGATGTACGACACCATGAAGGATCGCCGCATCGGCATTCCCGAGGTGATCGAAAAATTCGGCGTGCCGCCCGAGAAGGTGGTCGAGGTGCAGGCTCTGGCGGGCGATTCCGTCGATAACGTGCCCGGCGTGCCGGGCATCGGCATCAAGACCGCCGCGCAGCTCATCACCGAATACGGCGACCTTGAAACGCTGCTCAAGCGCGCGCCAGAGATCAAGCAGCCGAAGCGGCGCGAGGCGCTGATCGAGCACGCCGAGAAGGCGCGCATCTCGAAGAAACTCGTACAACTCGACGATCATGTGGCGCTCGACGTCCCGCTTGATGACTTGGCCGTGCACGAGCCGGATTCGCGCAAGCTGATCTCATTTCTCAAGGCGATGGAATTTTCCACACTGACGCGGCGCGTGGCGGAATACGCGCAGATCGATCCGTCGGACGTCGAAGCCGACGCCAGCATGAAGAGTTCGTTCGCGCCGGCCGATGTGGCGGCGAGTTCTCCCGCGACACCGCCGCTAGGCGGCGAGCCTGACCTGTTCGCCAAAGGCACGTCGGGGGGAACGTCCAGCGCCGGTCAATGGGCGGGATCGACGCCGCAACCGAAGCAACCCGCGACCAATAGCGCGGGACCTCAAACCCCGAAGGCGCTGGCCGATGCGCGCGCCGCGGAAGCGCGCAGCGCCAAGTTCAATCGCGCCGCCTACGCGACGATCAAGACCATCGATGAATTGCAGCGGCGGATCGCGCGCGCTTTCGACATCGGTCAGGTTGCCATAACGGTTGAGACCTCCAGCGCGGACCCGATGCAGGCGGAGATCTGCGGCATCTCGCTCGCGACCGGCGTCGGGGAGGCCTGTTATGTGCCGCTGGCGCATACCAAGCCCGGCGACGGCTCGGGGCTGTTCGCCGGCGGGCTTGCGTCCGACCAGATCAAGGCCGCCGACGCGCTGGCCGCGCTCAAACCGCTGCTCACGGATGTCGGCGTTCTCAAAATTGGCCACGATCTGAAGTTCGACACCGTGGTGCTCGCGCAGCACGGCATCGACATGGCGCCGATCGATGACACGATCCTGATTTCCTACGTGCTCGACGCAGGCCGCACCAAACACGATCAGGAGTCGCTGGCCGAAAGCTGGTTCGGCCACAAGGCCATCGGTTTCACGGAACTGACCGGCACCGGAAAGAACCGCATCGTGTTCGATCAGGTGCCGGTCGACAAAGCGACCGAATACGCTGCCGAGCGCGCCGACATTGTGCTGCGGCTGTGGCGCGTGCTGAAGCCGCGCCTGATGGCTTATCGCGTCAACACCGTCTACGAGACGCTGGAGCGTCCGCTGGTCCCCGTGCTCGCGCGGATGGAGCGGCGCGGCATTTCCATCGATAGACAAGTATTGTCGCGTCTGTCCGGCGAGTTCGCACAGACCGCCGCGCGCGTCGAAGCCGAAATTCAGAAGATGGCCGGCGAGCCGATCAACCCGGGCAGCCCGAAGCAGCTCGGCGACATCATGTTCGGCAAGATGGGCCTGCCGGGCGGCGCAAAAACCAAAACCGGCGCATGGTCGACCTCCGCACAGATTCTCGACGAGCTTGCCGAAGCCGGACATGAATTCCCGAAACATGTGCTGGAATGGCGACAGGTCACCAAGCTGAAATCGACCTACACCGACTCATTGCCGGAATACGTCAATCCGCAAACCCATCGCGTGCACACGACCTACGCGCTCGCCGCGACCACCACCGGGCGACTGTCATCCAACGAACCGAACCTGCAGAACATTCCGGTGCGCACGGAGGACGGCCGCAAGATCCGCAAGGCCTTCATCGCCGCCAAGGGCAACAAGCTGGTCTCGGCGGATTACTCGCAGATCGAACTGCGGCTGCTGGCGGAGATCGCGGACATCCCGTCGCTGAAGCAGGCATTCCAGGACAAGCTGGACATTCACGCCATGACGGCCTCGGAAATGTTCGGCGTGCCGATCAAGGACATGCCGTCCGAAGTGCGCCGCCGCGCCAAGGCGATTAACTTCGGTATCATTTACGGTATCTCGGCGTTCGGCCTCGCCAACCAGCTCGGCATTCCGCGCGAGGAAGCCGGCGCGTATATCAAGAAATACTTCGAGCGCTTCCCCGGCATCCGCGCCTACATGGACGCGACGCGCGATTTCTGCCGCGAGCATGGCTATGTGGAGACGATCTTCGGCCGCAAATGTCACTATCCGGACATCAAGGCGAGCAATCCGTCGGTTCGCTCCTTCAACGAGCGCGCCGCGATCAATGCCCGCCTGCAAGGCTCCGCTGCCGACATCATCCGCCGCGCCATGATCCGGATGGAGGACGCACTCGCCGAAAAGAAGCTGTCAGCGCAGATGCTGCTGCAGGTGCACGACGAACTGATCTTCGAGGTGCCGGACGATGAAGTCGCGGCGACATTGCCGGTGGTTCAGCATGTGATGCAGGACGCGCCGTTCCCGGCGGTATCGCTGTCGGTGCCGTTGCAGGTCGATGCCAGAGCGGCCAGCAACTGGGACGAGGCGCATTAGGGCGGCAGCCGTTGCTCCCATTACGATGTCGTCCCCGCGAAAATCGAGCGTAGCGAGATTGAGCCGGGTGAGGGGTCACAATCTTGCTGTGACATCCATACCCCTCACCCGCTTCGCGGCTCCGCCGCTCAGCCCCCTCTCCCACAAGGGAGAGGGAAAAAGAAACTAACCCAGCTTTACCTCAAGCCCCTTCGTCACGCCCGGCCGCGCCATCATCGTCGCGTACCAGCGCTTCACGTTCGGAAAATCGGCGAGCGCGACCTTGTGACGCTCGTGCCGCCACGCCCAGCCGAGAATGGCGAAGTCGGCCACCGATAATTTGTCCGCGACAAATTCACGCCCCTCAAGGCGCCGGTCCAGCACACCATAGAGCCGGCGCGTTTCCTTCATGAACCGCTCGAGGCCGTAGCGGCGGTCCTGCTCGTTCTCCAGCGCGATGAAATGATGCACCTGGCCCGGCATCGGCCCGAAGCCGCCCATCTGCCACATCAGCCATTCCAGCACCGGGATGCGATCGCCCAGATCCTTCGGCAGGAATTGTCCGGTCTTCTCGCCAAGGTACAGGAGGATCGCGCCGGATTCGAAAATGCTGACCGGTCTGCCGTGCGGACCGTCCGGATCGACGATGGCGGGGATCTTGTTGTTCGGGCTGATCTTGAGAAAATCCGGCGCGAACTGCTCGTCCTTGGAGATGTTGATGGAATGCACCTTGTAGGGCAGGCCCATTTCCTCGAGTGCGATGCTGATCTTGCGGCCGTTGGGCGTATTCCAGGTGTAGAGGTCGATGGTCATTTGCTGCCTTTATTGATCTTGCGCTGTTGACGGTGGGCGATCGGCTGTGGAATGTCCACGTCGCGAGAGGTAAAATCCGCGAAATTCCCCATAGCCTGAAGAGATCGCCTTGTCCAAATCAGCGTCCCGCGCCCGTCTCGCCGACATCATTCGCAAACGCTCGTTCGGGCGCGGCGAAATCACGCTGGCGTCAGGCCGCAAGAGCGATTTCTATTTCAACCTGAAGCCCACCATGCTCGATCCGGAAGGCGCCGCATTGCTCGCAGAACTGTCGCTCGACGCGCTGAAGGACGATCAGATCGACTATATCGGCGGCCTCGAGATGGGCGCGGTGCCGATCGCCGGCGCCATCGCGCAACTGTCATGGCTCAAGGGACATCCCATCGCGGCCTTCTTCGTGCGCAAGAAGCCGAAGGAACACGGCGCGCGGCTCGCAGTCGAAGGTCTCGCCAAGGGCGAAAGCCTGAGCGGCAAGCGCATCGTCATCGTTGAGGACGTCACCACCACTGGCGGTTCAGCGATCAAGGCCGTGGATGCAGTCAAGGAATCAGGCGGCGAAGTCGTGCTGGTCTTTACCATGGTCGACCGCGACGAAGGCGCGACCGAAGCATTTGCTGAAGCCGGCATTCCGTTCCGCGCGCTCTACAAGGCGGGCGAGTTTTTGAAAGGCTGACATTTGTTGTCGCGCCCCGTTTCGCATCGGCTTGCCGCTGCCGCTGCTTTGCTTTTGCTGTGGCCGGATGCCGCCTTCGCCGCCGAAGGACTGGACGGCGCGAAATTGTCGATCCTCTGGGCGCTGCCGTTCGTCGGCATTCTTTTGTGTATCGCCACCGGCCCCGTGTTCTATCCCCACGTCTGGGAGCATCACTACGGCCAGTTCACTGCGTTCTGGGCGGCACTGATCGTCATCCCGCTGTTCGCGACCGCCGATGTTTCCACTGTGACGACGACGCTCGCGCACACCGCGTTCCTTGAGTACATGCCGTTTATCCTGCTGCTGCTGGCTTTGTTCGTGGCCGCCGGCGGCATCTATCTCGAAGGCAACCTGCGCGACAGCGTGTTCACCAACACGCTGCTGCTCGCTTTCGGCGCGGTAATCGCCAGCATCGTCGGCACCACCGGTGCGGCGATGATCCTGATCCGGCCGCTGATCCGCGCCAACGACGGTCGCCGGTACAACGCGCATGTCGTGGTGTTCTTCATTTTTCTCGTCGCCAACATCGGCGGTGCATTGTCGCCGCTCGGCGATCCGCCGCTGTTCATCGGCTTCCTCAAGGGCGTCGATTTCTTCTGGACCACGAAACATCTCTGGCAGGAAACGCTGTTCGTCGGCGGTGTCGTTCTCGCCATTTTCATGGCGATCGATCTTTACATGCATCACCGCGAGGGCCGCTTTACACAGAAGAAGGACCCGACGCCCGACTCGCCGCTCAAGCTCCACGGCAAGATCAACCTGCTGCTGATCGCAGTCATCATCGCCGCGATCCTGATGAGCGCGCAGTGGAAGCCCGGCGTTTCATTCTTCGTCGCCGGTGTTGAGTTGCGAATTCAGGATCTGCTGCGCGACGTGATCTTCATTATCGTGACCATCTGGTCGCTGGCGCTGACGCGTAAATCGGATCGCGAAGCCAACGGGTTTTCGTGGGGACCGATCCAGGAAGTGGCGATCCTGTTCGCGGGCATCTTCATCTGCATCGTGCCTGTGATGGCGATGCTGCAGGCGGGTGCGCAGGGACCGTTTGCCGCCCTGCTCGGCCTCGTCACCAACGCCGACGGCAGCAACAATGCCGCCGCCTATTTCTGGCTGACCGGCATCCTGTCGTCGTTCCTCGACAACGCGCCGACTTACCTCGTGTTCTTCCAGCTCGCGGGCGGCGATCCGCAGGTGCTGATGGGGGCGAAGGCTGCAACGCTGGCCGCGATCTCGTCCGGCGCGGTCTTCATGGGCGCCAACACCTATATCGGCAACGCGCCGAACTTCATGGTCTATGCCATCGCGCGGCAGGCTGGTGTGAAGATGCCGAGCTTCTTCGGCTTCATGGTTTGGTCGGTGCTGGTGCTGGTGCCGACATTCGTGCTGGCGACGTTTCTGTTTTTTAAACCGTAGGCGCGAACCTCGATTTCGAACACGGCGGAGAAGACCGGATGAAAATTGCGGTGATGGGGGCGGGAGCCGTCGGCTGCTACTTCGGCGCGATGCTGGCGCGCGCCGGGCACGATGTGACCCTGATCGCGCGGCCTCAGCACGTCGAAGCCATCCAACAGCATGGCCTGAGGTTTGACAGCCGCAACTTCAGCGGCGCTGTTCCGGTGCAGGCCACCCTTGAGCCATCGGGTGTCGCAGGCGCAGATGTTGTGCTGTTCTGCGTAAAATCGGCGGACACCGAATCCGCGGGACAGTCGATCGCCCCCTATCTGAAATCTGATGCCACGGTGCTGTGTCTTCAGAACGGCGTGGACAATGCCGAGCGGTTGCAGGCAATGATCCGCCAAATCGCTGTTCCCGCCGTCGTCTACGTCGCCACCGAGATGGCAGGCCCGGGCTATGTCAAACACCACGGACGGGGCGAACTGATTATCGGCACGTCACCGGCCAGCGCGGACATCGCGCGGCAGTTCAGCGACGCCGCGATACCGACAACGGTCTCGGACAACGTCATCAGCGATCTGTGGGCCAAGCTCATCACCAATTGCGCCTACAACGCCGTGTCAGCGGTCGCCCAACTTCCCTATGGCGCGATGCTCAAGGTCAGGGGCGTCGCTGATGTCATCGAGAGCGCCATCGATGAGTGCCTTGCAGTCGCGCACGCGGCAGGCATTTCGATTCCGGCCAATGTGAAGCAGGCCGTCTTTGCACTCGCCGACGCGGTCCCCGGCCAGTATTCCTCCACCGCTCAGGATCTGGCGCGCGGCAAGCTCACCGAGATCGACTATCTGAATGGCTATGTAGTGCGGAAGGGAACGGAGCTCGGCATTGCGACGCCGACCAACCTCACCCTTCATGTCATGGTCAAGTTGCGCGAAGCACACCTTCAGCAATCGCGCTCCTAACCTCGCGTTTACCATCGCGCCTTAAGGTCGTTGACGCTGCGGCATAAGCTTGCTGCGGGCGTCAGCGTTGCGTGAGTGAGGCCAAAGTTGCGTAAACAGTTGCGTATTTCGCGCGTGCGGCGCCGCATGACGCTTGTTCTTGCCCTCATGCTGGCAATGCCCGTGGTGTTTGCACCGCGCATGGCGTCCGCCGGCATTTTCGATTTCCTGTTTGGCGGTGACAAGCCTGAGCGGCAAGCGCCGCAGCAGCCGCCGAGCAATGCCTTCGCCGATCCGTTCGGCCTGTCCAATCCAAATCCCGCGCCCGCCCCGTCGGCTTCGTCCGGCGGACGCTTCACCACCTATTGCGTGCGCAGCTGCGACGGCCGGTATTTCCCGCTGACCTCGCGCGGCGGCGGCACGCCTGCGCAGATGTGCCAGTCGTTCTGCCCGGCCAGCCAGACCAAGGTGTTCTCCGGCAACAGCATCGACTACGCCGTCGGCAATATGGGCGAGCGCTATGTCGACACGCCGAACGCCTTCGCCTATCGCAAGGCGCTAAAGGCGGACTGCACTTGCAACGGCCGCGACCCGGCGGGTCTCGCGCCGGTCGATCTGTCGCTCGACACGACATTGCGTTCCGGCGACATCGTCGCCACCTCGAGCGGGCTTGTCGCTTACTCGGGAACGAATTCCGCCAACGGCCAGATCGCGCAGTTCACGCCGGTCAACAATTATCCGGGCCTGACATCGGAGCTGCGCGCGCGGCTCGGTGAAATGAAAGTCGCGCCGGTGTCTGCTGAAATTCCCGAAGACACCTATTCGTCGCAAGACATCACCGGAGCGCTCGCACAGCCCGAAGCGCCGCAGGCTGCTGTCGCGCCGTCGCCGAAGGCCGCCGCACCGAAGCCCCGCGCGCGGATGTAATACGAACTCACCGTCCGACGATGACGCCGATCACGTTCGGTGCGGCGAGATACTTCTCTTCCATCTCCATGCGCGCCCGCGCCTTGATCTCCGGCGTCAGCAGCCCGCGATGTTCGGCCAGGATCATCCAGCAATAGCCCCACCAGTCGGTCAGAATGCCGGTGTCGTCGACCAGATCGTAGCCGTGTTCAGCGGCGAAGATGCGCGCCCGCGCCTCGTCCAGTGAATCGAGGAATTCGTGATCCTTCAGCGAGAACAGCTCATCGCTGAAATCGTCGGTGGTGTAACCCCACACCGACATGCAGACCGCGTTGAACTCGCGGTCGATATGGTCGTCATCCACCAGCCGCGTGCGGGCAGCGGTATGGAGACGGGAGAGCGTCCGGGCGAAGTCCGCAATGCGCGTCAGCGCCGTGTTGTCGAAAGCGATATTGGACATGTAGTCCTCAAGACCGATGACAGACCCTAGATGTGGTGGCGCGATGCGCCGAATCACAATGATATATCAATGACTTGCTAAAGTGTTCTTAATTTGTTCCTCGCCCTTGGTATAGCGTCTGAGGCACGGCTATTGCCGCGTCTCCGCGCGCGGCGAGGAATGGTGATGCGCGATCATCCATTTGCCGTCCCGCTTGACCACCAGCATGGTGAAGCGCGACGGCCGCGGCGTATCGTTCTCCGCCGCACGGCTAAACGTATAGAGGCCGGTGCCGACCACGGCGTCGTCGTTGAGCACAATGGTGTAACGCTCGGTGATGGCGTTCTTTCGCCCGCTGCCCGGCAACGCCTCGAAATATTTCTGAAGCCCCTCGGTTCCTTTCGAAACGATCGGGCTGGTGGTGCCGAGCAGAATGGCATCCGGCGTATAAAGCTTCACCAGCGCATCACGGTCGTTGGCGCTGTAGGTTGCCGACCAGCGGTCGATCACCGCATTCGCCTCCTCCACCGGCCCGGCAAAGGCCATGCCCGGAGCCATGATCACCAGCATTGCGGAGAGTACGCGCGCGAAAGCCATTGTCATCCTGACCTCCCCTGTTCGACATACCGCGTCAATCTAGCACAGGCCGCGACGTCCGGCATCCGCACGCATGCCCGCTATTACCTCGCACGTCATTGAATTCAATTCCCGTCCTGCGCAAAGTTCAGCCCGCATGTGGAAGCTATCGATGCTTGAGAAGACGCCTGAAACCGCCATGAACGACACCGCCCATCCGTTCGACCGCGCCACGCAGGTCACCTCTGTGGATGGCCGCTGGCGCGGCATGGCCAGCGCGGACTATTTCGCCTTCGTCGGCCCCTTCGGCGGCGCCACCGCCGCAACGATGCTGCGCGCAATCATGGTGCAGCCGGAGCGCATCGGCGATCCGCTGTCGGTCACCGTGAACCTGTGCGCGCCGGTGGCGAGCGGCGGCTTCGATCTCACCGTGCGCCTGATGAAGGCGACCCGCTCGACGCAGCACTGGATGGTCGAACTGCTGCAAGACGATGGCGTCGCGGCATTCATGACCGCCGTGTTCGCGGTTCGCCGCCCTTCATGGTCGCATCAATCGGCGACGATGCCGGAGTCCCCTCCGTTCGACACCATCAAACCGTTGCCAGACAGCGGCATCGCCGCCTGGGTGCGGCAGTATCAGTTTCGCTTCGTGGAGGGTGCACCGGGCTACAGCAAGACCCCGCACGATGTGCCGGCGAGCGCCTATTCCAGAATGTGGCTCAGCGACACCACGCCCCGGCGGATCGATTTCCTGTCGCTGCTGTCGATGTCCGACACGTTCTTCGCACGCATCTTCCATGTCCGCGGCACGATCGTACCGATCGGCACAGTATCGATGACGACAGCATTTCATGCCGATGCCGCTGATCTGGCCGCCGAAGACATCACGATGGTGCTCGGCGCTGCCGACGCGAATGTCTTTCACAAGAGCTTCGCCGACCAGACCGGCGAGTTGTGGAGCCCGAGCGGACGCCTGCTCGCGACCACCTCACAGGCCGTGTACTTCAAGGCCTGAAAGCCTGCTCCGCCCGCGATGAGAGGCGAATTGCCGCAGCGCGCCGGGTGGTGGCCCAATCCAGCTGTCATATTCACAGTCCATGGTCCGGCCACCTGCTCGCGATCCGGCGCTAGTCCCTGCGGTCCCACCGCGATTTCCGGTTCTGATGAGCATGCTCACCAATCGGAGATTGTCCATGATTCAGAAATTGTCCCATCGGCTCGCGACCGTTGCCGTCGCAGCCGCAGCATCGGTGTTTGCATTTGCCGCGCAGGCCGAGGTCGACAACAGCTCGCTGTCGTCGCCGGCCTTCCGTCCGCACGCCCGCACCTTCGGCCTCGTCTACACGCTGCCGAAAGAAACCAACGACGTCATCGACGTAACCGTCAAGGGTCTGCTGCGTGAGAAGCTCCTGAACGCGAAACTCGAAGACGAGGCCGCCCGGTTCAACATTCCGCATGTGACCGTCGTCCACATTCATAGCGCGGACCCAACGACGCCCGAGAAAATGCTGAAGGCGTTGCCGAAGCTGCCGGGCGTGCTCAACGTCACCCTGAAAAACTTCTACAACACCGAAGCCGCCAAGGGCGCGGGACAGCCATGGTGGGTCGACCTCGGCATCGTCAAGGAAGGTGCGGACTTTGAAGCCATGATGGCGCTCAACACCGCCGCCACCGCAGCCCTCGCACCGCTGCGCGACGGCCCTCTGCCGCGTTGCACGGGGCCGGTCTATGCCGTCATGAGCGATGCCGCGAAGGATTTGGTGAAGACTGTCGGCGTCAGCGGCGTCAACGTCGTGAAGGACGGCAAGGAATTGCGTTCGCACAATCCGCACAACACACTGGTTTACAGCAACGTGAAGTTCACGCCGGAATTGAAGAAGGACTTCGATCAGGCGGCGGCTGAGTTCAACCAGATCCTGCCCGATGGCATCCCGGTCTCGTTCAAGACGATTTCCATTGTCGAACTCGGCTTCGCCGGAAACGTGCTGCGCGAGGCCTACCGGATCGACCTCCAGAACGGATCGGTCCTGAACGTCGCCACCGGCAAGACCACCGGCACCACGACCGCGACCGCGCGCTGAGTTCGTACGTCGCCGATACGTCTCGCAAGGAAAGGGCGGCTCGATGAGCCGCCCTTTCTGATTCAAACACGCGAATGTTCAGCGCGGATAGACCGGCGCGCAGACCGTCTGCCCGCCGGCCAGCCGCTCGACCGTGACATCGACACCGTACACCGCCTTCAGCCGCTCGGCAGTGAGCACCTCGGACGGCGTTCCTTGGGCGACGATCACGCCGTCCTGCATCAGCGCGACGCGGCTCGCCACGGCAAAGGCCTGATCGGGATCATGCGTCGAGAGAACAATGCCGCTGCCGCGCGCGGCGAGTTTGCGGATTTCCGCCAGCACAGCGACCTGATTGCCGAAATCGAGACTGGCCGTCGGCTCGTCCATCACAATCAAGGGTGCCGCCTGCGCCATCGCCCGCGCCACGATCACCAACTGGCGCTGCCCGCCGGACAAGGTCGTCACCTCGCGCGAGGCCAGCCCGGCGATGCCAAGTTCGGCGAGCGACTGCTGCGCAATTTTCCGGTCTTCCACCGTCGGCGCGGCGAACACGCCGCGATGCGCGACCCGGCCCATCAGCACCAGATCGGACGCGGTGTAGGGAAACGCGGTGTCCTGCGCCTGCGGCACATAGGCGATGCGCCGCGCGATCTCCGCGCGCGGCAAATCGGCCAGCGCATCATCGCCGAGCGTAACGCGGCCATCCTGTGCACGCAGCAGGCCGAGCAGCGTCTTGAACAATGTGGTCTTGCCGCACCCGTTCGGCCCGAGCAAACACAGCACTTCGCCGGTCTCGACGGTCAGATCGAGATTCCGCCCCACAGGCCGTTCGGGATAACCGAATGCGAGATCGCGGGCGATGAGACGCATCACGACCACCCGTGCCGGCCGCGCCACAAGAGCCACAGAAAGAACGGCGCACCGACCACCGCCGTCAGGATGCCCAGCGGCACTTCAATGCGTCCCAGCGATCGCGCCAGCGTATCGACCAGCACCAGATAACTCGCCCCCATCAGCATCGCTGCCGGCAGAAGCCGCTCGAAGTTCGGACCGACCAGCATGCGCGCGATATGTGGGATGACGAGGCCGACCCAACCGATCACGCCCGAGATCGCCACCACGCTCGCGGTAATCAGCGTCGCCGCGGCGATCACGACCACGCGCAGCCGCCCGGATTCGACGCCGAGCGATTTGGCTTCCTCATCGCCGAGCGACAGCACGTTGATCTGCCAGCGCAACAGCACCAGCGGCACCAGGCCGATCAACACCGCCGGCATAACGTTCCACAGATCGCCGCCGCGCACACTGGCGAGACTGCCGAGCAGCCAGAACGTGATCGCCGGAAGCTGATCGTAGGGGTCCGCCAGAATCTTCAGCAATGAAATCGCCGCGCCCGCCAGCGCGCCGACCACCACGCCGCCGAGTACAAGCACCAGTGTCGGATCGCGCCCGCGCACGGCCACCGCGACCAGATAGACGAGCCCGACGGTTGCAAGGCCGCCGCCGAAGGCGAGCATCTGAATCGCGAACACCGGCAGCGACAGGAAAATGCCGATCACCGCGCCAAGACCCGCGCCCGCCGAAACGCCGAGCACATCGGGCGATACCAGCGGATTCCGAAACAATCCCTGATAGACAACCCCCGCGCCCGCGAGCGCTGCTCCGACGATCAGGCCCGCCAGCACGCGCGGACCGCGAATGCCGAACAGCACCCGCTGCTCGGATGTTTGCGGCAGATCGCCGGACCAGAAATTTTTCAGCGCGCGGAAGAATCCATCGAGCGTTATGGGAAACGCGCCGACGGTGAGACCAATCACGGCGACGGCAACCGCCAGCAACGCGAGGCCGGGAATGATCCAGGAGACTCGCGATGCTGCCCGCTGTGCCGTCATCGGCGCGCCGGGAGTGAAGGCGGCTTGCCGTCCGCCCATGCAATCAATGTATCGAGATCGGCATCGGTGACATCGACATGATAGAACAGCTTGTAGAAGGCGCGCGTGTCCTGCCGGATGTCGAATGGAAAGCGCGCGCCGTGAAACAGATTGGCCAGCCAGCGCAGCCCGATCAGCCGGTTGATCGACGGTGGCCGGTCGATCCAGCCAAACGGCGCGGTCGGAGCGAGATAGACGCGGCCGTCCTTGACCGCCTTGATGCCCTGCCACAACGGATCGCCACTCTTGGCAAGCTTGTCGTGAAAGTTGCGATCCCATGTGATGATGATGTCGGGATTCCACGCGAGAATCTGTTCGGGCGACACATTGGCGATGCCGCGACGCTGGTCCTGCGCGTCGGCGACATTACGCCCGCCGGCCCGCTCGATGATCTCGGTGTTGATCGAACCTCTGAGCCCCGTCTCAAGTCCGTCCGGGCCGCGCGCGAGATAAACCCGCGGACGCTGGTCCTCCGCAATGCCCTTGAGTGTCGTATCGAGGTTCTTGAACAAATCGTCGGAGTATTTCGCCAGCACTTCGCCACGCTCGGGCACGCCGAAGATGGTGCCGAGCAGCCGAAACGACGAGGCCGCCGCCTCGAAACGCCCGTCGATCAGCACATAGGGAATGCCGGTGCGCTGCTGCACACTGTCGGCCAGCGTCGCGAACGTCTGCCGCACCGAGCCATAGTCGACGATCAGGTCCGGCTTCATCTTCAGCACGGTTTCGACATTGGCGGTGTCGCCGCGCCCGGTCAGCAAGCCCACTTCCGGCAGATCGCGCTGGGCCGGTACGATGAACGGGCGCTCGTCGGCACGCAGCGCACGCGGCCAGCCCACCATGGTCTCCGGCCGCATCGCATAGACCACCACCGAGGCAGGACCACCCGCTGCGAACACATGATCGACGCGGTCGGGCAGCCTGACCGTGCGGCCGGCGGAATCCGTGACCGCGCGCGCGGCGTGCGCCGGCCGCGCCAGCATCATCATGCTGGCGCCGGCAACGAACGATCGCCGGTCGATGCGGATCATGACAATCCTCTGGCCGCTCTCAGTCGATGCCCACCATGACGTCGCTTGCCTTGACGATCGCGTAGACCTGCTTGCCGACTTCGAGCTTCAGGTCCTCAACCGAGGCCTTGGTGATAGCCGAGGTAATGATGCTGCCGCCGCCGACGTCGATCTTCACATGGCTGGTGGTGACGCCGTGGTCGATGGCGACGATCTTTCCCTTGAGCTGATTGCGGGCGCTGATTTTCATTCCATCGTCTCCATCTGGTACGGCTAACAAAAAAGGCGGCCCGTAAGCCGCCCTTTTATACGTTAAAACCGGAGTGAAGGAACTCACTCCGCCGCGAGTTTGACCTCGGGGGCGGCGGCGCGGACGTCCGCATCGACCTGCTTTTCGAACTGCTCGAAGTTCTTCTGGAACATGCCGACCAGCGCGCGCGCGGTCTTGTCGAACTCGGCCTTGTCCTTCCAGGTGTTGACCGGATCGAGAATGTCGCTCGGCACACCTTCGAGAGCCGTCGGCACCGCGAAGCCGAAGTACTTGTCGGTGCGGAACTGGGCGTTGCGCAGCGAGCCGTTCAGCGCCGCAGTCAGCAGCGCGCGGGTCACCTTGATCGGCATGCGGCTGCCGGTGCCGTACTTGCCGCCGGTCCAGCCGGTGTTGACCACCCAGCAATCGACGTTGTGCTTGGCGATCAGCTCCTTCAGAAGCTGGCCGTATTCGGCCGGATCGCGCGGCAGGAACGGCGAGCCGAAGCAGGCCGAGAATTCCGGCACGGGCTCGTTGCCGAGACCGCGCTCGGTGCCCGCGACCTTCGCGGTGTAGCCCGAAAGGAAGTGATACATCGCCTGCGCCGGGGTCAGCTTGGCGATCGGCGGCATCACGCCGAACGCGTCGGCGGCAAGCATCACCAGATTCTTCGGATGACCGGCGCGGCCGGTCAGCGAGGCATTCGGGATCGCCTCTAATGGGTACGCCGAACGGGTGTTCTCGGTCTTGGAGCCATCGTCGAAGTCTGGCTCGCGCGTGACCGGATCGAGAACGACGTTCTCGAGCACAGCGCCGAAGCAGATGCTGGCGTCATAAATCGCTGGTTCTGCTTCGCGCGACAGCTTGATGGTCTTGGCGTAGCAGCCGCCTTCGAAATTGAAGATGCCATCCGGACCCCAACCCGTCTCGTCGTCGCCGATCAGCGTGCGATTGGGATCGGCCGAGAGCGTGGTCTTTCCGGTGCCGGAGAGGCCGAAGAAGATAGCGCTGTCGCCGTCCGGGCCGACATTGGCCGAGCAGTGCATCGGCATCACGCCCTGCGCAGGCAAGAAGTAGTTCAGCGTCGTGAACACCGACTTCTTCATTTCGCCGGCATACTGGCTGCCTGCGATGAGGACGATCTTGCGGGTGAAATCGATCGCGACGACGTTTTCGGACTTGCAGCCGTGACGCTTCGGATCGGCGCGGAAGCTCGGCAGATCGACGATGGTCAGTTCTGGCGCGAAGCTCGCAAGCTCGGCCATCTCGGGACGGCGCAGCAGCGTGCGGATGAACAGCGAGTGCCACGCCATTTCGGTGAACACGCGTGTCTTGATCTGGAATTTCGGATCGGCGCCGCCGTAGAGATCCTGCGCGAACAGGCTCTTGCCTTCGCAGTGCTTGAGGAAATCCTGATACAGCGCTTCGAACTGTTCGGAGGTGATCGACTGGTTGCCGCCCCACCACATGGTCTTGTCGGTCAGCGCATCGCGCACCGTGAACTTGTCTTTCGGAGAGCGGCCGGTGAACACGCCGGTCTCTGCGACAAGCGCACCGCCGGCTGACAGCTCGGCTTCATTGTTGCGCAGCGAGTGCTCGTAGAGCGGCGCGGTGCCGAGATTCCAGTTCACCTGTTTGAGATTTTTGAAACCGAATTTATCGGCGCCAAAGGCACCGTTGCGCACACCCGTCTCTTGCACTGTCAGAATCTCCCAAAAAGACCGCGTATCGTTTCGCGCGGCTATTCGCCAAACGCCCCTGTCGCGGATGCCGGGGATCATAGCTCCCGGGCCTCAATCCGGCGACTTATTAGTGGGCAACGCGCGGCTTGCCAAGTCGATCCGTCATAATGCGGTAAAGATCGCGGGGACCAGCGAAAACGGATTGAATTTCACGGGCTTGGCGGGCTCTGCGCAGGGTTGTCCCGCCCCCTCGGAAGCTTGCCGCAGTGCGGCAGATGCGGCTGGCGCGGCGCGATGCCGCTGGAGGGCGACCTTGTTCCCGTCGCGGCGCGCCGATGTAATCGGCGGCATAACCGCGCGCGATCGCGCGCGGAAACGGCAGCACGGGGAGCGTCTGATGCGTAAATGTTTGAGCGTTGTGTCGAGCGTTATGATGTTGGCAATGGTAGGCGCGGCCACCGCGCAGGAGAAGAAAGTGATTTCAACGCCGGATGCCCCGCCGGCGATCGGGCCGTACTCGCAGGCTATCCGCGCGGGGAAGACCGTGTATCTGGCCGGACAGGTTTCGATCGATCCGAAGACCAAGCAGTTCGTCAACGGCACCATCGAAGAACAGACCAAAATGGCGCTCGACAATCTGAAAGCCGTGCTCGCGGCCGACGGCCTGACCATGGATCACGTCGTCTCGACCGGCGTGTTTCTGAAAGACCTGAACGAGTTCGGAAAAATGAACGGGGTCTATGGCACGTATTTCAAGAATGCGCCGCCAGCCCGCGCCACGGTCGAGGTCGCGCGGCTGCCGCTGGATGCGAAGGTGGAGATTTCCGCCATCGCCGTGCATCCATAGTATCGGACTACGCGGGCAGGCTGTTCGTTACACGCCTGCCCGCGCCCGGTCCGCCAGCGCCTTCAGCGCTTGGCGCAGCGCGCCGGGCGTGACGATCCGCTCCGGGAATTCGAGCCGGAGCGTGCGACGGTCATCCTGCAGGTCGAGCCCCTCCGGATCGCAGCCGGTGCATCGCCAGGCGCCCTGCGATGCCCCCAGCAATTTCACCGCATAGAGATTCATGGTGTCGGCGTGGTCGGCATTCATATGCGCGACGATATCCGGCTCGGCCTCAAGCAGCGCGTCTGCATCGGCGAGATCGGTGAGAAAATCGCGCGGCGCAAGATCGACGATGCGGCCAAATCCCGCAACAAGGTGCACGCCTTTCGGCACAATTTTGAAGAACGAGAAATCACGAAAGCCCACGAACTCCTCAGCCGACGGATGAGCCGCGAGATAACGCCGCTTCAGCAATTCGCCATCGTCCTTGGCCTCTTCGGCGGTCCCCGCGAGCATGATGCGCGCGCCCTCCAGGGGGTCGCCCGGCGCACGCTCGTCCAGCATCAGCGAGACGCGCGGATCGCTCAGGATATTTTTTGTGTGAACGGCCAACCGCGAGATCAGCAGGATCGGCATGCCGTCCGGCAGCGAGGCGACGGCGACCAGCGAGCAATAGGGATCGCCGCTCCGGGGCATCAGCGTCGCCAGCGCGCCCTGACGGCTGCGACCGAGCAGCGAGCGGGTCAGGCGGGCCGGTTTGACGTCGGTGGAGGGGTCCATCTATGGGCCTGATTTCATTGGTTAACGGGCTTTTTTGCGGCGAAAAGGGTTATATCCCGGAACAATCGCCTTATATAACCGTCAAGTTCCAATCATTGCTCAGATCAGGAACTTGGTCACATTTCAGCCCAGCTTGCATTGCTCGTTGGCATGCGGACCACCGCCTTATTTCACGGCATCAGGCTCGCCGGTCAGTACACAGTCGCTACGCCCACAACACTCGATTTGGAAAGCAGGCTCATGCCCACAATCGCCCTGGTCGATGACGACCGCAACATTCTCACGTCGGTCTCGATCGCGCTGGAAGCCGAAGGCTACCGGATCATGACCTATACGGATGGCGCGTCGGCTCTCGACGGGTTCAAGACCAGCCCGCCGGACCTCGCGATCCTCGACATCAAGATGCCGCGCATGGACGGCATGGAAACGCTGCGCCGCCTGCGCCAGAAGTCCGATCTGCCGGTGATCTTCCTCACCTCGAAGGACGAGGAAATCGACGAGCTGTTCGGTCTCAAGATGGGCGCCGACGATTTCATCCGCAAACCGTTCTCGCAGCGCCTGCTGGTCGAGCGCGTCAAGGCGGTGCTGCGCCGCGCGGTGCCGAAAGATCCGGCCGCCACCCCGAAGGAACTGGACGCCAAGGCGCTGGAGCGCGGCCTGCTGCGCATGGACCCGGAACGTCACACCTGCACCTGGAAGAACGAACCGGTGACGCTGACGGTCACCGAATTCCTGATCCTGCAGGCGCTGGCGACCCGCCCGGGCGTGGTGAAAAGCCGCAACGCGTTGATGGACGCAGCCTATGACGATCAGGTCTATGTCGACGACCGCACCATCGACAGCCACATCAAGCGCCTGCGCAAGAAGTTCAAGGCGGCCGACGACGATTTCGAGATGATCGAAACCCTGTACGGCGTCGGTTACCGGTTCAAGGAAACCTGACCGTTCGGCATGCGCCACGGCCGGGGGACTGACGGGTCACCCGCATGCCGGTTGGTGCTATAAGGAGCCGACCGCGAACCAACAATCGGGCGTTTAGCCATTGCTTGATCGAACGCAACACGATCACGACGACGATGCCGACGTTGGCGCACCGCCGCTCGCTCCGGTTTCCGATGCGCCATCCGCATCGGACACCGCGGGCCGGGGCTGGAGCAGTCCTGTCGAACTGGTCAAGCGTGCCGGCCGCTATTTCGCTGCGCTGACGTTCTCAAGCCTCACCCGCCGCATCGTCGTCCTCAACCTGATCGGCCTGTTCGCGATGCTCGCGGGCATTCTCTATCTGTCGCAATTCCGCGCCGGACTGATCGACGCGCGCGCGCAGAGCCTGCTGGTGCAGGCCGAAATCATTTCCGGCGCGATCGCGGCCTCGGCCACCGTCGAGACCAACGCCATCACCGTCGATCCGGACCGGCTGCTCGACCTGAAGCCCGGCGAGACCTACGGCCCAACTGACGAAACCCTCGGCAATATCGATTTCCCGATCAATCCCGAGCGCGTCGCGCCGGTGCTGCGGCGGCTGATTTCACCGACCAAGACCCGCGCGCGCATTTACGACCGCGACGGCGTGCTGGTGCTCGACAGCCGCAATCTCTATGGCCGCGGCGACGTGATGCGCTTCGAACTGGCGCCGCCCAACGCCGAAAAGCCCGGCTTCGCCGAAAGAACCATGATCGCGATCCGCACCTGGCTCAATCGCGGCGACCTGCCGCTGTATCGCGAACTGGGCCCGGAAAACGGCAACGGCTATCAGGAAGTCCAGCAGGCGCTGGACGGCCGCAAGGCCAGCATGGTGCGGATCAACGACCGCGGCGAAGTGATCGTGTCGGTGTCGGTGCCGGTGCAGCGTTTCCGCGCAGTCCACGGCGCGCTCATGCTCTCGACACAGGGCGACGACATCGACCAGCTGGTGACCGCCGAGCGTCTCGCGATCCTCAAGGTGTTCGGCATCGCGTCGGGCGTGATGATCCTGCTGTCGCTGCTGCTCGCAAGCACCATCGCCGGCCCGATGCGCCGCCTCGCCGACAGCGCCGAGCGGGTCCGCCGCCGCATCAAGACCCGCGTGGAGATTCCGGATTTCTCGACGCGCGGCGACGAAATCGGCCATCTGTCGCGCGCGCTGCGCGACATGACCGGGGCGCTCTACAACCGCATCGAGAGCATCGAGCGCTTCGCCGCCGACGTCGCGCATGAATTGAAGAATCCGCTGACGTCGATGCGCTCGGCGGTGGAGACGCTGCCGCTGGCGCGGTCCGACGACAGCCGCTCGCGGCTTCTGGCCGTCATCGAACATGACGTGCGCAGGCTCGACCGCCTGATCTCCGACATTTCCGACGCCAGCCGCCTCGACGCCGAGTTACAGCGGCAGGACGTCGAGCCGGTGGACATGCGCCGCCTGCTCAACACCCTCGTCTCGGTCGCGAACGAGACCCAGCACGGCACCGACGTCACCGTCGAGGTCCGGTTCGAGGGCCGCCCGAACGATACGTTCTCGGTGCCGGGACATGACTCACGGCTCGGCCAGGTGATTGCGAATCTCTTAAGCAACGCGCAATCGTTCTCGCATCCGGGCGGCAAGGTGCGCATCGTCTGCCGCCGTCTCAAAGCCGAGATCGAAATTGTAATCGACGATGACGGCGCCGGCATCCGGCCCGGCGCACTCGAGAAAATTTTCGAACGCTTCTACACCGATCGTCCGGCGCAGGGCTTCGGACAGAATTCCGGTCTCGGACTGTCGATCTCCAAGCAGATCGTCGAGGCCCATGGCGGACGCATCTGGGCGGAAAATCGCTCCGGTCCGATCAACGCCGAAGGCGACGCGCGCATCGCCGGCGCGCGCTTCACCGTCCGGCTGCCCGCCATCTGATGGCCAGCGATCCCGCAAGCATCCATGCCTCGGCGGTGCTGGTCGGCGACCAGGGCATCCTGATTCGCGGCCCCTCGGGGTCCGGAAAATCCCGGTTGGCGTTCGATCTGATCCTCGCCGGGCGCACAGGACAGATCCCGGCAGGAACCCTGATCGGTGACGACCGCGTTCGCCTGACGGTCGGCGACGGGAGGCTTTTCGTGCAGGGCGTGCCTGAACTGGCCGGAATGATCGAAATCCGCGGGCTGGGGATCAGGACCATCGGCTTTGTTGCCGAAGCCACAGTGGGATTGGTGGTCGACCTCGACGCCACCGACGCCGAGCGCCTGCCACCGCCGCAAACCCTGAAAACGCAGGTTTCCGGGCTGGAAATCCCGCGAATCCCGGTGGCGCCGGGGTACAGCGCCCTCCCCCTGGTTGTGGCATTCCTTACGACAGTTTAAGGTTTCAAAAGCGAACTCGCGACCTTCGGCTGATTGCTCGACAGCATTCCCTCGCCATATAAGCCGTACCTTCGCCACTGAAGACGGCCAGCGCGGACACCTTTTTTAAGGGGGTACGCGGCAAGATCCCCCCTTGCGTCGGGGCTCTGGATGGTCAACATGTGGCCCTTTCGTGCGGTGCATCAAAAAGCGCCCGCGAGGAGTTTTGGATGATTGGTCTAGTACTGGTGACCCACGGGCGTCTTGCCGACGAGTTCAAGGCAGCGCTTGAGCATGTCATGGGTCCGCAAAAACAAATCGAATCGATCACGATCGGCGCCGAAGATGATGCCGATCTGTGTCGCAGCGATATCATTGAGGCCGTCAAGCGCGTCGACAGCGGTGACGGCGTTGCGATTCTCACCGACATGTTCGGCGGGACGCCGTCGAACCTTGCGATCTCCTGTATGAGCCGCCCGAAGGTCGAAGTGCTGGCCGGTATCAACCTGCCGATGCTGGTCAAGCTCGCCAAGGTCCGCGACGACAAACCGTTGCCCGATGCGATCGCCGCCGCTCAGGAAGCCGGCCGCAAGTATGTGACGATCGCCAGCCGGGTGCTCGCCGGCAAATGAGCACCGCGCCGGAGCAACAGTCTTCGTCCGGCGGCGTTATCGTCCGAGAACTTCCCATCATCAACAAGCGCGGCCTTCACGCACGCGCCTCCGCGAAATTCGTGCAGACTGCAGAAAAGTTCGACGCGGAACTGACTGTCACGCGCAACGGCGAAAGCGTGGGCGGCACCTCGATCATGGGATTGATGATGCTCTCCGCCGGGATCGGCACCACGATCAGCGTGGCCGCCAGCGGCCGCGAAGCGCAGGCGGCGATGGACGCGATCACCGAACTGCTCGCCAACAAGTTCGGCGAGGAAGAAGCGAGCTAAAGCCTCTACTTCTCGTCGTCCGGCCGCGCCGGCCCCACGATCCAGATTTTCCACTTCACCGCCGGGCCCGCTTTTCCGTGGAAATAGCGCCGCGAGGTGAGATCGACGCGCTCCGCGTTCGGCGCGGTGTCGTTCATCCACTTCTCGCAAATGTGAATCTGGTTATCCCTCGGATCGCAGATGCCGATGAAGCCGAGCCGCGTCGCCTCCTCGAGACTGGTCAGGCCCGAGCCCCAGACTTCGCGCGGCGTCAGCGGCGCCGGATGATCGGGACTATAGAATGTCAGCGGCTCGCCGACCTCGGTGGTGCCCGCGACCACGGCCCAGCGCGTGTTGAAACGCGCGCGCCACGCTTCCGTCAGTTGCAGGGCGAATTCGGACTTGGGTGAAAATGGAACGCCGGCGTCGCCGTCGCGCCGAACGGTCTGCGCCGCGATGATCGGCGAGATCAGCAGCATGATCAGCGTGAACGCCAGCCACATGAACATCAGCCGGATCAGCGCCATCTGCGTCACGCGCAGCGATGGCAGCGCGACCAGCGCCAATGGCACCAGGAAGAACAGCGAGATTCCCCAGTCGGTCTTCATGTAGATGCCGAACACCACAGCGGCGAGCGGCGGCACCAGCCCGACGATAATCTGGATGACCCAGATGTGGCGCGCCTGCGTAAGATACACGCCGGGATTGGGACCGCGCACCCACGGGCGCTTGGCCGACGCGATGAACTCGCGGACCAGTCCTCTCCTCCGCAGCGACTTCCACCACTGCAGCTTCCACGCCAGCGCGATGCTCGCGAACGCCACGGGGATCAACAGCAGCCCGATATTGTGCGCGAGATAAACCCACGCCAGCCGCAGCGTGGTTCCGAACGTCCGTCCGCCATAGACATCGTCGGCATAGATCAGCGGCAGGAAATCCGCCTGTTTCAGCCACCACAGATGCGGCAGCATCCCGGCGAAACACGCAACGAAGGCCACCCACGGCGCGGGCGAGCGCAGGAAGCGCATCCGGTCGGGATGAATCAGCGCAGCCAGACCGGCGGCCCCGATCATGGTCAGCACCCAGTACTTCGTCATCAGCGCCAGCGCGGCTGCAAGCCCGAGCCACACGCCCGCACGCACGCTGCGTTTCTCGAAAGCGTTGAGATAGGCCAGCACGAACAGCGGCAACGTTACGAGTTGCAGGAGATCAGGATTGTACTTGAAGCCCTTGAAGGTGAAGATTGGATACAGCGCCAGCATCACCACCGTGAACATCGCGCGGCGGTGATCAACCACGCGCACCGCGATCAGCCAGCAGATCACCAGGCCAAACCCGGTCACCGTCATCGCCAGCGCATAGGTCGCCCAGTCGGTGACCGGAAAGATCCGGAACCAGACGCCCGCGATCCAGCCCGCCAATGGCGGATGCTTGCCGTAGCCGAGAAAAAACTTCTGTCCCCAGGCATAGGCCTCGGCGACATCCATGTGGACGTCCTGCGCGCTTTTCAGCGCGGTGAGGATGACGGTCCAGAGCAGCGCATGCGCCACCGCAAAACCGATCACGAATCTGAGGCTGGTGCCGGGATCGTGCGCGACGGCGGCGACCCACGCCGCCACGCGGCGGGTGACAGGCACATGGCGCATGCGCGCCTTCTGCCGGGACCGCAATCCGGTGCGCGGTCCGGGGTTTTTTCCGGTTCTGCGTCCTGTCTCGGTCGATGAAGCGTCGGACATTCCAGTGACCCGTATCGGCTGTGATCGGTAACGGTTGCTAGCAGCGCGAAGCCGCAGGCGGCAACAGCAAATCATTGCGATTTCTGCAGAAGTCAGCCCCGGAACAGCCCAATTTTGTTGCCGCTGGGAGGCGCGAATGCTATCCCCCGCCGATGACAACGAGCCCTATTTCCAACATCCGCAACTTCTCCATCGTCGCCCATATCGACCATGGCAAATCCACCCTCGCCGACCGGCTGATCCAGACCACGGGCGGACTGGAGGCGCGCGAGATGAAGGAGCAGGTGCTCGATTCGATGGACATCGAGCGCGAGCGCGGCATTACCATCAAGGCGCAGACCGTTCGCCTCAATTACAAGGCGAAGGACGGCAACACCTACATTTTCAACCTGATGGACACGCCGGGCCACGTCGACTTCGCCTACGAGGTCTCGCGCTCGCTGGCCGCGTGCGAAGGCGCGCTGCTGGTGGTGGATGCGTCGCAGGGCGTCGAGGCGCAGACCCTCGCCAACGTCTATCATGCACTCGACGCAGGCCTCGAAATCGTGCCGGTGCTCAACAAGGTCGATCTTCCCGCCGCCGAGCCCGAACAGGTGCGCCAGCAGATCGAGGACGTGATCGGCATCGACGCCTCCGACGCCGTGATGATCTCGGCGAAAACCGGTCTGGGCATTCCCGACGTGCTGGAAGCCATCGTCACCCGCCTGCCGCCGCCGAAGGGCGACCGCGACGCGACGCTGAAGGCGCTGCTGGTCGATAGCTGGTACGACGTCTATCTCGGCGTCGTTGTCCTGATCCGCGTCGTCGATGGCGTGATGAAAAAGGGCCAGCGCATCCGCATGATGGGCACGGGTGCGGCTTACGACGTCGAACGCGTCGGTTTCTTTACGCCGAAGATGACGCAGGTGGACGAACTCGGGCCCGGCGAAATCGGCTTCATCACCGCCGCGATCAAGGAAGTCGCCGACACCCGCGTTGGCGACACCATCACCGACGACAGGAAGCCGGTCACCGAGATGCTGCCGGGCTTCAAGCCCG